>CAZSHG010000015.1:0-79713 GCA_964606695.1 uncultured bacterium
GGCGGTGTTCTGCGCGGTAGGTGGTGTCGAGCCTCAGAGCGAGACCGTCTGGCGGCAGGCGGAGAAATACAGAGTCCCCCGAATCGCCTATGTCAACAAGATGGATCGCATGGGCGCGGATTTCGAGGGCGCGATCGATTCCATGGTCGAACGGTTGAAAGCCAGGCCGGTCTGCTTGAATATACCGGTTGGCGAGGCGGAAGAGTTTCGCGGAATAATCGATATCCTTCGCGGAAGGTTCATCGAGTTCGATCAGGAGGAATTCGGCGCGTCATTCGAGGAGACGGATATTCCGGATGAGATGATCGAGGAATACGAGTCGCGCCGCAACGAACTAATCGAGGCGGTTACGGAATACTCCGAATCTGTTCTGGAGGCCTACATAGAGGGGAAGGAGATAACCCCCGAGCTTCTGAAACCTGCCATTCGGGGGGGAGTCCTCGAACGGAAAATCCTGCCGGTTCTTACGGGAAGCTCGTTGCATAATATCGGCGTGCAACCGCTCATGGACGCCATCGTGGATTATCTCCCCGCACCGACCGATCTGCCTCCCGCTGTGGGAATGGAACCGGACGGGGAAACAGAGGAAAAACGCGAGCTGTCGCCTGATGCGCCCACCAGCGCGTTGGCTTTCAAAATCGCGACGGATAAATACGTCGATAGGCTCGTTTTCATGCGGATTTACAGCGGCAAAATCGATAAGAAGCTTGGCCTGCTGAATCCGCGCACAGGCAAAAGAGAACGCATATCGCGCATCTTCCAGATGCACTCCGACAAACGCGAGCAACTCGACAAAGCCATCGCGGGCGATGTCGTCGCGGTGGCGGGACTTCGAGAAATCAAGACTGGCGACACCCTCTGCGACCCGAAACATCCCATTGTTTATGAACAGATGACTTTTCCCGAACCGGTCATCTTCGTGGCGATAGAGCCTAAATCCGCGGCGGATTCGGCCAAACTGGAGGAATCCCTGGCGCGATTGGAGGAGGAAGACCCCACGTTCAAAGTCCGTGAGGACAAGGAAACCGGCCAGACCATCATTTCCGGCATGGGTGAGCTTCACCTCGAAATCCTGGTCGATAGGATGATACGCGAATTCGGCGTAGCGGCGAACGTCGGCAACCCGCAGGTGGCGTATAGAGAGACAATTACAGAGCAGGCCGTTGTCGATTACAAAGTCGATAGAAGCCTGGGCGAAAGCGTGCAATTCGCACAGGTTCGGCTCGGTTGTTACCCCCGCGAACGAGGCCAGGGCTTCGAGTTCCGCGACGAATTCGACGAATGCGATTTCCCGGAGGAATTCCGCCGTGCAATAGAAGCCGGCATACGCGACACGCTGGAATCCGGCCCGATAGCCGGATATCCATTGCTGGACGTCGGCGCGCAATTAATCTCGGCAAAATGGAGCGAAGACAGTTCCACCGCGATGGCTTTCCGCGTGGCCGCCGCAACGGCCTTTTCTCGATCTCTCAATGATGCTAACCCGATTTTCCTCGAACCCGTGATGGACGTCGAAGTAGTCGTCCCGGAAGGCTACATGGGCGAAGTCCTCAACGATCTGGCGATCCGAAATGCGCATATAGAACACGTCGGCGACCGCAGGGATGTCAAGGTCATCGAGGCCAGTGTCCCTCTCGCCGAGATGTTCGGCTACTCCACCGTCCTGCGCAACCTATCTCAGGGGCGCGCGACATACACTATGCAATTCTCCAAATACCGCAGACTCCCCGGCAACAGGGAAAAAGCGCTACTGGAGAAAATCCGCGGCTATTGATTCAACGTAATTCGCTTCAAGCAACGAATCGCCTGTCACGGTTCTTGCTAATGATTTCGATGAAATTCCCCTGATTTGTTGGAGGCAAGAACCGCGCCAGGCTACGACCGGCGGCTGTCACGCCGTTTGCTACGCTACACACTAATTTTCAGCTTTCCCCTAAAATACAAACGTCGCGCCAGCCGCCTTTATCCGTTAGTCGATAGTCGTTAGCAGTTAGAACGAAATTCGAGCTTGATTGTCGTTCGATACACCCTTCTCTACACGCGCAAGCTCGGCCTACTCAACGACCACTAATCACACGGTGGCTGAATAGAATCTTTGATTCGTATCGAAGCCACATCCACCGCCAATCGCGGCGAGGACGCCGCTACTATTATCGGAAATATTCCCGCCCCACCTAAAAGCCAGGGCGTCCCCGCCCGGTTATTTGTAATTTGAGCTTTGAAATTTACTCCGCTTCCTTTTTCTTCGTTCATATCTCGCTTTTTGTGAGGAACCCCAGCACGATTAGCCGCGGATCGTCCACGCCCCAGTAGGATGTCGCCCGACGGTAAACGCGGCTCAGTATAGCATTTCCCTTTTGGCGAAGCTGGTTTTTCTCGATGCCGGTGAAATAGGAGATATCGAGATTGTAAAGACCATCAGAACCGTCTGCCACATAGGCATATGAACCAGAGATATAAACGTCCCTGGTAGTGTCTTCCGTGTCGTAGAAACTGACCTTGTTAGGGTCGGTCGGGTCGGATACATCTATCACGCGAGGACCATAATTCTAATCTGCAAAATAAGCATATGAGCCGGAGACAAAGACGTCTTCGGCATAATCAGTCGTGTCGATATGCCCGACGAGAGATACGTGCAGGGAGTCGGCGGTGCAGAAACCTATAACAAGTAATGTTAAGGAAAAAAGTTCTATCGCTTTTTCATTTTGTCTCCTTATGTGTTCGCGAAAAGTTCATGCCTCGTCCCGCTATCTCGCAATTATAACGGTTCCGCTACAGAGAACACGATTATCATTCGAAATAATATAAAGATATAAACCGGGCGGTAGTTTCCCGCCGTCGTTATCGACGCCACTCCAGGAGTGAAGATTGAAAACACCTTCGCCGATTGGGCCTATAGTGGATTTAAAAACGGGGTTGTTATGTATATTGAAAATACTCAATTGCGCAGATTCCACGAACATTCGTGGGTAATCGAACACGACGAAATCGTTTATACCGTCGCTGTTAGGCGAAAACGGATTGGGGTAAATCTGGCAGTTAGCCATCGGCTCGAATAATATTCTATACTCGCTCTCAGAACAGTTAGGGCCGCATGTATCGGGGTTGTCGCACATGTAACATATTACCGTTACACTATCTCCGGGATTAAATATAATGCCGGATTCACCGGGATATGCGATAATATTGCCCGTTCGAGAATCGGGGGAAATATCGGTTATTATATTGACGAAATCGAATATATAGCCTTCTATATCGATGTAGCATGAATCAAGAAAGATGCCGGAGACATTATCTTCAAAAGTCAACTGAATAGGCGTATCGAGATATTGTATCCATTCGTCTTCGACGGGCTGGATCAACCGGGAAACCGGCGCGTTGAAATCTGTATAGAAAACAAAGCTGAAGGGATTGGTCAACGGTGCGCCGAGAATATCGTTTGCTGATAAAAGGTGGACGTTTATTGTATCGTTGTCGTTCCAATAATTAGAGGTAGGCGAAAAAACAAGTAGAGTATCGTCGATGAAGGATAAACGATCATCCGCACATGTAAGTGTATCGTCATTTATTGCAAGTAGAATCGACATAGAATCGACACCCTCGGAATCGGTAATCGCAATATGTATTTCCTGTTCGGTGCATGCCGTAATTATATCATTTTCGGGTATAATTAATCTCGCTATCGGTCCGGCGGACCATAGCGAAAAATTGATACAGGTATCCAGGACGTTATTGTCGCAATAATCCGTGCTATCTTCGGCGTATATACAATACTCGATAGTATCACCATAATTCATAATAGAAGTCAACGACCATTCGATATAAAAACAACTATCGATCCATGCTGTATATGCATCGACCGGGGAAGCATCGATCAATAACTCCACCGTCGAAGTATCCAGACCGGAGAGTGAATCGAATATACACATTGATATTATAGGCCAGGGATTAGTTATAACAGTATCGGGCGGAGGATATAACGAAATAATATCTGGGGGCGCGAGATCCACCATGAACGTCCAGCACATAGGCAAACTATCAAAAACAACCGTGCATGTGTCGGCGGCGTTGGCGAGACAGACCTCGATCGTATCGCCGTTAATGAAAGTATCCGGAGGTATTGGAGTATAGTATATTAAAGTGTCTTCCTCGATATGAATACTGCCGTCCATGCTGGAATGCAAATCGCCGTCAACATCGAGGACAACCGAACCTTCCATAATACTGCCGCAACAATTAGTATCAGAACAAATTCCGCGGAGAATAATATTTTGATCGGAACAGGAAGTCCACGTCCCCGGTAACGGTTCGACAATTTCCGGATACATCGGATCGATCTTAATTCCGTGTCCTATAACATACAAATAGATCATAGAAAAACAGGGAACATTAGTGTAAAGCGTAATAACATCCTCGAAATAACCGGTGTCGCTCGGATGGAAGCTTACGGTCAAATCCGAAGAGGTGTGAGCCGACGTTCTGACATCGTAATGATAACCGAAGTTAATGCTGTCGATATGTTGCAATGTCGTTATCACAAGTGTCGTGTCGCCAATATTTTCGATATCGAAACTGCCGATACCAGTCTCGCCGACGAGAATACTCCCCATGTCGAGAGTCTCCGCGGGAGTTATGTTTATTTCGGGATGCAGAACGCCGTTCCATCCCGGTTCGGCTTTCATAATCAACGGGGGAGGATTGCCGTCGTGACCGGGAGAGGGATCCTCCCAGACATTATCGACCCAGATTGAATCCGCGACGACGGCCATACGGATTCGAGAACTTATCGCCGCCCTGTCCAACCAGACTTTCAGTCGAACCGAATCCGGATAACTATCGAAGGCGTAATAATTCGCGGAAGCATAATCTCTCGTGCAACAGTGGAGTATGTGCATCCGCAAAACGCCGTCGAGATAGCCCCATCCTTCGGTCATATTGTTCGATCCGCCTTTCATGCGAATCGCGGAATTGGTCTCACCGCTGTAATGCAAATCGAAACCGCGCTGAGATTCGCCCACGCAGAGGCCGAGAGAATCCGGGCATAACGCGCACCATGTATTATTCTCGATGTAATAACTGACACCTACCGGCCCGTCGAGGACGGGAGTTCCCGAATACCAGCATCCGCTGTAAACACCGTCGCTACGCCGCACCTGGATATTCGACGCCAATGTCCATATCGGTTTGTCGAGATTATTGAAAAGCGCGAAATCGAGAAGATTATAGCCGTAAAGGTAACTGCCGGTCGAATCGTCGGGCGGGTCGAAACAAAGCCGATCCTTGAGAATCGGGAGCGCACCGGAAATGACATGCCCGTTATCCGTGATCATCTCGTATTGATGATGAAGAAGCTGGGAGAGAAAATTCTGATTGTAGTCGCGGGAGAAAAAGGCGCCGGTATAAATATCGTCGAGCGTTAACGGCCGCCCCCAGGTCGATATGGGCTTTACCTCTTTGTCGCAGAGAAGGAGGAGGATTTCGGAGGTATCGGCGTAGGTTGCGTAAACGCCGCAGTATGCGAAACCGTGTCGCCACATAGCAAATCGGAAATTAATTGAATCGTTCAGTCCGTCGAAGGTGTGCCCGGGTTCGCAACGGTAATCCCAGTAGCAGGAATCGGAGAGGAAATAGGAAAAGTCGCGTTCCCAGATCACGAAATCGCCATCGACGTAAGCCCCCGGAAATGAATCATCCGCGGCAATTCCCTCCAGATCGATCTCTGCGCAAAGGTTCACCCTCTGAATCAGGATGACGCTGTCCGCCATAATCGCCTCGGCCTCAATATCCTGAGCCAAACAGGCGATTGCGATAAATAAAAACAGTATGGCTAACCATCTACACTTCATACTGTTCTAAATATCTATAATAAAGGCCAAAAAGTCAAATGGATTTTAAAATTACTCGATCATAAAACGCTTGACTCAGTCGAATGCGTTACGCATCTTGGTATTGGAACATAAACCCTAATCCGGGTTGGATTATGAGTATCGTTGTTTCTTTTTCGTGTTTATGTCTTCTGCTGTTGGCGGGGAACGTCCTTCGGCAGAACGTCAAAATTCTCCGCAAGCTGTATCTACCGTCCTCGGTGATAGGCGGCGTCCTGGGACTTATCGTAATTCAGCTTCTCGGCGACAGAATGCCGGCAAGTATTTCCGCCGGATGGAATAAGCTTCCCGGTTTCCTGATAAATATTGTTTTCGCCGCATTGTTCCTCGGTGTTACGATACCTCCGGTTAAGGAGATCTGGAAACGATCGGGCGTTCAGCTTGCCTACGGCCAGATAGTCGCCTGGGGGCAATATGTTGTTGGTCTTGGCATATCGATATTGCTTCTTGCGCCGCTGTTTGGGACACCTAAATTTCTCGGTGTGATTGTGCCTGTGGGTTTCGAGGGCGGTCATGGGACAGCGGGCGGTCTCGGCCCGACCTTTAGCATATTTAACTGGAGCCAGGGCACGGACTATGCGCTGACATCGGCGACGGCGGGTATAGTTTTTGCGATTGTAGTCGGTGTAGTCCTCATTAACTGGGCGGCGAGAAGGAAGATAACGTCCAGACTCAGAAACGTTGAAGACATCGAAGAATTCACGATGGTCGAGGTGTTCGATCCGTCAAAACGCCCCGTTGCGGGTTATCAAACGGTCAACCCGGAGTCTGTCGATTCGCTGGCGCTACATATCGCGATAGTCGGTATGGCGATTCTCATCGGTTACGGGCTGAAAGAACTGCTTCTCCTGCTCGAATTCCCCTTCCCGGTTCTCGCGGAAAAGAAACTTCTGCAGGGCTTTCCGCTCTTTCCGTTATGTATGATAGGCGGTCTGATAATCCAGCTTTTCCTGTCGAAAACGAAGGTCGAGAATCCGGTCGATCACGGCCTCTCGCAAAGGCTTTCAGGCACAGCATTAGATTTTCTCGTCGTCGCCGCCATATCGACCATCCGCCTGTCGGTAGTTCTGGATAACATAATCCCGCTGGCGATAATTATAGCCTTCGGCGTGGGCTGGAACGTCTTCTGCGTGCTGTTTCTGGCGAAAAGGCTACTGCCAGACCATTGGTTCGAGAGGGCTATCGCGGAGATGGGTCAATCCATGGGTGTTACCGCGACCGGACTGCTTCTGCTCCGAGTAGTCGATCCTGAAGGCGAAACCGGCGTCCTACAGATTTTCGGCTACAAACAGCTACTTCACGAACCCATAATGGGTGGCGGTTTGTGGACATCTATAGCGATTCCACTTGCTATAACCACAGGTTCATGGCCGGTGTTTTTCATCTCGCTGGGCGCGGTGGCGGTATGGTTCATGCTCTGGGCGATTCTATTCCGCAAGCGATAGCTGTGCATTCCACGACCCGCCGCTGGCACGCGCCGATTGTAGCATGCACGAGGTAGATGCCGGAAGTGTGTGAGGGGGTGGGTTGCCAGATATACACGCCCCTTGAGCATTGCTTACAGCCCGTCTGGGTCGAAGGGGGATTATCATGTGCACCGCCGCGCACTTCGACAAGCTCAGTGAGCGGCTTCTCTCGATAAATAACTTTTGCGCAATCCTCGTCTACGGGCCGACAATTATCTCCCCATCCCCGGAAGATAGCACCCAATAGCCACGGTAGGGCAGGAGGCTATCCGATTCAACGAAATAATCGTAGCCGATAGGATCCCAGCCGAAAACGCCCATAATTAACCCGGGCGGGTCGGTATGAAGTAGCGATCTGGGGATTTCGTATCTGGCGGAACCAATCAGATTCCAGCCACGATAAAGCGAATCGGTATAAATCGTATCGGTGAAGGAATCGGGCGGGAAAAGCGGAAAGAGATTAACATTGAACGTATCCGTAATCATCGCCCAATAGCCCTTTTCCGGTTCGGTAAGTATTGTCGTATAATAATCGCTGATCGAATTATCCCAACCGTAGAGTTCATCGACATCTAACTCTAAAATCGACGCGTTAGACACGATATTCCATCCTAACGGCAATTTCAGGTTTCGCCAATTTTCGCATGTTCCGTAGTAAGTTATCAATTCATGAGTCAGACCTGAAGCAATATTGATTTCGTTCCATCTCAACAAGACAGCGAGGCTGTCGTATGGTTCACAGATAAAGGAAGTGTCAATATCGAAAACCGAAGGCAATATCTCCGCTTGAGGACCAAACGCTATCATATTCGGACGGATGGCATCGAATTCACTGAATATAAGATTCGCAATTAAACCTGAATCGGGTTCTTCATATTGGTGGATTCTCATTTCGCCAGGTATTAAAGAGAAAAAGGGGCATTCTGGTTCGAGTCCGGGTATAAACAAAGAAGGGACAACGGGGTTACCCTCGTAATTATTCAGGCAAACGTCCCATTTGTGTTCCAGGGAGATATTATGCCTGGTTGAGTCCATGTTGGTTATGGCATATCGCACACGAATAAACTCGTTTGTGTCGATTACTTCTAATCGTAAGTATTGGTCGATAGTTATATTCAGGCTGTCGATTGACCATCTGTTTTTAATTGCATTTATCAATGAGACTTCTTCTGGAAATCCCGTAACCTGGTAATCCTCCAGCGCGTAATCTGCCGGCACGCCGGCCAGCCCGTAAGTTACGCCATCTATCTTCACCACAAAATTACTGCTGGGAAGAATCGTGTCGCCGAAATCGTATGTCAGGCGAAGGCCGTCGGGATAAGTCCCGATCCCGAAATAGCCGTTGACGGTGTCCACCCGCACCTCGATATCCTCGCCGTGCACGGACAAATAACTCTGGGCAAGCCCGACACCTGCAAACACTACCAGAAAAAGCACTAACCTTCTCGCCATATCATCCTCCCGGATTTTATTTCCATTCTAATATATATTGTTTCAATGACGAGAATGCAACAAAAAAACATTCGGAATCGCGCATCTATCGCAATTTATTCGACTAAAAACTCCAGCCCGATTCGCCCCTTCTCGTCGAAACGAACCCCCTCGGCCTCCAACAGCGATTTCTGCTCGTTAAACGCCGCCTCGTCGCGGAATCCGATCTCGCGCTTCGAATTCACCACGCGATACCAGGGCAAATCGTGTTTCCCCGAACACGACCGCAGAATTCTCACCACCTGCCGTGCCGCGCGAGGCGACCCCGCCGCCCTCGCTACTCCGCCGTAAGACATCACGTGCCCGCGAGGTATCCCTCGAATAATTTCGATCACTCGATTCGTAAACTCAGTCGCCATAATTATTCCGCCCTAAAACTCAAAATCCCTCTCGAAGACTCGAACACAGGCCTCCGCGACATCGTTATCGTAACGGTTCCCCCTGCCGTCGGCAATCTCCCTCAGCGCGAAGTCGATTCCCAGCGCCGGCCGATACGGCCTATGCGATGCCATCGCCTCCACGACGTCCGCGACAGCGATTATCCGCGCCTCCATTCGGATATCCTCGCCGCCGATGCCGTTGGGGTAACCGTCCCCGTTCATCCGCTCGTGATGCTGGAGCACGATTTCCGCCACCGGCCACGGGAACCCTATCGGCTTGAGGATTTCCGACCCCGTCAGCGCGTGGTTCTTTATCAGCATGAACTCCAGGTCGGTCAGCTTGCCCGGTTTGGTCAAAATCTCGGAGGGCACGTAAATCTTGCCGATGTCGTGGAGTATCGACGCCGTCTCGATGCAGGCCACCGTGTCCTCCGGCACGCCAAGCTCTTGCGCGATAGCGGTCGCCAGCTTCGACACCCTCTGCTGATGCCCCGCGGTGTATGGGTCGCGCGTCTCCACCAGCTTCACCATCGTCAGCACGATGCCATCCATTATCTCCTGAAGTCGCTCGTAACTCTCCTTGAGCGCGTCCTCCGCCACGATTCGGATATTGATCTCCTTTTCGAGCGACACGTTCGCCTCCTGCAACTCGCGCGCCCTCTGCTCGACCTTCTCCTCCAGCCGGTCGCGGTATTGTTCGAGGATGCGTTCCGTCTCCTCCAACTGCTCGATTGCCACCGCCAGCTCGACGTTCTTCAGACGGTAAATCTCCGCCTCCTTCTCCTTCTGCGCGGTCTCGTAAACCGTCTGCATCTCGGCGATTTTCCGCCCGGTCTCCTCGTCGAACATCTCGTCCTTGATGTCCGAATATCTCTGGAAATACACAAGCGCTTTCTCGAAATCTCCCGTATTCGTGTATAGATTACAAAAGCCACGGTTAGCGTCCCTGGCGAGCGCCCTCGACCCGATTTCCTCCGCCAAATCAAGCCCTCGTCGAAGATACTCCTCCGCCTTCTCGTAATCCTCGACCCGAACGAAGGCCTCTCCCAGATTAATCGAAGTCGCCGCGATCCCGCGTCTGTCGCCCAACTTCTCCTTGATCCCCAGAGAACCCTCGAAACTCTCCACCGCCTCGTTTTCACGCCCCATATCTTTGTAAATAAGCCCCATATTATTAAACAAATAAGCTATTCCCGACCTGTCCTCGATTTTCTCCTTAATCGCCAGAGCCTTCTCGTAATATTCGAGCGCTTTTTCGTTTTCCTTGATGGTCGAATAATGCGCGCCGATATTCAACAATGACGCGCTCGTCCTGTAATCGTCCCCGATTTCCTCGCGCGCCGCCAGCGACCTCTCGTGATACTCCAGCGCCTTATCGAACTCGCGCAAATAGTCGTAAATCACCGCGATATTCGACAGCGTGTTCGCGGTCGCCTCCATATCCTCGATCTCCCGACGGGCGTCCAGCGCCACAAAATAGAACTCCAGCGCTGTGTCGTATTGAGACAGCCTCTTATAAATAATCCCGATATTGTTCGCCGCCCGCGCCAGGCAGGCTTTCTCGCCGATTTCCTCGCAGATATCCAGCGCACGTTTGTAATTCTGCAATGCCGTGCTGTAATCGCCCTGTGAACCGTAGATATGCCCCAGAAAGAACGACGAATCCGCGATTCCTTTACGATATTCGATCTTCTCGCTTATGACGAGCGATTCGGATATTTTCTCGATTGCGCTCTCGACATCGCCGGAATAGAAATAAACCAGCCCCAGAGCGTTCAACGCAACCGTCTCGGCGATTTCATCGCCCTCCTCGACCGCCGCCGCCCGCGCCTCCTTGCAATACCCGATTGCCGCCTCCGGAGACCTGCTTTTGTAATGCGCCCCGATTTCGAACACTATGGCATACTTGTCCTTGCCGACCGCAGTGGCCAGACCTTTTTCCATTTCCTCGATATTATCCATAATCTCTCCGCGTTCGGTTGAGGAGAATCCCTCACGATAACCCTATTTTACAACCTCTCGACATCTCCGCGCATCCTCCGGTTAAAACATCGACATACAAATATGCATATTTTCGCGCCCCCGGTCAAGTTACTTAAACCTTTTTTGCGATAAATAACCTCGGAGGGCTTTTTCGGAATGAAATCAACCGCTTTTTCAGCGTTTTAATATAGCTATTGATAAACAACATAGGGGTTTTAATAACATACGCGTCGGTTCTACCAACATACATTGCGGTTTTCCCAACAAGGAATGTGGTTCTCTTAACATACAATGCGGTTCTCAAAAATACCCATGCGGTTTTACCAAAGTAATGATTGCTTTTGCAAATTATATTTGGCCTTTCTTGAGGTCTTTTTTCCTCTTTGGAAGCTTCACGCGGCGTTTTTCGTAGAGGAAATCCTGATTTGGGTCGATAGGTTCCAAAACAACCTTGTAGCCGCATGTTCCCGCGATGGCGATGAAGGTCGAAAAGCGCAGGGATTTGGTCCTGCCCTGCATGAAATTGCTCACCGTGGAGGGGTCCATCCCCGAATACTGCGCGATTTTTGACTGATTCAGCCCGGCGGTGCCGTCCTTTATCATATTGATTAGTTTCCGATGAACGGCTCTCGCAAGGGGCATCCAATAGGCGCGCATCTTTTTTCTCTCCTCTTTCTTGTTTTGTCTTTTCTCTTTCTCGTGTTTCCGTAGAGCTTCATAGCTTTCATATTTTCCCATAATCGCCTCCTTAGGTTAAGGTCGTATTGAATATAAACATTTTCATTTCCAAAGCAATACCCTTCCTTCGATTGGAAGAGGATTGGTGGTGCCCTTTTGCTCTAACTCTTCCCAATCTTTTCTATTAAAGTCCATAAAGGTATCATTGACTGAATTTACTATGGGGAAAACAAACAGAAAGGCAAAGAGAATAACTATTCCAGCCAGGAGAAGAGAATATGCAGATAACCAATATCTATAATCGGATTTTTTTACCGAACGATAGATTGAGATGCCCGCAAATAAAATCGTCAAAGCTCCGAATATTATTATCCCTGAAGCCAGAAAATTTAACGCGAACCAACTCCATCCGTCGAAATACAATCCTCTAACAAATCTGAACATAAGCCAGATGGCGCCTATCAGAGATAAAACACTAAGCTGGGATAAGGCTAAGGATATTTTACCAAAGGGATGTTCCGGCAGAATTATTCCGCCAGAATCAACGTTTTTCTTTTGTCGTCTGTAATTATATATTTCGCCTACAAGAGCGAATACAAACCAAATTCCGAAAAATAACGGAAACGCAATGTTGCTATTAATCTCGCTTATAACAACGACAGCTATAATCGCTGGAACGAAAGCGAGAACGGTCATTATCCCCGTAGGATAAAAGTTGCTAAACTTAGTTTTGATTTTCATAACGTTTACCCTTCTTTAATATTATGTTTTATAAACATCACAGCCTTAATACCGTTCACGACCTTATCGCGATAGCGGAATGCCACGGTGCCGGTTACCGAAGCCTTGCCTTTCACGCCGACTTCGACCAGAGTTTTGCCGTTTTCATTAAGCGAAAGATATATCGGGTAGAAAAATCCGAGGTTCCAAATCGTCACCCTGTCGCCGAGGGTAATCCTCAGCTCGTTTTCGTCGAAATACTCGATGTCCATCCCGCTTTTCAACGCGAAATAGACGATTGCCTTTAAAACTTGCTCCGGCGAAGTCCTCGCCTCGAACGACTCGATATATCGCGGCTTCTTTTTCGGAGAAGGGCGCAGCATAGCCGTCAGAGTGAAAGCAATTAGGATGACAAGACAAGCGATGATAATCGCGAACATATATGCTAATTCATACATAATCGTTCCTTTCGCTTTTTCATTTCAGATACACCACCCGTTTCGTTACAACGGTCCCTGAGCCTTGCCGAAGGCCCGTCTGGGTCGAAGGGCCGACAACCGCCCGCACCAAATATACGCCGGAGGGGAGGGAAGCGGCGGGACGCCAGATGAATACGCCGTTTCGTAGGGGCGCGGTCTCAGACCCGCCCGTTTTTTGGGTAATCGGCGAACGGGAGGGTCTTCCGTGGGATTTCCTTTCAGTCAACAAACCCTCCCCTACGGGCAATTGGGCGATTTTTCGCCCCTCGACATCATATATCTCCACGCTTAACGGGACGGGAGACCCGTCCCCTACACCGTCGAGGGCAATGGTTATCGAGGAATTGGAGGGATTGGGGTAGGCGGAAAGGGAGAAATGCTTTGGCTTGCTTATATTATGTTCCTTAATATTATCCGTTGTCCTTCTTGCCCCTCGAAGGCCGAATGTTCCCGTTTCAACATCTCTCATTTCCCATAATAAATAGGCAGGGCCGGATGTGTCACTGTCAAAATAGATTCGAGGATTATAGAAAACAGTATCAATCCTGAATGTATCTACGATTTCCCAGCTCATATCTTCAAAACGCGCAATTATGACATAAGAATGATCGACACTATCAGAAAAGTCCGTTCGATGGTTCCATGCGATCCATGGTCTGCCGGTGGAATCAATAGAAACCATTGGCCTTGAAATGGAAATTGCCGCACCCCGATCCAGCGTGTCGAGAACGACGCAGATTGTATCTCCAAACCATGCAATTAAGGAAACTCCAGTCCCTGGTTTTATTGTAACGCCTACCCATGAATTTCGCCCCTTTGGCTGAAGTTGATTTTTATCATCTAAAGAACCACCTAAAAAGGGAATCTCATCGCTGAAGATCGAAATAGTGTCAGTATAGCATAACTCTAGATCAACGAAAACTGCATTAATAATATAATAATTACCCTCCGAAAGAGAGTAAGATTCGAATATAATTATCAATGAATCCTCTATATTTTGATATGCGTGTGGAAATGCCCAAATTGAGGGGGACACGCCTATCGCATTCCAGGTGCTGTCTTCAAGATACATATTTGCCAAATTTATCGAATAGAAACCAAATTGTCCCTCTGCTGTCTCATATGGACAAACACATACAGCGCCTGCCCCCGGAGAAAGGTCCCTCCATTCATCATGGATTTTACTCATAGCGAATAAGCCCCTTGTCGGACCAGGAAGCCATATCGCATTGGCCAAAATCCATATTTCACCGTTAGCCCGTTTGAACAAGTCGATCCTGTCGAAATCTCTTATTGTTGTTGAATCGATCCAGAAGGAATCCACAGGTTCTAGGCTACCGCCGAACGACCAGGTTCTTGCACAAACCCCGTTGGCCTGAGACCATGCGACGAGTAATTCCTCGTCGGTTATGATAGCGTCATATGCCCAATAGTTATAATCCAAGCCACCGTTATAGATTTCTATGGGTTCCGACCATTCGATTGTCTGCGCGAATACATCCCCAACAATCACAACCATTAATATGATTATCGTAACTTTTTTCATCTCCCCCTCCATTCAATAACAAAATCCCGCGTCGGCATCCAGTTTTCGAAATGGAAACGCGCGTGGATATTGTCGCCATAGGTTTCGCGGGTGTCGGGCGGGTAGGAAATGTAGATGCCATCGAAATCCGCAGGGTAAATTATCGTGAAATCCGCGACGTCGATGGCGCGGTTCCAGAGTTGCAGGGTCGTTACGATGTATCGCGCGTGGGTCGAGGCTAACGCCTGTCGGTAAGCGATATGCCAGGTCTTTTCGCAGTCATCCTTTGCCGGAAGGGCGAACATCGTCGTCGCCCAAAAGCCCGCTGAATCGGCTACGAAGGGCGGCGGGAGAATCGTGTCCTCCTCAAACACCGCTACAATTGAGTCCGGAACGCCCATCAGGCTATCCACCGGCACCGGATACAGCACCGGAATCGTCCGCGCGCAGTTGCCCTCCAAAATGTAGGTGTAATCGGCCTCCACACGCAGGTAGCCGTCCCCTTCGAGGATGATTTTCACGTCCTCCGCCGAGAAATGCATGGCGAAAAGGGCGATAGGAATCATAAATTGCACAATTATATTCCTCATATCTTATTCCTCCTCCGGGATTTCTTTCGATACAGGGCGGAAACCGACATCGGCCTCCAAATTCACGGCATATGCAATAATAATAAGGCTTTGCGCGATGATAACTCCTCGCCTAATCATGATTTCTCCTTGATATGCGTCGGTTGTAACCAACTATTTTCTGGTTTTGGCCAACTGTTTTTTGTTCTTGTCCAACTGTAATTAGGTGATGCCCAACTGTTTTTAGGAGGCGTGCAACTGATATTTGGAGGCGTGCAACTGTTTTTAGGAGGTGTCCAACTATATTTTGCCAATGTCCAACTGTTTTTTGGCGATGTCCAACTGTTTTTCGGGAAATTGGTCCTGTTTCCCAAAAAAAGAAGCCCTCTTCTCCAAAAAACTTATTCTTGGCCCAAAAAGTCACCCTTTCTTCTCCTCGCGTGGAGGCAACGGCGGAGGCGGATAACGCCGTTCGGAATAAAACGGGTCCTTATACGGGTCGATTCGTTCCAGTTTTATCTCGTAACCCGCCGCCCACAGCAAATCCACGACAGTCTTGAATTGCGCCGTGTAATGCCTGCCTTTGAGCACTTTGGAAATCGCGCCCAAATCGACTCCGGTTACATCGTGAAGCCGTTTCCGCGTCAATCCGCAGTCGCGAATGGCCAAACCGATGGCTTGCATGGCTTTATGGCAATGAGCAGTCAAGCTTCTCATTTTCCTTTTTTTTTCACCAAATCTGTGTCTCATGATTCTCCTTCATTTAAGATAAATGATTTTGTTCGATGACGTTTCGCCTCCGACCGTCGCGCGAATGAGGAACACGCCGGAACCGAGAGATTCGTCGGGACGCCAGATGAATTCGCCGTTTCGTAGGGGCGCGGTCTTAGACCCGCCCGTTTTTTGGGTAATCGACGAACGGGAGGGTTTCAAACCCTCCCCTACGGGCACTTCGACAGGCTCAGCAACCGCCACCATCCGCCCCGCGACATCATATATCTTCACGCTTAACGGGACGGGAGACCCGTCCCCTACGGGAATGTCGAGGGCGATTGTTACCGAGGAATTGAAGGGATTGGGGTAGGCGGAGAGGGAGAATGCCTCCGGTTTCGTGGAGGGCGAATTTTCTTCGATGCCGGTGAAATAAGAGACGTCGAGGATGTAAAGACCGGAATCTCCGCAAACGACATAGGCATATCGATCAGATACAAAAACATCAACTGTATAATATGCCGTGTTGTAGAATCCAGCTCTAAAAGGGAATGAAGGGGATGAAATATCGATAATTTGAAGGCCATTAAATTCATCTGCGATATAGGCATAGGAACCTGAAACATAAACGCCGATTGCTCCGCCTGCCGTGCTGTATAATCCGACCTCGGTCGGTGAGGATGGATCAGAAATATCAATTATCCTAAGACCATCTTCGTAGTCAGCAACATAAGCGTAATCGCCGGAAATATAAACATCGAGGGCTAAGTCACCAGTGTCGTAGAATCCGACTTCATAAGGCGAAAAGGGGTCGGATACGTCTATTATGCGAAGACCGTCCTCTTTATCTGCAACATAAGCGTAGGAACCGGAAACATAAACACCATGCGCGCGATCTCCCGTGACATAAAATCCAATTTTGGAAGGTAACGACGGGATCGAGACGTCTATTATACGAAGACCAGAATCGCTGTCCGCAACATAAGCGTAATCGCCGGAAACAAATACACCATAAGCGCGCTCCTCCATTTCGTATAGTCCTACCTCAAATGGAGAGGAGGGATAAGATATATCGAATATTTGAAGGCCTTTCCAAGAAAAATAACCGGCATAAGTGACATAGGCATAATCGCCGCTAACAAAAACGGAAAAAGGAGGGTCTCCTGTATAATAATGCACTAAGCCTGAAGGCGAGGATGGATCGGAAATGTCGATTATGCAAAGGCCATTATCATCGTCTGCAATATATGCAATTGTTCCGGAAATATTGACGCGACGGGCAGAATTTGAAGCGCCGTAGTGCCCTGCAAGAGATACGTGCAGGGAGTCGGCGAGCGCGCTACCTATCGCGCAAATCAATATCAGAGTAAGGATTGTTTTCAGTCTCATGATTCTCCTTTATTTTAGATAAATGATTTTGTTCGATGACGTTTCGCCTCCGACCGTCGCGCGAATGAGGAACACGCCGGAACCGAGAGATTCGTCGGGACGCCAGATGAATTCGCCGTTTCGTAGGGGCGCGGTCTTAGACCCGCCCGTTTTTTGGGTAATCGACGAACGGGAGGGTTTCAAACCCTCCCCTACGGGCACTTCGACAGGCTCAGCAACCGCCACCATCCGCCCCGCGACATCATATATCTCCACGCTTAACGGGACGGGAGACCCGTCCCCTACACCGTCGAGGGCGATGGTTACCGAGGAATTGAAGGGGTTAGGATAGGCGGAAATGACGAATGCCGCCGGTTTCGCGGAGGGATTCTCCGGGATGCCGGTATAAAGCGTATCCCATAGCCATTCGAGAATGCCATAATCCGTGCAGGTTATTTCGCAAAAATTGTAGGGCGGGACATAGGGTGTAGGGCCGGTCGCGGGGACACACCCTTCGCCGCGCCATCCGATGCAAGTGTAGATTATCCCCAGCGCGCTATCCGAAGAATCGACGGCACTGACGTAAGCCGTGATATAACAGCAAACGGGAAAATAAGTTACTCCTATGTAGGGTGAACATTCGCCGTGTTCGGATATCACGATGAGACTACATGGAGGTTCAGCTATATTGATATACCAGTAAAGGGTAGAAGGTTCGTCGAGAATGCCTGTCCACGAATTGGACGGACCAGTATCGACGGAGCCTGTTCCGATATAGCCAAGACAAACAGTATCCCCAACCATCATATCTATCGACGCAGTAATCGAATCGCCGTTATCGAACCAATGGATGCCGTAATCCGGTTCGGGGCTATCGTAATCGTAGCTACAGGTAACCTCAAATGTGAACTGCCGCTTGAAGTTCCAGATAACCGTGGCGTTCCCGGTCATCGCGAAGGATAGCGAGAGGCCGCCGCCATGGGTGCTGTCCGGGGTCGAGGCGATGGAAGTCCAGCCGTAGCAGGAATCGCGAGTCCCGATTGCTACTTCGACGAGAGTCGTATCGATGCTTATTGTTACCGAATCCCCCGCCGGAATATCGTGTATCCCCGCTCCGGGAGACGCGCCGACAAGTGCGAGAAGGCTGTCGCAGTAACCGGGTTCGCCGTCGATGGCCGCGTGGATTTCGAGGGGGTAGGTTTGACCCAAACAAAGGGCGGCCAATGTTATCGCGAAAAGAAAAAGCGAATGTCTCATGATTCTCCTTTATTTCACGAATGTTATTTTCCCTTCATCGCTCCCCCGGTTCGTCTCGATGCCAACCGCAAAGAAACGTTTTAACAACGCTAACAACATCTTCCTTTCTATCCTCATACTATCCTCCTTATAATAGAAAACTTATTAAATATATTTTAATGATAAAGAAGCACGGTGTCCAGTGAAAAGCGGTCTTTTTAGGTAATAATCGCTTTTTGAGTGAGACTCCCCGACCTTTTTCAAAGTCTGGTCAGATGGTAATTCCCACGCGAAAAAATGTAGATGAAGAGCCCATTATTTTTGTAGCATTGCCCATTTTTTTCATAATGTTTTACTAAACATAGAGTTAGGTTAAGTAAAAATATAATTTACATCTTGACAAGACAGGAAATAGAATTATTATTCCCGTGACGGATTGCTCTTTAGAAACGCTGTAACTGAGGTTTTAGGAGGTTTTATAACTGCGATTATCGAGGGATAATTCCACCAATCGGAAACGGCGCCGAATATTTTACTTTATTTCAATAGAGCAATCTGCAGAGGGAGGCAATCCGGACAATTAATAAGCATCATCCGGAATTCGTCGAGCCTTTCTCAACGCTTTCAAAGGAGAAGCGATGGCGAAGAAAAGTGCACCTAAGAAGCCTGAAAAGGCGACTAAAAAGGCACCGCCTAAAAAGGGTAAGTAATCAGGGGTGGTTCAAATCCCCGCTAAATGCGGGGAATTTTTTTGTTAAATGCATCGAACGGATTTCCGGTTTTTTCGCGAGATATTGCCAATCCGCCAAGTTAATCTGGTTGTAAAGGCCATTTCCTACAGGTGTTACCGATACGCAAACCGGAGTTCGCGCGGTTTTCCGGAAGACTATCACTTATGGTCGATAATAATCGGCATCCCGCCGGGGGTGGAGATAATTTCGGGCGAAAATGCGGCTTAGGTGGGCCGGGTGGGTTCGCAATGCACGGTTACGAACGTGGACTCGCCGAATCGAGTTTTAAGAGCGGCCTCAATTTGATCGCAGATATCGTGAGCGTCGGTTATTAAAAGGTTGCGATCGACCTTGATATGCATGTCGATAGCCATATTCACGCCGATAAGTCGCGTGCGGATATTGTGCGCATTCTGCGCGCCGTCGATTTTGATCGTGATTTCCCTGATTTCATTTTCGATTTCCTCGCCAAGCGACGTTTCGAGCAGCTCTGCGAGACACGACCTCGATATCGAAACTGCGGTGAGGAGGATCAGAACGCTGACAATTACCGATGCGATCGGGTCGAGTATAAGCCATTTACCGCCGAGGAGAATCGAACACGATACGCCGACCGCGACGCCTATCGAGGAGAAGGCATCGGTGCGATGATGCCACGCGTTCGCGATAACGGCCTTGCTGTCGATTTTCACCCCGATTTTCAAAGTGTAACGATATACCCATTCTTTTACGATTATCGAGACCGCAGCCGCGCCCACCGCGACCCAGCCGGGCGTGGCCAGCGCTTCCCCCTGAACAACATGGAGAATCGTATGCCCGCCACTCCATAGTAGTTTTATGCCGACGCCGGCAAGCACGAGGCTCACGAGTAGCGCGCACAGCGTTTCGATTTTGCCGTGGCCGTAGCGATGGTCTTCATCGGGGGGTTTGTCCGCGAGGCGAAGCCCGATTATCACCGCGATATCGGTTACCGAGTCCGACAGCGAGTGGATACCGTCGGCGATAACGGCGGCGCTTTTCCCGAAAACCCCGGCGGCAACCTTCAAGACAACCAAAATTAGATTGAGGATAAGCCCCAAAACGGTTGCGCGCGTGGCTTCGGCGGTTCTATTTATGTCGTTGCTCGATCTCATAAGCATAGTTACCGATGTTTAACCGGGATCGGTCTCACTAAATAGCGGCTTCCCGTTCATCGGCAGTAAAACTAATCGTGCGCGATTGTTTTGTCAACAGCCGTTTTTCCGCAATATTCTTAAAATTTTTCGATCCGTCGCGACGGAAGCCCTCGGTTTTCCGACGGATGCATTACAGGCGAGGACGGATATGGTAAAAAACGCGACTGAAGCCGGTTTTTGAGTATTTATTGCGCATTTGTCATAGAAATGATATAAATATCGCCATTTTGGCGGCAGTGCCGCAGCCGACTTACTCAACGGCTTCGCCGATTCGCCCCGATTATTTCGACTTGCTCGACTTTCTTCCGGCCCCTGAGCCTGTCAAAGGGCCCGCCGAAGCCACGGGATTGGTTATTTCAGTTTCGATACGCCCTCCTCTCATTCTACATTCTTAATTCTACATTATTTTCAACCTGTTTCCGGGATAACATGAATTAAATCTATGTTAAAGAACGAATCGACGCAGTGCTACTTTAAATATACAACACGCGCCGTAATGCTTTGCTTCTCGACCGTCGCTCGAACAAGGTAAATACCGGAACCGATATTAACGCTGGGTTGCCAGACGAATTCGTTTTGGCTGACATTTCGACCGGAGGGAGAAATCTTTCCCCTATCTGCAGGAGATTTCTCGTCGGGCAGGAAGCCCTCGCTCGAAATGACAGAAATACGACGCCCGTTCACATCAAATATCTCGATTTCCATTGGTAGGCCGGACATTCCTGTCTGGCCGGCGTTCTGAACAGACAGGAATGTCTGTTCTACCGAGATTGTTACGGCGGAATTGAAGGGGTTTGGGTAGGCGGAGATGGAAATGGCTTCGGGGAGGTTGAGTTCATTTATGGATAGGGGCGGGGTTAGAGGGAATTTGACATACTCAATCGCCTCGATGTCGCCTGGGAAAGAGCCGCATGAGAAGGGCACCTGCCACGACAGAGGCGCGCCGTCGTCGGTGCCGTAGCCGCAGGCCACCAGCCAGAGGGTGTCCGGTATAGACCCGAATTTTGCCGCGACATCGAAAGCGCCCTCAAGGACGCCTGCGGGGTCGGCGTCCATGGCGGATACCGGGTCTGCGCCGTCGCAATCGAACCATCCGCTCCATCCGGTTGAGTTTTCGCCGCCGAGGTAGCAGTCCCATTGCGCGACGTCGCCGTCTTTCGCCCACGGATGATCGGCCAGCACACCCGGAGGATTTGCCACGAAGATGAAGTGGTCTTTCAGAGTCGGCTCGCCAACTCCCGCGGAAGCCGTGGCGACATATATCTGCATGCCGTTGAAATGCGCCCATAAACCGTAGCCGCCGGAGGTCGCGATACCTTCGGCGATGGCGTCGAGTTCGCCATCCATGGTGTAGGTTGCAGGCCCGCCAGACAGGGATATATGGTAATCGTAGCCGGAATTGTTGTCCCATGTTTCATCGGAGAAATGTATCACGAATTCGATTGTGCCAACCGGTTGGGATGGATCGTTGAAAGGCCCGATGGTCGCGGTATATGGCCCGCTTCCCGATAGGGGCGTTTCTACGGCCAGGCTATCGCCCCAAACGTAAGTTTCGCCTGGCCAATAGTCGGGTATCGGCACGTTCCAGCCGTTGACTCCCCAATGAAGCCATCCGCCGACGGATGCGTCCACGGTGATTGTGATTGTGTCGTCCACGGATGGAGATTCAGGTTCCCACGTTACCGAGCTTCCACTGCCGCCGCCCCCCTCGCCGACCCATACATGGCAGATGTCGGTGCGAGTCTCGTTGCCGTGGGCGTCGCGGGCGTAGATGTAGTAATCCACGATGGCGTCGGTAACGCCGGGGATTTCGGCGCTGTATCGCTGGGCTTTGTAGAGGGGTGCGGGGGAGGTCATACTGGAGCGCGTCTCGCCGGTCATGTCGATATAATTCCATGCGCCGGAGTAAAGCATGTTCGCGTGATCGACACTGCCGTCGGCGTCCTCGCGGTAATATACGCGAATCTGGTCGATGCCGGAGAGGTCATAGGCGAAGGTCCAGACCTCGAAATCGGAGGGCTGGGAAGCTCCCCATTCGGTGCCGCCGGGGTTGTAAGGCTGACGTTGGGGGGTGAAAATTGTCGGGCCGTAGCTGTCGGTTCCGCCGGACACCAGACCGCTGACATGGCCAATCGCCAGGTTCGCCGCGCGGGTGGGATTGGCGTTCCATATCGCCTCGTCCGCACCCCCTTCCCAATACATATAGCAACTCGTCTGGGACGCCAGATAATCGTGGAAGCCGCGGGAAGTAGCGTTGCCATAATCGTAAACGATGGATGGGATGGAGTCGTAGGGCAGAATCTCGTTCGCTGTCCAAACCCAGTTATGCGCCGCAGTAATTACCGCCCAGCTGTTCCAGTCGGGGGAATAGCCGGTTGGGTAGGGGGAAGGATCGCCAAGCCAGTAATGAAATTCCGGCGAAAGGCATCCGGAACCGATCCATCCGCCCGGTTCGACATGGACGACGTCGCTGGAATCGGGGGGGTAGAGTTCCATATAATCCTGAATCGTGGTCGGCACGAAGCGCGATGGATTCGCAGTCGCCCAATCGACGAAGCTCTGGAAATTGCCGTTGTAATAACTTTCCGTTCCCGCGCCGAAATTCTCGCCGTCGTGATGGAGCAGGCACAATTGAGGATGATCCGGGTCTGTCGATAGAAACTCGAGCTGGCTCATGACGCCCTCATAGTTGAGAGCGCCGAAACCGCCGCGCGCGTCCTCATTGCCCATATAACATGCCGCAGGAACGATCTTGATAATCGTCGAATCGCCGGTGGTTGGATCGACATGAGCGGAGTAATGGGGGCGATATCCCCATCCACCGGCAACCTTTTCCGGCGCCCAAAGCCCGGAGAGTTGCACCCAGGCGGAATTTGGTTTCGATGCCAGCGTCCCGTTGCGAACCTCCGCCAGATTCGGTTCATGGATTCCGGAAGCGCCCGTCCATGGGTAATCCTCCAGCGTTCGAGCGAGATGGATATTATCGACCATCACCCATTCGATGCCGGCTTCGACCAGCGCAGGTATCGCCCTCGTCGAGAAACAGGCTTCCGGCGGGAAAAGCCCGGAAGAATAGGGGGTGCCAAAATTATCGAGAAACAACTTTTCGTGGCATTCGAATTGGAGAACGATATCCTCGTGCCAGCTCAAACCCAAAATCGGATGATGGTAGGGAAACGAGACCAGTTCGAGACGCGGATTGCCTTGCACGGTCAACAGCGACCGTCCGTAATTCCACCTGTCCTTCCAGCCACAATAAAAACAGCCGTTCCAACCGGCGGCTTCCAGTGTATTAAGCCCTTCGATATGACTTCCGGACAGATCCACCTGCGCGCCGAGATGGGAAAGTCCCGTCCCGCGCTCGATAGCGTCAATTGGCCAGGTCTTGTATGGTCCGCCCTTCGACGCCCACATATCGTGCAAACTGTAGGAAAAACCCGGTCCGCCGACGGGGCCGTTGTGCGTTATCGAAGTCATCGCATCGTCGTAAGGGACGTAAATCGGCTGGTGCATATGCCATAGAAAGCTGATATATATAGGTTCTGCGAAAACAGTTATTGCGATCAATAAAAAGATAGCGGCGAATTTTCTCATATTGAACTCCAATGCTTACATAAATAACGGTCTTTTTAATTTACCGGTCAGTTAGCCTTTTGTCCAGTTATTACTTCTGAATTTATACTTTATGGAATAGTATCGCGACAATCGTTTTGACCTTGACAAATAAGCTAATCCCAACTAAATTATATAATCTATATCCCAAAACGGGATATAGAGAGATTTTTTATCGATTTGAACTCGATAGTAAAACGATATGGCAATAGAACTCGATAAGACATACGACCCAAAGGCCGCGGAAGGCAAATGGAATAAGTGGTGGAACGATGAGGGCTTTTTCAAACCCTCGGACGCCGAGAAAACCTACTCCATCGTGATTCCGCCGCCGAATGTTACCGATATTCTCCATGTAGGCCACGCGTTGAACAACCTGATTCAGGACGTTCTAATCCGCCGGGCGCGAATGAAGGGTTATTCGACTCTATGGCTTCCCGGCACAGACCATGCGGGCATCGCGACTCAGCATATGGTCGTGCAGGAACTCGCAAAAGAGGGCACGACCAAAGAGGAAATCGGCCGCGAGGAATTCGAGAAACGCCTCTGGCAGTGGAAAGAGACCAAGGGCGGACGGATCATCGACCAGCTTAAAGAGCTTGGATGCAGTTGCGATTGGTCCCGCGAGCGTTTTACCCTCGACGAAGGTTATGCCCGCGCGGTTCGTGAGGCTTTTGTGCGGCTCTACGAAGAGGGGCTTATTTATCGGGGCAAATACATCATCAACTGGTGCCCGAGCTGTAAAACCGCCCTCTCCGACGAGGAAGCCGAGCATCAGCCGGTCAAGGGCAAGCTCTGGTTTTTCAAATATCCGCTTGTTGACGGCGGTTTCATCGAATGCGCTACAACTCGCCCGGAGACAATGCTTGGGGATACCGCTATCGCCGTAAACCCTGAGGATAAGCGATACAAAGATTATATCGGCAAAGATGTTCAGCATCCCTTCCTCGACAGGACTTTCAAAATCGTCGCCGACGACTATGTGGATATGACCTTCGGAACCGGCGCGGTCAAAATCACTCCGGCTCACGACCCGAACGATTTCGAGATAGGCAAACGCCACGATTTGGATTTCATCAATATCCTCACCATCGATGGCCGGATAAACGCTAACGGCGGGGTTTTCGAGGGCATGACTCGTTTCGAAGCTCGGGACGCGATAATTGCCGAGTGGGAAAAGCGGGGGCTTCTCGTGAATATCAAAGACCACGACCTCTCTGCGGGGCACTGCTACCGTTGCAATACCCTCGTCGAGCCGTATCTTTCCGACCAGTGGTTCCTGAAAATGAAACCCCTCGCCGAACCTGCACTGGCAGTGGTTCGCAGGGGCAAATCCAAATTTTACAATGACCGATGGACGGGAGTTTATTACAACTGGCTCGAAAATATTCGCCCGTGGTGCCTCAGCAGACAGCTCTGGTGGGGGCATCGCATTCCAGTCTGGTATTGCGACGACTGCTCCGACGGCGAACCTATCGTCTTTCGCGATGACCCTTCGGAGTGCCCGAAATGCGGCTCGACTAATATTCGTCAGGAAACCGACGTTCTCGATACGTGGTTCAGCTCTTGGCTGTGGCCCTTCGCCACAATGGGCTGGCCGGATATTGACGCTAATGACCTCAAACGTTTTTTCCCGACCGATGTCCTTTGCACGGCGAGCGAGATTATTTTCTTCTGGGTTGCTCGAATGGTAATGGCCTCCGAGCATTTCATGGGGGAGACGCCATTTCACAGCATCTACATTCACGGCACGGTTCGCGATTCTCAGGGGCGCAAGATGAGCAAGTCCCTGGGTAACGGAATCGACCCACTTAAGGTCATCGACGAATACGGGCGCGATGCCCTTCGCTACACTCTCCTCGCACAGGCCGGAGCAGGCCAGGATTTATTCATCGATATGGACAGTTTCGCCACAGGCCGCAACTTCTGCAACAAGCTCTGGAATGCGGCAAGATTGGTTTTGAGCAATATACATGAAGAATTCAAGCGAGAAGAACTGCGAAATCCGCCCACCGGCAATCTGGTCGATAGGTGGATTTTATCCCGGCTTCAAAAAGCAAAAGAGAAGACGGAAAAAGCGTTGCGTATTTATCGCCTCGATGAAGCCGTAGATACACTCTATCACTTCTTCTGGAGCGAATTCTGCGATATCTATCTCGAAGCCGTTAAACCGAGATTCGCGCGCAATGACAGAGATGCCCAATTGGTTTCCTTTCACGTTCTCGAACAGACGCTTCGGCTCTGGCATCCCGTCATTCCTTTCGTAACCGAAGAAATCTGGCAGAAGCTGAAAGAACAGATTATAGATGGATTCAAAGCCGAAGCCTGTATTGTGGCGTCCTGGCCTGCAGTAATGCACGGTCTTATCGATGACGGCGCCGAAGTCGAATTCGATTATGTGAAAGACGTCGCCGCCGAATTGAGGAATATTAAAACTTCGTCCGGAATCGGCAACAAACAGGTGGGACAGGCCGTGATCGTTCCCGCGGATAGTAGCCAGGAAAATGTTATCAATAAATATAGAACAATTATCGTAGCGCTTGGAAGGATAGGTTCCGTCGAGACTTCCGATAAACGTCCCGAGGGTGCTGTTGGCACGGCAATTGTTAATAATAGCCACGTTTATCTGCCCCTCGAGGGGCTGATCGACCTGGATGCCGAAAGGGCGCGACTTAAAAAAGAAATTTCGCGCCTGGAAGGTGTTTTATCCGGCTTGGATAATAAATTGGCTAATAAGCAGTTCCTCGATAACGCTCCTGAGGACGTTGTCGATGGGGCGCGGGCGCAACGCGCAAAGGTCGTATCTCAACTCGATTACATGCGCAAAGCCCTCGAAGAATTAGGATAACTGATAATTGAATAATTTGATAAAACAAGGAGGAAACACAATGAAAAGATCCATCATCGGGATAGTGTTCCTTGGGATCATTACGGCGATAGTATTTATCGGTTGCGGACAGGCACCCGAAAATGTCGTCGCCAGGGTGGGGAAAACCCAGATTACGACCGAGGAACTCGAAGAGAATGTCGAGATGCTTAAAGGGCGTTGGAAGAACGTTACGGATGCATACGATGGTAAATTAGCCACACTCGATAAAATGATCGAAAAAAACCTGATGCTCCTCGATGCCTACGACAGAGGGCTTGACAAGGACTCATCGGTCATCAAAGCTCTCGAACAGGGCGAAACGCGAAGGAAACTGATAGGCCTTTGGGAGAAGGAAATCGTAGAGAAAACGAAGGTTACCGACGAGGAACTCAAGGATCGTTACGACATGATGGGTTTCGAATACAACGCGGCACATATCCTCGTGAAAGATCATACGCTTGCCGAAGAACTCTACGACAGGTTACAGAAAGGCGAACCTTTCGCCGACCTCGCCAAGGAGTATTCAGAGGATCCCGGTAGTGGAGCTAAAGGCGGCGATCTCGGTTGGTTCTCCGTTGGCCGAATGGTCAAAGAATTCGAGGAAACCGTTCTTTCTCTTAAAGACGACGAAATATCCGAACCGGTGGAAACGAGATTCGGATGGCATATTATTCAAAGAAAAGGTATTCGCGAACGCAAAGGAAGGAAACCCTTCGAGGAAGAAAAGGATATGCTCAGGCAAATGGTCGAACGCGAGAAACAGACCGCACGTATGGAAGAATACCTCGAGGGATTATATGAGACATATGATTTCGCCTATGATGACGAAGTTATCGCCAAAGTCTCAGGTAGATACGTCAATCCCGAGGATCAGAGCAAAATGTCCATGGACGAAAAAGGCCTCGTTCTGGCGAAGTGGAAGGGAGGCGAATACACGGTAGGTCAACTCGATTCATTATATATGTCCCAACCGCCCTATCGAAGGCCGCCCATCGCGAACGAAGAACAGCTTCGTGATTTCGTCAAACAGGCCAGCCAGGAAAAACTCCTTATTGCGGAAACCGAACGTGTGAACATAGTTGAACACGAAAAGTATAAGGAGGCTTACAAAAAGGAACTCGAAGATGCCATGCTGAGACAGGTTCAGCAGGATATATACGCTGACGTCGAGGTAACCGACGAAGAAATGCAACAATACTACGAAGCGAATACGGACTCCTTCGTCGAACCGAAGACTATCGTAGCAAGAGAAATCCAGCTTAACACCGAAGCCGAGGCGAAAGACGTTGCCGAGGAAATCCGTGGCGGCGCGGATTTCATGGATATTGCCGAAGAAAAATCCGAGCGGAAACATCTAAAGTCTCGCAATTGGGAACTGGAAATCACTCAGGCAAAATTCCCCGATTTCTTCGCGGCTATAGAAGCCGCAAAGATCGGAGATATCGTCGGACCGATTAATGACAGCAGAACGAAAAAATGGTCTGTGCTTAAAGTGGTGGACATCAGGGGACAATCTTCAATGGCATTTGAAAAAGTTAAAGGTAGAATAAAGAGCAAACTCGGTCGCGAAAAACGCGAAAAAACTATGGAAGAATTCCTGGAAAAAACCAGAACCCAATACAACGTTAAGATATTTGAGGATAACGTTGCGGCAACAATCGATTCGGCTCATTACGAGGAAACCCCGAAATCGGAAACAGCCGCGAATATCCCAACTCCGTAATAACACGACGTAAACAAACTCGCCCGGCCGAAATGTCATCGATAAATTCGAATTGGCAATTGGCCGGGCACATAAATAAATGCAATGGGCGTTTTATGAGTTAATACGTCGTTAATTATAAATTATAGAAGCTAATGAACCGTTGGATGATATTGTTTGCCAGTTTCGCATTTATCCTGGTATCCGCTTGTGGCGGACGTGAAAGCGATAGGCCTATCGCTACTGCGGGAGAAGCGAAACTGACGGAAAAAGACCTGGATTATCTTCTGCCCGAAGGTTTTCAGGACGAAATGGCCGATGAGGTTTTTCGTTTTATCGAGGACTGGGCGAAAGAGGAAATACTCGCCTCTGCCGCCGAAGATTTGGGTTTGCAGAAACAACCCGAAATCGCATATAGGCTCGAAGAAACGAGAAGAATGATACTCGCTTCGGCCTATGAAAGAGAGGTAATATCCAGTCGGATTGAAATCGATTCGACCGCGGTATATCAATATTATATAGATAATCTCGACGATTTCGTGCGCCAGAGGGACGAGGTCAGATGCGCCCATATTATGGTCTCCGATTCGGTTGAAGCCCTTATTGTTGATAGTTTGTTGGATACGCTTGCTTTTGAAGAGGTTGCCCAACAATTTTCCCACGACCCTCAAAATATCGATATTGGCTATTTCGCCAAAGACGAAATGCACCCGAACATCGCTCGTATAGCATTTGAACTTCCAGAAGGGGAACATTCCGGGCCGATCCAAACCGAATTCGGTTATCACTTCATTAAACTAATTGATTACGCCTCCAAAGGCTCTACACGCGAATTTAACGATGTTCGCGAAACCCTCGAAGATATAATCGCCGAGAGGCAATTCAACGAGGTATATACAGCCGTCATGGATTCTCTTATTAGCGAAAAGCTATATATACTGGATAGTTCAGTAGCGTTAGAGAAAGTAAATTATGAGAAGTAAAGCCTTAACTCTTTTGATAATAACATTTTGCGTAGCATTCGCGCAAACAGAGCATTTTGAAGAACGGATACTTGCGGTCGTAGATGATAGGATAATAACCTCAAGCGAGGCAGAAGTAGCTTTAATGATGGAGGTCGGGGAATTACCGTCCGATTCGATGCAACTTATAGATTTGTTACGCACTAAAGTCGAGGACTTGATTGACGAGGAATTGATTTTAATTGCCGCGGAAAAGGAATCGCTTCCCGTCGATGACGCGAGAGTCGAGGATATGTTTCGTTCGAGATGGGAATTGCTCACCGAGGGCTACGGCGGAGAACAGGCACTTGAAAATGCTCTGGAGAGTGAAGGATATACGGTGGATGAATTCCGAAGGAAAACACGTGAGCAAATAGAGGACTATTACCTTAAACAGATGTATGTCGAGAAGAACTTCGGCAGAATCCCGGTTACTGAATCCGAAGTTGACAGCTTTTATGAAATCTATCGCGACAGCCTGCCGCCGGCGACGGCTGAAATTAATATACAAAGTATCCTTATATATCTTGAACCCGACTCCTCGGCAATAAACAGGGCGTTGGAAATCCTCGAAGACGCGAAAAAACGTATAGTGTCGGGCGAAGATTTTGCCACTGTTTCGGCCGAAATCTCCGAGGATGAATTGACCGCACCTTCGGGTGGTAATTTGGGAACATACAACCGCGGCGATCTCACGCCCGCGCTCGATTCTCTCGCCTTTAGCCTTGGATACAATGAAATCGGTGGCCCCGTTAGAAGCCCGATGGGATATCATCTGATAAAAATCATCGAAAAAGGCGGCGGAAAGGTTACTATTGCACATATTCTGGCAAAAGCACCTCTTACGAATGAATGGATGGAAATCCTCGCAGATATCGCCGATTCGATATATGCAATGGCAAAAGAAAATCCCGACCGATTCGGAGAACTCGCGGATTACTTCGGGGATAAGGCCACGATTGAACTCGAGGACTTTGGATGGGTTCCTCTCGGCGCTATTCAGGGCGATTTCAAAACGGAAGTAGCGGGAGCCGGTGTTGGCGATGTTCTTGGTCCTTATGAAGTCGGCGACTATATCCAGATAATCAAGATAATCGACCGCCGCGAGGGCCGCCAGAGGACACTCGAAGAAGACCGCGCCCTTATGCGCGAGGGTGCACGACAGATGAAGATGCGGAATGCCATCGAGGAACATCTGGATAAACTCCGGGAGAATTATTACATCGAAATAAGGATATAAATATGATGGAATTCAACATAAAAACGCCCGAACGCAATTGCACACTGGATATAACCTCGCAGATACGAAAAACAATCGACGAGGTTAACTTAAAAGAAGGCGCGGTCCTTGTTTACGTCCCCCATACTACGGCGGCAGTTACTATTAATGAGGGAGCCGACCCGGACGTCCAGAGGGATATCCTGGAGAAACTGAGTAACCTTGTTCCACATCGTGGCGATTATAAGCACATGGAAGGCAATTCCGACGCGCATATCAAATCGACTCTGGTAGGCGTGGACAGATATATTCCCGTGCATAATTCGTCTCTGGTTCTCGGCACATGGCAGAAGGTCTTCTTCTGCGAATTCGATGGCCCACGCACGCGCAGATTTTGCATAGTTTCTATATTTAGAGAAGAAAATTGAGTCGAGTAAAAATGACAATTCTCTTTTTGTTATCTGCGGCGATATTTTGTGTGGCTTTCAAGCCGGCTCCGCCACCGGGCACACCGTCTTTCATAGTCGAACCGATTCCTCAAATCCAAAATCTGCATATAGACTGTTTTGTTATCGAGGATAGGTTACAGGTCGCGTTTCTCTCTTCCGTTTTTCTACCCGAAAATGTCGATATGATAACTCTTTCGCCAAATTGGCCGATGGATTCACTCCCATTATTCGTAATAATTAATTCCGGAGAGAACCAATATGAACTGCTCCCCGGCAAGGATTTGGAAATCGAAATGACGGCAGACGATTTTGTTCTCAGGCTCACCTACGAGATCGGTATCGAACTCCCCGTTAGCGGGCCGCCAGGCCCCTGGAAATACGCCCGTAATTTCGCTTTCTATCCCCCTTTCCTCGACCGGGACGGGAATATCCTGCAACCGGACAATTGCAGGATCCGCTTTATGCTCCCCGAGGAAATCCAGCCGACTACCTGCACCGATAAGCTGGAGCGTTCCGATACAGTCGAATCTTTTCTGTCCTGGGAATATTATGGCGAGCTTGACGATGATATCTGCCGTTTTAGCGAATAACCCATGCCAACCGGCGCGATTTTTTGCATCCAATTTCACATCTCGAACCGAATCCACGTGACCAGAAGAAATCTCTGTAAACGGACTATCTATAGATTAATCTTATTTCACTCGTCCGGGAAAATTCCCCCTTTCATAGCTGGCAAAACTCTTGTATAGGAGAAAAAGAAAAATATATCGATTGATCGATAAACCCTTTCGTGTTTTTTTCGTCGAAAGGAGTGAGAGCAGATGGTAAACGAAACCGAAATAATAAAACGAGCAAAGGATGGCGATCAGGAAGCCATGTCAATTTTAATCGAAGATAACCAGAAGAACGTTTTCGCGCTTGCTTATCGAATGACTGGCAACCGCGACGACGCTCTGGATATCACTCAGGATACCTTCATAAAAGCCATCCGCGGAATAAAGCGTTTTCGCGGCGACTCGAAGATATCGACCTGGCTCTATACGATAACCTCCAATCTCGCGAAAGACCATCTTCGTAAACACGGCAGAATCGACCTGGTTAGCCTGGAGGAAAGCTGGCTGAAAGCCGGCACCGACTCGCCTTTCGAAAAAACTTCCGATCGCGAACGGGCGGGGCTTGTCAAAAGGGCAATAACAGCGCTTCCGCCGAACATGAGAGCCGCTTTTATTCTGCGTTACGAAAAGGACCTTCCAATAGCCGAAATCGCGGATATTCTCGGTAAATCGGAGGGCACTATAAAGGCGCAGATATTCCAGGCAAAGGATAAAATTCGTGCATTATTGGATAAGTAGGTGAAATTATGAATAACAACAAAAATATCGACGACGAAATCAAAGCTTTTCTCTCCAACGACCCGGTTCCCGAACTGGATGATTGGGAAGTTAAAGTCCTTACTCAAAGGGTTCTGGCAAGATCGAAAAAGCGTAAGCCTTTCACCATCTTCGGCTTCAAGCCGGCGTGGGGGATAGGTGTAGCCGCCGTAGCGATGCTTTTCCTTTTCGCGCTAAAGATCGCTCCGCCGGACTTACATCCTCAAACACAAGCTTATACCGAGTTCTCCGACGATACATTGCCCGAAGATATGCTCTACGATGCTATATCCAATGGCGAAATCGAAGAAGGAACCGTGATAGCCGGTTTCGTGGAAGTCGATGAACAAGAAATCGAAGAAATCTATTATACATATTCAGATAACGAAATAGACGCCGCTGTAGAGATGCTATCGGATGAAGAGGCGGAAAACGTCCTCCGATATATCTCCGATATGGATTATACTGGCGGCGAGGAGGTGTTATAATGAAAAAATATATCACTACACTGCTAATTGTAATTTTCGCGGCTACTGTTTTCGCGCAGGAACATCCGCCGATGCACTCAGAAGGCATGCCCTGGGGCCCCGGCGGAAACAAAAACCAGCTTCGTGAGAGATTGGAAATGATCAAAATGTGGAAATTGGTCGAGATGTTAGAGCTTACGCCGGAACAATCGACCGTTTTCTTCCCCATTTATAACGCTCACGAAAAAACTCTCGAAGAACTGCGCGAAAACCAGCGTAATCTTCTGCAAGAGCTCGAAATAGAGGTTTCTGCCGAGGATCTGGACGAGAAAACCGTAAACGGGATAATCGACTCGATAGTTACTCTGAAAACACGTCAGTGTGAGAGCCAGCTCGAGTTTTACGACCAGGTTTCTCAAGTCCTGACTACACGGCAACAGGCTATGTTGGCTCTTTTCGAGAAGCGATTTGCAGAGGAAGTCAAGAAAATTATCGAAGCGGGAAAAGCCCACGGATTTCCGGGGCCGAGATAAACTAAAACCAAATCAGAGGAGAAAAAATGAAAACCAGAACAACAATCGCGATAATCGCAGTCACAGCCGCCCTGCTAACCGGTTCGATCTTTGCTCAAGGCAAACCGGGAGACGCGGAACCGATACGGAATTTTCGCGACGAGTTGGAACTGACCGACGAACAGGTCGATCAACTCGAAGAACTGAAATACGAACACCGCCTGGCCGGTATCGAAATGCGTGCCGAACTTGAAAAAGAAAAAATCGAAATGGAAAAACTCATGTCCGACGACGATTTCGACCGTGACGGCATCTACGAACAGGCGGAGAAAGTCGCCGAACTCGAAAAACAACTCCAGCTATCGAGAGTCGAAGGCAAACTTGATATGATGGAGATCCTTACTCAGGACCAGCGGGAGAAGCTGAGAGAATTCAAATCTCAGAAAATGGGGATGCATCGACCTGGTATGGGCGGAAAATTAAATCGCTTCGGGGCATGTTCTCATAGCGAGAGACCTATGCCCGGAAGATAACATAAAGTCCAACTCCCCTGCATGGACGATAGGGTCGGATGTCTCATCCGACCCTATTTTTTTTCCCCGAACGCGATTAATTGCTTGCGTAAAAAATATCGCGTCGCTATACTGAAATTAGGTTTTACGAACTATTTTCGTTCGTGATTGGCCGGTATATGAACGCGAACCGAAAGGAGCAAATATGTTCATCGTGGCAACGTTATTCTCTTCAGCCTGTTTGTTTTACATTATAGATTCCGCTCAGGCGGCCGCCGAGGAAAAACTCCTCGAGAGAATCGTCGAGGAAGCCCGCGCGAGGGCGAAAAAGGCCGAAGCCAATATCGAAAAAACGGCGGAATCCGAATAAAAGCCGATAATATCGAATAATGCCCGAAGAACCGAAAGATACTCAAACACTAAAAACCGTCGCTTCATCTATTGGGATGGCCGTAGCGACGCTTGGGGTGATCTATATTACTATCAAGATATTCGATATCTTGATGTTGTTCTATCTATCGGTTGTCGTGGCAATGTTCTTCTCGATATTCGTCGATTTCGTTCATTCCAAACTGAAAGTCCCCCGCGTTCTGGGGATGTTAATAGCTTTACTGGTTGTTCTCGGTATAGTTGGAGCGATAGTAGCTCTGGTAATGCCGACCTTCCTATCTCAGGGCAAACAGCTATTGGAAAGTCTCCCGAAATACCTTCGCGACCTCGAACAGAACACGAGGGCTTTAGCGGCAAAATACAGCATATTGGAACCCCTTTTCGGCCCGGGGAGTCCCCTCGAACCCACGAATCTTCTCGAAAAAGGTTTGGCCGGTATCGATACGATACTGCAAAAGGGCATGGGGCTGTTCTTCTCCGGTATCGGAGGATTGATAACCGTTATCGTCGTTATCATTATCTCAATCTATATCGTTGTGAAACCGAGAGAACACCTCGAAGGTATATTACTTCTCTTCCCCAAAAGCCGAAGAAACCAATTCCGCGATCTCGCCTGGCGGATAACTTCGACCATTAAACAATGGATGCTCGGACAGGCCTTCAGTATGGTCATAATCGCTATAATGACCATGATAGGCTATTGGATAGCGGGAATCAAATTCGGCTTTTTTTTCGGCATTCTGACGGGTATCCTATGTTTCGTTCCTTATCTCGGGCCTGTGCTTAGTGTCATCGGCCCCTTATTAGTTTCGCTGATAGATAATCCAATAAAAGTTGTTTGGGTTCTCGTTATCTATACGATTACACAGACAGTCGAAAGTTATTTCCTTACACCGATGATTATGAAGCGACAGGTGGATTTACCTCCGGTCGTTACTATCCTCGCCGTGGTAGGTATGGGAAGTCTGATGGGAGTTATCGGTATCGCACTGGCCGTCCCGACGGTCGCTATCGTTATGGTCGTTTTGAAAGAAACATATTTGAAGAAAATGGAAAACTCATAAACTCACGAAAGGGGCAAAATGAAGAAGACCGTAGCATGGTTGTTGATTGGAGCCTTGGGCATCCTTATTTTCGGATGCCTTAGCTTCGAGTCCAAAGAATATAACTGGACGATAAACAAGGACGGCTCCGGGTCGGGGAAGATCGTCTGGCGCAATATATACTCGAGTGGGAACGAAGAAGAGAACATGGCCGACGAGGACTTCATATCGCTGATAAACGATTATCTCGAGGGCGAGAATCTCGAAGACGAAAGCCCGGCTTTTAAGAAGGTCGAGAAAAGGTTATTTATCGAGGACGGCGTCCTGTGCGGCGAAATGACATTCGAATTCGGGAACTACGAAGACGCGGGTTTCTATCGCTATAAAGGCGAGGGGCCGTATATGTATATGCTGGCCATTACAGACGAGTCCTTTTACAAATCTAACGGCGATTGGGGAGGAGAAGATTTCCAGATCATTTTCTGGCCGGATAACGTTTCTAATCTAAAACTCGTAACAACTTACGGCGACCCGAACGAGGAAGGCGCCGAAGACCTGATGAGCTTCTACGAGGATTGGGAAGAAGACGGCATCCTGCCCGAAATCCAAGGGGGAACCGATAACGGAGACGATCCTGCGAGCAAAATCCGCGACGCGATGGAGTAAATCGTAAAAAAAAATGATCCTGCCCAATCGAACTTACTCCGTTGCCGCGAAATCGGCTGGCACGCCTCACGCTACGTGCGAGTTGTTTTTTCGTTACACTTTTTTCGCACGCGTGAGTCGCGCCAGCCTTCGATACCAGTAATATTCCACCGCGCACCCGGCTGTCACAGTTCTTGCTATAGATTGAATTGAAATTCCCCCTGTTTGGTTAAAGGCAAGAACTGCGCAATCGGCCCTGGTCGCTCCACGTGGCCTGGGTTTCGCCGCTGTGCCGTGGGCTTTCCCCTTCGAGGCAAACGTCGCGTAAGCGGCGTTAGTCGTTGGTTGTTAGAGGATTTCCGGCAAAATGTTTCATTCTACATTATTGATAGGGATTACCTTTTGGAATTATTGGATTTGCAATGACATTTGTTATATTAGGAACAACTGCAATTATATTTGCAACAACGACTATTATATCTGACACAATACCTATTATGTTTGTCGCAACGAGTATTATATTTGACGCAACAGTTATTATACTTGAAACAATAAAATTCGCTCGTTTCAGCCCGCCAATCGACGCCAGATTGCCTTAAGTAAGCTTTTGGGGTCATCTGGATAAAAGAGCTTGTGTTTCCGCTCTCGTTGCGTAGTCGGAGCACAGCTCCGCAAACATAACCGTTACACAGCACAGCTGGTGTAACGAGAAGTAGGGTTGTTTCGCTACAGAACGGATTATAATGGAAATACTTGGGTGATCGGGATTTAATACTCGACGTCGAAGGATGTGAATTCTCCCGTGGGCTCATCATCCTCCCATCGGACGTCTTTGACGACGGCGCTCATCGGCCCCTGCCTCAATGCACCGATGAATTCGCGTATCGAATCGGCATCTCCCTCTGCAACCGCCTCGACCGTGCCGTCGGGATTGTTCCGCACCCAGCCGTTTATACCGAGCCTGCGTGCCGTCCTTACGGTGAACCATCGGAAACCGACGCCCTGGACGTATCCTTCTATAACGATTCGTATTCTCTTTTCGCTCATAATTCGCTCTCGATCCTCATGATTGCCTCTTCCGGCGTCGAGACTTTGGCCGCGCCTTCGATCTCCCATGAACATCCGAGGAGGACGACCGGTTTCCCTAATTGCAGGCAATAGGCGATTTCGCTCAACGTCCCATATCTCCCGGAAATAGCGATGGCTGAATCGGCGGAGTGGGCGATTATGCTGTTTCGCGCAATTCCAATTCCCGTGGCAATCGGTATCGACACGTATCTGTTGGCCTCTTCTCGATTAATCCCCGGCAGGACGCCTATGGTCTCGCCGCCCGCTTCGAAAGCTCCCTTGCATGCGGCTTCCATCACACCGATAAGTCCGCCGCAGACGAGTTGATAGCCCTTTTCCGCGATGAGACGTCCCATTTTTTCGGCTAACATCAATTGCTTTTCCGTAGCCGATCTCCCACCGATAATCGCGATTTGTTTGGGACGATTCCCCATTGTTCCTCCAATAAAAACGAGCCTCGCGGCCCGCTTTTCAAAAATCGGGGCGCCCAGATTCGAACTGGGGACCTTTCGGACCCGAACCGAACGCGCTACCAGACTGCGCTACGCCCCGTGTTATAAATACGCCCGCAGTGCGGACTGAAAAAATATATCAATAGCTACCCGAGACGCAAGGAAAATCTTCGATAAAAATAGATTTTGGGTTGCTATTTTTCTCGCCCGGCTTATTTTGCAAATACTATGGCTAAGAAAGCGAAAACAGTTTATGTCTGTCAGTCATGCGGAAAAGAGCATCCAAAATGGCAGGGGCGTTGCGACGATTGCGGCGAGTGGAATACGCTGGTCGAGCAGATCGTCGATACACGGCCTTCGAGCTCGGTTGCATCCGGGTTTTACTCGAAACCCACTCCGCTTATCGATGCGGACAGCTCCTCTGGCAACCGTTTGAGTTCCGATTTCAACGAGTTCGACCGGGTTCTCGGTGGGGGGATTGTTCCGGCAAGCGTGATATTGCTGTCGGGGGAGCCGGGCATTGGGAAATCGACGCTTTTGCTCCAGCTGGCTATGCGCCTTTCAGCTAAGGATATAAAATCCCTCTATGTGGCGGCGGAGGAATCCCCCGGACAAATCAAGATGCGTTCCGAGAGACTGTCGTCATCCGGGACTCCCGACAAAATAATGCTCCTCGCGGAGAACTCGGTCGAAGCCGCGATCGAGAGTATCGGAAGTAGCAAGATCCTCATTGTCGATTCCATCCAGGCGATGTCTTCTGTAGATATAACGGGGACGCCGGGAAATATCGGGCAGGTTCGCCAGGCGACGTCGAGGCTGGTCGAATTCGCCAAGCGCGAGGGAATTACGGTTTTCATCGTCGGGCACGTTACGAAGAGCGGCCATATCGCCGGGCCGAAAGTCCTCGAACACGCCGTGGACGTCGTCCTGACTATGGAGGGCGACCGTCAGAGCGAGCTTAGACTTCTTCGCGCGACGAAGAATCGTTTCGGCGCGACTGGCGAAATAGGCGTTTTCTCGATGGGGGAGAGCGGTTTCATCGAGGTGGAAAATCCCTCGGCGGCGTTCATCGCCCACCACGAGAATCCGGTGCCGGGCTCGGTCATCTTCGCCGGAATGGAGGGACAGCGCCCGTTATTCGTCGAGATTCAGGCACTCGCATCGCCCGCGGCTTACGGATCGCCTCAGAGGGTTGCACAGGGCGTAGATTATCGAAGGTTGATACTCCTTGCCGCAATCCTCGAACGGCGCGCGGGATTCCAGCTTTCACGATACGACCTCTTCGTGAACGTCGTTGGAGGAGTGAACATCACGGAACGAAGCGCGGACCTAGCTATAATGCTCGCTATCGTCAGCAGTATGCGGGATTTGCCCGTGAAGCAGAACCTCGCTGTGATGGGGGAGGTCGGCCTGACCGGCGAACTCAGACGGGTTTATCGAACTGACGCTAGAATCAAAGAGGCCGCGAGGCTTGGTTTCAGCGAAATAGTCCTCCCGAAAACGAAATCCCCCGGTAAGAAACCATCGGGGATATCCATAAAGCCGGCAAACGAAATCTACACCGCTTTCGACCTCGCTTTCGAGAAGAAAAAGCAAACTTGAAAATTCCATTTGCTAATAGTTTCTCAGACGTTATATTATATTTGACTTTTTACGAGGACGTTAAACGATGTTACTCTGGGCGGCAATAATAGTTACACTGATAATCGGGCTGATACTCGGCCTTGCGTTTCGCTATCCCCAGGAGTTCATAATCGGGACGGCGTATCTGATTCTGCTCGTTGCGCTTGGAGTCCTGTATCGCGTCCTCAGGAGGATCAAATCCCGTCGAATAGAGGACTTAAGCGGTGAAGTTGACGAACTGCGGCGCGAGAACGAGTTACTGCGGAAGAAACTCGGCATCGGCCCGCTTGATCCGATAGATTAGAAATTAACATCGATAGAAGGAGGAAAAGTGACGCGAAAAACTACAGCTATAATTATTTGTCTGGTTTCGATAGCTATAATAGCGTCTCCCTGGTCGGTCGCGAATACAGCTAAATGCGAAAACGAATTTTTTTCACCGACTACGGTAAACAACGCATACCGCATCCGCGAATTCATGAGTCCTTTGACGACTATGGACGAGGGATTCGAGAGCGACACTCTGCTACCCGACGGCTGGACGACAGTGGATGAGGACGGAAACGGCATGGCCTGGTTTATCTATCAGGCTGACGGAACAGCACACACCGGCTCTCGTTCCGCGGGAACTTACTACGACACCGAGGTCGCCAACGACGATTGGTTGATTACTCCGCCTATTACCGTCGAGGATTCAGCCCACGTTCTCGTTTGGTGGGCGGCGAGTCAGGAAACCGACCCTATATGGCTTGAAAGCTATCAGGTCTGGATTTCCACGACGACCGCGGATATCTCCAGTTTCACCGATTCCATTTACGGCGAAACGGACGTTCCGCCGGAATGGAGCAGGAAGGTTTTTAGTCTCGCACCCTATTATGGAGAAACCATTTATATAGCCTGGCGTTGCACGAGTTTCGACGATTTCGTCCTCAAGGTTGACGATGTTCACATCGGCGAACCCCCGCCCTATGCGTTCTCGCTCGAACCGAACTTCAGCGGGGCCTATTGCGCGCCCGATTGCGACATCTACTACCGTGTAAGGATTATCAACCAGGGCACAGCGCCGGATCAATACGGTGTCGATCTCAGCGAGGTAGGCGATTGGCCGGTGGAAGTTCTTGATGAAACCGGCACGACTCCCGTGAGCCTTACGGAAGAAATATCTCCGGGAGACACCGCCAAATTGAAAGTCCATTTCGCAGTAACGCCCTCGGTAACCGACACTACACTCGACGCCGCCGAACTCGAAGTAACCTCCATATCGAGCGCTTCGCTTGTCGGGCATATCCTCCTGCAACCTACCGCATTGCCCTCCGTTTCAATTCCCTATACGAACAGTTTCGATACCGAAGCCGAGAACTGGGAATGGAATCAGGGCAATACGGGCGAGGGCACCGGGATGTTCTGGTTGGTCGATACGAGTTTCGTCGGCGATACGGCCTTCATCGGGAGTATGCCCTACACCCGCATGGCCTATCAGGAAAGCGCTATGGTCGATATATGGTATTACACGCCGCTCATCGACCTTGGTGACGTGTCCAGCGCGCATATCAGTTTCAACGAGATGAGCTTCTACAGTATGGACACGTATTACCACGGCATCTGGGCAAGCACCGCCGGAGCCACGCCGGAACATTTCATTGACGACTGGGTCGAGGTTCAGGAACTATCGCCCGCCACTGAAATGGAATACAATAGGACAACAATTTCTCTGGACGATTTCGCCGGAGACGAGGTCTTCATAGCCTTCCGTTATCAGGGTTATATGGCCGACGTTTGGTTCATCGACGACGTCGAAATAGACGAGGGCGCTGTAGTGGGCGAACACCCGCGGCTTGCCGAAGATTACAGGTTGACCGGCAACACACCGAACCCGTTCAACTCCGCGACTACGATTCGCGCGAATAAGAACTGCAACGGCTTAATCGAGATATTCGATATCAACGGCAGAATCGTCCACGAATTGCCCATCGACGGCGGTTCTACGGTATGGAACGGCAGAACCGACGACGGCGATGTTGTCCCGTGCGGGATATACTTCTACCGGCTGTCCGGCACGGATGACGTCCGTAGTATGGTTCTATTGAAATAAGACGTTATAATCACAGCACTCATCCCGCGCCCGCCGCGCCGCTGTCACGACGCTTGCATGGACGATTTGATACCGATTACCCGATTTCGTCCGCAACCATCGTGCCCAGCGGCGCGGCACTTGAATTTATGAAATTAGTCTTCGCGACACATAATCGAGATAAAGTCATCGAAATCGCCGCCATACTTCACGGCCTCGACGTCGAGATCGAGACAGCGGACGACTACTCGGATTTTCCTGAGACTGTCGAGGACGGTGCGACCTGCGAGGAAAACGCGCTCAAAAAGGCCCGCGAGATGTGCGAATATTCCGGCCAACCTGCAATCGCCGACGACACCGGGCTTTACGTTTCCGCATTGGACGGCGCGCCGGGTATCTACGCCGCCAGATACGCCGGCGAGGACGCCACCTACGAGGACAACTACAGCAAACTCCTCCGCGAGATGTCCGACATCCCCGACGGCGACCGCGACGCATATTTTGCCACCATCTCGGCTTTGGTTTTACCCGACGGCAGGGAGTTCGTCGCCGAGGGACGGCTCGTCGGCACAATCGCCCGCGAGCCGGTGGGGGAGAAGGGTTTCGGCTACGATCCAGTGTTCACGCTCCCCGACGGCAGAACGCTCGCGCAAATCGACCCGTCAGAAAAGAACCGCATCAGCCACCGCGCAGAGGCCTTCCGCAAGATGCGCGATATAATCGAAAACCTGATATAACTCGAATCGCCTTAATTTACCTTCCGCGAAATCGGCACCGTGAGTCCCGACAGCCTTTGATGCCTGTAAAATTTCACCGCGACCACCGGCTAACCCGTGGGTTTTCCTTCGGTCACACGCCTTATTTTCTACGTCCGGTTTGGTTTTTTCCTTACATTATGCCGGACGAAAATATCGCGCCAGTCTCGCCATAAGTCGTTAGTCGATAGCTGTTAGTTGTTAGAAGGGGGAATTTGAGCTTGAATGTCGTTTCGATACCCTACAGGTGCCAGCGCGGGCTTCCGCTCTACTCAACGAAACCGCAATCACCACGGTGGCTGAGTAGGCCGCAGGCCGTATCGAAGCCACATTCGACGCTACCCGCGGCGCAGACGCCACTACTATTATAGGAAAAATTCCCATTCCCACTAAAAGCCAGGGCGTCCCCGCCCGATTATTAGCGGTAAGTGATCCCCCCAGACACCGAATTCGTCCGCGAGGTTCGCCTTTTTGTGCGGGTCGATTTCGGTGAATGAGAATGACAGTTTGCTATCGTCGGAGAAGCAGAAGCCGTATTTCCAGAATGGGTATAGGGACAGGATGTCCAGCGGCCCCGCCTGTTCGACCGCGCATGCCTCGCCGATTGTTCTGCACAGGTGTATCGGTTTGATTTTCGCGCGGTAGATGCCCTCGTGGTGCGACCCCGGCGGCCAGTCGAGGCCTTCGGTTCTGACATCGTGGTCGTCGTTCAGGTTTACGAACATCGACTCGAAGGCGTCCGTATTCGGATTCCGTCAATTTGATTACAACGCGGTTTTTCTCGGGTATTATATTTATAGTATTCACAATAAACGATATCGCGAGTTAAAAGTCAAGTTTTTTTGGATTTTTTTCGCGGTTGGCGTGTGGAGAAAAAAAGCGCGACCGTAGCCGCGCTTTCGGGGGATTATCTCGCAGTCGAATTAGAACTTGAGGCCACTGAAGCCGAGGAAGGCCATGCTCATCAGGCCGGATATGATGAAAGCTATCGGCAGGCCTTTCATGAGTTTCGGCACGGGCGCGAATTCCAATTTCTCGCGAATGCCGGACATCATGACAAGCGCGAGAGTGAAGCCTATTCCCGCGGCTATACCGTGCACCAGCGACTCGATGAAGTTGTAGCCTTCGGTCATTGTGTTCAGTTCTGCCACGCCGAGAATCGCGCAGTTTGTGGTTATCAGCGGGAGGAATATTCCGAGTGCCTCGTATAGCGCCGGCGCGGCCTTTTTGAGGACTAATTCTACGAACTGCACCAGCGATGCTATAACCAGGATGAAAGCTATTGTTTCGAGGTATCTCAGGTCGAAACTCGCCGCAGAAGCGTCGCTACCGAGGGCGTGTGCGATAATCCAGAATATGTTGGACTCGCCTGGCGATAGAAGGTAAGTCCATATTACCCATGTTACCGCGGAGGCGAGTGTCATTACAAAGATCACCGCCATGCCCATGCCTACGGCGGTTTCAGTCTTCTTGCTGACTCCCACGAAGGGGCATAAGCCGAGGAAACGCGATAGGACGAAGTTGTTAATCAGTATTGCCCCAACGGCTATAACGAGCAGGTTTGCCATGATTACGCCTCCTTCTTAGCGGTTTTTTCCAATATCCATCGAGAACCTGCGACCATCATTCCGAGCGAGAGGAAAGCTCCGGGCGGCAATATCATCAGCAGTGCGGGTTTGAAGCTCCCGCCCATAATATCGACGCCGAATATTGTGCCTCCGCCGAGTAGTTCTCTAAACGCGCCCAGCAGAATCAAAGTTACCGTGAATCCTATTCCCATACCTATTCCGTCGGCGAGTGAGCGAATGACTCCGTGTTTGCTTGCGAATGCCTCGGCTCTTCCGAGGATAATACAGTTCACGACGATAAGCGGGATAAAGATGCCTAATGATTTAGACAACGCGGGAACATAGGCGGCCATAACGAGCTTAACTATCGTAACGAATGTCGCGATGACCGTGATGAAGATAGGGATTCGTATTTTAGCAGGAACGAGCGGTTTAATCAATGATATTATGAGATTGCTCATTACCAGGACGAAGGTTGCCGCCACGCCCATGCCGAATCCGTTGAACGCGCTTCCCGTAACGGCGAGAGTCGGACATAGCCCCAATGCGAGCACCAGGACGGGGTTCTCTATTAACAGGCCTTTTGTCAGGTCTCTTAATATTTTACTCATTGCGCGCCTCCTTCCTGAGTGGAATCGGTAACCATTATTTTATTGTCTTCACTCTCGGTTGAATCGGGTTTGCAATCGGGATCGTTGGGATCTTTAGGGTCGCAATCGGGTCCGCCGGGCAGGGAGAAACCCGGAGACGAGACGAGGGCGTTTTCGAGTTGTTTAACAATTTTGGCGATGGAGTTAGTAATTGCTCTGCTCGTAATGGTGGCTCCTGTAAGCGATTCGATTTGGCCGCCGTCCTTGTCAACCTTTAAAATATCCGGGTCTTTTGTGTCGAATTGCACCTCGAAAGGCGGTTCGACTCCCTCTTCGGGGGATTTCACGGCGTTGTCGCCGAGCCCGGGCGTTTCGGATTGATATACGATCTCTATGGCGCTAATCGTGAAATCGGGTTTTACACCAACTACGGTTCGTATCGTGGATGAGAAGCCCGTTCCGAAGGCCGTAACGACGTATCCCACCGGTTGAGTTTTAGTTGAATCGGGATATCCTGTAAGATATTGGATTTCGCCTGCGGTGTCCGGGTCGAAGACCTCAGCTTCGGGGAGAACTTCGTTTATGGCCGCGAGTCGGGCGGCTTCCTCCTGGGCGGAGATTTTCGGTGCGGTAACCTGATAGATAAGTCCAAGCGCGAGACCGGCTACAAGACCGTAAGCCATGAGTATTACGCCGGGGACAATTATGCTTTTCATTCCGAATCACCCCCTTCTTTCTTGCGTGACGTGCCGAATATTCTCGGGCGGGTGTGTCTGTCGATTATCGGCGTGAAGATGTTCATCAGCAGGATCGAGTAGCTTACGCCCTCGGGGTAGCCTCCCCATCGCCGGATGAAGACGGTGAGGACGGCGCATCCAATTCCGAAAATCCATCTGCCTTTTTTGGTGATAGGGGTCGTTACCATATCGGTCGCCATGAAGAAAGCTCCGAGGAAAAGGCCGCCTGAGAATATCTGGAAGAGAACGTGCCCTTTTGCGATTCCGCTAACGCCGCCGAATAGCCATCCGAGAAGGGCTACGCCGCCGATATAGGAAATGGGCGTGCGCCAGTCCGCGAATCCCCTGATGATTAAATACAGCCCGCCGATGAGAATCGCTATTGCCGAAACCTCGCCAATACATCCGCCTATGTTGCCGAGAGCCATTTGTGGCCAGGCGTTATAGACGAGATCGACGGCTTTCTGCGCCTGTTCGACAACTGTTTGGGACGTTTCCGGGTTGAGGATTTTATCGCGAGAGAGCTTCAAGACAGTTAACGGCGTAGCGCCGGTAACGGCGTCCATTCCCACGGCACCGGAGAGTGAGCCGCCCTTCGGCGCTATCCATTCGGTTGTCATGGCTACCGGCCAGCTTGCCATCACGAATGCCCTGCCAACGAGAGCCGGGTTCAGTGGGTTGTAGCCCAATCCCCCGAAAACCTGCTTACCGATGGCAATTGCGACGAAACTCCCGACCGCGACCACCCACCAGGGAACGCCCGGAGGGACATTAAACGCCAACAGCATCCCGGTAATAACCGCGGAGCCGTCCGTGATCGTTACAGGAACCTTGCGTATTTTCTGTATCAGGGCTTCGGTAAGCGCCGCCGTCGTTATTGCGATAATAGTAAGCCATAGCGCCCTTGCCCCGAAGAAATAAATCCCGAATATCCACGCCGGAAGCAAAGCCAGCACGACGTTCCACATTATTGTGGGTGTAGTGTGTTTCGCTTTCAAATGCGGCGAAGATGAAACTATGAATTTGTTATCGGACAATTCGCCTCCGATCTATTTGCGATTTATTTTCAACCAAAATCGATATCCTCATTTCAGTTTTATCCATAATCCGGTAGTTACCATGCCTATATCCTCAGGATAGAAATAGAACCAGGGGTTGATCACCCACCATTGGACAGTCGCGCCGGCTATTATCGGCCCTACAGGGACTCCGATATTCAATTCCCAGGTGTTGGTCAATCGGTCGCGATCGAAATGCGATGTATCGGGATGTTCTTCCGACCAGCGTTTCGATATGATTTCCGAATAGCCGAGAGTGGATTTTGGGGAGAGGATTATCTTGCTGAAATCTAATCTGTATTCTGCGTATAGAGCCGGTTTGAATAAGCTCCCGTGTTCGCTGACGTCATCTGTTCCCGGGCTGACGAAACTCGCGGCATTTCCGATGAATTCTCTTCGATAATCACAATAGCCCGCTTCGATTCCGAAACCGAAATTACCGTAAGTTACACCCAGAGAGGGACAAATCCACGTTCCTTTTTGATAAATGACAGCGCCGCCGGATATCGCCGCGGAAAAGGCCAGGCGTTTCGGTTTTCTTCGAAGTGCTCTATCGACCGCGGGGCGTTCATCTTTTGGTGGCGGTTTAATCGGTTCCGCAGGGCGCGGCGGACGTTCGCTGGGCTGAGACATCGATACCGAAGCCAGGAGCAGAAGAGCGTATGTAGCTATTCCGATTGATCTCAAAAGAGAACTCCTCCGTCGTAAACCAATCCGAGGTTGCCATGCACCGAATTATATGCTTTCGCATCGACCTCGAATCCCTCGAAAGCGGCCATATATCCTCCGCCCACGTTAAGTGCGACTTTGCCTCCAAGCGGAACGCGAAAATCCAGACCGAGCCCGACTATAGGGAGCTTCGATCTATTCCATCGCCATCGAATGTGATCCAGTTCGTGAAACCATATCATCCCAAGATCGATGCTTGCCGAGAACCTTATGCTATAAACGTCGGCTTTGCCCTCGACGTGCCCAACGAGTATGGCCGTATGGCCCTCCGAGGCTATTTCGAGACCATTTTCGAGTATCGTATCCGATTTGGATTGAAGGAAATGGCTTCTAACCGATACGCCAACCGTCAGGTATTCATATGACAGCCCCGCGCTAAGATCCCAATATGGCGAGTATTCCTGTCGAACGCCTTCTACAAAAGGAACGGCTATACCTTCCGTTACCTTGAAGAAGGGATAAACCGGGATGTTATTGCCCATCAAATCGCCTTGCGCGAAAGACGTCAACGATAAGATTAAGATCAGAATGAGGATATTTATTTGTGAAAGAACTTTCATTTATACTTATGCCACGAGGACTTTAATTAGTAGTTCCCGCCGGCTGACTATTCCTATGAACGTTTCGTTATCCTTTTCGTCCACTATATAAACGTATTTACGGCCGGTTGTCGCCATCAAATGGGCGATTTGAAGCAGGCTGACATCGGTATGAGCCTTGAGGAAGTCTTTCTCCATAATGTCGGCAACCGTTGTCTCATCGCGTTGAACCAGAATAGCTTCGAAGGGCGTTCTGCTTTCGATGAATTTCAGAGACGAAATCCTGTCCGCGAATTTTGGAATTGCGAGTCGTAGTATTTCCTGGCCTGTAACGACGCCTATTATCCTGCCATCTTCAAGAACCGGCAGTGTTTCCAGCTCTTCTACAAACATCTTGTTCAGAAGCTGTCTAAGTGTCATATCCGGCTCAACGCTAACGATCTCGCTATTCACGACGTCGTTAACGGTAAGCATATCGCCTATGTAAACGTCGTTCTCTTTTATGATTTTATGGACTTCCTGAGGCGAGTCGGCTTCGATAATTTTTTTGGAATTACCTTTGTTTAAGAGGAATTTTATAAAGGCCGCTCTCGCTTTCAGGAGAGCCGTATTTTTTTCGACCGGAGCGACTATTAACAGAACGTATCTAACGGGTTCGCCGTCAGGCGTATCGAGATCGATCCCTTTCGAGCTAACGCCGAATGCGATTTTCATCTCGCCGTCCGTAGCCGTCCGGGCGTGGGGGAAATAAACACCTCCCCCCAGCAGAGTCCCGCCGTGTTCTTCTCTCGCCAGGACATCCTTGCAATAGCTGTCGCATATATCCTTATCGCCGGCACCCGCATGTGCCAGCAACTCTTCGATAATGCCCCTGGGAGTCTCCGACGCGACGGGGGTGACGATATTCTGCGGTTCTATTAGGAGAGAAAGTTTCATATTAAGCCTCTGCCTTGGCCCTTTCCTCGGCCATTTTTCTCTGAATGCCGTTTTTAGCGACTCTAATGTAATGCAGTAATCTCCTGTCGCTTGGGCAAATAAAGGCGCAACTTCCGCACTCGATGCAATCCAGCGCGCCGAGTTTCTGCGCCATTTCGATATAGTCGTATTCCCCGCAGGCGGCGATTCGCGTAGGTATGAGATAAGCTGGGCAAATATCGACACATTTCGCGCAGTTGATACACGGCAATTCTTGTCTCGAATGGGCGTCATCGATCCCAAACAGGAGTATTCCGCTCGTCCCCTTGGTAACGACGACCTCCGCTGTCGATTGAGCGAGACCCATCATTGGGCCGCCGGAAATCAACTTGCCTACCGGTTCCGTCGCACCGCCGGCTTTGTCGATGAGGGTCTGGAAAGGCGTTCCGACTCTCGTCAGGAAATTCGACGGCTCTTTGATTATCGGCCCCGAAGCCGTAACGACCCTTTCATATAACGGAACGCCTTGGGCAACAGCGTCGTAGAGAGCTTTTGCCGTGCCCACGTTCTGGACGTAGCATCCGCAATCGAAGGGTAACCCGCCACTGGGGACTTCTCTGCCGGTAACGGCGTAGATCATCTGTTTTTCGGCGCCCTGAGGGTATTTGACCTTAAGCGGATAGACCTGGACTCCGGTTCCCTTTACCGTGTTATTCATTGTCTCTATCGCGTCCGGTTTGTTCATTTCTATGCAGATTCCCAGGTTTTCCGCTCCGACCGCCCTGCCGATTAAGAGTAGTCCATTAACTATGTCCTCGGCGAATTCGAGCATCAGGCGATGATCCGCTGTCAGGTATGGTTCGCATTCGGCGCCGTTGAGTAGCACAGTATCGATATTTTTCCCCGGCGGCGGCGATAGTTTGACGCAGGTGGGGAAAGTCGCCCCGCCCATGCCCGCAAGACCGGCCTCTCGCGCGATTTCGACTATCTTCTTCGGTTCTATATCGAGCCAGGAATCGCCAAGGGCTTCGAGTTCCCGGGCGCGTTCGTCCGTGCCGTCGTTCTCGATGAAGACGTGCGGTTCGAGTTTGCCGGTAACCTGATGCCGATGTAGCCCTATCTTCTTCACGGTTCCGGCAACCGAGGCGTGCTGAGGGATAGAAACAAATCCCTTCGCTTCGGCTATTTTCTGGCCGAGAAGAACCCGGTCGCCCTTATCGACAATAGCTTCAGACGGCACGCCGATGTGCTGAGACAGGGGTATAATAGCCACTTCAGGCGGATCGAGTATCTCGATCTGTCTGTCTTCGCTATAATGTTTTGCTTCCGGCGGATGAACTCCCCCGGGAAATGTATCGCTCATCGATGTCCTCCCGCTTGGCGGTTCAAACAAGTTGGACAAAATATACTCCTTAAGAAGCAATGTCAAGAAGTATATATAATGAAGTTATATTCCTCGTTATTTTTTCCAATGATATTCGCTTGCGTTTTCACGAATAATCCTTATTTTGCTTATAAGTTAGTGTTCTTGTATTGAAGTTAACATGGCAAAACGAAAAATTAAAACATTACGTGAACAACGCGAGGAGAGAATTCGCCGCTTTAAGGAGATGTCCGAACAGCGGTTCGAGAAGTATCGCGACAGGCTTATCAAGGTTAGAACGCCCGGCAAGAAGTGGTCGGTTCTGGACAGAGAAAATTTCTTCGTCTGCGGATATTGTTCATTCAGGATGGCTATTTTCTCAACGAGATCGCTTCAGGTCGACGACAAATCTCCCCTCCTTTTTTACGGATGTGGCAGGCGTTGTGATCCGAGCAATATTCACAGAGCGGAATTCGTCGATAATAAGCTCATCGATCATCTATATGAAAGGTTAAATAAAAAATTTCCCAACGTCGAAACGCCTGAGGGCGATCAGGATGAACTGATGAGAAGTTTTTCGGTCATCGACGAACTCGAGATCAAACGTCGTAAATTGATGGAATTACTTCCCTACGCCGGTTATAATCGGGACGATCTGGTTCAGGAACTTATCGAGGTCGAGGAGGAAATCGACGAAATCCGCAAGAATAACTCCGGGCTTGAATCCGACGATCCGTCGAGTAGTCCGCTTCTGTCGCCGGTTTTCGCCGCGAAATCGGTCGAGAGCCTGTATGATATGAATTTAAGTTACAGAACCGAACTCGTTAAAGCTCTGGTTAGGAGAATTAGATTTTTCAATGAAACCCTGATAGTCAAAATGAAACCTCTAGACGAAGAAGAGGGGTCTTTAGACCAGGCGGGCGGAGGAAAGATAACAAATATCCATCTCACCTATCATTATAAGAGCTACAAACCGGGCGATGAAACCGTCGATGAGGAAGTGGACGCTGAGGAAATGGAGGATAAAGAGCGTCCGGAATGGGAAAGGGTTGATCCAGAATTCATCATGTCCGAACAGGAAGTTTCCGGCGGGTTTATCAGGTCTTCCGAAAAGGTCGATATCGATTTGCTTCGAACCGAACCGGGTTCCAGCGAGGAAAAGGAGATCCTCGAGAACATCGAAGAGGACGATGAAGAAAAAAAATAATTTTTTTTGTTGCAATTTCGAAAAATAGTCGTATATTCTCTTATGGAAAGAGATTGAGTTCGTGGCCGCGGCCAATTGGAGGTTCCAAATGGCACGGCAAATTTATACAAAGATAGCCACTCTAATGATAGTGGCTGTTCTTATTCCCGCCACATTCGCCAGCCTGACGGAGATTCCCACGGATGTTACCCAGTCCGATCCCCTCTCTGCATACGGTTTTGCCGCATGGCAGGCTTATATCAGCTGGGGCGAAAGGGGAAGCTACGATCCATCGCTGGCTACTGAATATGGCGAGATCCCGATTATATGGTCGATGGGCGGGGATTTTCTATTCCCCGACACGCTGAATGCGTCCCGACCATTCGATCATGCGAACGTCGGTTCGTTTAGTTCGTCAACCTATCCTCAGAATTACTGCGTATCACTGCCCGGAGATGAGTCCGTGGCCATAATCAAGAGCAGTGTTACGGACGTTCTCGGGGTAAGTTCGACTTGGCAATATGCCTATTTCGTCGATCTCTTCAATCGCTTCCCCGACGCGGAAGGTCTGGTTAAGTCTTTCGTAGATTCGACGATAGCGTCATATTCCGATTTCTCATGGCGAACTAAACTTATCGTTATACCGGCGTTCGAAACATACCCGGATACGATGAGCGTCTTTATGGACGAGATGGTCGCGCGTTATCCCGATGTCGGCACCGCACTTATCGATTTTCTCAATGCCGGCGGGACCATTTATTGCGAGGGCACCGGTTCTTATCTGCTCGAAGCTTACGGCATCCTGCCTTCAGGGAGCATCAATCTTGACGATCCCGTCGAAGGCACTGTTACCGGCTTCTGCGACGTTGACGTCATTGATCCGACACATCCGATGGGATTCGACAACGGTTCGCCCGGAATCTACACTGTCCTTGGCCCCACAATCAATATCCCCGGCATGGATACGATTCTCGCGATTGCGTCCAGCTGGGATCCCTCCGATATAGGCAAACCACTTGTCGCCGAAGTAGCTATCGGCGGTGGTCGAGTCCTGGTTAACGCGGGAATGCCCACCACTGGAGCATTAATCACGGACGACGAACAGCAATGGGAATGGACGATGAACGCTATTCTCTCGGCATTCTCGAACAAGGTCATGAACGTCCGAAGTGTCTTCACCGACGTCGATATCGATTCCTCGGACGTCGCACCGATTGCTCTCCCTGTGAACGAAGCACACACGTTCGAAGTTACGCTTCGAGTTCGGAATTTATGGAACGTCCCAATCGATAACGTTAGCGTTGTCGAGGAGCTAAAAACATTTTATAATTACGAAGGCACAGTTACCGGCCCTTCGCCCAGCGTTTCCTATCCTTATCTTACCTATGATATAGGGACGATTCCGGCGGGTGGCGAGGTTATTATCACCTACCAGCTTTCCACTCCCGTTGCAGATGATGCGGCCTGGGAAGACCTCGACGACTACCTCTTCGACCGGAATAAGGGACTCGGTTATGTCTCGTCCAGCATCCTATATTATACCGACCCGGACGACGACGTTCTCCGTTCTTCCTACAGGAACAGCATTCGCGTGCGATACCTTTTCGAGGCCGAAATCTGGGCGGACACCGACCTGAATTGGAAGAACATACTGGGCGAATATTTCCAGCCTTTCAAGATGTTCACGATCTTCGAAAACAAGGAACGCACGTCGGCGTTGCATACGAAGTATGTCCAATACATCCCGCTGGATGTGCCCATCTACTGGGTCGATCCGATGACGGTGCCGATAATTCGCACGCCGGGGGGCAAATTCGTGGACGTCCTTCGCGGCGACTGGGACACGAATATGAACGGCGAAGTCGATCCGGGCGAAATTTTTCGCGATCTCGACGGCGACGGCGACCCCGATGCATGGCTCGACGTTACAACGATGCACCCGCAACCGGACGATTACGGTTCATTTACAATCGAGGAAATCTACTGGCTCAATCCCTGGAGCGATGAATACGAGGACATCGATCACGACGGCATACGCCCGGTGGATTCTGACGGCGACGGCGTTTTCGAGATCGAGGACCCGGACGATAAAATCCGCGCGATTCGTTGCGAATGGACACACAACCTGGACCCCTTCCCCGGTTACGGTTGGTTCGATCCTTACGCGAGCTGGGAACTCTGGATAGACCCTCCGCCGCTGGTAGGTATGGCGCTTGGAGCCGCAGAAGCCGCGGGAAGCCTGCTTGTCGATGTTGATACGATACCGGAAATTGGCGATGAACCCTACTACTACGATAACTGGGAACACTGGATGGAAGTCGATACCGTAACAGATGAAATCGTCTGGAAGCGCCTTGTTTACGTCCATTTCGGCGCGTATGAGGGCTTCGTTTTCCTGGACGACGGCGAAACTGTCCCCGACCCGGACGCAATCGACGTCGGCCACGTGCCCTGGCCGAGACGCGAATATATCGCGGTTATGAACCTCGGCGGCCACGAACCGACAATGACCGAACCGCAGTGCGATTCAAGCAACTATAGCTGGATAGAATACGAAACCATCTGGGGCAAGGATAAGAAGACGCCGATTCGCGTCAGCTATACATATTACACACCATTGCCTAACCCGTTACAATTCGAATACATCAGTTGCACATATAAAATCACCGACGCAACGACCGGCGCGGAAATGCAGTATCTTCCCAAATACGGCGAAGCTGATATAGATTTCGAACTCTGCGCCAGCACCGAATATTCGCGCTATTGGCTGAAGAACGTCGGACAGGATCATGGACAATTCATATTTGATTATGATAGCGAAGGCTCTGGTTGGGAAAGATTCTCCGCCGCCCCAGATGGCTATGGCGACGGCGTCGTCGGTTACATGGTGCATGAAATCCCCAAGGGCATCGGCGGTTACGAAATCGACCTTCCGCGCGATGGCGGAGGAGCTATCGATATAGACGCACTTGTCGATGGCTTCATGCCCTATATGATCGGCTTCCCCGACGTTGGCGAAGAAATTGTCGTGTATGAATATCCCTTTAAGTGGGAAATTCTGATACCGCAAATACTCATTCCACCCGCTCTCGACGATGATAACTTCGACGGCGAGGACGACTGGGACGACGATTTCGGTGACAGGTTCGTTTCCGGAACTGGTTATCTTCATGATCTCTGGCCACCCATGAACGGCGAGGACGCCGAGGACACATTCGCGGTGAATCCCTGGGACATCACAACTCCAATCGAAGGCGATTTGGCCGAACCTCACGAAGGATGGTGTCCCGGTGCTGACAGCTCTTACGGCGACGACCTCTGTGAACACCTCGGCGAAACACGCCTGAAAGTCCATGTCAAATACACCGGCAATGGCTACGAAGGCCCAGCGGAAATCAACAAGGGCGTATGGTTGGTCAACGAGGAAATCTTCGGCGGCTCGCCCTGGGTGCAATGGTCGCACGCGCAATTCGCTTTCGCAAAGGGGCACAGCATAGGATTCGCTTCCCGAAGCGCGACACCGTCTGTCATCCCGCTTCACCCCGATACCGTCCTCATGCGATGGCGCATCGCCGAATGGGATGAGCCTAAAGAATTCGACATCGATTACGATCCATACCTCGACGGCACCGGCTACGGCAAAATATCGCTGACCACACACGTCGGCGGGCGCGAACCGGCAAGCCTTTTCGAGCCGGACGCCTACTGGATGGCTCGAATCGACCCGGACGACGAAGCGGTTACCGTAACCGCCCTTCCCTGGGTAACCCCGGATGACACGATACTCTCCGCCGAGGGCTATCCCAGGACAGAAACTGGCTCCTTCCTGCAGTTCATTGTCGAGGTCGATAACAATTCGGGCGACCACTGGTATAACACAACCGTAGCGCCGAACATCGCAGGTCTCCCCGGATGCGAACCCTTCCTCTGCTATGGCTGTTATCCGCGCCCCTTCGTCCCGCAACATGTGGAATTCGATTCTACGGGCGAACCGATCGTAACTTCCGGCGACGATCCACGAAGCTTCACTGCTGGTTGGCGTTTCAATCCATCCGCGGACGAAGTCCTCTTCCAGGTCGGCGAAGTTGACGGCAGTATCGCGATTCCGGAGATACAATCCTCCCGTAGAGGATATTTCATCTGGCATCTGCAGATCGATCCGAGCCTGCCGGTCGGCGTTTACGAGATTCCACTCAAGCTCTCCGCATTATCACGCCACTACGACGAATCAGGCCCCGGAACTCCCGTATCGGTCGATGTCCCGCCCGCGAAATTCGCTATAGTCGAACGCGACGGAGCAACGATTGTCGAGCCGGCATACCTGATAAGCGCGGAAGCCGAACTCACCGACTTCGCAACGGAATTCGAGGACTACGTCGGCATGTGGGATCCGTCCTCCGACGTCCGCTGGGGATACAGCCAGCCCACAATGGAGAACTGGGCAACGCTGTCGCCCGTCAGTGCGGCCGTAGTAGGCGAGGAACTCACTGCAACAATGCCCTCCGCGGTAGCATCGCCCTGGCCGCCCAGTATTTATGTCGATAATTTCTGGATTGGCGCCAAGGTCGATGTCGATCCGCCGTCGGCGAATGAAAGCCTGCCCCTCGATGAGGGCGCAATCGGCGGATACAACGACTTCATGGGAATCCCGCGAGAATTCTCGACCTACCCGATTTACGTTGAGGCGCGCGGCGCGAAACTCAAGCTCTCCAAGAGCGTTACCGAGGTCAACGGCGTGGAGGTCGATTCCACCGGCTACTTCTATCTGACTCAGGGCGACAACGACGTCCGAATCGAACTCGTCGCACAGAACATCGGAAACGACATCGCATACGATATCGCCATTCAGGGCGATGTCGGCGTGGATGCCACATTCATGGGCGCGGACAGCACGTATCCATTCACATACGATAGCGGCGCGAAAGTCGTATATTGGGCGGATTTCGCCCACATCCCGCCCGGTGCGGAAAGGCGAATCCCGGTCGATCTCGAGGTCAACGCATCCGGTTCCGAGGAAGTCCTCGAGCTGTTCTACGCCTTCGCGGTCGAGTTCACCGAGACCGACGAGAGCGGCGAAGTCCTGCCGGACGTCCGTTACCGCCCCTCCGACGACGACACCATCTTCTACGGCGTCGATCTATTCTTCAACGAGGGCGATCTCGCCATCTCCGACCGCGACCCGGTCGTAGGCGATAACGTCAACCTGCAGGCAACAGTCCGCATCGACGGCAACACCACCGCGAAGAACGTCGTCGTGCGATTCTTCGAGGGTGAACAGCAAATCGGCACCGACCAGATCATCGCGGAAATGAACCCCGCAGACAGCTTCGCGACTGTTACGGTGCCATACGGCATCGAAAAGGACTACGCGACACTATACGCAATCGTCGATCCGGACAGCCTCCTCGGCGAACTCAAGGAGACCAACAACATCGTAACGCTCGAACTCGTTATCGGCAAAGGCGACCCGATTCGCCAGGTAGTGAACTTCCCGAACCCGTTCAAGGACTACACCGAGTTCACTTACATCCTCGGCGAACCTATGACCGACGTCTCGATTAAGGTATTCACCGTGCGCGGAAGGCCGGTCAGGCATTTCGATATGTGTCCGAACAGCGTCGGTTACAACGCCCTCGGATGGGACGGCACCGACTCCCGCGGCGACCCCATCGCCAACGGAACATACATATACAAAGTCCTCGCCACCGACGAAAAGGGCGAGACGCACGAGGTGATCGAGCGCATTGTGCGCATGAGATAGATTCTCCCGTTACACACACTCCTCTGGAAAAAAGCCCGGGTTCCCCGCCCGGGCTTTACATTTAACCGTTAGTCGTTAGCTGTTGAATGTAGCCCACCCCGTCATTGCGAGCGACCGTAGGGAGCGCGGCAATCTTTCTCTTTACCGTAAGAGATTGCTTCGTCATTACATTCCTCGCAATGACAGCGAAAACGAATTCATCTGGCGACCCTCCCCTGCGCTTTTTGAAAACGATTTTTGTGTTCTTTAGGTTGATTTTAGGCTGGTTCGAGACGAGTTTCGCGTTGCGCGAGACGAATCGCGGCTCCACCGGGCGGATTTTACCATTACTCAGGACGATTCGAGCATTGCTTCGGGCGGTTTGACCGTCGCCGAGGCCCGGTTGAGCGATCCTCGAACCGGTTTTAGTATTGTTCTAGCCGATTCAAGCATTCCTCGACACGAGTTTAATCTAAGACTGAATAGAGGAATGCTAAGATTGGCTCCAGGAGCGCTAAGATTGGGTAGAGGAACGCTAAAATCGCCCAGAGGAACGCTAAACTTGACCAGAGGAATGCTAAAGTTGGGTAGAGGGAGGCTAAAATCGCCCAGAGGAACGCTAAGATCGGGTAGAGGCACCCTAAAATCGACTGGAGGAAGCCGAAAATCGCGCGAGAGAAATACTGGATTCCCGATCAAGTCGGGAATGACAGGTGGACGGTCGGGAATGACAAAATGTTGGGGCGGTGGGGGAATCGCCCTTTTGATTTAAGATTTAAGATTGAGGATTGGAGATTGCGAATGAATGGCAAAGGGCAAAACGGTAATAGCTGTCATTTCGAGGGAAGGTAGGCGGCGACGAGAAATCTCCATTGAGAAGGAGAATTGAAAAAAGCCCGGCCATACAACGGTCGGGCTTTTCGATTGTTCGATGGATAAATCCTATTCCTGATTCGCGGGAGGAGGCGGTGGCGGCGGAGTCTGTTGAATAGAAGAATCATCCGTCGGTGCCCCGGTCGATTCGACCGGTTTAACCAGATTGAATTTGTATCCGAGTTTGCCGATAAGCGGTAGCGGCTGGACTTTGCCCGAAAAGCCGTTGATCAACCCTATTATCAGGCAAACAAGAATGAAGATGCTCCACAGGAACCATCCGATAAAGGGAATCACGGTCAGGAGGCTCGCGATGAGAAGCACCAGGCCCTGCTGGACGTGATACATCACAAAACGGTTTTCCTTGCCCGTAAGAAAAGCGATGAGCAAACCGACCCAGGTGATATATGCCACGCCGGCCATACCCTTCCCGTCCTCGATTTCCTGTTGAGTAATGTTGAACTCGTTCATTTTTCTCCTTTCGTTTTTTAACATCTCTTTAGACATAAGAAAAGCCCCAATCGACCTAATGTCAAGTAGAATTAGTTCGAGCCGAAAAATCATTTTTTTCGATTACAGTTGACATTCGGCCTTGCGCGGTTTAGTTTGGATATACCTGGAGGCAACGATGATATTATCTCGGAACACGAACAGAACGGCACGCAATTTACTTTTCCTGGGCGATATGCTTCTTATCGTCGGATCATTTGCCTTTGCCTGGTGGACTCGTTTCGATTCGGGTATTATCCCACTGACCAAAGACTACCAACCATTCCGGCTTTACGAACTCCCGATTGTGATCGTCACCGGTATATGGCTGATCGCTTACGCCTGGCAGAAGCTTTTCCATATCGAATTCTCTCGCAAGTTGGGGCAGGAAATCGCGAAACTGCTCAAGGCGAATATCGCCTCGCTGGTGGTCGCGATGGCGCTGACCTTTCTCTACCGCAATATCATGTTCAGCCGGTTGACACTGGGACTGGGCGTGTTCATCGCCTTCGTGACGACGGTGATTTACCATCGGCTGATGATGTGGTTCCTCACGCGGATGTTGCGTAAGGGGCGCGGCGTCGCGCGGAAGATCGTTATAGGCGACGGCGAACTGGCCGAGCGGACGGTAGCGGAGTTACTGGCCGATCCACTGACCAACCGGGGGCTGGTGGGGCGTCTATGCACGGACGACTCGCCACAAAGAATCGGAGCACCGAGCGAATTGCGTCGCGTGCTTATCGAGGAGCGAATCGACGAGGTTTTACTTGCGGAGACGGACGTGTCGGAGGCGGCGATACGGCGGATAATCTACGAGTGCCGCAAGGAGCGCGCGCTTTTCGAGATGGTGCCCAGTTTCCAGGGCCTTCTGCGCGGCGTCATCGAGATCGACGAGATCGGCGACCTGGGGACAATCGCCTTCCGCGACGTCGCCATGGCGAGCTGGCAGAGGTATGTCAAGCGCGGTATGGATCTGGTGGGCAGTGCAATCGGTCTTGTTATCCTCTCCCCTATATTCGCAACGATAGCAATCGCGATTAAACTGAACTCGAAAGGCCCGGTCTTTTTCACTCAGGAACGAATCGGCAAGAACGGCAGAAAATTCGACATGATAAAATTCCGGTCGATGTTCGTCGATGCGGAGGAACGCCTGCAGGATTTACTCGACAAAAACGAGGCCGAGGGCGCTGTGTTCAAGATCAAGGACGACCCGCGCGTGACCAGGGTAGGCAAATTTCTGCGACGCTTCTCGATAGACGAACTGCCGCAGATAATCAACGTCTTTTTAGGGCAGATGTCGCTGGTGGGGCCGCGTCCGCCTCTGGAACGCGAACTGGCCGAATACGAAGGCTGGCAACTCAAACGCGTGGACACGATACCCGGCATGACGGGCTTGTGGCAGGTATCCGGCCGTAGCGATCTCCCCTTCTCGGAGATGGTGCGCCTGGACATCTACTACATCGAACACTGGAGCATCTGGTTGGACATCAAAATCCTCCTCAAAACCCTTCCCGCTGTGTTGTCGGGGCGCGGAGCGTATTAATCCCTTAAAAATCCCGCCACAACCCGCACCTATTCTCCAATCCCTTTTTACCGAATTAATTACTTGACACCGCCCTAATTAGCCCTTAAATTTATTATCGTCATGTATCAATATTATCGAAAAATAAAAATCCGGCGACCACGCGTTGATTTAACGAATCCAAATTGTCGGAAAGGGGGGGTAAAATGAAAAAGATCATAATTTTGACGTTAGTCCTGTTTCTCGTCCAGACGGCGACCGCTGAAATCTTATCTAACGATGACGGCACGCCCGAAGATTCCGCTCTGGCGGGCACGGCGGGATGGGAGATGGCCGAATGGTTCTACCCGCCCGAATACCCATGCACCCTCGTCGCGGTGATGTTCTACGCCACGAACACCAACCAGTTCCGCTGGAAGGTCTGGGACGACGACGGCCCCCCCGGCCCTCCCGGAGAACCCCTGACCGTCTTCGCTTCGGGATACACAATCCCCGGCACTGCGATGGATTGGTGGACGATAAATCTCCCCACGCCCGTCATCATCCCCGACGGCGCGTTCTATATCGGATGGGAGGAGCTGACGCCGTCATACAGCAACGGATTCGACATGACCGACCCCGACCTCAATCAGGCCGCGTTCCATTACGAGTTCCTTGGCTCATGGTATTGGTCGCTGTTGTCAGATCCGATGCTGGAGATGTACGGGGATCTGATGATTAGAGCCGTCGTCGGTCAGGGGCTCAAGGTCGTCGAACACGGTGGAATCCCGGAAAAGCTCGACATCAACGTTTACCCCAACCCCTTCAATTCAGCTGTGAATATCTCCGCACCGGCCGGATCGGAAATAGGCATCTACGACTTATCGGGAAGAGAAATCGACCGAATCGCATCTCCCGAAGACATCCGCAATGCGGTCTGGACACCCGATGCCTTCCTGCCCTCGGGGATTTACCTCGTCCGAGTCGAGCATAACGACGCAACCTCGGCGAAATCCGTCGTTTATATGAAGTAATATTTCCACGCGCATCCGGCACCGTGGGGCGTCCTTCAGCCGATGAATCGTCGGCCAGAAAATTCTTTACCTGTTTGACAAAAATCGCGTAATTGCCAGGCGACATCAACCCTGGTTTGCGTGTGTGTGGAACTAACATCTTACCCTCCTTGATTGGATTTTAACATTATTTCCTTCAACAACTACAAATTCTACTCCTCAGATAACGAAAATTACTCCTCAAAATTCATATCTTACTCTTTATGTCAAGAAATTAACTCCTAATTATTCACATATTACTTCTCGTGTTAATAATATTACCCCTTCGATTTTATAAATTACTCCACGTGTCAACAATATTACTCCTCTAACTCGATAGATTACTTCTCAATCTAACCGTTCTACTCCTCGAATTCGATAAATTCTTTCGCCATCTTCCCGTTTTACTCCTCGAAATTCGAACTTTCAAAACCCGCATATCCAATAAAATAAGGCATCTCAGCCGTATCAAGGTGTTTTCCGCCCCCCGCCAACCTTGCATTTCCAATGAACGACCTATTAACTAAATTAACATTATCAAAATACCCCGCATCAAACCCCCCGTCAAGGCGTTTTTCACCCCCCGCCGTATTTATTTTTGTAATCCGATTCGGAAATTTTGATTTCGATTGCCTTCCCTTTTCTCGAAATGACTTCGCAAAAAGATTTGGGAATCCATTCGACGACGCCGTCTGCAAATTCCGTAGGGGAAGGTCTGAGACCTTCCCGTTTTCCGGTTGCCCCACGAAGGGCGGGCGTGAAACCCGCCCCTACGAACCGCGCGAATTAAATCTATTTTAAAAGAACGAACGACGAAAAGCGCCTATTAACCCGCACCACGACGGAGCGTGAGGGAGAAACATCCTATTTCAAATAAACTACCTTTTTGATTACATTAATATTATTTATATTTGCATGAACGAAATAGATTCCACTGCCTATTTGAGGTTTTGGCGTCCAAACGCAATTCCTGCCCTTGGTTTCATATACGAGATGCCCCATAATATCAAATATTTTTATAGTTTCTGTTTTTAAACATTCTATAGAAATTGAAGAAATAAACGGATTTGAACTAACTAATAATTCATTATAAGGAGATAAGACAACTTCTTTAATATTGAATAAACTGTCGATACTTAATCTAATCCCACATCCTGTTCGACCTGTAATAGGTTCTATTATCCTTCCAGCCGATACAATGTCGCCATTAGAACACAATGAGGATTTAAAAATATGATAAGCCGTATCAGATGCATTTTTTATCATAGAATCAACTAGTGATCCTATTGAATCTATAACGGCGAAAGCGAATTTATCTTCGCTACCGGATTCAATCGAAGAACAAATAGCGTAATAAGAAGGAGAAACCATTAATATGTCAAATATTATCCACTCAGAGATGATATCAGAATCCCAAATAATATTTGCCATTGTATCTATCAATGCAAACTTTGGGCCGGTTCCACCTATTATATATTCGTTATTAACATATGACTGCGCGATTTTTAAAGGGCCATAAGCTATGGGGATGTCATAACTACGAACTGAGTCCCATAAAGGAGATATCCTGATATATTTATAATTAAGTGTAATACTACAATCAGCTACTATATTTAAAGAACCGTTATTATCAATACAGATACTTCTAGGGGCATAATCTTCCATAGAAATACATGTATCATTAGTAATACTCCAGCTTCCAAATTCAACTTTTGTAAGGCAAATACTGTCTATTGGTATATTCCTGAAAGAAGCAATCACACAAGAACTGTCATACATAATATCAACAGCCATAGGCCTTTTATTATTTAAATTGAATGCAATAATTGAATCTGATTCTGGCCAAAATATCGAATAATATCCTTGTGAAGGATCAAGATAGTTTGTTGCTATAATAAAAACAGAGCTATCGGGTAAATAAATAGCCTCTTGGGGGTAAAAAGAAGTTGTATTAATATATGAGCTATCATACTCAAGAGAGCCAAATGGATTTACAGTCAATATCCAAAGGGTATCCGTAATCGCACCAAAGAACTTCAACTCTGTCCGATATTCAATTACATCCCTTAGTTCATATGAAGAAGACGAAGCCCCTCTATAATATTTGAACCAATTAAATGCAAGACTTGAAACAGAAATAAATAGAACAATTGCTATAGTTATTACTAATCGTCGCATGATGTCGTATCAGAGCTCATCTCATCAGCCACAATATCTGCTTCGCCATTTCCTCCTCCTGATAATACAACCCTGTAATACGTCGATTCTGTACACCAATCATAAGTCAACCACGTTATTGATGATTCATTTTTCACGGTTTTAAGCTTGATGTAGTAGGTTCCATTATCCAGATCCTCAAACTTGTATTCAAGGTCTTCAATTTCACCTATACATGTTGAGTCAATTATCGACCGAGTTGAATCGCAAAGGTATACTTCACCGATCTCCATAGGTGTTCCAGGATCACCTGTTATCGTAACGATACCTTTTATATCACCTGCGAACAAAGACCCAATTGCACAAAGAATAATCGCAAGATAGACAAATTTCATTTTCGCTCCTTTAGTTTATGTTATAAAACAACTATCTCTTTTTCAAGTTTAAGGAAAAGTCCCCTTTCCGCAAGTTTTTTTTAAAAAAGTTCCTTATATTCCCAGCTCCGGTTTGGTTTGGGGCGGTTCGAGTTGAGAGTTGAGGGTGTAGAGTTGTGAGTTGGGGGTTATTTTAAGTTTAGTTGTCATAGTTCAAGCTTCCTTTGGCCAGAGTCCTTTTGAATGCGTTTGGCTTTTTTGAGTGTGTCGGAAACGTGCCGTGGGCCGCAAAGCGCAGTTAGGTCGGGGCGTTTGCCTGTAGGGGAGCACCTGCGACCGAAGGAAGTCCCACGGACGTGTGCTCCCGTTCGCGGAATAATCGACCATCCCATCTTCACGCGGCTCAGGGACCGTGGGGAGGGGAGAGATTGCCCTTGGTTTGGGTTTGGTGCGCGTGGGGGGCTTACAGCTCGCGAGGATTGCTGGATATGTCGCAATCCTTGTCCAGCCACGGGGGCGTCAAATCTTCCGCGAATCGTAGGCCCAGTGCAAAAGTGCCTGGCGTTGTTTGCGACGGCAGGACATATCGCGCGGCTCGCAGGCACTCTTTATCTGACCGATATGCCGAACCATCCCTTTCCAGCGCTTTATCTGACGCTCGTCGTCGGGGCATCTGCGGCCCATGAAGTATCTGCAATACCACTGGAACCAGCCTCGGGGGTCCTCATGGTAAATCCACCCCTTTTCGCGCCACACCGATAAAGGCTGGGAGGCGTTGATGCCGAAATAGTTCAACTTCGGGTCGTGGCGTTCGGAGCAGAGTTTCGCCTTCTCGAACCAATCGTCGGGGAATTCGTTCCTGCAGTCGGTCATGTATTTCCCGCCAAAGACGCCCATTTCCAGCATTTGCTTCGGTGTGAGTTCCGGCTGAAAATCGGGATGGAAATTTTCGCCCGCCGGTTCGGTCAGATAATAGACGTAATCCGTCTGCATCAAATCGTTCACGACAACTTTTGTCTTTTCCATGATTGCCTCCGTTCAGTCCTCTTCAAATTGTGCTTTCGCGATTCCCTCCGCGAACCATTCCGGCACGGGGCGCTTTTTCCATGTCGCGAAATGAGCCTTCTTGCCGATGTAAAAGGCGCGATATCCTGCAACAGCGTCGCCTCGAACGCGATATTCCTCCGGCATCGCCTGAGCGAACTCCGTCAGGCCTCGGTCTTCGATGGGAGGGGACTGCAATTCCCTCGCAACCACGGCGGATTTGTGGTCGGAATCCTTATCGAACCGGTAGCGGAACTCCATGTTGAGCGCCAGAGCCAAATCCCTAAGCCATCGCCAGTTCGCCAGCGATTCCCCTGCCCAAATCGTGCACGGATGATGCCGATGGGTCGGCTTATACGGCGCGGGGACACCATTCTCATGGCACACCGTGCACAGCATCTGCGCGCTTTCGAGAATCATCTTCACCACATGGAGGTCGCAATGGAACTCCGCGCATTTCTCGATATCTTTGTCCAGAACGAATATGTTCATAGCCTTAGTTCAAAGCTCAAAGGTGTAAAGCGCCGATAGTAAAGCCCATACCGAAAGCAAGATACTCAAAAAAAAGGCGATGTCAAAGGAGAATAATGGCCTTCTCGCGGATAAATTGCGAAAATAAGTCTCTTCTCATGACCATATATCCTTTTCTCATGACCATATATTCTTTTTAAAAGACCAGATATTCAATTTGATAGACCAGATATCCTCTTCTCAGGAATATATGTTCAGTTTAAACGACTTAATAACATATTCTTATGAACACATATCCTTATTAAATGAACCACAAGACCTTTTAAATGACCATAATTTGGATAATTATGGTCATCGACTTCAGGCCGGTATCGTTTTCCCGTGGATTAATCCTCTAAAGGCGGCGGTGTAAGCTTCCGTAAGTGTCGATATTTGTCTTGATGGGGGTCTATCGGCACGATTTCGATTCGATAGCCTGTCGCCGCGAGAAGGCGGACGATGGTGTCGAAACGGGCGGATTCGTGGTTCGTCTTCATTATGCGGGTGATTGCGGATTTGACTACGCCGGTAAAGCTCGCAATCTGCGTCTGTGTGAGGCCTGAATTGCGGACGGCGCGTCTTACCTGCCCCATGAGCGACCGGACTTCGGAGGCGTGTTCTCTTCTTGCGGCGGCTCTTCCTTCGCGAGCTTTGCGCTTCTCTTCCTCTCTTTTGGCATACCATTTTCCAAGCGACTCTTTTGACATTTCCCTAACCTCCGTTTTTATTTAACAAACACGATTTTTGACTCGGCGCGGGAATCCCCGATTGACGCCTTGACGAGATAGACGCCGGAACAGATGTTTTCGTTCGGTTGCCAGATAATTTCCGTAGGGGCGAGGTCTCCTCGACCGTTCGCCGACGGGACGGGAGACCCGTCCCCTACAGTGATTTCGCCGACCATTCTGCCGTTCACATCGAATATCACGATTTCCGCGCCCGCCGGGGCGGTGATTGAGACGGCGGAATTGAAGGGGTTGGGGTAGGCGGAGAGGGCGATTTTTTCCGGCTTCGTCGAATATGTCTCCTCGATTTGCGTGTAGCCGAGTGAATCGGTTTTGATGAGATAGACGTCGCCAGTTGCGCTAAATGAGGAGGTTTGCCCTACTATAATGAAACCACCGTCCATGGTTTGTTTAACACACCAAGCACGCTCCCACAAAACTCCACCGAATGTTCTTGTCCAGAGAGTATCACCGAGTTTATCTGTTTTCAGAAGCCAGATGTCATCGTCAGTTGAATCAGTACTTGTGAAACCTACAATAACAAACCCGCTATCTGAAGTTGTTGAAATTGAATAGCCCATTTCATTTTCAATAGTCCCGTATGTGTGAAACCATAATGTTTCACCATATCTATCTAGTTTCAGAAGAAGAATATCTTCTGATGTGGGACCAAATGAGTTTGTATATCCAGTGATAACAAAGCAACTGTCAGGTGAGTTAACCACTGAATATCCCATATCGTGAATATAGCCGCCAAACGTCCGAGTCCAGATTGTATCACCATCAATATCAAGCCTGAGGTTAAACACATTCGTGGTTCCTGGTCCAAAAGAACTAGTATAACCTGTTACGATGAAGCCATCGTCTTTTAATGTACTTACTCCATGACAGCACTCATCTGCCGAACCACCATATTCCTTCGACCAGATAATATCTCCACCAGAATCAACTTTGATAATCCAGGCTTCAGCTTCGCCCATACCCGGATGGCAAGACCACCCTACTACAATTAGACCATTTTGACATAGATCTCCATCAGCGAACAAATCGTAATGTGTAGAACCGTATGATTTTGTCCATAAGGTATCGCCGATTGAGTTAATCTTTAATAACCAACCATCCATGTCTCCATGGCTATAAGATCTGGTATTTCCTATAACATAATATCCTTCACCATTCGCAGGCAAAACACGTTGGCCAGCGTCATCTTCAGTTCCTCCGTATGTTCTATTCCACATTAGATTGCCTAAAGAATCTGTTTTTATTAGATACAAATTGGTTCCTAAAACCCCTCCTATACTATCAGTTGTTCCGGTAATCAGATACCCTTTATCCGACGTTTGGATTACGTAAGCTCCTAAATCATGTGCCCAGGGAAATCCGTAAGTCCTTTCCCAACCGGCGAGGCATAGGGAACTGAATGCGCTAAGAAACAGTATTGCAAGAATAATCATCGTATATTTCATTTTCGCCCCTTTATTTTGACTAAATATAAGCTCATCTGTTCTGCGTGTCAAGGTGTTTCGAACTCGCACATGGTCGCGAGGGGGCAGGTGTCGCAGTGGGGTTTGCGGGGTTTGCAGAGGGCTTTGCCGAGGGCGATGATGTTCATGTGGAAATCGTGCATGAGGGCAGGCGGACAAATTTCGGTCATGCGTCGCTGGATTTTTTGCGCCGGGGATTTGTCGGGGAACCATCCGAGGCGGGGGAGGACGCGTTTGATGTGCGTATCCACCGGGAAATAGGGCGCGCCGGTCTGGAAGAGCAGGAAGACTGCGGCGGTCTTTTCGGCTATGCCTTTGCGTTCGATGAGCCACGCAAAGGCCTTCTCGTGGGGGATTTCGAGGAGGAAGTCCGCGGAATATTTGCCACTGCGTTCGTGGATGGCTTCGAGGAGAGATTTGATACGCGGGGCGCGCTGGTTCATCATGCCGGCGGGCTGGATGGCGTCGGCGATGGCGTCGAGGGGGGCGTTGGCGACCGATTCCCAGTCGGGGAATGTTGCGCGGAGGCTTTTGTATGCGCGGTCGCGGTTGATGTCGGTGGTGTTCTGGGACATGAGGCCAGCAACGAGGTGGCCGGTGGTTCCGCCACTGCGAGTCTGTTTTTCCGGCGCGCCGAATTTATCGAGTAGAAGGTCGTTGGCTTTGACGATGTTGTTCACGTTGAGCACGCTCATATGTCGTCCCTCACGAAGTATTTCCCCTCGCCCTCGACGAGAATTTCGCCGTCCGGCGCGACGATTTTGCCGATTGCGGTGTAGAATTTTCCGCGCGATTTGGTCATTTCGGTCTCGATACGGTATTCGCGCCCCGTGGTTACGGATTTCTTGTAGTGAATCGTAATTTCCGCGGAGAAGAAATTCTTTTCGAAGGTGCGCCATCCGGCCCATCCCATGGCCTCGTCGAGGACGGTGGCGATAATTCCGCCGTGAACGACGCCGGGATAGCCGCAATGTTCCTCGCGGGGCCGCCAGGCGGTTACTGCGCATGAATCGGCTGTGCGAAAGGTCAGGTTCAAACCGGCAGGGTTCTTATCGCCGCAGACGAAACAGGTGGGGAATTTGGGCGCGATTTGCCAGTCAGTATTTTTATCGTCTCGGTCACTCATAGTGAGGCCAATATAATCGGATATCGGTGAATGTCACGAACTTTTTGTAATTCCCGGCTTGACTTTGGCGCGCGGAATGCGTTTATTGTTGTCGGAGGCAATGATATGGAAGATAAAAAAGTCGAAATCCTGATAGTCAACGCTTCAGAACTGCTCACGATGGACACCTACGGCGGGATGGTGCCGTTTCACGGACGCAAGATGCGCGAGGTGGGGATCATCGAGAACGGCGCGGTGGCAATAGCTTCCGGCGAGATAATCGCTTACGGCGACACCCATGACCTACTGGACAAGCTGGAAATCGACGGCGATACACGCATCATCGACGCCAAGGGCAAAACGGTCACACCGGGGCTTATCGACCCGCACACACACCCTGTTTTCGCAAATACGCGCGAAAACGAGTTCGCTATGCGCATCGAGGGCAAGAGTTACATGGAGATCGCGAAGGCTGGCGGCGGAATCCTCAACACCGCCAAACGCACGCGGGAGTTGACACTGGAAGACATGTCGTCGCGTGCAACACAATATCTCGAATGGATGCTCTCGCACGGCGTTACCACTGTGGAGGCCAAATCCGGCTACGGCCTGACCACCGAGAGCGAGCTGAACATGCTTCAGGCGTTGCGTTATCTCGACCAGATAGAGCGAATAGACATCGTGCCGACCTTCATGGGGGCGCACGAGTTTCCCGCGGAATTCCGAGGGGGGCGCGAGGAGGAGTATGTCGAGCTGATTATCGATGAGATGTTGCCCATCGTTGCCGAACGTAAGCTCGCGCAGTTCTGCGATATTTTCTGCGAAGTGGGGGTTTTCGATCTTGACCAGACGCGCCGAATCCTGAATCGCGCGAAAGAACTCGGCTTGCAAATCAAACTCCACGCCGACGAAATCGAGCCTATGGGTGGGACTGAGCTGGGAGTCGAACTGGGCGCGATAAGCGTGGATCATATAATCGAGGTTTCGGACGAGGGCGTCGGCAAACTGGCGAAATCCAGCACCGTGGCGATACTTCTGCCCGGAACATCGCTGTTTTTGGGCAAAGGCAAGTTCGCACCGGCAAGACAACTCATCGACTCCGGCGCTGTAGTCGCGCTGGCGACCGATTTCAACCCGGGAAGCTCGCCAACGACGAACCTGCCGTTGATTATGAGCCTCGGATGCATATCGATGAAAATGACGCCCGAGGAAGTTCTCGCCGCGACCACCCTCAACGCCGCCTTCGCAATCGGGATGGGGGAGAAGTGCGGCTCGCTTACCCCCGGCAAAATAGCGGACATCGTGATATGGAACGCGACTAACCACACACAGATACCCTATTTCTACGGCGAAAATCTCGTGCACACCGTAATCAAGAAAGGTCGAATTGCCTGGAAAAATAATTAAAATATTAACCGTAATATCTCTGCTTATTATATTAATCTCCAGTGGATGCTGGTATTACAGCTTCACGGAGCGACCATATCCGCATATCGAAACGACTTTCGTGGAATCTTTCGATAACGAAACCGACCGATACGATATCGCCCCGACGATCACTGAAGGACTTATTGCTAAACTGCAGGGTAGCGGGTTATTCAAACTTCCCGGTAAGGAAGATGCTCAATCCTATATAAACGGCGTGGTGAGATCATACGAACGCGAGGTTTACACTTATACAAGCGTCGAGACACCATTGGATTACATCGTCAAGGTGCGAGCGCAGGTGGAATTCTACGACGTCCAGGCGGGCAAGACATTGTGGAAACAGACACTGGAAGGTTTCGCGACATACCCAGCGGATGAATCGACAAAGGATGAAGCAACCGCGCGAGATGAAGCGATAACCCTGCTGGTTGAGCGTATCATCGACCGTTTGCGGCAGGGATAAATTTTTCTTGACATTCGCCTGCGCCGAACTTATAATAGCCCTCGACATACGCCGAAGTGGCGGAATTGGCAGACGCGCTAGGTTCAGGGTCTAGTGTCCTTACGGACGTGGGGGTTCGAATCCCCCCTTCGGCAAAAATGAAAAAAAACTTCTCGACCATCGTTTGACGCGAAATTTGTCCTCAATTACATCATTTAACCGTTAGCAAGATTTACCGTATGTATTCAGCATGCACCGCCGCAGGCACAACCGCCTGTTGAACCGCCGGCTGGGTTTTGTGGGGCCGCAGAAGCGAGTTTTATAGCAGTTTCCAACACCTCTTTTGCAGGAGCTTGCTTGACTGTGTTCGCAAGCTCAATTGCCTGAACCAATTCGTTTTTATCTATCCCGACTCTAAGGGCGGCCGGAATATGGAATTTAATACAAGGAATGCAGTTGCTTCCGATGCTCGCACCTATCGCTACCAGTTCTTTTTCGCGTGGGGTAAGCTTTGCCATTTGTTACTCCTTTAAATTAGGTTATAATTTTTCCGTTTTCAATTTTCAGATTATGTGTGCCGAACTTTGCGGCTTCCGGGCTGTGAGTGACCATAATAACCGTGCGCCCATCGTCTTCGTTGAGCTTTTCGAGAATGGTCAGGATTTCGTTCGACAGTTTCGGGTCGAGGTTGCCTGTCGGTTCGTCGGCGAGAATAATTTGGGGATCGTTGGCCAGTGCTCTTGCAATCGCGACCCTCTGCTGTTGGCCGACCGAAAGCTCGCGCGGAAGGTGTTCCTTTCTGTCGGAAAGCCCCATTTTGCCGAGTAATGCCAATGCCCGGTCTTTCCGTTTTGCAGGATCGGTCTTACCGAGCATCATCGGGACCTCGACATTTTCCATTGCCGTTAAATAAGGGATTAGGTGAAATGTTTGAAGAACGAAACCGACTCTTTTATTGCGATATTCGGCAATTCTTTGCGGCGAAAGCGAATATAATTCCTCGCCGGCAAATTTGATTGTTCCGCCCGAAGGTTTAATCAACCCGCCGAGGAGAAGCAATAGAGTTGTTTTTCCTGAACCGGAGCTACCGGTGATTGTCGTAAAAGTCCCCTTTTCGACGGAGAGGTTCACCTCGGATAGGGCATGAACTATTCCATGTTTCTGATTGTATTTTTTTGAGATGTTATCTAAATGGAACATTTTAATCCTCCTGCATGATGATTGCAGGTTCGAGCCGCGTGGCTTTTCTTGTCGGGAACCAGCTACCTATTAGCGAAATCGCAACCGAGATAACCACAGCCCAGATAAGATACAGCGGAATCGGCTGAACCTTGAACCCTGCGATATATGGCCCGAGAATCATCGCCGACGCGCTTCCGACAATATACCCGATAATCCCGCCGAAGAGGCCGAGGATGACGGCTTTGAAAAGAAAGAGCGAGTAAATCTCCCTTCGCGTGGCACCTACAGTTATAAATGTCCCGATCTCCTTCTTGCGTTCCTCGACATTCGCCCACATGTAGTTCCCGATTGAAATTGAGCCGACTATGACGATTATCACAAGGAATATCAAGGATATTTTTGTCATCAGTTTGTTCGTCTCGACCTGCGTGCTGACGATTTGGCCGACCGTCGTTATTCGAGTATCGGGCAATATGTTTCTCAGCTTGCCCAGAAGGCCGTCGGATATGGCTGAACAGCAACCCATAATCTCGATTGTGCTGATCTGCGCACCGGTTCCGAGAAGCGCTTGAACTGTGTGCAGATGGGCGAAAACGCGGTTGTCATCGATTGTTCCGGTTTCCGGAATAACTCTGGCGACTTTAAAAGAAGTTCCTTCGATCATCAAGTCCGAATCTTCCTTTAAATTCAGTCTTTGCGCGACAATGCTACCAACCAGAACATCGCTTGTCCCCAAGGAATCGACCGCTTTCCTTTGAAGCTTTTCATCCTGATAGCCATAGCTTTGATTTGCCGTATTGCCCGGATCGCAACTTGCGTTCAAGCCGTCTCCGACTAATCCTGCTGTTTGCCAGATAGGTTTCGAGGCGAGTTCATTCGCGGGAAGAACTCCGGTTAAAACGATCGGAATGCCATCAACAGTAATTCTGCGGGTTAGCTTGGGAGAAAGATTATCCACCCCGGGCAATGACGAAGTCGCAATTCTTTCGACATACTCTTCGGGAAAAGTCGGGGCGTCGATGTCCGCTGAATAATAATCATCGACCGACGAGGCCTGCGGAAGAACGAGAATATTTGCACCGAGGTTATCGAGCTTAACTTTCACCGCCGTCTCGGAGACATCGGAAACAGTCTGGATTGCGACGATGACAGCAATTCCGAGCGTTATCGCAAGCAGGCCGGAAACAAGCTGGGATTTTCTCAGCCAAAGCTCTTTAAATAGTAGATTTAAGAAGTTCAAAGCGCTACCTTTCTAAAATTGAGTATCTTGGAAAATTAACAACCTCCGCCTGCGCCGCTACTTGGGCAACATCCGCCGGATTTTGGCACGGCAGTAGCCGATTTTGACAGTGTAGTGGCCGGAGGGGCTCCGGGGAAAGTCCCCGTTACCTGACCTTGAGCATTGATAACTGCAGTTATCGGCACGGTCGAGGTGGTGTTTATTCCGATTGAGGACATGAAAGCAGTCTCCTCTGAATTCCCCAGATTGATTTCAACAAGCGTGGCTTTTCCGCCCAGCTGTTTAATAGCTTCCCGATTTGCGTTCAACGCATCGGAGTAGTTGGCCATTGCAGGGTTTCCGGCGAGAACAAAGACCGGATTGCCCGTCTGAAGCGCTCCGATGACTTCAGCCTTTTTAGGCGTCGGAATCATTGATTTCAATGACATAGTCGTGGCTTTTAATCCCTCGACACCTCCTGCAACCATGCCATCTGGCGTTAAAACAAGAATAAGCGGAACAGGCGCGCCCGTGAGACGATATTGACCTACTAAACCGGCATTTGCAGGATTCGACCGATCCATTTCAATCATTAGCGTGTTCTTATTTTCCTTGACCGCTTGATTAATCACATTCTTCGTCGCATCGACTCCAATCGCGTTATTGTCGGTAACGAGAAGAAATACTATCTGGTTGTTGCCAGCGGCTTTCGCGAGGTCAGTTTCTACCGAACACCAGACTGTCGAGGCGAAAATAACCCCGATTAGAATTGTTGTTACGATAAAGTTTCTCATGGTTTCTCCTTAGAATTACGGGTTCAATTTCTCGTGGATAAGCTCATAAACATTTTTTGCAAGCTTTGTGTTCTTGAAGTCTTTCGGGCAAGGATTGAAATTCCTTTTCATTCTCTAACCCCTTAGAGACGGCTTCGAGAACAAGAGTGTTAAATTTGCTCGATGGAGGGGCGAGTTGATAATAAATCCATCGGCCTCGTTGTTCAGAAGTTACTACACCCCTGTCTTTGAGATATTTCATGTGCCGAGATGCTGTGCTTTGGGGCAACTCGAAAATATCCTGTATCTCGCAGACGCAGAGTTCGGAATGGGTTAGCAAATATACGATCTTCAGTCTAACGGTTTCCGATAGCGCTTTTAAAACTTCAACCATTTGTTTCCAACTTTCTAAAAGTTCAACATATCCGCCTAAGCGGATATGATAATTTATTCCCTTTTAGAAAGAAGTCAAGGAATATTTTCATCTTTTATGCCTGGTTACCCCCCTAAAAAGGTAAAAGGTAAAAGGCGGTTACATTGAGCGCGTAGGAGCGCGCTTTTCCGAGTGAGTTTTATTGTGCATAGTCGCCCACCCCCGCGCGCTGTCACGATTTTTGCGATTCGGCAGTTTGGCGCTAATAGCCCCCTTTTCGCCCCACAAAAATCCCCGCCGCCACCCCAAGACCACCCCCGCGCCAGCGCGCCGCCCCCGGCAATAAAAAGGACGCCTCTCCGCGCCCTATAATTATCCCCCCTCATATATTATTTGTAATTGATTTATTTTATATGATATTTGAATTGAAAATAATAAGGGTGCATCGGGATGTAAGCGCGTGTCCCCCCAGCGTAAAACGCCATGATAAGACTGCGCCGCATCCCGATCGTCTCCCCTAAAACCTCGACGGTATCTTGAGCAACCCATACTTCATCTTTAGGAAGTGCTACTTCATGTTTAGGGAGCCGAAACCATCTTTAGGAGGCCGCGCTTTAAGTTCAGGAAGTGCCACTTCATGTTTAGGAGACCACGAACCATATTTAGGAGCCGAAAATCATGTTTAGGAGATGCCACTTCATATTTAGGAAGCGCCAAACCATGTTTAGGAGATGCTACTTCATGTTTAGGAAGCGCCAAACCATGTTTAGGAGCCTTAGAACCACAACGACGGACGCGAAAACGGGGAATATTACCCACTTCGCCTTTTTTCTCAACCAAAGCGAGCCAGCTGGGTTATTCTCCCATCCAACTCTCAACTCTCCACTCTCCACTCGAACCCGCGTCATTGCGAGGCACGAAGCAATCTCTTTCCAAATTCATATAGAGGTTACCCGTGGCGTAGATTATATTTTACACCGATGAAATATACTGCGGCAAAAGCTTATGAATAGTGAGTTATGGGAATAATTGAGGATAGATTACGATCAAGACGGAATGCTAATGCAAATCTTATCATAATAATCCACAAGATAACGAAATGCAAGCTAAAAATGAGGGCATTTTGGAATAGACAAGGCAGATATGCTCGCGATTCTACGGAAATACTTTATTTAAAGTAATTACAGGCCAATGAAGAGAAGCGAAAAAATATTTGGGGGTTGTTTTTGGAAGACCGAAAAAGACGGGAAAAGGGCTTCAAAAAAAATTTAAAAAAATATTGCGGAACTGATAATTTGGGACTATTTTGGAAACAAGATGAAGAACGAAACAAAACATATCACTCTCAGCAACCTGATAGCCGACACATTGCCGAACAAAATGCCGCAACGAGCAGAGGATTACCCGCAACAGGGCAACTCCCGCAACGCAGATCGCCCAAACCGGTGGGCCAAACCCAGAACCGCAACCGCGACACCCGAACCCCAATCCGAAACCGGAGGTGCGAAATGAAACGTGGTTACGAAATAATTTTGGTGCTGGGGGTGCTGGTTTTGGCGGGGGGGCTTTTCGCTGGCTGGACACCCTTTATGCCGGTGTGGGACACAGATAATTGGGATTTTCCGGTTCTAAATAACGCCGCTTATACCGATTCTTTGGGGAATTGTATTATTTTAAGTCAGGGATTCACAGATCCAGAAACTCTTCGACTGGACGCTTTTGTTTACAATCGCGAACTCGGTCGTTTTGACACATTTAATTCCGTTCTAAAGCACACTGACACCGAAGGATCCTATTTTCTGATGGCTTTTTGGCCTTATTATTTTCATAACCTCATTGGCGATGATAACGGCCTTATCTATTTACCCGTGGTAATGCCACCACACCATGCTTATTACTTAACTTTCGACGGAAGAGATTTCACATCTCATTATTTATCCTTGCCTGATAGCTCATTAATAGACTGCCAGATGAAGATATTTGCCCACATGCGTGGTGGAGATGCCCTTGCTTTAGCAATTTCGAACTTGGACGATATCTCTGGATTATCATGTTGTTCAACATATGTGATCCCAGATGTTACTAATCCAGATTCTATAGTCGCTCTTTGGCCGGATTTGTTCCCCGTGGTAATTGAGGGTTTCGCTTATAAAAATAATTCAATATATTTAGTCAACAGAGAGGTCTGGAGTGACACAAGACGTTTATCGCGTTTTGAAGGCGATTCAGAAACTGTTATGTGGGAAATACCCTTTCCGGCGAAATACTTTGAAAGCAAAACCCTTAAAACATATACGATTAATTCAGATAATTTCATTACGATTGATAGCACTGGGTTAATCGACACTTTATATTCAGATATGTCGGGGATATATAATCGACGTCCTATATTGTCAAGAGATGAAGGTGTTTTAGGATGGTTACTTGAATTTCCTCATGATAACGTTTTCGCTTTTCTATGGTTTGAGGATTCAACTGCGATTATTGAAACGACCAGTTTTGAAGGACCCGTTTCTTTACCCTTTTATAGTTTATCAGAAACTACACCAGGTATGTTATATGGAGCATGTAACTCAGACGTTTATCCTACGAGCATTATTGGATTCTTTGTTTATCACGACACGATTGTAAGCGCCATCAAGGAGAATTCGCTCTCCGAGAAACCGGAGGCATTCGCCATTTCCGCTTGGCCAAATCCCTTCAATTCAGTTTGCAGAATTATAATTCCAGAAAAAACATTTTCTTTGAGTATTTATGATATGAATGGCAGAAATGTATATCAAGTTGAAGCTGATAAATGTCAATACTACTGGGAAGGAATAAACCAAAATGGCACTAAACTTGAATCAGGTTTATATTTTTTAATTGCCAGCAATCGTATGGGTGATATTTTGTCAACACAGAAAATAATTTTCTTAAAATGAAGGAGTAATCATGTGCAAAGTTTGTTTAGCATTTTTCTTCGTCGTATTTATTTTTGTGCTATACGCCGATACGACATGGATATCGTTAGATCCCCAGTATGAGGAAGGATCAGCATTTGTGACCTCATGTAGTCATTCTGACGATGATAGCACACTGATAACGATCACTCTTCCTGGTTTTTTCTACTATGATGATTCGGTTTGTAGTGATGAATACCAAAGACTCGAATTAGCAAAAAGACCAAATTTTTCGAACGACTCTATTGGCCATCCGGATTTGCCCGATTACCTGATATCTTTCATTATTCCCCCTACTAAGGGATATTCGGTTACAATTGTAGATTCGACTGATACTACTTTTTCAAATATACTGGTAGTTCCAACTTATGCTGTGCATGAAACAATGATAGTTGACGGTAGCGACACTATTTTTTCAGCGTTTACCGTTGACACTGTAGATACAGCTTTATACGCATCACAAAATATAATCCCGACGACCATCCTCACTGAAATACCCCCTGTGAATGATGGTTCCGTGAGGTTTGCCGCAGTTAGCCTTACTCCATTCAGATTTCACTTTACCGACAGCACTCTACGAATTTTAAAAACAATCCAGATAAAAATTACTTATTCTGGAATAGATTCTACATATATGATGAAGGATACTACATATACACCTTTTCGCGAGGATAGCATTGCATATACTCGTATGTTTGCAAACGGAGAAGATCACGGACCGATTTCATATCGAGAAGAATCTCCAGATATCCTTATTGTCGGTTCCTCAACTTCTATTGAATGGTTGGAAGATAATTATTATTCTGGAACAGGGATTATACCCTATGATATCTTGAAATGGATTCATATTAAAGGACACAAAGTAAATATATTAATTCTTACAAATCCCACTAATGTGTCTTCTAACCACATTCAAATACGTAATGAGTGTGTCGATGGCTCTGGATATTTAAAGGACTATCGTTATTTACTAATATTAGGTGATAATGATATCGTATCTTATCCTGGATATTCACAATGGAATGCAACAACTTTATCTTCCTATGAATCTTGCGACAATTATAATTCAGGAGATAATTACTATGGAGCGGTATTAACCGAAACACCTGGCGCAACAGATTATTCAATTCCAAATTTGGCGGTTGGTAGATTACCAATAAGTTCTCAAGCCGATTTAAATAACTCAAGCCGAAAAATTTTCTGTTATGAAGTTCCAGTAGCGGATTGGCCTATCGAGAAATATTTATTTTCTAGCACAAGATTGAGTTTCGATGGTCCCATCATACCGCAAATTGCTTGGGACGCCGAAATGGAAAAAGTTAAAGTACACGTCGAAGGAATTCTATGTGGTGTTGAAGAAGAAGGATTCTATTATACGGAATATCATGGATATGGGCCAAAAACTTATTCTGATTTTTCTGATGCACTAGATTACGAGAATTATATAAATGAATCCTTTGGTGTGTTTGTGAATCATAACATATATACTCAAGATGTTTCGGGGTGTCCGAAATGGGCGGAGTGGCTTGGTCTTGGAACTTATTGGGGTGAAGATGATATTAATAATGTTAATCCTGTCGGTTATGGCGAGGATATATATCCAGTTATTTTCCAGATGATGTGTCGTTGGCTTTGGGACGATTTTACTAGTGGCGGAACTATGGCAAAATATTGGTTGTTTGCCAATGATGGTGAAGGTGCTTCCGGAATGTATGGGGCTAGAGGCATTGATAATATACTACCATATGAATCCGCTGCAATGCTTATAAACTGGTTCAATCGTTTTATTGATAATGGTAACTATGTCATCGGCAAATCGCTTAACTACCATTATAAAGACCTTAGAGCTTGGGCTTTATCATATGGCGAGCTTTACGGTATTGATGACGCATGGGATTTCTCTGATTATCCGGTTGACAGAAAAATAGCACTTTTCAGGCAAGCTATGGCTACTAATCAATGGGGCGGCGATCCATCTATGGATATATTTACAGACAGACCGACAAAATTAAGAGTCGATGTAACTATCAACATGGATGATATTGGGATGACTCAGGGTGATATTTACGTTGATGTAATAGCAGACGGTGGAGCGCTTTCGGATGCATTAGTTACCTGTTGGAAGGGAACTTATGACACTGGAAGTCATGCTTTTATTAATGATCTATATACACAGAAATACTCGAATGCCTCCGGCGACGCGGATTTGGCGGACGAATCATGGGGTGCCACAAGACGTATGATGTATATAACTGCAACAAAACACAATTATATACCTGATACGTATCTATTCCCCGTAGGGAATTGGTGGACTGTAGCTACTTCAAGAGGATCTGGTTCTTTAGGGACTATTATGTCCTCTGGAATTAGGACAGGTTCATTTGGTGTAAGTGAAGTATTCTCAGGTGCCGACAGCATATATATATGGAATCCATCGACGTCCGAATACGTTAATTGGGATGATAGTTCTGCAATACTCGAGGGTAGAGCTTATATGATTTTCAACAGCTTGGCAGACGATGACTCGGTAATCGGCTTAAACCTTGATACATTGAATCTTACTTTAGAAAAAGGCTGGAATCTCATCGGTTCTCTCGATTCCACTCATTCGTGGAATGGCTATTTCGAGTTCGATACCACTACGAAAGAGATTCTTTGCGGGCCAGTCGAGTTCGATACCGCCGGGTATTACAAGTTCATCGAGGACGATTCTATTCACGCGACATACGGTTACTGGGTCTATGCTTCGGATTCCTGCACGCTCACCTTCCCGGCTTCCGGCGCGGATACGAACTACATCGCCGAAAACTGGCGTTTGCTAAGTTCGATACCAAACCCACCGCATATTCAGGATACCGCCCATTTCAGTCCTTCCTTCGATTGGGCTAACGACACCGTTCTTGTTACCCACAAAGAAACCGGCGATTCGGTGCATTACGCTATGGTCGTCGCGCAACTCGGCGACAGTATCGAATACGGCTACACCGATTCGGACGGCAAGGTGGCCTTCGACTTCGATATCAACATGAGCGATTCCTGCTGGATTTATATCCACAAAATAGGTTTCGTCGATTATACCGTCCACCCCTACGGCACCATCTCGAATGGCGACACGATGTGGGGCGACGTCTATCTTTACGGCGACGTCGTTGCGGAAACCGGCGACACCCTGACCATCCTCCCCGGCACGAACATCTACATGAAACCGACCTCGTCGGTCTGGAACTACGCTTACGACGTGAACAACCGCACGGAAATCATGGCTTACGGCGGGCACGTGCGCGTCCTCGGCACGGAGGAGGACCCGGTGCATTTCCATCCGGCCAGCGGCGGTTCCGGGCTATACCAATACGGCGGCCTGTGGGCCAAAGTCGGCGGCTCCTTCGACGTCCAGTGGGCGCAGTTCGATTCCTGCGACGGCGTGGGCGGCTATAATGGCGGCAACGGCCCCGGCAGAT
>CAZSHG010000016.1:0-36516 GCA_964606695.1 uncultured bacterium
TGAGTTTCCCCTGGTAGGTGAAAATCTGTGGAAAGTCCGCAAAAAGAGAAACGCAAGCGCACATTACACAAATCAAGAACCCTAAGATTATTTTATATTTCATAATATAGCCCTTTATTTGTAAATGTAATAATCATCATCTAAATACATGTTCGCAATTTGTGTTCCATATACATAACCTATTGATTAACAACATCCTGAATATAATAGATTTGCCAGATCGGGTTTTATTGCCCAACTACAGGTTACTTCAAAATTAAATCGTTTCCGGGTAAGTATATTTGCGTGCTCATTCCCCATAGGATTTATTCTCCTCTCAAATTTTCCAATTCAATCGGTTTCGCTTCTTCCCAGAGTGAATCGAAAGCTCTATTCAGAAGCCCAACCAGGTCATTATTGTTAACCAGAATAGCCAGTTGTTTATCGGGATTTTCGTTATATCTCAGAGCTAAAAGAGCGCTTTTTTCATCGAAAACCTCCATTTTGCCGGGAAAAGACGGCAGATGCCGAACCGGATGCCCCAGTTCGAGATACATCCTTATTTTCTTGATACCCTCCGGGTCTTTCAACATCACGGATTCTACAAGAAGGTAAATAGTAATGTTTTTTTCAGCGTATTCCTTCACCCATTCGTGTTGCACTTCAAGCGTAGAGGGGAAAAATAGCGGTTCCCTATAAAGGGATTTCCGCGATTCGTGGATTATCAAAGTTCCGGCCTCTTTCCTAATCGTCTCCTTTCCGTATAACATAATCAAATCCCGGCCGTAGTCGTTATTTTCGGCCTTTTTTTCGTAGAGAGATTCCGCCCTGTCGATAATCCTCCCTATGGTCTCCGGAATTCTCTCCTTTTCCCTCTCGACCTCGGACATCCTATCCTTGAGGATTTCCTCGAAAATATTCCTGGGATCCACGGGGAAAAAGCGCAACGGTTTGCCGGAAATTTCGCCAATCAGTCCTCTTTTAAGAATATCCTTGATTGCCCTATATGCCGTAGCTCTCGGAAGCCCCGCCTCCCTGGCACAATCGTCCACGGTCGCCTCGCCGAGTTTTAACAAGGCTTCATAGACTTCTGCTTCTCTATCGCTAAAACCGGCTTCCATAAGTAATTTCTTCATTAATACCACGTCCTCGATAATGTTGTCCGTTCACATGAATGGACAGTTAAAAGATGTGAGAAAATAAGCTGAAATCAAGTTATTTTTTTCGTAATTCGTGCAGTTCATCTGATATATATATTTCGAAAAATCCCTAAATTACTCTAATCCAACGGATTGAAATACGCAAGGGGGATTTTATCGTGAATTCAAATCACGGCGATGAAAATCCCCCGGCCACTTTCAACCAAGTGACCGGGCAAGGTCTATTGATTTGAAATGCGGTTAATTGCGTCAGTCGAATCGCATCTGAAATTCGGCGACCAGATTATCCGGCTCGTCATTCCCCTCGCCGGTGACCATCTCGTAATTTACGCGGAAATGGCTGAGCCATTTGGTCTCGTCGAAACCGAAGGTGAGGCCGAAGGTCATGCGGTCGATTTTGTCGCCGTCGGCGGGCGGGTCCAGATAATCGTAGCGGAAGCCGGGGGTAACGTAGTGCAGGAGCTTCGTATCCACCGGAATGTCGTATTGAGCGTAGGCGTAGAGCGCGCTGGTCATGTCGCCGTCGTAATCCTGAATCGAGGTTTCCGCGGTGACGTAAAGCCCCTTCAGCTTGTATGACAGATTCGCGCTGTAGAAATTCCGGGGGAGCGCGTCGTCTTCGACCGGATTATTGTCCTTGCCCATCGAGGCCGCTCCGGAGAAGAAAAGCCCCTCTATCGGGCGAGCTTCCGCACGAGCGACAATATTCTTATGATTATTCGCGTCGACAACGTTCATCCCCGAACCGTTGACCACGCCGCCGTAGAGAGTGAATTTTTCGTGATTGTATTTCAGATACGCCCCGATGTCGCGATAGGCCGGAGAATTGCGAACCACATAACCCCGGCCGATGAAATCCGTCTTCGACGCCGACTGCAGATTCTCCGTTCCGAAAGGAGTCACGAACTGCCCGACCGTCAACTGCAGATGATCGATCGGCTTGAACCGAATCTCCGCGTCCAGTATCGCGGCAACGTTTCTGGAATCGACCATCAAAGAGCCGAGGGTATCACTTTCCACCCCGGTCAGCGCGGCGGCGTCGAAATATGCGAACACGAACACCTGCGAATATTCGTTGATATCCGCCACGAAGCCCAGCGTGGAAAGTAGCATATCGAACTGCCCGGAGTTATCCCCCTCATCTTCGATAGTGTATCTGTAGCCGCTACGAAGATAGCCGAACCAGTTGATGGTGGCGTTCTTCTGCGCAATCAGCGAACTCGCGGCGATGGAAACGATTATAATCGTGATAAGCAGTGACTTTTTCATAGCGTCCTTTCCTTCGAGGTCAATTTTCAATCACCGCATAAAATAAAGCGGAATGGGTGTTTTGACAAGGGAAAACGCTATCTCATTAAACTCTCAGTTCTCCCCACGCATCCGCCTGTCACGGTTCTTGCTATCGATTATTACTAAATTTCCACATTTTCTAGCAGGCAAGAACCGCGCCAGGCTATGTTCGGCGGCTGTCACGCCGTTTGCTACGTTATTCACTAATTTTTGGCTTTTTCTTTGGATACAAACGTCGCGCCAGCCGCCTTAATGTTAACTCTAACGTCTCACATCAACCTCTTAAGCCCGGCTATTTATCCAGCCGCTCGATTTCCCCGCTACCGTTGATTTCCGGGGAGACGTCCGGGGCGCCGATATATTTGACATTGCCGAAGCCGTTTATTTCGACGTCCAGTTTCTTTACGACCTCCAGCGATACATCGCCGATGCCGTTTATCTCGATTTCGGCCTCCTGTGCTACGAATGACAGCGCGTCGATATCCGCCTGGCCGTTGATTTCCACCGAGAACGTCCTGGCGGCGCCGCCCAGTTCGATATTCCCGCGCCCGTTGATATCGACGTCCATCTCCTCGGTCTCGATATCCATATCCACGCGACCGTTGCCGTTAATCGTCAGATGCATCCCGTCGGTGTCCAGCGGGGTTTGAGTCTTGAGCACCGCGAAACCGTCTATAACGATCACGCGCCAGTGCGGCGACGAGACATAGATTCGCACGTTATTGCTCGACCGGAACCACTCGTCGTTCCAGATGGTCAGCATCCCTTCGCTGACCTCGGACTGGATCATCGGCAGGATATTGTCGTCCGCCTCGACGACCAGCGAGAAGGTATTCTCCTGCGTGATAAAGACCTCGAAATCCGCGCGTGTGACATAGGTTTCGCTCTTGATTTTCAATTCGCTGAACGGCTCAACCTCCCGATCCTCGCTCTCGATCCGCCCGGAACCGTTAGTAAACAACCACCCGCCGGATGCCGCAACAGCAAGCCCCACAATAAGCAAAACGATATATTTCCTCATAATTCTCCCTTGACCAAGTATTTCAATTGAAGAAAAAATAAACCAACGGCCTGAAAAGGGCAACATCAAATTATACCACGCCCATTTTTCCTTACAACAATAACATTTTCCCTGCATTCAGTAACTTTTTATTGTTTTTCGATAAAAAGTTCTTGACTTTCGATTTTTCATCATTATATTTACCCTTGAAGTTGAAAACAAAACTCTACCGAAAGGAAACAAAATGAAAACAAGAAGTAACAACGTCGCTGGAATCCTGGACATCGCCTGCGCGATTTCGCTGATGGTGATCCTTCTCGTCAGCCTGAATATCGCCATATTCTACGTCCCCGGTCAGGGCGGGTTCGCATTCCCCAGCATCAGCATCTCGCAGAACACCGCGGATACGACCACCGCAATAATAGCAACCGCGCGTGGAATCGTAAATAACGTGGGCAACGTTCTGGTGAACGCAGTTCAATATTCAACCGTATTTGGAGGTTAAAAAATGGAAAAATTACAAAAACAAAGCCGCATTTTCCGCATCATCGGACAAATCGGATTCTGGTTGGCGATCTTAGCAGGAACCGTCGCAATCGCCGTGATCTGGTTAGCGCCCTCGGGTAACGTCGAAATCAAAATCGACAACGTCCAATACAACATCGAGCAGCTACAGACGTCGCACCAATTCCTGCTTTCGCTCAATGTCCTGCTCGTGGTAATCGTCATCGCCTATGGCCTCTACCATTTCCACCGTCTATTCAAACTCTACGAACAGGGCGAAATTTTCGGCAAAGCCAACGTCCGCCATTTCGCCGGAATCGGTAAAGCCATGTTGCTATGGTTCGTGGCGAAAGTATTCACAAGCGCCGCTATGATCCCTCTCGCCGAATACGCCGAAAACGGCACGAGGGTGGAATTGAGCTTGAGCAGTCTAATCATCGGCGTCGCGATAATCTTGATTTCCAAAGTAATGGACGAAGGCAGAAAAATCCACGAAGAACAAGAATTGACCATTTAGGGGGATATCATGGCTATCGTAGTAACATTGGACGTCATGCTCGCGATCCGCAAGATGCAGTTGAACGAACTGGCCGATGCGGTCGGAATCACACCTCAAAATCTATCGGTGTTGAAAACCGGACGTGCTAAAGCGATTCGCTTCTCGACTCTGGAGGAAATATGCCGCGCCCTAGAATGCCAGCCCGGCGACATCCTCAAATACGAACCGGAAGAGTGAACGAATTCGACATTAACAACCAAATGCCGCGCCCAACTTCGGACGCGGCTTTTTTTATAATCCTGTCATTTCGACCAAAGGGAGAAATCTCTTTGTTTATCGAAAAGATTCCCGCTGGCTACCGCCCTCGCAATGACACAGCAAGTAAGAGATTTCTCGTCGCTTCGCTTCCCTCGAAATGACAGGAGTTTGTAACATATTGTGTGGAATTAAAAAGTGGTTGAAAAAAGAGGCCACGAGGACTTCCTTAAATAACCCATTCGACATTCTTCATTCATAATTCTACATTCATTTGGCCTTTGACATTTACCCCCTCTATCCGTATTTTCTTCCAGATATGAGACGCGCTATCGTCATACTGCTAATTCTCGCTGTCACGTTGCCCGCGCAATATTATTTCGGCAAGAATAAAATCCAATACGCCGATTACGACTGGCAACGCTTGCGCACTGAACATTTCGATATCTACTTCTTCGCCGAGGAGGAGCAGTTGGCGCGGATCGCCGCGCACGAAGTCGAGAAGTATTGGGAGGATCACGTCGGTAATTTCCGTTTCGTGCCGCGATCGCGTATTCCAGTGGTCGTCTATCCCGCGCCGAACCTGTTTCAGGAGACGAACACCATCCCATGGATACTGCCAGAAGGCGTCGGCGGTTTCACCGAGTATTTCAAAGGCCGCGTCGTTCTGCCCTACAACGGCCGTTATCGCGATTTCCGCCACACGCTCAAGCACGAACTCGTTCACGCCTTCATCTTGCATAAAAACACCTTCGTCCACGATGCGCACGAGCTGTTTTTCCTGTCCTTCCTGCCGCTGTGGTTCGAAGAGGGCCTGGCGGAGCACCTGTCCGAGCGCACATCCCCGGAGATGGAGATGGTCGTCCGCTCAGCGCTCCTTGAGGACGATTTCGTCCCGCTAAGCCGGATATATAGCATCAGTGGCTCATTCAAGATGTATAAGGAGGCGCAGAGCTTCATGGACTGGCTCGCGCGCAATTACGGCGAGGGCCGTGTCACGTCGATACTGGACGATATCCACGATTTCCGCTATTTCGACGAGCTATTCGAGGCGCATTTCGGGTTAACAGTCGATGAGGCGGGCCGCCGGTGGGAAAAGGATATCAAGGAAAAATACTGGCCGATGATCACCGAGGGCCAGCTCCCCGAAGAGGCTGGCGAGGTTGTGACATCGAAAAAGGACGGTATCAATCTGTCACCGATAAGCTACCAATTCGAGGGCGATTCCGCCCGCTCATTAATCTTCCAGTCAACGCGTATGGGCTACGCTGGAATCTATCGCATGACGCGAGGCAAGGCGGAACTCATCGTCAAAGCCGGCCTGGACAAGGATATGGTGCAGATGCATCTCTTCCAAAATAGCCTGTCCATCTCCGATGCCGGAGTGATCGCGCTTTCGGTCAAGGTCGAGGGCGGCGATATGCTGACCCTCGTCAATGCTACATCCGGCGAAATACTGCGTCAATCGCGATGCCCCTGTGTTCCCGGAATCGGTAGCCCGCAAATCGATAGCGCGTCCAGACGCGTGGTCTTCAGCGGCACCGGATTGAATGGTTTCTCCGACCTTTATATATACGACATTGAAGCCGACAGCTTCACCCAGCTTACCGACGACGTATTCGGCGATTTCGACCCGGCCTTCTCCGACGGCCACATCGTCTTCGCCAGCGAACGTGTCGAGGGCGAGGGCGAGCGTATCGGCCTCTGCCGAATCCCCACCTACGGCGGCGCTATCGAAGTGCTCACGGGCGCGGAAGGCTCATTCGCGCAACCTTACGTCCGCGACGACGGCCGTATTCTGGTTGCCCTGCGACAGGACGATATATCCAACATCTGGGAATACGCCCCCGGTAATTCTGCATTACATAAACGAACTAATATATTAACCGGACTCTTCGAACCTTCGAGCTACGGAACGGACAGTATTGCCGCGACAGTTTACACAAAAACCGGCTACCAGATAATGACCCTCCCCGCGAACACCGCTTACGACAGCCTCGCCACGTCATGGCAACCCTGGGAAAGAACCTGGGCACCTCGCCAGCTTCCTTCCGAGGTCGCCGCCGGCAAAATCGGGTACGATACTCGTCTCTCCTTCGACGTCGCTCAGGGAGCTATCTCCACAAGCACGGCCATGGAGTCCGGCGGCGGAATCGAGGGCCTGTTCTCAGACATGCTGGGCGACAGGCAGGTCTATTTTATGGTTTACGACGAGTTCAGCGAATGGAAAAATATCCTGCGCAACTTGAACATCGCCGCGATATATTACGATATGGAAGACCGCCCGATATGGGGCGCTGGCGGCTACCATTTCTACACCGAGGGCTACAACCCCTACGATTTCGGCTTCTCCGAAGAGACCGCCGGCGCGATGGGCATGGTCGGCTACCCCTTCAACCGCTTCCTGCGTGCGGAGGTCACCGCCTACGCCTACTATTCCGAAAAGTCCTACTTCGCGGACATCGAACCTGTGCGCCACGGCGGTTTTGGCTCGCTCAAATTATCCCTCATCCGAGATAACTCCATATGGGGACGCACCGGCCCGATTCAGGGCTTCCGCGGCAACGCCACAGTCGGCGGGACCATGCGGTTCAATACCGGCGAAATCTCCAGCTACCTTGCCAGCGCCGATTTGCGATACTACCTGCGCCTGACAAAACGCTCCGCCCTGGCCTTCCGCGCGGTGGGACGCACATCAGGCGGCCCCGAACCCGAACGCTTCTGGATGGGCGGCACGTGGGATTTCCGAGGCTACCCCTTTTATTACTTTTACGGCCGCAACCTGGTCTTCTCCAGCACCGAACTCCGTTTCCCCGTGCTCGACCAATTTCGTCTAAAATTTCCTTTCCTGGACGCCAACATGCATGGCATTCGCGGCGCACTCTTCTTCGACGTCGGCCAGGCGTGGGAGGACGAACGCAAACCGCTGACAGGCTCCGTCGGCACAGGCCTGCGCATGAACCTGGGCAACGTCACCTGCCTCCGCTTCGATGTCTCCTGGCGCACCGATTTCCACTCCGACTTCCAGCGTCCCTACTACGACATCTTCTTCGGCTGGGATTTTTAGGGCAAGGACGACCAAACCCCCGTCCTATGCTTCCCGATCCTCCTCTCCAACCACGAATATTCGCCCTGGAAAACCTGGTATTCGAGCTGGAAAGTCCAATATTCGACCTCCGAAGCCAAATATTCGCCCTATGTGGATTAGATTGGACTTTTGAACTCGCAGATTCAGCCCGGAAAGTCAGATGTTCGACCTTGGAACTCAAAGATTCGGGGTGGAAACTGGAAGATTTGGCCTAGATGGATGAGAATGGGCCTGCGAAGCCGAAGTTTCGACCTGGAAAGTCAAATATTTGACCTCCTAACTGCAATATTCGGCCTACAAGAATGAGAATGGGCCTGAATTCTCGAGGATTTCCTCTCGTTCCATTCGCTCTGCGGTGGAACATAATAATTTAGGCAATTCAGGCTTACCGCTATCGGCTGGATGATTAGTGCTCGCATTATCAGGGAACCAGATTTTTCGGTAGGTTGTATTTCCTATTACAGAATCCTCATAGAAAAATCCGTGAACGATTACAATAATTTCCGTGATGTCATCATTTGAGCTTGCCACTGTTATTGTAGGTGGTTTCCCTTCTGTCGTATCGCGTAACGAAACCCAGGTAGAATTTCCAATAACCGACGAACAGAAAATAATTATAAATGCTACTATAACTACATACGTTTTATTCATTTGGTACTCCTTTTAAACCTTTCGTTTATCTTATGGGTTATACCTAATTCCAGTTGTGAGTCCCTTAAATTGCAACGTTCCGTCGTGAATCGTTCCAGCGTAATCCTTTTGCGTTTCGAATCTTTCGTATTCCCCGCCGACAAATAGAGTCAGTTTGTCCGAAATGTCGAAGTCTAAAGTAACTGAGAGCAGTATATCGTTGTTAAATTTTTCTACTTTGACTTCATAGTCCGGCCACTCGGTGAATTCTACTTTTTCGGATAAGGGGTAGAAATAGGCCATATTTGCGTTGAGTGTAAATCTTTCCGTGATATTATATTTAGATGCCAAACCGGGTCCCAGGTAACCCCAAGTGTATTTCTCTTCCCGCGAATGAACTATACCGTTGCAATGGGTTTCGTTTTTATCGTTAACCCAAACGTAATATCCGAAGTTTAAAGAAGGCGTAAATCTGAATCGTCCGAAACTGAGATCGTATCCAAGATAACCGCCTAAACCTGTGAACAACTGGTATTGGTCAGAATACGAAAGGGGAATATCCCAATGGGTGTATTTATAACGGTAGAGATTTTCGGAGAGAAAGAACTCGGGAACGAACCCAATGGAATATTTCCCATACCGAAGTTTCCCATCTAACCTTAAACCGTATAACCACCCATATTCGCTGAGATATACGTTTTCCGGATATGGTTCTTCTGGTGGACATTCCCAATCTTCATAGTATTCCAGGTATTTTAGTCGTAATACCGCTGGATAGGGAAAAACGGGACTTATTTTCATTTGAAATTTCTGAGAATAAACTTGTCGTAATCACAAGAATAAGTAAGACCAAAAGAATTAACATATTTCGTTTCATTTCGCGCCTTCGGTTTTGGTTTGGGGTTTGGGTGTCGCGGTTGCGGTTCTGGCTTTTGCCCGCCGGTTCGGGAAGTCTGCGTTGCGGGAGTTGCCCTGTTGCGGGTAATCCTCTGCTCGTTGCGGTATTATGTTTGGCAATGTGTCGGCTACCGGGTGGCAGGAGATTTTATTTTTAGTTTCGTTCTTCATTTCTCTTCAATAATAATCCTAAAACATCAGTCCCGCAAGAAAAATATTTTTGAGAAGCCATTTTCTTGTTCTCTCAGAAAATTTCCCCCCCGTCCGACTTCATTGGCCTCAATCTAATCCGCATCCAACTGAATGGGCAAACCTATTCGAAGCCGGTGGTTTATGTTAAGTAATTTAATCATAATTGACGCAGAGCGTCGGAAGTATCGTTACTTAGGAAAACGCAGGGATGTGGGAATAATTTAAAATCTGTAATCCGGGTTTTGTCATATATTTCTTCTCGAAGCTGGTTCAATCGCTTTTCATTTCGATTAGATACCAGCCCTTGCCATGTTCATCGACCGGTCTAAAGTTGACCACTCTTTCAATTATATCCGGATTTTCCCTGAGCAATATTTCGCCCCGGGCGGCCCAATTAGCTTTATCGATTTTTATTCCTTTCTCATGAGGCGGTCCCGATAAATGGACTGCGATATATCTAATTCCCCTTTCCTTTATAAATTCGATTTCCCGTTCCCGTTTAAGATAGTATTCAAAATAATCCTCCGATCCGATAATGCCGTCCAGCGGCACTACGGTTCTTTCGCTAAACTGCCCGAATAGTCCCGGCCAGAATGCACCGACTTCTTCGCCTTCGGGCACGTATCGAGGTATATCTTCCGCGAGATTAACCCTCTCCGTCCAATAATTGTCGAATTTTCTAACTTTACTCAGGTTTTCCCCTACATATATTATTGACGCCCAGATTAGAATAATAACACAGCCAATCCCCCGCAAGTTTATTTTGATTAATTTATTGTTCCTTATCAGAGATGGTTTTTGCTTAGCTTTTTCTAATAGATATTGCGTGATATATCCCAGGAACATCACGAAATATAGAATTTCCGGGGCGAAATAGTAGCACGTGTAACTTCTTAACTCCCGATAAAATATATGCATAAAAAGAATATGCGGAATTACGGTTAAGGCCAGGATTATAAAACCGGGCGGGAATATTTTCTTCGTGCGAAGTCGCCACATTATATAAAAGGATATTAGCAACAAAAGCAAAATTAAGGCATACCTGACGAACATACCGACCGGTAGGTATGTAAAACCCAATATCCTATCGAAAAAGTGGAACATCCCCGCCCAACCCATCGACTGGAGATATGCACCATAAGTCGGGAACGAACTTTCGAGATAGAAGAGCTTAACTCGCCCGGAAATCGGCATCAAACTGCCCGCCGTAAGCATGTTGAATATGAGATATGGAATTACCAGAACGGCAATCGTGGAGGAATAAGCGACGACATTTCGGCTAATTTTCCTTTCGTTGATAATCAACCAAATGAAGATAACCGTCGCGAACCAGAACATATCCGTTCGCGCGAAGAAGACTATCGTTGCAACCAGGCCGAGGACGATAACGCCGGGTAAGAATTCGCCCTGAGACGCACTCCGGTATTTACGTCTGAACCACTCGAAAGCGATTATTCCCAACATAATCGTTAACAGAGCAATCGGTGTTTCCAGCCCCTGGATCACCAATCGGTGAAACTCCGGATTTAGCCCCATGAACAATGCAGGTATAACCATAGCGACGGTGTAACCCCATTTAAATCCCTTCGATAAATAATATGTCAGGAAAAAAACGAAGGCCGTAAATGCTATTACCGAAGACCATGCGAGTAAGGTTGCGCCATCGGTATCGGGAAATATGAATCCCACTAACGCCTGAATCGCCATCCACAACGGTTGCACGCCGTTGGTGGGCATCGTGCCATCGAAGGTCAGGAAACCGAATAGGCGAAAGTTCTTCGCCAGAACGGTATAGAAATACGCGTCGTCCAGGAAGATGCCGTATCTCGCTATATCTTTCGCCGAAAAACACAGGATATCAGCCGAGTATAAGCCGCTCAGGAGACCGATATAGATGGAAAACAACAATCTGTATAATTTACTTTTATCTCTTTCGGTTTTCAATTCGCTCCAGTTGAAAAGGTTATCGTCCCGTTAACTATTCGGGATATCCCACACGGGATATTTCGGTCGTTTTTTCTCCTCGTTCCGAATTAATTGCCTGACTTTCAATCCCCACTCGTAATCCGGGTCGATTCTGAAAGCTTTATCCAGCAATCTCAGAACGCCTTCGATGTTTCCCACGTTGTAGTTAACCCGCACGGCTAATTCATACCCCCTGAGCTTCTCCGGCTCCAACTCGATATAGCGATAGGCATCCTTGAGCGCGCCGGGGTAATCCTGGACTTCAAGGCGCAGGAAACCTCTTTCGAGATAAGCTCGATGTTTATCGCAACATAATTCGATAGCGCGGTCGAAGTCGCGCAGTCTTTCCTCTGCCGAATATCCACCCTGCTTATTCTTGCAGTGCCCCTGGTAATAATATGTATTTCCGTGATCCTCTCTTTTATCCAGCGCCCTTTCGAAATCCTCGATTGCTTCGTGGTATTTCCCGAAATCGTGTTTGGCTATTCCGCGAATATAAAAAATTTCCGGCTCATCGGGGGATAATTCGAGGGCCTTATCGAGGTCGGCTATCTGGTCTTCGTATGGTATGTCCTCCAGGCAACCCTTAAGCGAACCGCGGTGGAAATAAAAAAGGCCGTTGTCGGGCTCGATTTCCACTGCCTTATTGAAATCTTCCAGAGCCTCTTCGAACCGATGCGTCAGTTTTTTCGCCATGCCGCGATTCGAATACGCCAGAGCGTAATCCGGATCCAGTTCTATACATTTATCGAAATCCTCGATAGCTTCATCGAAGCGTTCTAATTCAGCCTTATATGTCCCCCTGCCGAAATATCCGCGAGCGAATTCGGAATCCAGTTCGATAGCTTTATCGTAATCTTCGAGGATAATCTCCGGTTTATAGCCAGTCGAATGGACTTTGGCGCGGGCACGGAGATACCTGTATTCGGGGTCTTCCGGTTTGAGTTTTATCGCCCAGTCGAAATCCGAGATTGCGCGAGTTAACTCGACCCCTTCGCCGAAAAGCTCGCCCTCTTTATTGAACTGATACGCTCTTCCGCGATGGGCATAAGCCAATGAACATTCAGGATCGAGTTTGACAGCCTTATTCAGATCTTTGATACCTTCCCAATGCTCGCCCAGAGCCGCTTTTGCCGCCCCGCGATAAACATAAGCCATAGGTTGTTTTCGATTTATCTCGATGACTTTGTCCAGGTCTTCGATACATCCCTCGTCGTCGCCGACCATGTATTTAGCCGAGCCGCTGAGATAAAGTAGCTGGGGATCGTTTGGCGTTATCGAAAGCGCTTTCTGGATATATTCGAGTGCGAGTTCCATATCCTGTTCGCGCGCGAAAGACATCGCCGTTTCGACATAAGCCTCGACCTCGGTCTGGACGAATTTCTTCTTCTTTTTGTTCCCGGGTTTCTTTCTCAATTTAATTCACCTCCAGTTGAAAAAACCCAAATTATCTATTTGCAAAATAAAACGGATCGGGCGAAAGGTCAAGTCCTGACTGCAAAACGCCTGTCACGGTTCTTGCTAATGATTACGTTAGGATTCCTCTGATTTAGTGCAGGCAAGAACCGCGCCAGGCTACGACCGGTCGCTGTCACGGGACGTGCAAGGACTCCTTTTGATTTAGCCATTTCCTCGTTTAGAGCACATCCCGCGCCAGCGACCATAGGAAGTCTGTAGGGCCACGTTACAAAAAAAGGCGGCCTCCTCAAACCGCCCATTCTCATAAAACCATTTATATTTACCGAAGTCTCTCCCTGAGCTTGTCGAAGGGTGCGACACCTCGGCTGGCATACTATTTTCCTCGTTACACACCTCCCGCTTTGTAACGCCCTTGCATTAGAAGCTCCGCCTCGTTTCCCATTATCGAAGCCCTTTCGGGCGACCACATGGGGTCACCCCTACAATTCCATCTTTTCAAAATTTCCTTCCCCCTTTTTCAAGGGTGAATCGAGGGGGGTTCCCGCCAACATCGAAAACGACCTGTCCGGCTCAATATTCCTCAACTACCAAACCACCTTCCACTGCGCCGCCGATGATGAATGTGTCCGTTTCATTTAAGCCATCTCCAGAAGACCAATTTTATCAAGTATTGATTTTAATGAACCCAGATTTTCAAGTGCCAGATTTAAGTCATCGACTTTGAAATAACCTACTGCTTCTCGAAAATCTTCACCCAAAGAAGAAATCTCGCCTTTGAAACGGTCTATTTCATCAGAAGTCGAGACTACCACAACCTTTTGGATTGTTGGGTCGTGTTTTAATACCCTTTGCAGATTTAAGATGGCCGAATCAGCGCTACCGCGACGATGAACTTCGAAGGCATAAGATATCGTTCCAAGATTAGCTACTCTGCTTTTCCAAATCGCATCGATACGGCAACCAGTCATTAGCGAATACTCTTTTTCAACGTCGAAACCCAGGCCATTTCCTAACTCCAACAACTGGTCGATTGCATCGCTGTGGTTAAAGTCTGTAATTTTTGCTATGACATCCTTCTTTCCGGAAGCTGAAATACCGTATTCCGAAAGGTAGTAAAGAAAGAAATCGAGGTAGAACAAATCGGAAAATCCGCTTTCGTATTTTCCTAATCTATCTCTTAGCTCATATACCGTTTTGCAGAACTTCTGATATTGATTACCACTTATCTGAGAAGATTTGGGAATTTCCGTTTCGGAAATACCCAGCTCCAACAAACCAACTTTTGACCGCCTGTTATAAATCGGGTATTTCGTGTGATCATGATGAGCAAGTATTTCAGTGAGACCCGCTGCACCTAACATCCTGATTGATTTATGAGCTTTATCATATCTTTTCTTTAAAGGATCCTCAGAATAAAGAAGGTACTCAAAGGCATTTCGAATTTTTTCTAAACCAGACTCCATCATTTCTCGGTGGAGATAGTCTTTATTCGTCCAGCCGTTAAAAGCCCATAAAAGGTTGATTAGCTCCCTCAGAGTTCCTTCATCAAGTTCCTTCAGGCCAGTTTTTGAAAAGTATTTATCGATGAACTCCTGTTTTTCGTTCCGCTGTTCTTTCCAATTCTGTGCTTCTTCTTTTAGAAAAGTCTTGAATTCCTTTATAGTTCTTTCTAAGTCCATCTCTCCTCCATTTTTTGTTTTTAAAGATGCCCCGCCGATGATGAACGTGTCCGTTTCATTTAAGCCTCTTTACAAATCCAAGGAATACTATTACGGAGAGTCCGAGTTAAGATGAATCTCCCATGGAATAGCTGAAAGACGTTCCTTTATGCGCTTTAAGGTCAATTTAACATCTTTTTCATTTGGGAAACCACCGTAAACTAAATCCCTAAAACTGCCCGTATATGTTGGGGTCAACTGGCTCCATATCGATTCCAAATCCCTAAATATCAAAGCATCTTTTGGATGATGAACTAACCACTCGTTTCCACTCCGATAACTTGCAACATCATCCTCAGCAACCGTTACCATTTGACTCTCGAAATCGACGGAATCAAAAAACTCGGAAAGTTCTCCTTCCGATAGTAAAAGATGTAAGTCATAAGTATGACGTATCTTATTTCTCAGGTCGTCGATTGGCCTTTCGGTATATGAGAACCTGACCAGACTCATTATTTTTTCGCATATTGTTCTTTTAGGATCCAGGACATTTACTTTGAAGGGCATTAAATCGAATTCGCGGGCGATATTTTCCTGATTAGTTTCGATCATCATCTCGTAAATCAATGAAGAAACAGGCATTTCCAGATTTGGTTCATGATATCCCAACCATGAAGCCTCAATAACTATCACATCCCTTACCTGTCCGAACTCCCCGGAGAATTCATGGGAATAAGAGTGTGCGGTTTTTCTGTTCATACCCATTTTGCGAGTTAAACCCGAAACCTTGATTTCCGGCAATACTTCGCAAATAACCTCGCTAATTCGCTTGATCTTTTTCGTAAGGTGGTTATTCGATTCCCCTTCGTCTCGCATAACTATCAAGTCGATATCCTCGGAAAAACGCTCTATAAGCCGAAAACATTTTGAAAGAGCCGTTCCCCCTTTAAACACTATCTCTCTACCGATAGGATCATTGAAAACTGTCCATAGGGCGTAAGTCACCCAATAATCCTTCTCAACGAAAATTTCGGGAATTTCAAATTTCTGAGCCGTAGCAGTTACCGCGTCTTTGAAAAGGCCTTTATCTATATGCAATTTCATACAATGTTCCAGTTCGAAGCGGTGGTTAAAACATCAGTGGCTAAGCCCATCTTATATTTCGTTAGGGGATTAAGACTATTTCTAAGCTTCTCTAAATTTCGTTCAAAACCCAAACGCTCCAAAATCGCTCCAAGAAAAGCTCTAACCCTCGGCGGATAACGTAGCGCATATCGGATCATTTCCTCGATTCTGTTTTCATCGAGCTGTTTAATCCTGTCGCTAAGAATGGATATGGACGATTCGATATTGGAGTCGGGTATTTTTTTCAAGTCTTTTATCGCATCCAGTAAACCCAGCAATCTGTAATTATCCTCCGTAACCTCTACGTAACTTTTCACTGGGGTTGCTTCAATCGCCCCCGTATTAACATAGATACGTTTGCTCATGCTGGCGATTTTAATTCGATATGGTGTTTGCATCGTCAAACCAAGTTGGTTATAAAGGTATGTGCCTGTAATATAGGCGATTCGTTTTCCGTTCCTATAAAGATATGGTCGAAGAATTTGCTCTTCATTCGGTTTCAATTCGCCGAAAACCGTTTTTTTAGGTTTATAAAAGACTCCCTTCGATATTTTTTTTATCAATCCGTCTTTCTGAAGGCGTTCCAGTGCTTTGGCGACCGTCTGATATTCGCTTTGCTTGATATCGAGCTGTTCGTATCCGAAGGTTGTATTCTCCTCGAAGCCTACTATCTGTTTTCTTATTCTTTCCGTTATGTTCATAGTGCCTGAAAGATAATCCCGGAAAAGGAAATGTCAAGTTTCTTGCGCCATAAACTTGACATTATTTCTTTCCTCCTTACACCTCCCCGCCCGCTGTTTCGTCTATCCTGGCCATTCGGGCGATTGTGAAGTCCAGAATGGAGACTCTGCGGCGGAAGGTGGTTATGTCTTCGTTGGTTAATCTCATTTACCTTAGTTCTCCGCACCTGCGGGGGGTTAGTGTTGGCGGAAACTCTCGGACTTCGCGGGGATTGGCCGGGTTCCAACCTAAAACACTCCATAAAGGATTTAATAATGAAATTCTGGTTTGTGTTTCGTTCGTCGCGTAAAACTCTATATTCCTCTCGTAATCTTCTACGAGTCTCGCGAGTTCATCTTTGACAACGGAAAGTTCCGGCATGTTTTCTCCCGTTTAAAATTCCTGCACTCAATCTAATATGTTCGGCGGGTGGGTGCAAGGAAGAATTGAGAGTTAGCCTTTTTTTCGCTTGAAGAGTCTGGATATCCATCTAACGATTTTTGCGAGGAAGCTGAACCCTCGGAATCTGCTCGACCATGTCGTCCTGTAAATCGCCCATCCCCCGATAGCGGCCATGACGAAATTGGGCATCCACATAGCCAGCCACGGCGCGACGAACCCTCTGTCGGCCAGCTCCTCGCCGCCAATCAGGAACGCCCAATATAGCACGAAGAACAGCACGCCGAATCCAATCGCTATTCCTGTGCCGCCCTTTTTCGCGTAAATCCCCAGGGGCGCGCCGACGATGAGGAAGAAAAGGCATGCGAAGGGCAGTGTGATCTTCTTGTGCACCTCCACCTGATACTTGCGGATGAATCGTCTGTGTGCCCGGAGGGCGTTACGCTGGCTGTCGATGGCCTGATTTGTGGATTTTATTCTGCGTCCGATTGTGTTGTAAATCACCAACGTATCGGAGGGTGTATCCCTTCCGCCCGGGGATAGCGCGGCTTTAATCGCCTTGTCGGAAACATCGCGGATCGCGTCCAGCGACCGTTCGACCGCACTGTCCTTTTGCGCGATGCGGAATTTCATGTCGGCGATAGTGAGTTCGCGGTCGCCTCTGTGAGTCGATTCTCGGCGGTTCATCTTCAATCCCAGGTCTTTGAATCGAATGGATTGGATATCGAAATCGACCCGTGTGTATTTACTGGCGTCTTTCTCGTCGATTTCGTGAATAGTTCCGTCGTGGAGTTCTAGAGTCAGGGCGTCGTTTGCCTCGTCGTAAGCCATGATGCCGTAATCGGCCTCGATTATCCTCGGCACCTTGCGGTTCTGGCCGTCGAACACGGTGATGCCGTATAATTCGTTTGTTTTGGCTTCGACCTCTTCGATATACAGTCCGGCGTCCGGGAAATCGTCGATGAACACGCGCTCTTTGATTGCCAGCGTTGGTTTCTTGCGTTTGATGTCGCCCATCAACAGTTTCGCCTGATAATTCGATTCTGGGAGGATCTGGTTGGAGAAATAAATCATGAAAAGCGATAATAAAAGCGTCGCGATAAATGGCGCTATCATCAGCCGGATGTTCGATATTCCGGAACTGGAGGTTGCGGTTATCTCGTCGTCTTCGGCAAGTCGTCCGAAGGCCATCAGCCCGGCGATAAGGCAACTCATGGGCACCGCGAGTGCGAGCATCCACGCGAAATTCAGTGTAAACAGGTGCAGGACGGTCATCGCCGGAACGCCCTTGGAAATTATCAGGTTGAGGATGTCCAGGATGAAATCCATCACCATGACAAACATGGTGATAACTATCGCCCCGATAAAAGGCCCGATATGCTCCTTCAGCACGTATTTCGACAGTATTTTCATTGCGAGAAGAGATCCGGTTGGAGCATTTGCCAGACTCCGTTGAATGTTGTTCGATGTATCGGACAGGGGCCGATTTCGCGGAGTTTCTTCCGGTGTTCGGGGGTAGGGTAACCGAAATTATGGGAGAAACCGTATCCGGGATAAATAGAATCGAAATAACGCATCAAATTATCGCGCACCGTTTTCGCTACGATGCTCGCCGACGCTATTGCGAGATGGTCGTAATCTCCGCCTATACAGCAAACCTGTTTGCACGGGATATATGGCGATTTCATATTGCCGTCGATCAAAATCAACTCGACTTCCTTTTCGAGTCTGTTAACCGCTTGAGCCATAGCCTTCAGCGACGCCCGCAATATATTTATTCTATCGATTTCGATGTGCGACATGCACGACACGCCGACCGCAGAAGCGTTTGAAATAATATAATGAAAAAGCTCCCGTCTGTCATCCTCATCCAGGAGCTTTGAATCTGAAATGCCTTCTGGCGATCGCTCATAGTTCCATATCACCGCGGCGGCCACCACCGGGCCGGCCAACGGCCCGCGGCCTGCTTCGTCAGTGCCGGCGAACTGGACTCCGCGCTCGATTAAATCCCGCTCGAGATGCGAAGGAAAATCGGTTGATGGCCGTGCAGTGGCCATCGCTACTTCTTCGGAATTCGTCTTTCCTTGATATTAGCGGCCTTGCCGATCTTATCGCGAAGGTAATAAAGTTTCGATCTGCGAACTTTGCCCAGTTTAACGACCTCGATCTTCTCGATATTGGGCGAGTGAATCGGAAAAACCCTTTCAACTCCGATGCCGGATGACATCTTCCTCACGGTTACCGTCTCGGTAACGCCCTTGCCCTTTCTTCCGAGAACTATCCCCTGGAATACCTGGACTCTGGTCTTGTCTTCCTCCACGATTTTAACGTGCACTTTGATAGTATCGCCGGGGGCGAACTTCGGCAGGTCTTTGAGGTGTTTCGCCGTAACATTTCTTATTATTGCGTCAGACATTTCGGTCTCCTATTGAAAATTTATTTTTTCGGTTTTTATGTTCGATAAATCCTGCGGACAGCGTGATCGATGTTACTCTCTCTCGATTCTTCCCTTTTTTAGAGCTTCGAGATAAGCGATATCCTCTTGGGTCAAGTCGGCGTCGCGCAATATTTCCGGCCTTCTTTCGAGAGTCAGCCTGAGGGACTGTCTTCGCTTCCAATTCTCGATAGCTGAATGATTGCCCGATAGCAATATCTCCGGCACTCTATGGCCTCGAAACTCTCTCGGCCTCGTATATTCTGGCGCGGAGAGCAGTCGATTTGGCCCGCTATGAGAATCCGTTTCCGCGGAATCCAAATCTCCCAGATAGCCGGGGATCAACCTTGCTATAGCGTCGATAATCGCCATAGCCGCGATTTCCCCCGACCCGAGAACATAATCCCCAAGGGAAACTTCTCTCGCGCCGAGCATATCCGGTATCCTCCCATCGATACCCTTATAACGTCCGCAAATAACAACCAGGCTTTCCAGCTCGCTAAGTCTCTCCGCTTCCCTTTGGTCGAAGAGTTGCCCGCGTGGACTCACGATTATTTTTTCCGCCCTGGAAAATTCTTCATACAGAGATTCAGCCGCAAATACGATAGGTTCGGGTTTCATTACCATCCCCGCGCCGCCTCCAAAAGGAATATCGTCTGCAGTGCGGTGTTTGTCCTTTGCGAAATCCCTGATATCGATAATATCCAGTTCGATTATCCGGGATTCCACGGCTTTTGCGAACAACCCCTCTCCGATGTATGCTTCGAAAAGCGAAGGGAAGAGGGTTAAAGTTGCGATTCTCAAATTACTCGATAATTTCGAGAACCGCGCGTTTGCCGTGCTTCGCGGCAACAGCGCCTAAAAGCGTTCTTATAGAACGCGCCGTCTGGCCGCCACGACCGATTACTTTGCCAAGATCGCTTTCATTGACCCTGAGCTCGTAAACGATTGTTCTTTCGCCGGTAACCTCACGAACGTCAACTTCTTCGGGATGATCAACGAGAGCTTTCGCGATGTCCGCGACAAATGCAATCATATCCATAGTATCTCCTTCCGATTCTTCCAGTTCATTCGGCGTCTGGTTGAATATCTTGTTCAAGAAGCTCATTTTCTCCCTGTGTTTCAGGTTTTTCTTCTTCGGGTTCTTCATTCACGGAAACTTCCGAATCGGGAATTTTCGTGGATTCAAAATCGACTTCAGAAACCGTCGCCGATTCGATCCCGATCGGCTTTGCTTTATTGATGATATCTCTCCACATCCCCTTGCGTTTCAACAGGGTTCGGACGGAATCGCTTGGTTGCGCGCCAACACCCAGCCAATAAATTACGCGATCGGTTTTGACCTCGAACTCATCTTCGCGAATGGGATTGTAATAACCGAGAATCTCGATAAAACGACCATCGCGCGGCGAACGTGAATCCGCGGCAACAATCCTGTAGAAGGGTTGTTTCTTCTTCCCTCCACGTCTCAATCTGATACTAACTGCCAACTTCTGACCTCCATAGTAGTTATTATTCCAAATATTCTCAAAAACCTATTCCGCCGGGGAAAGAGAACTTCTTTCCGCTCCCCATCTTCTTAAACATCTTCTTCATCTCAAAAAACTGCTTCAACAGGCGATTGACCTCCTGAACGCTCGTTCCGCTTCCAAATGCGATTCGCTTCCGTCTGCTACCGTCGATGATTTCGGGTTTCGAGCGTTCTTGCGGAGTCATACTACCAATTATCGCTTCGATATGCAAGGTCGCTTTTTCATCGACCTTCAATCCTTTTAGCATCGACTTCTTGATACCGGGTATCATAGCGAGCAAATCGTCCAGTGGCCCCATGTTACGAAGTTGCTTTAGTTGCTCGCGGAAGTCGTTCAGGTCGAATCTCTGTTTGCGGAGTTTTTTCTCCAGCTCGCGGGTTTTCCTTTCATCGAATGCGACTTCGGCCTTTTCCACAAGAGTAACGACGTCGCCCATTCCGAGTATTCTCCCGGCCATTCTGTCGGGATGAAATCTCTCGATTGCGTCGAGTTTTTCGCCCACTCCGATAAAATATATCGGCTTGCCGGTAACTTCCCTGAGGCTCAACGCGGCTCCGCCTCGTGCATCGCCGTCCAATTTCGAAAGAACAAATCCATCCACGCCGAGATTTTCGGTGAAAGCCTCGCCCACATTAACCGCTTCCTGGCCGGTCATCGCGTCGAGAACAAGAAGGACCATATCGGGATGGACCTCATCGACGATTTCCCTCGCTTCGGCCATCATAACTTCATTGATATGGAGTCTGCCGGCGGTATCGAGTATCAGCAGGTCGTTGCCGGCCTGTCTTGCCTCGAATTGCGCTCGATGAGCCACCTGGGCAGGTGTTTCGCCCTCCTCGAAGCTCAACACGGGAAATCCAGCGTTTTTACCGACTATCTGCAACTGTTTTGCCGCCGCGGGCCGATGAATATCACAGGCTATCAGCATGGGTTTGAATTGCCGTTTGGCGAAAAATTTCGCGAGTTTGCCGGCGGTCGTTGTTTTTCCCGAACCCTGTAAACCCACTAACATTAGATTAGCGGGCGTTTTATGAGGGATATTAACATCTGGCGCCGATCCCCCAAGAAGCTCGATCAATTCGTCGTGAATGATTTTAATGAACTGTTGTCCAGGCGTTATCGACTCGAGAACCTCTTCGCCGAGAGCTTTTTCCTGAACACGTTTTACAAAATTCTTCGCAACTTTGAAATTGACATCAGCCGATAGAAGCGCTCTGCGAACCTCCTTGAGTGCGTCTTTGACGTTAGCTTCGTTAAGCTTCCCCCTGGACGTCAATCCCTTAAAAAGAACTTCTATTTTATCCGTAAGTTGTTCGAACATTACAATTAGTCATGAGTATTGCGAATCATTATATAGAACAATGCATGCCTTTCCGCAATCAACGCACAAAGACGTTTCAATATACTAAAGTATTTTAACGATGCAAGAATATTTTTAATTATTATTAATCCACTTATAGACGGGTAATCTAATGTTATCTAATTAGCGGTCAATTGTTATCCGATAATAATAACTTTATTTCATGCGATTTCATCTTTAGCTGTCACGAGTTAATTTTATTATCAACCGGTGGCATCGTTATTGCGTTATTTATTCCGTTTTTCTCTGGATTTTTCCGGAGAAATAGTTTATATTATTAATACCGGGTTAAGGACCCTTTGAAACGATGAAACGAATTCTCCTTTTAATAACAATCTTCACGATCATACTTTCGAGCGGCTGTGTTTATTACAATACGTTTTTTCTGGCGAAGAAGAATTATCGCCTCGCTGAAAAATCGAGGTTAAGAAGCGCTAAGGACGAACTGCCTTCCGATGCTAAAGGTCATTACGACGTCGCGATAAAAAAATCGTCGAAGGTTCTCGCTTATTATCCTGAGAGCAAATACGTTGACGACGCTCTTTTCCTTCTGGGGATGTGTTTCTATCGAACTGGAGATTATGTCAAGGCGGTTCGAAAATTCGACGAGTTACTCACCGCCTTTCCATCGAGTGAATACGCCCAGGAAGCCGAATACTGGCGAACCCTCTGCATCTACGAAACGGGCGAATTCGACATGGCTCTCGATAGACTCAAGGAACTCTCCGATAACGGCGTTTTCGTCGAACAAAGCACCTTCATGATAGCCGAACTGTTTTATGAGCAGGCCGATTATATTTCGGCGAAAGAAGCTTACGAGAAATACCTGGAACTGTTCCCCTATGGCGAATTCGAGAGCCTCGCACACTTGCGTCTCGCGAATATCGATTTCTATTTTGAAAGATACGGCGAGTGTATAGAAGAAGCCCAAAAAATCAGCGAAAAAAGAGTAACTCCAGCGGAATATTTCAATTCCAGGATGTTAATTGGCGAGGCCTATACCGAACTCGACAGTCTTAAGAAGGCTCTCGAATTCTACCGCAATCTAAGGAAAAACGACGATTTCTTTACCAGGTGGGTCGAGGTCGATCTTCGGATAGGCGACGTTCATTATCTTATGGACGACACAACCTCCGCAATCGAGGTTTGGAGCGACGTTTGCGTCGATAATCCCCGAACGGAGGAATCCGCCTGGGGATGGTATAAACGCGGCGATCTTCATCTTAATTTTGGTATGATAACGGTAGCCAAAGCCGAATTCGATTCCGCGGCGGCGCAGGTCAGGGAGGGCGAAGTATATGAACTCGCCCTGGAAAAAAGCGCTTCTATAGGACGCCTCCAGGGTTTTAAGGATTTATTAGCTTCAAACTCCGATTCCCTCGAAATAGACGTCGTTAAAACGGAACTCGCATTAGCGGAGATGTATATTTTAGAGCTGGGACAACCGGATTCTGCCCTATCGCAATATAAGTTTATACTCGAAGAATATTCCGACGATAGCCTTGCCCCAAAAGCGGCCTACGGTATTGGATATGTCTATGCGTATTCCAAAAAGGATCGCAAAAAGGCGGATTCGGCGTTCGCGGATCTGCTCGTCCGATATCCCGAAAGCGATTACGCGGCTGGAGCCGCAGAGTATTTCGTAGGACGTGGAGCCGCACTCGATTCCATGGGCGTGCAGACAGTAGCCTATTATTTCGTAAAAGCAGAAGAGTATTTCCTCACATATAACAAAATCGACTCGGCTCTGGCTTATTATCGCCTTGTCTCGGACGATTATCCAAATAGCGCTTTCCGCCCCAAAGCTATTGCGGCAAGAGCTTATATTCATGAGAGAATTACGTATAACTACCCTATAGCAGAATCTCTTTATCAGTTCCTCGCAGACAGCTTCCCGAAAACGGAGTTCTCCGAACTGGCGAACGTTCGTTTGGGCACTGCCGCCCCGGATATAGAGAGGGAAAAACCGCCCGATTATTCGTCAGGCAAGGAGGCGCTGGACTCTCTATCCGAAGAGGAACTTACCGAAGTTGACCGGGAAAAGAGAGAAAGGGAGATGAGCGAAAGACAGGGGCAAATCCTCGATCCGGAAACTGGCCAACCATTGCCCCGCGCCCCAAGACCCCGTCGCGCGATAGAACTTCGATATCCACAAGCAGAATGGAGCACCGATTTGCAGGGCAGACGCGTCAGATTGAAGATTAGAATCGACGCTTTTGGGGAAGCGGAGGAGGTCGAAATACTGACGTCCTGCGGTAAAGAAATTATCGATCAGGCCGCTATTGTGGGCGTAAACAACGCCGAATGGAATCCAGAAGACATACCTATAGAACACATCGGAGGATGGTTCTATTATGAAGTTGTAGTTAGAAAACCAAAAGAAACCATAGATAGCTATTAGGAGGTGCGATGCTCGAACTCAGGCCACCAGATGAGCTTTTCCCAAGGCTCGATCTAAAAAAGGAAAATAAGATATTGGCGGTCGATGGACCCAACATCGTCCAGGGGCACGTCGATGCCGATTTCCGTAGCGGAATCGAATTACGCCAGCTTGGTAACGAGAGTTACAACACGATTTTCGCGTGGTTCACGGACACCGACGAACGCCGCGCAAAGGACGTCGTAAACGAATCGGCAAGGATTCTCACACCGGGCGGCTCCGTGTGGCTCATCGTCCCCAAAAAAAATTCCCTGGACCACCATAAAGCCACCGGGGTTTCGTCGGATATCGTGCTACCGGTCGCAAAAAGTTCCGGTCTCAACGAGAAGAAAACCCTCGGCGTAGGGCCGCATTACTACGGAATAAGGTTTATTAAGCGTGGATTAAGTTAGATAGTATCGGGAATAATCCCGATCACGTTATTAATTGTAGGATAATAAGGAAAACTGTAATAATCGAGAAATCCTTATATGTGGGAGAATTTTTATCCTCTATTTAATCCGGAAAGGTAATCGTGAAAGATAATTTCGGCCTGGAACTCGAGACCTATTGCATAGTCGATCTCGATGTTTTCAAAAGCAATATCCTCGAGATTCGCAAATGGGTCGAGAACCGTCAGGTTATTCTTGCCGTTAAAGCAAATGCCTACGGTCACGGCGTCGTTCCGATTTGCCGGGAGGCGAGTTACGCCGGAATTACACATTTCGGCGTAGCTACAGTTGCCGAGGGCGTGGCTATAAGGCGCGCGGGAATCGAGGGCGAGATTATCGTTCTAACGCCCGCAACTCTGGGGCAAATCGAAGCTGTAGTCGAATACGATCTCCATCCGAACGTGGTAAACGAAACCTTCGCCCATGCATTGTCAATCGAAGGCGAACGCCAGAACAAACCGGTGTCGTGTCATATCGAAATCGATACCGGGATGGGAAGGACGGGATTTTTATATCAGGATGCCGTGGGCGATATAGTCCAGATCGCCCGGTTGCCGGGACTAACAATCACGGGGATTTTCTCGCATTTTCCCGTGGCCGATTCGCCGAGAAAATCGGACGTCGAGTTCACCCAAATACAACTCAACCGTTTCGCGGGAATTATCGAGAAGCTGAAACAAATCGGCATTAATCCTCGACTTATTCATTTTTCCAATTCCGCCGGGATAATAAGCCACCCGGTATACGGCAACGGCGTTCGCCCTGGATTACTCGCTTATGGATTATATCCTTCGCAGGATACGAAGAAATCAGTCAGGGTTAAACCCGTTATGTCGATGGTGAGCAAAGTTGTGCAATTAAGGGATTATCCGCCCGGCACAAGCATAAGTTACGGGAGGACCTATACCACTCGAAGCCGGGAAAGTATCGCGGTAATTCGAGCCGGTTACGGCGACGGGCTTCGTCGCGCATTGTCCAACCGCGGATTCGTCCTTATCGGGGGGAAACGATATCCGGTAGTCGGTCGGGTTTGCATGGACATGACAATGGCAGACGTTACCGGAGGCCCGGTCGAACTCGACGACAGGGTCGTTCTCCTCGGTGAAGACAATGGTGGGTCAATCACAGCGGAAGACCACGCTATCTGGGCTGGAACACTAAATTACGAGATACTTACGGGCATTTCCGAGAGGGTGAAGAGATTATACAAAAAGGACGACAACTATTACGAAGCGAACGAATTGTCATAATTGACAATATCTGACATGACCGCGCCACTCAATGTCGGTTGTGTCATATTTTGCCACTCTATTCATATCACACAATGCGTTACCTAAAGCGAGTTATTGCGTTATGTTGCAATATGTTATGCTTATTGTTCCCGGTTTGGCACGCCGCCTGCGCTTTATATTCGATGACGAATTAGTCAATGCGAATTTAACTCAGGAGGTAACAAAATGGCAATCGTAAGATGGAGACCTTTCGGAGACTTGATGGATTCGTTCGAGGATATCGAACGGAGGATGCGCAAGCTTCAGGGTGAAGAGACTTCCGAATCGGAGAGCATGGCCTGGGCTCCTCGAGTGGATATCAAGGAGAGCGAAGACGAACTCATCGTGCATGCCGAAGTTCCCGGAATGAAGAAGGAAGACTTCAACGTGAACATGAAAGAGGGAGTTCTTTCGATTTCCGGCGAGAAACGCGCCGAGGAAAAGACCGAAAGCGAAAACTGGCATCGCATCGAGCGGATGTTCGGCAGATTCCAGAGGAGTTTCTATATCCCGACCGAGGTCGATGATAAGAAGATTAAGGCTTCATACAAAGACGGCGTGCTCGAAGTCAAGCTACCTAAGAAGGAAGAGGCCAAGCGCAAGGAGATTCCTATCTCCGTAGATTAAAAATCCCATAACGTCTATTCTCCTCAATTGGAATAGATAACACTCCCCGGAGAACGAATACTCCGGGGGGATTTTGAGAGATTTTAGAAATCGCAAATAAAAATAGTAAAATAGAGAAAGGAAAACATGGGAAAAATTATCGGAATCGACCTGGGAACTACCAACAGCTGTGTCGCCGTCATTGAGGGCGGCGAGTCGAAGGTCATCCCGAATTCGGAGGGCGGCAGAACGACACCATCGGTTGTCGCTTTTACGAAAAAGGGCGAACGGTTGGTGGGTATCCCGGCGAAAAGACAGGCGGTAACCAACCCGGAACGAACCGTTTACAGCATTAAAAGGTTCATGGGGCGGCGCTTTGCCGAGGTTCAAAATGAAATCTCCGAGGTGCCGTTCAAAGTTATCGAAGCGGAAAACGGAAGCGCACGAGTGAAAATCGGGGACAAGGTGTATTCGCCTCCCGAAATCTCCGCGATGATCTTGCAGAAGATAAAGACGGATGCCGAGAACTACCTTGGCGAGAAAGTAACCGACGCGGTGATAACGGTTCCCGCGTATTTTAACGACGATCAGCGAAAGGCTACTGCGGACGCCGGCAAAATCGCCGGGCTCAATGTCCAGAGGATAATCAACGAACCTACCGCCGCCAGCCTGGCTTACGGTCTCGATAAGAAGTCGGAAAACGCGACTATAGCGGTATTCGACCTCGGCGGAGGGACATTCGATATTAGTATCCTTGAGATAGGCGACGGCGTTTTCGAGGTCAAATCCACAAACGGCGATACTCACCTCGGCGGCGACGATTTCGACCAGGAAGTTATCAACTGGCTTGTCGATAAATTCAAGCAGGATCAGGGAATCGACCTTTCCAAGGATCCGATGGCGCTACAGAGACTTAAAGAGGGCGCGGAAAAGGCAAAAATCGAGCTATCCAGCACGGCTACGACAGACATCAATCTTCCGTTTATTACGGCGGATGCCGGAGGGCCAAAACATCTCAATTATTCTCTCACACGATCCGAATTCGAGAAGCTGGTGGATAAACTCGTGGATAGAACAAAACAACCGGTCGAGAACGCCATTAAAGACGCGAAGGTTAGCAAAGACCAGATCGACGAAGTGATTCTTGTCGGCGGAATGACCCGGATGCCAAAGATACAGGAAGTTGTGAAGAACCTATTCGATAAGGAACCACACAAAGGGATAAATCCGGATGAGGTCGTAGCTATGGGCGCCGCGATCCAGGGAGGTGTCCTGGGCGGCGAGGTTAAAGACGTGCTCCTTCTGGACGTTACTCCGCTGTCGTTGAAGATCGAAACTCTCGGCGGAGAAGCTACTACCATGATAGAGAGGAATACAACAATACCGACCAAACGCACCGAAACATTCACGACCGCCGCCGATAACCAGACACAGGTCGAAATACACGTCCTCCAGGGAGAAAGGCCGATGGCCAGAGATAACCGTTCACTCGGCAAATTCTATCTGGATGGAATTCCTCCTGCACCAAGAGGGATTCCACAGGTAGAAGTAACCTTCGACATCGACGCCAATGGCATATTGAATGTCAAGGCGAAGGACAAAGCCACCGGTAAGGAACAGTCGATACGAATCGAAGCTTCCAGCGGGCTGTCGGACAACGAGGTCGAAAACATGGTCAAGGACGCGGAATCTCATGCGGAAGAGGATAAACAACGAAAAGAAAATATCCACATACGCAACGCCGCGGACAGCCTGGCATATCAGACGGAAAAGGAGTTAAAGGACGTCGGCGATAAGTTAACGCCACAGGTCCGCGAGGAAGTAACCGAAGCTCTCAAGGAACTTCAAACCGCCCTCAAGGGCGATAACTTCGAGGACATTAAAAGCAAACACGACAGGTTAACTCAGGTCTGGCACAAAGCGGCGCAGGAGTTGTATCAGGCGCAACAAGCCGAAGGAACTCAGCAACCCGGTGCGGCGCAACAGCCGCCTGGAGAAGCCGAAGGTCAATCCGGTGAAGATGACGAAAATATCCAGGACGCGGATTACGAGGTAGTCGAATAACAATTAAATAAACCGGGCGATCGTCGGCGGTCGTCCGGTTTTTCGAAGGAAATGATGAAACAACTTCATACATCGATAATAATCGCGGCGGTATTAGCTTCGACACTTATATTAACCGGATGTCCATCGGATACGAAATCGCCGTCGTCGGCTATCAAACTGCCCGAATCTAAAGTAAATCGGGCACTTATGGAAAAAGCGGCGACCTTTGGGACTAAAATAATCCGTGGCTGGATCGAGGGCGAGTTCGACCTGATTTCTTCGGATGAAGCAACCGCCGGAATGGTTTCGGCTTTGCCGCCGGAAAACCAGGAAAAAATATGGAAGGAACAAATTTATCCGGCCTATGGCGAATTCGGCCGGTTATCGTATAAGGAAACTTATATGGCAGGAGGTAATCATATTTTTCGTTTTCGCGGCGCTTTCGAAAAGGGCAGTCCGGAAGTCCGAGTCGTGATATCGCCCGAAGGATTGGTAACCGGATTCTGGATACGTCCCTGGTCGGAAACCTTAAAATAATCGGACATGAAATCTAAAGAGAGAAATAGAAAATTTAATTAAATAAAAATTGAAAAAGGACTTGCAATTGGATATAAAATCCCTATGTTAACATGATAATAAAGTTCTTTACAAGATTTGCCCTCTCTTCAGCGCACCCTTGCGCATAGGCCGTCGGAACGACATTCGCGGGATGTGTGAGTGCCGAGCAACGGGGGATAACGTTGCATTTCCCCTCCTTTCCCCAGCGATATCCCCTATTCCGACGGCGAGAAGAAAACACCCTTCCCCCTATTTGAATTCTATCCTCTACCCCAAAGCGCCGCCTTTTGTAGGCGGCGCTTCCCACTTTTACAAGATGGGGTCTTTTTGCTTGATTTTAGGACGGCTATTAATTAGTATTTATAAATTAAAAAAACGCGTTAGACATGGACTCGAGCAAGGATTATTACAAAGTTTTAGGCGTTTCCGAATCCGCTTCTATCGCGGACATTAAAAAGGCCTTTCATAAACTCGCTAAGAAATACCATCCCGATTTACATCCCGACGATTCGGGCGCGGAACAGAAATTCAAGGAAATCAACGAAGCCTATGATATTCTCTCCGACGAAAAGAAGCGCGCCGAATACGACCAGATACGAAAATACGCGGCTACCGGGAAGGGTTTCTATCCCGGCGGTGGGGGAGCATATAGGCGAACGACTTCGGCTAATTTTGAAGATTTATTCGGCGGTTACGGCGGCGGTGGAGCAGGAAACATCCAGGATCTGCTCGGGGAATTTTTCAATATAGGTGGACGCGGAAGTAAACACCGTCAACCAGTAAAGGGCGCGGACGTCAGAGCATCGATAAATATCCCCTTCGAGCTAGCCATTAAAGGCGGAAAAACTCCGATCCAGATCCAGGAATCCGGTGCGCCAACTCCAAAGACAATCAACGTTAATATCCCCCCCGGAATCGAAGACGGCGGGAAAATTCGCCTTCGCGGTCTGGGACAACCCTCCCCTATCGGAGGTAAACCCGGCGATTTGATCGTTACGGTGAAAGTCGCAGGCCACAAGAAGTATAGCCGGAAAGGACTCGATCTATTCGCAAACGTAACGGTCAACCTCAAGCAGGCAATGCTTGGAACGAAAATACGACTGAAGACTCCTCTCGGTGATAAAGTTGAAGTGAAAATCCCCGCGGGAATGTCGCCCGGAACGAAATTGAGGGTGAAGGGCAAAGGCATCGACAATGGTAAAAAACGTGGCGATCTATATATCATAGTCAACGTCAGCTTCCCGGAAAAGCTATCTAAGAGTGCAAAGGAGAAGTTCGAGGAATTCGCTAAGGAGGCGGATATATGAGACAAACAATAGCAATTTTATTGCTCATCGCTATCTCGTGTTTCGCCGAGATAATTCCTCCAATGCAATCTATCCGGGAGGCGATCGAAATTCGATGGCTACCGCCGGAAGAACCTTTCTATGTAGGAGAAATCCTGCATTTTGAGGTCGAGGCTAAAAACATCGCGGAAGATACGGCAATATGCTATGCTCTCAGCGCCGGCGAAATAAAAGGCGACAGTATCGAGCCTTATGCGGTAATCGCGCTGGACAATAAATACGTCAACGACACCCTGGCTCCCGGAGAAAAATCGAGTTATACGTTTACTCTCATCGACGGTTCTGCCTGGCTTTACGATCCTCTCGAAAACGCGCGGAGTTATTCTTCCAATGTCGGGCTCCCCTGTTTCCCGGCCGGCGATTACGAACTAATTTTTATGGTAATGTGGGGAAAAAGAGACACCATCGAATTCAAAGTCGAACCGCAGACGGATCCCACAAGGAAAGTCCTGCTGGATTCTCTTGCCGAGGCCGCGATCGCTTATATGGTCGATAGACCGGAGGACGCCGTGAGAAACGCGCGCTTTTGTTACGAAACAGATCCAAATTCTCCATACACCGCGAGGACCTTAATTTTAGCTCGCGGAGTGGCATGGGAAAAGGAATTCTGCAACGAAGCAATCGAGATGGATTCGCTGTTCTGGGCGAGTTTCGGTTCGATCGATAAAAGACACGATTATCTTCCGAATCCCGGTTTCTTCATGCCTACGACTGCGGTATTAAACCACTGCGCGGGCGGCGATAGAACATCGAATTACCTGGATTGGCTCACGTCTTACCATAACGATACGGCTTTGCAAAGGGAAATAGAATTAGCGCGCCAGAGGTTACTCAAATAAAGATTTCGTATGTAAAAAGAGAAAGGGCGATTTCCCGCCCTTTCTCTCAGAATCCTATCCACTCTTATGCAAGTTCCGCGAAAAGTTCTTGCCATATATCCATTACAGCGTCGGCGGCTTCTTCGATGGGAACTTCCGTTTTTGTTTTCTCGCGTCTTCGGAAAATCTCGACCACGCCGTTTTTCACTCCTCGCCCTACAGTTACACGGATTGGCGCTCCGAGAAGGTCTGCGTCTTTGAATTTGAATCCCGCGCGGAGGTCTCTGTCGTCGAACAGGACGTCGATGCCCTGGTTTTGAAGCGCACTATACAGGCCTTCCGCGACTTCCGCAATATCGGGATCGTTGACGTTTAATGCAGTAATTATCGCCTCGTAAGGCGCTATTGAAATAGGCCAGTAGATGCCGTCCCCGTCGGAATATAGCTCTATCGCCGATGCGAGTATCCTTCCGACGCCGATACCGTAACTCCCCATTATAATAGGTTTAGCTACACCATCCTCGTTAAGGAAAGTAGCGGACATCGAAGCGGAATATTTAGTTCCGAGTTTGAATATATGGCCAATCTCAATTGTCTGAACGAGTTCGAGGGGATTGCCGCAGTTTTCGCAAAGATCGCCGCTTGCAACCTGTCGAATATCCTCGGTATCAAATTCCGGGACATCCTGGAGTTTATATCCTGTGATATGATAATCGACCTCGTTCGCGCCGGTGGCGAAAGGCATCTGCGGATCGACAGCCTCGTCCACGATGATTTTAAATTTCCCCTCGTTACCGATAGGGCCAAGGAAACCTATTTCCGTCCGGGTTATTTTTATAACTTCATCTGCTTCGGCCGGTCGCGCTGTTTCCCCCAGAACCGATTGCAACTTATTCTCGGACAGCTCGTGATCTCCGCGAAGGCAGACTATAACCGGCTTACCCGACTGCGTAATCATCATTAGCGATTTAAGCATCTGGCCGGAAGGCAAATTGAGAAATTCGGAGACTTCTTCGATTGTCCGTTTATCGGGCGTATGGACTTTTTCTTTATTGACTTCAACCCATTCTACTTCTGTTGGAACCGACTTTGCGATTTCCAGATTCTGTGCGAAGCCACATTCGCATGTAGCTATGATATCCTCGCCGGAGGGCGACGGCACCATGAATTCCTCGGAACCGGTGCCGCCCATCAATCCGCTGGAAGCCCCAACGACGAAATACTTCAAACCGCATCTGTCGAAAATCGCCCGGTAAGCCTTATCATGGAGATCATACATTTCGTCAAGTTGCGTTTCATCGGCGCACAACGAATAACTATCTTTCATTATAAATTCGCGGACTCGAAGCAGGCCGGATCTTGGGCGCGGTTCGTCGCGGAATTTTGTCTGCATCTGCCACCAAACCTGCGGCATATCGCGGTAACTTCGTATTCTTCCCCGTGCGAGGTCGGTTATAATCTCCTCGTGGGTCGGCGCAAGGGTGAAGGTCTGTCCTTTCCTGTCGTTGAAACGATACATGATCTCGCCCATATCGACGTTTCTACCGGTTTCCTCCCATATTTCGATTGGAGTATGCGAGGGCATCAAAATCTCCTGCCCGCCGATGGCGTTCATCTCCTCGCGAATTATTTCCATCGCTTTGAGCATGGATTTCCAGCCCAGCGGGAGGAAGGTGTATATTCCTGCGGCAAGTTGACGTATCATCCCTGCGCGAAGCATGAGAATGTGTGATTCAACCTGCGCGTCCGTGGGAATTTCTTTTAATGTGGGAATAAAGGCTTGTGACCAGCGCATTTGTTTCTCCGGTTGTGATTCTAATTGGATATCGAAATTAAGATTATTAAAATTAGGAACAGCAATAGCCATATCAAGAGGGCTTTAGACGTCGCCTTTTTAGCCTTCTCGGTTTCCCACCATGTCAGCGGTTTTACGCCCTGCAGATAAAAAGTCATGACGCCCGCCAGGTTGATACAGATAAGGTTGGTTAGAAGTAGCAATCCCGCGCCCATGGCCATATCGAACTGCCCGGCTCCGATTAGCAATCCGGTTATTACCAGCGGAGGTAACAGTGCTACGGCGACCATTACTCCAACCAGCATAGTCGGGAGGGCGGTCGTAAACGCGAGCACGCCCACGCTTCCAGAAGCCAGGGCGATTATCGTGTCGCCGAGACTCACTTCCGTGCGTGAAATAATCTCCCCGATTTCAGGGTCGAATTCAACAAATATTCCCAGTAGAATAGAAACAAGCAACGCTACTGCCAATCCCACCAAGAGGGTAAGTGCGGCTCGGAACCCGAGTTTGGCATCGGCGAGTGTTGTTGCCAATGATAAGCCGACGTTTGGACCGAGAAGCGGCGCGATTACCATAGCGCCGATAATCGCCGCGATGCTGTCCCTCATTAAACCGACAGCGGCAACCAGTGTAGCCAAAACCACAAGCACGATATAAACCCAGTTCAGGTCGATAGTCGTCAGGATATCAGCGTAAAGCTCCTCGCGGCTTATTCGAGGCGAATCGCTCAGAATTATCTTCTTCTCCGTCTCCTCCTTATCCGCCGGGCGGGGTATCGAAGCTTCGACCGGGATAATCACTATTCGGAAACCATCCACGCCGGATAGCTTCGCCTCGAGATCGTCGAGTATTGGCTCGCTTTCATCGGCGGCTATCAGCACCTGGACATGGAGCATATTTTCATCCATTGTCTCTTTCCAGATAGCTATTGCCCCGTGCCTGTCTAGCACTTCCTTGATGAACTCGCTGTAGGAGTCCGGCGCGTATATGTCGAGTTGTCTCGTATCCATAATAATATTACCTCAACGGAAAAGCAATTTAATGCAAAATATTTCTAAATCAAGCGAGTAATATCGGGAAAGGAAGGAAAAACTAAGGAGTGTAAATTTTGTGACGCCAGGAGCGTATCCCGCGGGTTGTCTGGATTAGAACCGGCGATGCCCAGGTATCTGTGCTATCAACTAAATCCGCGGCACCGATCATGCCGCCGGGCATTTGAACCATGATAACGCCGTTGTCCTCTATAATAGCGTCCAGAGTATCGATAACTCTCAACTCGAGTATCTCGATCTCGTCCTGAACCAGAATATAGCCAATCGGCGGTTGAATATCGATCTGGACGGTATCGTAATCCTGACATCCAGCGCCGTCCGTAACTATCAGAATATATTCGATTGGAAGGTAAGGCGAAACATCCGGATTGGGACTATTTGGATCAGATAAACCTTCCGTCGGCGACCATTGATAACTCAAAGAGCCGTAGCCACCGTAACCGGCTGGATCGCCGCCGAGTGTAACAGGTCTTCCCGGGAAAACTATAGTATCCGCTCCGGCAGAGGCAAGAACCGTATCTGCTACGATTATTGTAATATCTTCCGAATCCATACAATCATAGCCATCGGTTGCCGACAATGTATAGGTAGTGGTAACATCCGGGGACGCCATCGGAGTAAGCGAATATGGATCGTCCAGACCGGTGTGCGGCATCCATTCATAATCCCACGATCCTGAAGGCATAATACTCGCCTCCAGGGTTATTCCCTCGCCCGGACATAGGATAGTGTCGCCTCTCGTAATCGAGATTTCCGGCGGTGTAAGATAAGCGGGGATATCTATCGAGTAATTTTCCACGATAGCCGAACCTTCGGCGTAATTGAGGCTGATGCGATAAGAGTGAGACTCCCCTGCTCCCCCGGAGGCAACTTCCAGTTGCCATGAAACGTCTTCCGAACTCAGATAACTTACTTCGTCGAGATAACTCGGGTTGGGATCTCCACCGACGATATTTATATCTCCTGACAGCGGTGTAAAAGTTACTTCGACATCGGTAAGCGGACGAATTCCATCGTTATATAAGGTAACGTCTAAAGCGGCCGGATTGGGAGATATTTCCAGGCACGTTGCGGTGAAATCCGGCGGTGTGTGGGCAATACTCGCGTCGGTGTAACCGTAACACAATTCGTCTGTAATACAACCGTAAGATGTATCGGCTGATCCACCTCCCCAGATAGGAAGATCGAAACATTTATTTACCTCGGAACATGTCGTATCGACGATAACTTTCCAGAAAGCGCGGAAGTAACCTCCCGCCGGAATGGGCGAACTCGACGAAACGGGGTTTTCCGAATGGATTGCGAGGCAACCCGGTTCGAGCGGTTCGAGAGATGAAGAGATATTCGTTGCACTGCCCGTCAAATTCTGGATTGTAACCGCAACCGAGGTGAACGTGGAAACGAGACTCACGACGTCCTCGAAGATAAAAGTCCAATCGTTTGTAAGCGAATCGAGGCGACCGCCGGAGGTATCCGCGAGTTCGACGAAGTTTTCCATGTGTTCCGCCGGAATAGGAGACCCAACCCACGGCGGCCTGCTTGAAGCCGCGATGAAAACGACGGCTCCGGTGCTGAGAACCGTATCCCTGACCTGCTCGTAGGAAACGTCAGAAAGATTGGTATCGTCCTCGGTCGAATGATATCCCTCGTTGGTGAACATAATAATTATCCTCAGGGCGTCGTCCCGCCATTCATACAGAGTCAAGGCATCGAAAATAGCGTCGAGGGAAACTTCCCAGGAATCGCTGGCTATCTCGCTGACATCCACGTCCGCTAACCATGAATTGAATACTACTGTATCCGCAGTCATCTGATTTCCCGGTAAGGTGTCGAAATCCCAGACATTAGTAGAATCGTCGAATGGAACAGCGCCGAGCCTGAAGTCATAACCCAACGCTACTATACTATCGACGAATTCGTTCATGTTCTCGCGGAGGTCTTCCAGATAAGGCTCCATGGAATGACTCGTATCCATACAGAATACGATATCCACCTGACCGGTATCGAGATAACAATTCATCAACGCGTAAAAATCGTCGTCGGCCAT
>CAZSHG010000016.1:36526-74178 GCA_964606695.1 uncultured bacterium
AACCAGGCCGGTTATCAAGAGGATAAATGCTATTATAATTAAATTGCGCATTCTCATTCTCACTTACAGATCGATTCTCATCCAGATTTGCCCGAGTTGGGGATCGGGCGGATTGGTCCCATCCCTGAGATCCAACAACATATTCTTAACCTGATTTTGACGCATATCGAGAGTATCGCTTATGCCTACCGTGCCGTTGACATCGAGCAATCGCGCCATATCGACCGTGCCAATCCCGACGCTCCCAAAGGTAGTCAGGTTTTCGTCGTCGAAATGTATGTGGCCGTGCGTTTCGGTTATCCACCCGGGGTCGCGGGTGCCGTTAATAGTAATTGAACTTCCGCTTGTGATTGTCCCGGTCGCGTGGATATTGCCTATAACTTCGAGTTTTTCGGTCGGTGAATTAGTTCCCAATCCGACGAAATCGGTTGTCGGGTCCATATATATCGCGAAATCGTTAGTGTCGCCATCGACTCTGAACCATGCCTCGGAATTATCCCAGTTGAAATGGAAATTCGCATCGACTATATGGAACGTCTCCGTTTCGATAGAAACATCGAGAGTTTCCGCTGGATTACCTCCGATTCCACCTCTAAACCCGAAAGACCTCGCGCCCACGCGAAGCATACTGCCCCCCGGAATGACCGCTCTCTCTCCGCTGGCGTAGTTCGATCGTCCTCCACCAACGACGGTGTAATCGTAAAGCGCATAATTATCCTGGCCACCGCTTACCGTTGACCAATAGCCGTTTGCCATATTTATGAAACCTCCGGCAACCGTAGCGCTCTGTGCGGAAGCGGTGTTATTATAACCTCCACCTACTATCGACCACAATCCCGTTGCGTTATTGTCGTTCCCGCCCACTACGACGGAATATTTGCCCGTAGATTGGTTAAGTGCGCCTCCCGCGACTACCGCGCCGGAATCCATCGCCTCGTTATCGAAACCTCCCGCGACCAAAGCGCCGACCCCACCGGCCTGGTTTGTTCTGCCACCGGCGACAGTCGCGTATTTATTGTTTTCGCCACTCGCGCCGGTTATCGAGGACACTCCGAGGTTAATATGCGTCGAATCGTGAACACCGTGAACGACGTTCATATTTCGGGATAATCCCCACGCCCCGCCGGTTCTTAATCTCGTCGTATCGGACCCGCTGGTTACAGCTATCCAGTCGTTATCCGCGCCGGGGGAAGAAGTTCCATCATAGTTGATCGTAATCGTATCCCCGTGATTAACCACGGAAATATCCGTCCCGCCGTCTATAGTAACCGAACCCGATATGCCGTTGACATCGGTTACGATATCAGGATCCTCGGGAGGCAGGAAATTGAAAGTAATATCCGGCTGGAAAGTAGCGCTGGACGGAAGCGGAAAAGTATTCGAGGTCGGATTATACCACGCCATGATTTCAGCGGTCGTCGAACCCTTCCAGGTGTTTGAAGTCCCGGAAGTTCCGTTCTTCCTCAACGTAATAAGTAGATTTTCACCCGTGTAAATATATCCCGACGGGAAATCTATATCGACAGTGCCGTCTATTTCGCGATTGAGGGTTATCCCGGATACTATCGGCAATCCCGTCGGCGTGATCGAACCGCCTGATAGATCATCGACCAAAACGGTTTGAATCCAGACATCGACGTCGGCTATAGAGGCAATTGTCGTTTCATTTGAATACAACGTAATCCCCGACATTCTGCCGCCCGTGCAACCCATATCCGCCTCGGTTATCAAGAACTGGCCGATAGTCGGCGAGAAAGCCTGCAGGTTCACCGGGACGAATTGGTTTGTCGATGCGCCGCCGGTTATATCGACCACAAGCGGGCAATCTCCAGGTTCCAGAACGAGATCGAAGACGATATTCGAACCGTCGGTCGAAACCTCTATTCCGCCGGTTCCAACGCAGTTCAGGTCTCCGGTGAGTGTATTCAAACTCGTTACCCACGTTCCAGCCGGGATACCTTCGATAGAGTCCCAATGGACGTGCGCCGCCCACCCGGCGGAATCCGCCCATACTGTATGTCCTACCCAACCAATCGAATCGATATAACCGATGGAATCGATATAGGAAATATAGTCGATATATCCAATCGAATCGATCCAGCGAATTGAATCGATAAGGGAAATACTATCGATATAGGTTATGTAATCGACATATCCAATCGAATCGATCCAGCTTATCGAATCGATATAATTTACCGAGTCGATATAATGGATACTATCCGTAAATAGAGCATGTAAAGCCGTTTCCGCGGCTAAAGCGTAGGGAACGGATTGAAACTCGACTCGTGGAGTAAGAGTAACTCCCGCCACGTCGATTTCCAGCCAATATTGTTCGGCAAAATCGACCGAATCCGGGAAAGCGGCAACCGAACCGAGGCTCACATCGAATAGGCCGTGGCTTATATCGACCGCGACATGCGTTTCCGACCAGAGGGGGCTTCCCCCGACGATGCGGTTATATAGTTTGAAAGTCAGGTCTCGCGGGTCGTCGATTGCCACGCCGCCGGGATCGACGAGTTTCCCCTGATAGTTAATGACGCGGGGTATTTGCGCGAGGCAGGCGGCGATCGAGATTAACATTAGTATTAGAATTATCTTTTTCATAATAGACTCCTTAGTCCTTATTCTAAGGAAGATATAATCTTGCTAACAAACGAATCCTTATCATACGCGTGTGATCGGGATAATCCGATCTCGACGGCGCAGTGAATTTGAACCATAGCATGTCGTCGTTTATCGGCGAACCGAAGGGTTGAATATCATAACCCGTCGTCCCATGATAGACATCCGTCGCCCAGGTATATCCAATCTTCAGGTAATCGGTCGCGTAGCTCCATGTCAGAGGCGGTTCGGCGGTGCGCCGTTCAAATCGACCTAAAAGCACAAAACGGTTTGCTCCCGAACTGAACGACGGTTCCCAGAGAGTATCTATTATCCAGCCGGCTGTCGTGTCTATGACACCGGCGATCCCTAGACCGAGTTGGACGGGGACATTCGAATAATTATAGATCTTCATCGAATCGATCTGTTGCATAGTCCGCGATTCTACATAATTCAGACTATCCTCGATATCCCAATAGACGGAGTCGTTGGGCATTATCCCATGTTGTCCTAAGACAATATCCAGGTGTATCTCGAATACATTGTAAACCGCCCTGAAAGTATCGGGGTTTATTATTGCACTCGAGAGGAAACTTGTATCGGTTCCGCCGCCGGGGCCGTCCCAGAACTGGAAGATATAAACCGAGTCGGATGCGATATCGTATTTGCCAACGCTCAATGGAACCCTCTGGCTATCTTCGACCCAGAAATCGACTGAAGTCGCCCCCTCGTAATTCTCGCCGAAAACATTAATAAACCCATAAGTCTCAGGCGGATCTTTCCTGGCATTACACCAGTAATGTTTATCATAAATGGCTATAAAGGTATCGGATGCCGTTACTGGATCCGTCATTAATTCCGGCGTCGGCGTCGATACGTTCCATACGTCGAATGTATATTTCCGGTAAGTCGATGAGTCAGAAACGCTCGCTTCGATATAGTGTTCGGTGCCCTCTTCCCACCAGAATTTCTGTTCTATCGATGAATCGGCGTAGAAAGTATCCGAATCGACGAGTATCCAGCCGAACGTATCTTCGACCGGCGATTTTCCGGTAACGAAGTGATAATATGTTCTGTAATCCGCGATAAACGTCGTATCGTTTGTTACGTTTGAGGCGCGGTTCCTGGGTGCGGTAGTATCGTCCTCCCATTGGATGTATTCGTATTTAATAGTTTCCGCCGAATCCCTTTCGCTAACTGCGAAACTGTATGCTCTTCCCGAGAGCCAATAGGATTCGTAAAGGGATGTATTGAAGAAAGTATCGTCCTCGACGCAAATCCATCCAAGCGAATCTTCCGGGGGTTCTTTGATAATCTGCACCCAGTATCCCTCGCCGTATAAGGCAGTTGCTATATATGCGTTATACATCGCCACGAAAGTCGAATCGGCTTCCTCGTCGCCGATATATGTAGCGCCCGGGACGTCCCATGATGTAAACATATATGGATCCGGGCCGTCCCAAACGACGGAATCGGTCATAAGAACAGCGCTATCGGCACGATTATACCATCCCTCGATACCGAGCGAAAGCGGTTCCACGCCAAATGGAAGGCCGTCGTGGATTACCGTAAGGTAATATTGATCCACAAAATCCCAGTTGATAGCGCCGTTCGATGTCATGGTAAAAGTGAAATGGTTGCTATCCCCGACCGCCGGGACAGAGCCTATACCGTCCCACCCCTGGCAAAAATGCCGCGTATCGGGGCTATCGTATATCGTATCCTCGATGGACGCTTCGATTACGCGCCCGTAGGGATGCCAGGTTATCCCGCTCGGAGGTATGGGAGTAGTGTAAGCCGGAGCTGTAACTATAAGCGAGAACGCATCTTCAGCCCATAGCCATTCGATTCCCGACGCTCTTGTTATTGTGAAATCGACGCTATCCGGGTAACCGAAGGGAGGCAAGTTGCCGAAACCATAAAAACCGATACAATAGAAACCGGAATACGGGTTCTGGACGAAAGCCGTCACGTGAGTTCCCGGATCATACCAGTGGACTCCCACGGGCGGCTCGGGTTCTCCCAGGTCGTCGATGCTATATACATTAAACGGATGAAGCAGGCTATCGTCCCAATCCCACGTTAATGTGCTGAACGTATCGAGACGGAAAGTTACCCAGCTCGTGTCTCCGGTGGGCGGGACGCTTCCGTCGCCGTGCCAACCGGTGCAGACATGCTCGCCGTCCGGTGTGGATACCCAGGCGATTATATCGACCGTATCCGCGGGATATTCATGCCTTCCCCTTGTCGGGAAGGGATTTCCGAATCTGCTGAATATCCAGAGGGTATCCGTCGGTCCGTCCCACCACATCCATTGCCATTCGATTCCGGTCGGTTCATCGATGACAAAATAAATACTATCCGCGCTGGAGCTGGTCATGCTACCCCAACAAACATTCCCTATGCACCACCACAGGCCATCCGGGTTTCTTTCTACGAATGCTTCTACAAGACTATATATCGGCACCCAGTGGACTCCTACACCCGGGTTCGGCAGTCCATAAACGTCTGGTGAAGACGAAATATAAAGCGGTAAATCGGCGGAACCGTCCCATTGCCAGACAAGCCAACCGCTTCCCACAATAACCAGATCGAGTATATTCTCTGTTCCTGTCGAGGGGATAACATCGCCGTCGCCGAGCCAACCGGTGCAGAAATGCCACGCCCCTTCTTCATAAGTGCTATCCTCGACACTGCAATATATGTGAGTTCCATAGGGCACGATGTATTCCCCGATGGGATGCGGGTGGCCATAACGACTGTAAACCTGCAATGTGCAGAGCACGCCGGTATCGATTCCCCAACGCCACGTTACGCGAGAGGAATCGTAAACCTCGAACCAGAACTCGTTCCCGCCGCCGGGAAGGGCCGAACCTGTGCCATAGTATCCTATTATCCACCAGCCGCCGACTCCAGACGTATCGATGCCGCCGATAGCCGTATCGCCGACGTCATACCAGTATGCTCCTTCCGGCGGGCTTGGAGTTCCCAGACCCTCGGGATTTTCTATCAAAACGCGGTATTTCTGCGTGAAATGCGCGAGGAAACTGCTATCCGATTCGACGATAATAGTCCTGGAGGTGTCAGTAGAACCGTCGTCCCAATCTTCGAAAATATGCGCTTCGCCCTCGTGGACAAAATAGGTGTCCCGAACGCCGAAGTTATGAGTGGAGCCGCCGAACCAGTCTGTAATATAAGGGCTTCCATACCAGAAACCGTCCGCGCTGACCGAATCGCCGAAATCGGTCATTATACTAATCGTAAATCCTACGTTTGAATAATGAATTGTATCCGTGAAGAATGCCGTAATATTGTGGAAACGAACCGAATCTTCGTCTTCGGCGTGACGAACCGGATCGCCGGTTGTGGAATCTATAAACTCCAACATCGAGCCGTAGTCAGTCCATTCCGACCAACTGTCGTGTAAATTTCCTTCGAGATGGCTTGCGCTGAATTGGTTATGGTTCAATGTCCTGACCGTATGCAATACATCGGTGCCTTCCAGTTCGATTAACGGTTTCAGTTGATGCCAATAGGGTATGTCATAAGAAGTCGTAACTCCGTCGATAGTCCAGGAAGTGTCCTCCGATGAATGATTTACCGACCATCTTTCCTCGGTATCCGAAGCCGAAGTTAAACCGGTGATAAAAGCCTCGGTATTGGGGGTGCACCAGATATGGACGCAAGAACCTTCCCAGACATCGGCCGTTTCAGAGATTCCCGGTTGCGATTCATATTCTACAGTAGCGTAATTTCCTGGACCGCTCGCTTCGCCCGGGGCAACCGTGTGAATGCAGAATTGGACGACGTAATCCACAATCATCGAATCCTGGTTGCTCCAGGTCGATGTATTTCTGGCAAGGTCCGTAGCACGAAGCCGGAAATAATATCTCGAACCGGGATCGACATCAACAGGCGTAGCAGGGCCGAAAACGCCGAAAGTATCAGTTGTGCCAATCAGCCAGTCGTTCCATATAGCCGATCCTTCGATACGATATTGGACGTCGTAATTCCAGACTCCCCAGCCCTGGCCGTCCTCTATCGTAGTATCGATCCCCGCCCACGAGATGGTAAAACTCGTATCTTCCGAATATCCCACGGAAATTGCGAGCCAGTTGAAAGGATAGCGCAAATCGAGATCGACTTTCCGGAAACCCGGATAAAGGTGGTAAGAGGGATTTGTAACCGGCCCCTGCAATACGGGAGTAGGTTGTCCAATGCAAGAGGAGAGGTAATAAAAACCGGGAGCCGTTATATCGTCTCCCTCGTTGCCGCCGGCGTCGATGACATCGAAAACCAGAGAAGGTTGGCCGAGAAGCGAACCGGAAATTAATAGCGCAAGCCAGAATATGGCGAAATAGCTCTGAGAAGCATTTCGCATCCGTGTTTTCCTTCCTTAATCAACGCTCGCTCCCCGTTTGACTTCAAAAGAAATAACGACCCTTACTGTTCCTTATTCCTCTCATATTAAATTATATGTATCTTTCTGAAGATTTCACTACATTTTTCATTTTTCCCGGGAGAACGTTGATTTAATAAAATAGACCTTCACAGCGGCAAGTTCAATTGTCGTTGCAGAGCCATATTACAAACTTCACATTCGAAAAATCCTTTTTCAGGTATTGAAATTGCATGTAACCATATCCAAAAATCGAAAGGGTTAGAATTCACTAACCTCTTGACATAACGGGTTAACACAGCTATATTTGCGCCAAATTAATATCAGGAATGGAGGTTCCATGAGATCAGCTTCTTTTATCGTTTTCATTTTCATGATTATTCTGCTCGCGGGATGCACTGGAAAAAGGCTTCCCGAAGAGGAATATATCCAGAGGGCCAACGACAGTATGGCTCGCGGAGACATCGAGGACGCCATAGCTTTTTATGAAAGCGCGGTAAAGTATTATCCCGAATCAGAAAATATCGAGAAAAACAAACAGAAACTTTTCGATCTCGTATTCAAAGCCTCGGAAAAATACTCCGGAACGGACCTTGGGGATAAATTCATGGCGAAAGCTATCGCGCTTGCTGGCGAACAGAGCGATTCCCTGCGCGATTGGCTGACATTCAGGAAGGCGATTTCTATCACCGATAAGAATCCACAGGAGGCAAACGGAATTTTCGAGAACATCCCAATCGAAGGCTACTACAGGATTGCCCAGGTATATATCGCTAAAAACGATTTCAAAGGTGCAATCGATGCATACAAGAAGCTTATAGAGGTTTACCCTGACGACCCTGATAATTACAAACCTCTTTTCATGATAGGATTCAATTACTCGGAATATCTGAATGACTACGAAAATGCCAGAATATATTTCCAGAGAGTAGTGGACGAGTATCCTGAATCTGAACTCGTAACGAGCGCCGAATTCATGCTGGAAAACATGGGCAAATCGCCGGAAGAAATAATCTTTATGGAATCCGAACAGGCGGAAACCGCCAGTGTCGCGGAAGAATAGGCGATTTTTTCACGATAAAGCAAACCAAAACGAACAAACACTGTTCGATCAGATTTGCCATGGTAAAAAACGCCAATTAAAGCCTGGGGTGGTATAACTTGAATTTTCACAGAATAGTAGTCGGAGACCTCGAAACGAATTGCTATCTCGTCTGGGACACTTCCGGAAAAAAAATTTTGGTAGTCGACCCCGGGGCACGTGCGGATTTGATTGTCGATGCGCTGGAAGAAAAAAAACTGACGCCGACCGAGATCGTCCTCACTCATTCTCATTACGACCATATCGGTGCGGCACAGGAATTGAGAGAGCGTTTCTCGGTTCCGGTTTCAATCCACGCGGATGAAGCCGCGAACCTCGAGAACGCCGCGAAGAATTTCAGCCTTCTCGCCGACAGGAGAATCCAATTCAAAGCGGATAAAACCCTGTCTGAGGGCGACGAATGGGATATGGACGACTTCAAACTCAGCGTTATTCATACGCCGGGACATAGCGAGGGAGGGATTTCCCTGGTCGGTAACGGAGTTATTCTGGCGGGCGATACGATATTCAAATCTGGAATTGGCAGAACCGACTTGCCGGGTGGAGACTACGGCAAACTCAAAGATTCGATACGCAGATTATTGCAATACGATGACACGACGACCGTCCTCCCCGGCCATGGCCCGCCTACCACAATTGGCAGGGAAAGAAATTTCTTGATGGAGATATAAAATGACTAAGAAAATCAAAACAAGAGAACTAACCGAAGTGCGCGATTTAGTTTCAAAAGGACTCTCAGGTATAACAAGCGACGATTTGATAGTTACCAAAATCGATTTCGGCGACGACGCCGAGGGATACAGATGGGAACTACACCGGGGCAAAGTTCCATTCTGGGTGGATTTAATGCGGTTCAATAAACAACTCGACATGCTGGTTGCATACAGTATTATGTTCATGATTCCGCAGAAATGGGATGAGGAAAGAAAGAACACGTTATTCCGCACCCTGTTAACACTGAACGATTTCTCGCAATCATGGGATACAAAGTTCTTTCTCAAGGGAGATGCCGTAGTTCTATGCGCCAGCCGGGCCGGAAACGAAATCACGAAGGATTCCTCGAGGTTCCTCGTGGACAGTTTCAGTCGATTCGCCCAGATTCTATCCCAAAAAGTCTATGATGAATTCGAGGATTTGACCAGACTTAGCGTGGCGTCCGAGAATAAAGAGGAGAAAAAATAATTGGGGGATGATATGAAATATCTTCTTATTCCAGTTTTAGCTTTAGCGCTTTTTATGGGATGCGCGAGTTATTACGTTCGAGATAACACCCAGTCCATCGAACCGATAATTCCGTCCAGAAATATCGGTCCGGGATTCTATCGTGTTACCGAAGCTACCGGTCTTTTCGAGAACGCCGACCCCGGTTCGCGGAAAATCGAGACGGTAAAGGCCGGCGAAATCGTTGAGGTAGTGGACGTCTCCGGCGCTTTCACGCAGATCAAATATTCCGAAAATGCCGGGTGGGTTTACCATCTCGATATCGAGGATACCGGGATTAAGTCGGTTGTAAGAACCCTCGGCGAAGTAGGAATAAAGGCTCAACCCTCGTCGAACAGCGGCAACGTAGCCGTCCTCGAACCCGGCAGGTTATTGACATTGAAAAAACGCGAGGGCGACTGGCTCTACGTTAAGATATCGGAGAACCGGGGATGGTTGATGGCCGGATTGTTGGAACCCCTCGGCGTAACAAACCAGATGGCATCCCCCAGATCCACTAACGATAGGGTCTATTGGGAAGTCCTTAAGAAATCAAACCTCAGAAGTTCACCCAACATCGTTTCCGAGATTCTAAGGTTGATGCCCGCTGGATCGACAGTTTTATATCTCGGCGAGGAAGGCGAATGGGTGCATGTTGAATACGACGGAACAATCGGATTCGTCCATAGCGATCTCGTAACGCCGTATTAGCACAATTATCCGATCTACCACTAAAAAAGGCAGGTTTGCGCCTGCCTTTTTCAATAGTTAAATTCAGGGGATAACTATCCTTCGACGCTGTCGGCGGTCTCGGCAGTATCCTCTTCCGGTTGCTGTTCAGGTTTTATCGGGCGGAATATCAGGTGGTCTTCTTCCATATCCAAATCGACGAATATAACTGAATCCCACGGTATATCCCCGGCTACAAGTTGCGCGGAAAGCGGGTCTTCGACATATTTCTGTATCGCTTTCTTGAGCGGACGCGCGCCCATATTTGGATCGTAACCTTTCTCCGCGAGCCAGTGTCGGCTCTCGCCGCTTAAATCGAGGCTCATATCTTTATGCTGAACTCGACGGTTGACCTCCGCTATCTCCAGATCCACTATCCGCTCTATGTCCTCGAGATTAAGCGGTTTGAACACAACGACATGGTCGATTCGATTAAGTAATTCGGGACGCATCGATTTCTTGAGTTCGCGAATCATATCACGTTTCGCGTCCTCATAATCGGGTATCTCGCTCCCCGAACCAAACCCGAGTTGCGTATTGATAAGATGTTTCGTGCCGATATTCGATGTCATTATAACGATTGTGTTCTTGAAATTCACTCGTCTGCCGAAGCTATCGGTGAGGATGCCGTCTTCCAGAATCTGAAGTAATATTCCGAAAACTTCCGGGTGCGCTTTTTCGATTTCATCGAAGAGCACCACGCTATATGGATGACGTCTAACCTGTTCGGTCAGCGCCCCGCCTTCGTCGTAACCGACATAACCGGGAGGTGCGCCGACCAGTCTGCTGATAGAGAATTTCTCCATATATTCGGACATATCGACCCGGACGAGGGCGTCTTCTGACCCAAAAAGGAATTGCGTCAGAACTTTCGCCATGTGTGTTTTGCCCACACCGCTCGGCCCCATGAAGAGGAAACTCCCAACGGGACGGTTTGGATTACCGAGTCCCGCGCGGCTTCGCCTGATAGCAGATGAAATAACATCTATAGCCTCATTCTGGCCGATAATCTGACGTCCCAGCACCTTTTCTATCTCCAGCAGTCGTTTGGCGTCCTCCTTGCCAATTTCCGAAATCGGAATACCGGTCATCTTGCTGGCCACACGCGCGATATCATCGACGGTAACTTCGGGACGATTCTCCTCACGTGAACGATGCCAGTCTTCTTCTTCTTTCTCGAAACGAATTCGCGCGTTGCGAATCTTATCGCGCAGTCTGGCCGCTCTCTCGAATTCCTGGCTGGATATTGCGGCTTCTTTAGAGCGCTCAAGTTCGGCGATATCGAGTTCTAAATCGATCAGGTGGCGGGGTTTGACGTAACCTGCCAGATTCACCATCGCACCGGCTTCGTCGATAAGGTCGATCGATTTGTCCGGTTGATATCGCCCCTGGATGAACCTGTCGGCGTAACGAACCGCCGCCTCCAGTGATTCCGATGTTATCGTAACTTTATGGTGATCCTCGTAATGCTTTTTTAATCCGCGAAGGATGTCCAATGTCTCCTCCGGGTTGGGCGGATCGACGGTAATCGTCTGGAATCTCCTTTCGAGAGCGCCGTCCTTTTCGATATGTTTTCGATACTCTTCGAGGGTCGTCGCTCCTATGCACTGAATATCGCCGTTTGCCAGCATCGGTTTGAGTATATTCGATGCGTCGAGAGCGCCTTCCGCGCCGCCGGCACCGACAAGTGTGTGAAGTTCGTCTACAAATAGAATCGTCTCGCCGTCGCCGGCTATTTCATCGAGGACCGCCTTAATCCGTTCCTCGAACTGGCCACGGTATTTCGTTCCCGCGACGAGGCCGGTTAAATCGAGACTCACGACGCGCCTATTCTGAAGCAGATAGGGCACGTCTTTGGCTACGATTCTTTGTGCTAAACCTTCTACAATAGCCGTCTTGCCGACGCCAGGTTCGCCTATAAGAACCGGATTATTCTTCTTGCGCCGACATAGAATCTGCGCCACACGCTCGATTTCGGAAGTTCTGCCTATAACGGGATCAAGTCTATTATCTCGCGCATTTTTCGTGATATCCCGTCCGAATTGATCCAATGCAGGAGTTTTCCCGCCGCCTGTAGGCTGAGTTTCGCGTCTGAAAACAGGTCTGTCCTTAAGGCCGCCGGACGATCCGACCTGCCCGATGAGCTTGAGGGCCTCATTGTATGTCAACTCAAACATCAATAAAACCTGCGCCGCAAGGGATTTTCCCTCGCGAATCATCGCGAGTAACAGATGTTCGGTGCCTATCTTCTGCAGACCGAGGTTACTGGCTTCGGTAGCGGACTGTTCGATTGCCTTATTGGCGCGGGCAGTCATTATGATGTGTCCGAGAAAATAGGTGGTCTCGCCCGCGTCGAGCATATCCTCGATTGTGCGTCGCACCTCGTGAGGATCGACATGCGCCAGGTGCATCACTTCGACGGCGTTGCCACTCCCTTCCCGAATTATCCCAAGCAGAAGGTGTTCGGTTCCGATATATGAATGGCCTAACCTCGCGGCCTCTTCGCGTGCATATTGTAGAACTTTCTTGAATCTCTCCGAATACATTCCGTTTATCATTATTCCTCCAATAGGAATTTAACTTCTTTATAATATAGATAGGTTTCGGATATGTCAAGTTAGCGATAAAGATATATTGGCGGACTCGATTGTAAAAAAACCCGGAGAATCTCCCCGGGTTTTTAACTGGTAGCGGCGCAGGGACTTGAACCCCGGACACGCGGATTATGATTCCGCTGCTCTAACCAGCTGAGCTACGCCGCCACATCCTTTATCAATTATAAAAAAAGTCGTTCGGGTGTCAATATAAAAGTATCTCCGAAGCGAGTTATCAAAAAGAACGACCGTTGGATAAACGGCCGTCCTCTGAAAATGGTAGCCCCAACGGGAGTCGAACCCGTGTCGCAGGCTTGAAAAGCCCGTATCCTAACCACTAGACGATGGGGCCACGTTAAAAAGAACTGAATAAAGGGTGGGTGAAGGGATTTGAACCCTCGGCATTCAGAACCACAATCTGACGCTCTAACCAACTGAGCTACACCCACCGCGGTCAAAAAGGAAAGCGCTTAGATAAAGGTTATTGTGGGATGCAAGAACAACCGCAGGCGCTTTCCCGACGCAAAAACAGCCTCGACTTCAAATATGTGTCTGGTCAGTAGGATTATGCACGCATTGGAAGTCCTGCCGAAACTTAACGCGCCTGGCAGGACTCGAACCTGCGGCCTACGGATTAGAAGTCCGTTGCTCTATCCAGCTGAGCTACAGGCGCAAATCCGAACGAAATTCAAAGAGCCGGTTTCACAATAGGCCTAAATAATATTACTAATAGCCTGATAGTCAAGCATTTTTTTTTGGGAATATTTTTCTTATCCCGGGTTACCGTATTACAACTAATTCGTATTCCGTTGACCCCAGGCCGAGGGTTTCGGCATATTCGAATTGGTATCGATATGGCACTTCTGGATATAGTTGTTTTATGAAATCGCCCCTGCCTTCGGCGATTTCTGCGCCGGGCAACGGTCTGGCGTCGTTGAATAAGTCGCAGGCCGCTACATCCACCGCCAGAGGGTCGTCGCCTACGAGAATCCCGATATCGCCAATCAGAGGTTTCATATTGCGGCTCATACAATCGCATTCGGGGGCAATAATAGCCAATATTTCGACGTGGAGCATCTTTCCGATTAACCGAGCCTGGACTGCGGAAGCCGTTTCGGCAAGCTTCTCTAAAAAAGCCTCGGGCGACGAATTCCAGAGAATACGGTAGGCGGTCTCCGGGCAGATAGCGATACATTCGGCGCATCCTATGCAAAGATCCATGTCTATTTCTGGATATTTGCCGGGCATGGAAATGGCATCCATCGGACAATGGTCGACGCAGATACCGCAGGAAGTGCATTTGGAACGATCGAAGTCGGGTTTGACCTCTGCGTGCATGATCTGTTTGGTTGCTCGCGATGCCATCCCCATGGAAAGGTTCTTTATAACGCCACCGAAACCGGAAGCGAGGTGTCCTTTGAAATGAGAAACCGTAATTATGCCATCGACATAATCCACAAGCGAAGTTACTTTGACGCTTTTCTGGCGCTTAGGTTCTCCCGGCACGGGGATTTCGACGATGTCTTTGTTCATCATCCCGTCCCCGATAACTGCCGGAATGCCGATATTATCATAACCGAAGCCGTGTTTATGCGCAGTCCAGAGATTATCTATCGGATCGCGGCGTTCGCCCCGGTAAAGCGTGGTGGTGTCGAAAACGAAGGGTTTTGTTTTATTATTCAGAAGATATTTCGCCACAGTGCCGGCGTAATCCGGAGGCAAGAAAGTAACGTTGCCGGGTTCTCCCCAATGCACTTTAATCCCAATTTTTGAGTCCCTCGATAGGAAAGGTAAATTTAGATTAGAGAGGTATTCGGCGAGTCTGCCCGCGGTTTCTTCATGCGAACCCGCCCAGGATATGAAATAGACCACGCTCTTCATTTGTTTTCGGGATGGTTTTTCTTATCGTAGAATTTGCCGGCGCGAGTGAGTATATCCTTTTCGTCCTCGGTGAGCGATTCGACTCCCTTCCGCATGACTTTGTCGAGGATTCTATCGACATTGGCCGGGCTAAGAGGACCTCCGGTTAGGTCGTGCAAAACCGCCGATTGTTTCCGGCGTTTCGTTTTTTTCCCAAAATGCCAGATCGCCAATAATATCCCGCCGAATACCATTCCGCCAAGATGGCTGATGTGCGATATACCATCGCCGCGGCTACCCATAGTAGCGACGAATTCCATAACGGCAAAGATTATCACAAGGTATTTAGCTTTTATTGGCAGGACGAACCAGATAAGGATGTATCGATTTGGAAACAGGACGCCGTAGGCCAGAAGTAAACCGTATATCGCGCCGCTCGCTCCAACCACCGGAAAATTAGAAAATATTGCCGTAATAACTCCCGCGCCGATGCCGCAGAAAAAATAGTAGAACAAAAATCTCCCGGTGCCCCATCTGATTTCCAGTTCCCTTCCGAACATGAAGAGGACGAAGAGATTGATGAATAAATGGAAAAACCCGCCGTGCAGGAAAAGATAAGTAACTAATTGGTAAAGTTTCAGTTCTTGAAATACTGTTCTGGGATCGAGAACGAGCGCATTGCGCAAGACCGGTGCCGCCATCTGAACTAAAAAAAAGAATCCGGTTACCGCGAGAATGCCAATAACACCGGGTCCCAGCGGGGGCGGGCCATAACCCCTCGACCACACCTGTCTTCCACCTCCGCGCATTAGTTTTCAACCTGATTGGATTCGGTATCGAGGTAAATGGAGAATTTGCTTTCACTGCCTTTGAGATCGAAAAGGAAAACAGCGGCCATGGAGCGTATGCCGTCGGCGTCGATGGGCCCCTCGCCCAGCAGTATCGACCGGGCGATAATGAGTTCGAGGTGTTCATCGGTCAAAAGCCCTAAATTACGCAACTTCAGAAGCGCGCCGTAGCCGTCGGTTGTAAGGTGCATTTTCTCGAAGGACGACAGAATTCTTACGGGTGCGCTGGAAGTCTCTTTTAAATTACTTTCGGCCCATTCTATGGCACGCTCTATCTCTTCCGAGGAGAAACCTTTGTCGCTGAAATCCCTCGCGAGTTGTTTCTTGTCGGGCGGCATAGAACCGCTTTCTCTGGCAATTTCCGCTATTTCGACAATTATTTCTAAAAGCCTGTTTTCCATGTCCGATGCAAGATAAGAAAAAAGATATTCAAAGTCAAGTCAGGACATGATATTTCAGGTAGAACCGGTTTTTCTACTCGTAAATAAAATTAAAATGTCCATTGATTTATCGCGTCTTTTCCTTTATCTTCGCAGGTCATAAGGAGTTCTTATGTTATGGGCGATAATTGGATTACCTTCGAGCGGACGTTCGACATTATTCGGGCTTTTGACGCACAAAGGCTCCTCCGGGCGTTCCGGCAAAGGCCTCGATCTCGCGGTAGTAAAAGTGCCGGATCCCAGGCTTCATAAACTGACGGACGTTTTCGATCCGGCGAAAGTTACTCCTGCCGAGATAGAGTTCGCCGACACAGTCGGTCATATCGGCAAGGGCGGGGCCGCGTTCGCCGAACTTCAGCGCGCCGACTGCCTTGTGTATTGCCTTCGAGCCTTCGACGGAGGATTTGGCTCGCCACATCCTATAGACAATCTCTCCACACTGCATAATGAATTCGTTCTTTTCGACCTCGGCGTAATCGAACGCAAGATCGAGAATATCGACCGTGAACTTCGCACAGCGTCTCAGGCGGAACGTAAGAAAATCGAGAAACAGAGAGAATGGCTGAACGAAAAGAAAAAACATCTCGAAGCCGGCGGTTCCATCCGCGACCTCAAGTTGACCGACGCACAAAGCGGGATAGTCGCCAATTTCGCTCTGTTGACAGCCAAACCGGTGGTGGTCGTCATGAACTGCGACGAGCAATCCTTCAATTTAAGGCAAGGCCTAATCGATCAGGCACGAAATATCCTCCCGAAAGCGCAAATATTACCCATCATGGCGCAGATGGAAATCGAACTGGAGGAACTGGATAAAAAAGAAGCCGATATTTTCCGCGAAGAACTCGGTCTGACCGAATCCGCCGTCGATACATTCATCCGCGCCGCTTATTCCGCAATGGATCTTAAGACATTTTTCACCGGTGGCGACACGGAGGTTCGCGCATGGATCGTCCCGCGAGATGCCACGGCCATTCAGTGCGCGGGGAAGATCCACACGGATATGGCCAGAGGTTTCATTCGCGCCGAAGTTATTACATATAAAGAACTTATCGAAATCGGAACCTGGAACGAAGCTAAAAGCATGGGGAAGATCCGCCAGGAGGGCAAGGAATATATCGTCGAAGATGGCGAGGTTATCCTGATGAAATTCGCTTTATAATACAATGTCGCCGTTATTAATCATAGGCATAGTAACAGTCGTTTTTGTCGTGGCGGTGAAACTTAAAGCACCGCTGGGATTCACATTTCTCGGGATATCCCTGCTACTCGGCTTGCTCTCGGAGATGCACATATTCGATGTCATAATCACAGTCGGCAAAACGGCAATCGAATACGCCACTTTCCGTCTTGTCGGCATCGTATATATCTTGAGTTTGATTGGGATTGTTCTTTCTGAAATGGGCATTCTCAAACGCACCGTCGATTCGCTCCAGGCACTGATATCCGACCGCCGAATCAGTATGGTCATTCCCGCCAGTCTGATCGGACTTCTTCCGATGCCCGGCGGAGCCATGCTCTCGGCCCCCATGGTCGAAGAAGGGTCGAGGAAATTTGAAATTTCCCGCGAAAGGTTGACCTTCCTCAATTTCTGGTTCAGGCACCCCTGGGAATACGTATGGCCGCTTTATCCGGGAATAGTGCTGTCAACGGGTTTGTTGAACCTGCAGGCGTCGAAACTCATCGCGCCGATGTGGCCTCTAACCATAGCGGCGATATTATTCGGATGCCTCTATGGCTTTCGTGGTATGAAAAATCCACAACTGGACATGGACGCAACGAAATCTAAAACGAAAGCCCTCGGCGATTTCTTCCGACTGACGTGGTATGTCTGGGTGGTAGTGGTCTTTGTCCTCTTCTTTGGCTTCGACATTCTCCCTATAGTCGCAATCTGCGGCCTTCTGATGCTCCTTTTTGCCAGATACCGCCCGAAAAAGAAACTCGGTTTCCTCAAAGGCGCGATATCGTGGAGAGTCCTGACTCTGGTCGCCGGTGTTATGATATTCAAAGGCGTTCTGGAGTCCAGCGGCCTATTAGACGAACTAACGACGACCCTCAGTTCTGTCCCCGACGTCCTTCTGCTTTTCATCATCCCCTTCGCGATAGGCCTTATCACAGGGGTCAACTCCGCCTACGTCGGCCTCGGGTTCCCTCTCCTGACCACGCTCTTCATCCCGTCCTCGGGACAATTCGATCCCGGTAATTTCGCCTTTGCATATACATCGGGCTTTGCCGGCGTCCTGCTTTCGCCGGTGCATCTATGCCTTGTCCTGACTAAAGAATACTACGGCGCGAACTGGGGCGGCATTTATAAAAGGCTCCTCCCGGCCGTGGTTTCGGTGCTCGCATGTAGCATAATCATCCTCATCCTATTATAATTTTCGAATTAATAAACGACTATTAATTTGTCGGGTAACGGGACATGGTATCCACCCAGTTTTAAAATATAAGGGGTGATTCTGTCTAAGAGAACCGGAAAAATAGCAGTTAGAGGAATAAAGTCAGGAAGCCCATCACTACAACATAAGATGTCCATGGGAGAACCTTTTTTGTAACGATTATAACGCAAGCAATTGAACCATAGGACATAAGTTGCCGCTTTTTTGTAAAAATCTATGGGAGAATTTATTCGCTCAGTCCGATAAAACTCTTCCTCTATACGCCGGTGAAAAGACTCCACGTCGCTCTGGTAAGTGTATGCTCCGGGTGGAATCGCCCGATGCCCGGCAAAAAGTGATTCGACTATCGCCTCGCAGATACTTCTCTTACTGCTTCTGAAGCCCGAAACGAACTCGGTGCCGTTGTCGGTCTGTATCAGACATGTTTTAGGATCAACACCTAACTGATTCAAGCTAAAAGCCAATTTCAACATGAAGTTCACTGAATTTGTTTGACTGAACTCTCGAGCGTAACTCACAAAAGTGAATCCTGTTCTAACATCCCGTGCCGTATATTGATAGCGGGGAAGTTTGTGGCGAATAAGATCGGAATAAAACTCTGAGATATCGTTGAGATATTTAACATCCACCTGAATCTTCTCGAAAGACCTCATCTTTTCCTTGATTGCCCGCAAATCTCTTGTTCTACGCCATTTTTTCCGATGTTTTTTAACCAAACCGTTACGTCGAAGAGCTTTATGAATCGCCATATGCGAATAGGGCAACATCAACTCGTCTTTGATTCGCCGGGCACCGAGGGTTGGACACCGGAGAAGTCGGGAATTTGTATTTGTTTCAACCCGCAATTTGCGACAGGTTCTCAAAAAGCGCCAATTACGATTTCGGCATCCTGTTTGTGATTTTTTCTGCTCTCCGCGATTGCTTCTGCGTGGGATTTTCAGTTGCCTTTCGGCCACTGGCCTTCTCTTCGCCTGAAACGTATCGTGGTATATTCATTTCTTTCATTTTAATAGAATAATTCGTTTCGATGCGGTTTTTTTTCCTACGGTTGCCTGGATTAAATAAACGCCGGAACCGAGAGAAGGGGCGGGATGCCAGATATAAGCCCCCCCCCGGACGGGCTCAAGCGCCTGCCCTCCCCGCTTAAGGGTGGCAAAATCGCTCTCTGAGCCTTGCTTACAGCCCGTCTGGGCCGAAGGGAGTTTCGCATTAGTAGCGCCGGACACTGCAAACCCGCCGGACACTTCGACAAGCTCAGTGAGCGGCTGACTTATGACATCGACCATCATTCCGGCCACGTCGTAAATCTCGATTCGTAGAGGCGTATTGCAATACGCCCCTACGGGCGCGTTGATGGCAATCGTTACCGATGAATTGAAGGGGTTGGGGTAGGCGCGGAGGGAGATGTTATGCGGCAAAATAGAGTTGTCCACGATAGCGGTTCCCTGGTCGTAATACAGCGCGCCCATATCGGCACGGGTATCGTCGGGGTCGTTTTCCGATGCCGGGTCGCCGGTATCGATACACGGGGATTTCAATTCGTCGTCGGCGGGGTAACTGTCCCATGTAATCTGGAAATCTCTACTTCCGGGGTCGGCGAACAGCGGGTTGGCGTCGATACATCCCTCGCCGAACCACGGCTGTCCCTCGCCGCCCATAATATCGGAATACCGGGCGACTATCGGCACCGCGCCGGAACCTCCTAAGGGAGCAGTCCCATGTAGCCAGAATATGTTATTGTAGATTTCGGACGAACCGGCGGGATACTCGAAATAGGCGTATAATCCGCGTCCCTCGGAACCGAAATTGTTGTAGAATGTGTTGTGGAAAATTTCGACTCCAGCCTCGATACTCGCTACCGAAGCGCCTCCCCCGACATTGTCGGCGTAGTTTGAATCGAGGATATTGTGCTCGAACTGGAGAAGCCCCTCGTCTATCCCCACGCTTATCCCTCCGCCGTTTACCTCCGCGGTGTTCTGCACGTAGAAATTATCGCGGATAGATAGTGTCCCGGAGACGCAGTATATCCACGCGCCGCCGCCGTTCCAGATTGTCGAATTTTGCATGTAAGAATTCCCCGAATAGTCCAGATAGCCGGATTGGATTTCGATATAGGAACCGCCGGCATCTCCCGCCGTGGTCGATGAATTGCCGACGAATTCGTTATTGTGGTAATTCACGATGGAATTACCCGCGGGCAATCGAACCCAGCATCCGCCGCCGAACTCACCGGATTCGTTATCCGTAAAGGTGTTATCTTCGACGATAAGAGTAACGCCCGCCCCCAGAGGGTAGAGCATATTCGCGCCGCCGTCAACGTTGGCGCTGTTTCCCTCGAAATTCGAGTGCGTCAGGCTCATGAATGTCCCGGCGTCGGATTGGAGAAACAGGCCTCCGGCTCTCACGGAAGAATTTCCGATAAAATTGCAATATGAGACTTCGAAACCGCCGATATTCGAATATGCATTCAAGCCGCCGCCGACCATAGTCGCGTTATTGTCGATGAAATCGCAATGATCCACGGTGATTAATGCGGAAGTCGTTTCGAGATAAACTCCTCCGCCATAATCGGACTGGCAGTTCCGTATTGTCAAATTGGCTAATCTGATATTTCCGCCGCTACTGGCGGTAATCATTTCCATCGCCTGCATGCTATCGCCGCCGTCGAGAATAGTCGAATCCGTTCCGGCGCCGATAACCGTTAATGTGTAATCTTCTCCCGACCAGAATGTAAGCGTCGAATCGATATAATAAGTCCCGGGCAGGACATTTATCGTATCGCTTTCACCGTTGCCGCCCGCAGATGACAGCGCGGATTGGAATTCGGCAATCGAAGACACGTCAAAGGTTATGGATAGGGCGATATTCACGAATAAAACAACCGCCACCGCCGAACAAATAATCGCCAGCTTTTTCAGGTCGAGCATTTCAAATCCTCCCGTATTTTTCGTTCTCAAACTTCAATAGTAAAATATATTACCGCAGACGAAAATAACAAACTATTCCTATTGTGTTGTGAAATCTCCTTGCCTCGTCCGGCGTTATAACTTATTTTATCGATAATAATTCATCGGGTTTAATCGTGAAAAAGACTATCTTCATCACCTGCGTAACGAGAATGAACGACGATTTCGTCTGCGTGGCGGGAATAGATTCGGAGGATAAATTCATTCGACCGGTTATCATTTACCCAAAAGAACGAGGCGGAATAAAGCGCGAATTTCTCTTCTCTAAAAACGGTGAGGAGGTCATTCGCCCGATGACCTATGTCGAGTTCGATTTCCTGTATGCAAATCCCGACGACGAATATCATACCGAGGATTGGCTTATCGATTGTAATGTCGAGCCGCGAATCGTATCGAGATCGAACGATGTAGCTTCCAGAAGGATACTCGAACGCAATCTCGATTCGTCTCTCAGAAAGGCCCTCGCTAATAAAGATCGGTCTCTCGTTGCGATTCGTCCGGCCTCGATCCCGAATATTATTATTCAGGTGGATGAGGGTGGAAGATTGCGATGCCGGTTCAAAGTCGCCGATTCGGAAGGAGATATTGTCAATAGCATCGAGGATAAAAAAGGTTATCCTGCGATAACCGACGCGTATTGGTTAGCTCTTTGCAAACAACTATACAATAAAGGTATATCGGAAACGGAGATTGAAGAATATCTCGAAAGTGGTTTGAAAAAAGTGGATGATCTTTATCTTGTAATCGGAGTGACGCGCGAATGGCATGAGAATCACTGGCGGCAAATATCAGGCGTCCTGACCGTGCCGTATTGGCCGGGCAAACGCACTTATGAAGATTTTGATTACGATTGGACGGATTACGTGAAACGGGGTGAGAAATAAATGGAGTTGACGATTTTCACTATCGGACATTCAAATTACACGCTGGAATATTTCGTCGAGTTACTAAAAAAATTTAACATCGAACGGCTTGTCGATGTCCGCAGTATCCCGTCGTCGAAATATATTCCGCATTTCAACAGCGCGGAATTATCCTATCGGATCGAAAACGAGGGCATCGAGTATTTCTGGCTGGGAGATAAACTCGGCGGATTCCGCAAGGACCTTCTGAATGAACACGGTATGCGCGACGACGAGAGATTCGACCTGGATGAGAAATACCGCGAGGGAATCGAGAAGTTATTGCGGTTAGCTACGAATCGAATAACCGCGATTATGTGTAGCGAGGAGGATCCGCTTAAATGCCACCGCCACGATATAATCGCGCAGACACTAATAAACAAACGCATCCCGGTGTGCGAGGAATTCGATAAAATAGACGTCAAACACATCCGCGGAAGCGGCACTATCGAGAACGCCCGCGAGATAACCGGCGGCAACCAGATGCTACTATTCTGAGGTGCTCATGAGCGAATTATTCACGATAGGTTTTACCCAAAAATCCGCGAAAGAGTTTTTCGAACTGCTGGAAGCTAACTCTATCGAGCTTCTGGCGGATATCCGATTGAATAACACCAGCCAGCTGGCGGGTTTCACCAAAGCACGCGACCTGGGGTTTTTTCTCGGCCTGTTCGATATCGACTACGAACACTGGGCGAAATTCGCGCCACCGAAAGAAATCTTTAAAAAATATAAAAAAGACGGCGATTGGGTAGCCTTCGAGACGGCTTATCGCAAACATGTCAGGGAAAACGACTTGATAGTCGAGGGTGATATCGAGAAGATACGATGTCGCCGCGTCTGTCTTTTATGTTCCGAAGCAACGGCGGAAAATTGCCATCGCAGATTGCTGGCGGAAATGATACGGGAGAGAGCCGGGGATATAGAAATAACTCAACTTTAAGTTGGTTAAATCTCCTAATAATTATCATTTTCGGGACAAATTCGTTGATTTCGTTGTGTTCTTTTCATATTATACTATGAATTGAAACCGTTAACCATTACGACGTGAAAAAGACGCTTATATATATGCCGATTGCCATTTCCATCGTGCTTCTCTCCTGCGCACACATGCCTTCGGGAAGCCCCGCCGCGGGTTTTTACCGGCAGGGGATGTCGCTTTTTAATTCCGGCAATATCGAAAAGGCCGCTATAGAATTTCGCAAGGCCAATGCCGCGGATCCTATGTTCGCGCCTGCTTATGCTATGTTGGGGCGGGTTTACATGGACAAGGGCGATACGTATCGCGCGGAGATGTTCTTCCGTAAGGCCCTCGCCCTGGACGATTCCGACACGAGAATCTACGGCTGGATAGGCGATATCTACTGGAACGAAGGTGATCACGACGAGGCGATGGAATATTACGAACGTTGCCCCGACGACGATCCCCATTACGCCGTCCTCCATTTCAGGCTCGGTATGCGCGCCTTCCAGGAAGGACGCTCATCCGACGCGCGAGGAGAATTCCTGAAATCGCTCAAATTCCCCGACTTCTGGGGAGGACACTACGGCCTCGGCCTGCTGGAATGCGCGGACGGTTTCTACGAACAGGCTATCGAGAATTTCTCGAAAGTCCACAGCGACTCCGCCGATTGCGAGCTAAGTTATTGGATGGGAAAATCTTATTACAATCTCGGCAAAGAACCGGAAGCATACCTATATTTTAAGCGCTTCTGCGAAACCGCCGACAATTGCGAGATGAAAAAGGAAGCTGAAAGAGCCGCCGAAGAAATCGAAGAGATTATCACGAATCCCGATTCAGGCTTGATAGACACGTCGATGGTAATACCTTTCATCCTGAGTAACGTAAGCGATTTATCCGTGGGAATATGCGATATGAACGGCCGCGTTGTGAAATACCTTTTTCGGGGATCGATAACCAAGGGCGATTACACTCTCGAATGGGACGGCACGACATCGGAGGGCGAATCTGCTACAGATGGAGTCTATCTCGGTTTCGTTGATTGCGACGAGGGCCTCGAAGTTTACCCCATCCTCCTCGATAAATGATTTTCGATTACAATATCAGGCGAAGAACGATAATTATGAGCGCCACAGCGCTCTTTTTTGTTTTCATATCCTCGATTTTGGCGGATTTCGTGCCAGTTTATTGGAGGGGTGAACACATTCCGCCAGAACGTATCAGCCGATTTCGGGGGCAATCGCCCGAAAAACTCCGAGAATCGGTTATAATTGAACTGAAAGACTACTCGGATAGCAGACAGGCCAATATCTTGGCTATATTACAGGATTTTGGAAGACGCGGTAGAGTTAGAAATATCCGTCCCCTATGGATATGTAACGTGATATGTTTCGACGCCGAATTGTCATCTATCGAAAAAATTCGTAGCTCTATACCTCACGGCGAAATACGTCGTGTTTATTCGGTCGAATTAGAGCTTTTCGATCCCGCTGTAGCCACTTCCGTTCCGCCGCCCGGCGACAGCCTTGGATGGGGAGTTCAGCGCGTCAATGCTGACCATGTTTGGACTGAATACGGAATCGACGGTAGCGGCGTTCTCGTTGCAATCCTCGATAGCGGCGTGGATTTCGGCAGTCTCGATCTCGCTGACGCCCTATGGTCTAACCCGGGCGAAATCCCTTTTAACGGGATAGACGACGATTCCAACGGCTATATCGACGATTGGCGCGGTTGGGATTGGACGAACGAAGACCCCTGGCCTCACGACGAACGCGGCCACGGAACGCATGTTTCCGGCACCGTAGGCGGACGTGGCGTGAGCGGTTACGGCACCGGTGTAGCTCCGGGGTGCACTATCATGCCGTTGAAAATCCTCGATTCTAACGGACGCGGCGAAGAGACACAGGTCTGGGAGGCTATACAATACGCTCTGGAAAAGGGCGCACGGGTAATGAACATGAGTATAGGGTGGCGTTACAGTTCCGGGCCGGACAGGGCAAGCTGGCGAGCCGCCGTGGAAGCCGCGTGCGAGGCGGGCGTAGTGATGTGTATCGCGGGCGGAAACGAGGGCACGACCTCGGGCGCACCGAATAACCTGAGGACACCCGGCGACGTCCCTACAGCATTGACGGTCGGCGCAACGAATTTCGAAGACGAACGCGCCAGCTTCAGTTCCGTCGGGCCGGTCGCGTGGGACACGATTCCCGGCTATCTCGATTATCCCTATCCCCCCGGATACATGAAACCGAATATCTCCGCGCCGGGCGATTCCATCCCCAGCGTGGTCATCGGCGGGGAATACGAATATTGGGACGGCACGAGCATGGCGTGCCCGCACGTTACGGGCGCATCGGCGTTGCTGTTGCAACTCGATTCGTCGCTCGTTCATTATGATGTCGTAGGCATAATCGAATCCTCGGCGGTCGATCTCGGCCCGGCGGGCGTAGATAGCGCTTATGGCGCTGGATTGCTGGATATAGTCTCAGCTTTTGCACTCGCCGCAGGTTACGGGTGGGTCGCGGGAAATACTATCGCGGGATCAGTAGTAGAAGCTACGGAATATTCGGCCTGGGTAGAAGTGGACATAGCGGGGAATTATTCGATGAAACTTCCTGCGGGAGATCGAATTGTTAAAGCCGATGCCTTTGGATATAACGCCGATTCTACATTAGCAACAATTATCGCCGGGGATACGACATATATAGATTTTCTTCTGTCACCGGGAACGCCGTCGGATGTCGAACTTATCGTTAGGGATTTCGATACCGGAGAGCCGATCCCAAACCCCGTTTTTGATTTCGTGGATTGGCCGGCGGAATCAATTGTGGCCGATTCTACCGGGGCAATTGTTGTCGTAATCGAAGAAACCGATCCCACGGAAATTCGCGCGACAAAACCCGGATATATCGGCGATTCGCGTTTAATAACATTCACGTATTTGGATAAATCTATCTTCTACCTCCATCGCGCACAGGATTTCGAGGACGACTCGATACTTTCCCATTGGGGTTTTCCAGACGATTGGGAATGGGGAACCGTAACAACCGGTTTCGGCCCGGAAGCCCGTAGCGGAGAAAAGCTGTGGGGAACCGATCTCGATTCGAGTTACTCGGATACTACCGATAGCTGGCTCGGTCTTGGCTCAATCGACTTAATCGACGATCATGACAATCCGCAACTGGCGTTTTATCAGTGGTATGAACTCGAAGCTACATCGCGCGGTTGCTGGGACGGCGGGAATATTCTCGCGCGGCGTCCCGGCGGAGAGTGGGAAATTATCGATCCAGTAGAAGGATATCCCTCTTTCCTGAACGATTATAATCCGATAACCGGCGACCAGCGAGGCTATTCGGGCGAGTTCACGCACAGGTTCTGGCATGAAGTCCGTTTCGATCTCGACAGCTGGACTGGCGGCGAGGTCGAGTTCGTAGTTCACATGGGTTCCGACGATAATACGACGCGCCAGGGCTGGTTCATCGACGACGTAGCGATTATGCCAGAAACATTCAGAGAACCTATTTTCCGATGGGCGGAGATTTCCGGCGGATCGATGGCGCTATCCTTAAAATGCACGTTATACGCAGTCAGCGACCCAATCGATACTCTACATATATTCGCTCATTTCGATTCACCCATCGCGGATTCGATTAGACTGAGTTTATTCGATGAATTCGCTATGGGCGAAACGAGTGCGTTTTCGGTCGGCGATACGGTCGAAACATGGTTCTCCGCAAAAGATATTGTCGGGAGATACGCCCTATATCCGTCTGGCGCTCCCGATTCCACTATTACTTATATTATTACCGACTCACTCATAAGCGATACGACCTCTCCACAGGTCGAATTATACGGTTACTGGTGTTACCGTTTTGAGGACCTCGATTCGATAGATCTCGGCCTTATAATCGGCGATGAATCCCCCTGGAATGCCGTTTTCAGTTGGGGCGAAACAATTCTATCCGACAGCCTTATCGATTTCGGCGAAAACGTGGATACTCTCATTTTCAGAATTGCCGTCTCGGGTTCGGCGCCCATCGATTGGTCGATATCCGTTACCGATTCGGCGGGTAATACATCGATTCCTATTACTTCGGAAATCGAATTCTCCGATAACTACACATTGGATTTCCATGATAATTCGCAACCAGCCGCTCCCCGTCACGGCAGTGTCTGGTGTTGGGATTCGGGCGCCGGATGGTCTGCCGTATTGAGTGATACTGTTCTTGATGATCTGCCTCTCCCCCTGTTCAAAACCGCCGTAGCCGTTGATTTTGTGATATGCGGCGATTATTATTTCGGCCCATCTTCCGGCGGCATTATCCGGGTTATTTCTGAGGGTTGGGATACAATTCTGACCGGCCCTTCGTCTTTACCGCCAACAAACCCCTTTTATCCCTGCGAAAGCGGAATAACAATGATAGGCGACAGCGCGAGGTTCTCCTTCGAACCGCCGTCGCTTAATGAAAATTACACGATAGAACTCGCCGTAGCCTGCGCGGACACGGCATTCTGGCGTATAGATTCCATCCATTTCGCTCCATCGACCTGCATCGCAGAAAAATTCCTCCCCGAAAACCCCGGACTGTCGATCTATCCAAATCCTTTCAACGGAAATTGCCGAATCGAGTTGCGTGGCAAAATCGCCGAAATAGAGATTATAGACATTACGGGCAGAACTGTCCGCAATTATTTCATATCGAACAATACAATCGAGATTATCTGGGATGGACGCGGACAGGGCGGGAACTTATTACCAACCGGAGTTTATCTAATAAAAGCAAAAGGTTGCGATTTAATCGAAAAAGCCGTATATATTAAGTAGTAATTGACAGGGGGATTCACTATGAAGTTGAAAGCTATCGGTTTATTATCCATTTGTTCTATCGCCTTCGCGATCTTTCCTCCCGAAATCCCACGCCGTGCGCCGATGGACATCGATACCACCTATGCCGACAGCGTCTATTTTTCCGGCGATTACGTAGTCGGTGGAGGGGACAGCCTCGAACTTTACGATACCTATTTTCATCTCGACGGCGATCTTTACATTTCTGGCGGAGGTGCGGTAGTTCTAAATGGAAGTTGTATTTCGATAGCCGGCGATATAACCCTGACCGGCAACGCAACCATGAGCGATACCGCGTCTCTGATACGATTCCGTAGCGATTATCTATACCAGCGAAATTTCAACATGCGTGGGAACTCGCACTATTCGGGCGTTAACTCGGTCTGGCACATGGAGGATTGGATTATCGGTATGGTCGTGTTGGATAATGCGGTTTATGAGGGCAAAGGCATCGATTATTTCGGCGGGCCGACGGCTACACTAATAGGAGCGGGACAAGTCAATCTGGAGGATTGCAGTAATTTCGTCGAATTTGTGATCCTTCAGGATTCGATCTCGTTAGAATTACGCGACTGTGAGAATATCCTCGTTTGGTTGGGAATTCCCGACGGCGCTGTCGGGACATTATCTCCGCCTGGAGGTATGAATTACAAGTTCTGTGATCATTTCGAAATCACGCCCACAACCGGAACTCTGGAAAACGTCGAGTATTCCGTCATAGTCGATTCGTCCAATATGTGGTGGGGAACTATTCCGTCCGCGGGATGTTCGGTTACAATCGAGGCCTGCACTCTGCGCACCACGGGAATCTACATGAACGAACCGAGAATTTATAATCTAACGGGCATCTTCGACTCGACCTATTATGATTTCATTGAACTCGGTCTCCCCGATAGGTATCTCGCTCTGGACGACGTCTATATGATAACATGGAATTTATATGGCGAGAACACAGCTAATATCGATATCGACGGCTGTATTTTCGGGGAATGCCTGGCGATGGGCAACTGCGAAGTCAATATCTCGAATTCCATCTGCGACGGCACCGGCGGATGGATAGGCGCGACCGCAAACGCCGAGATGAATTTGAATAACGTAACGGTATCGACAATCGCGCAGACTCAGGGCGGCGGGACGCTTAATTTGAAAGACACTTACATTCTCTGGAATATTCAATCCACCGGGGCGGGGACGATAACCGCGTCCGATGTCGAAGTTTCGCCCTATACGGCAATCGCTGTTCACGATAGCGCGCGATTGTTGTGGGCGAGGATAACCTCGCCCCCCGATTCGGCTAATATAGCAGACGGCGACACGATTATCGGGGAATTATACGCGCTTTTCGGCCCGGACGCTGGGCCCGCAACACCGGACGGTTGGATAACCTACCTCCCGCCGGATTCCTTCTTCTGGCGCGCGACGGGAGACACGATTCATTACATGCCCCACGGCCCGCTGACGCTCTGGGACGGGGCATACCGACCGGCCGGTATGTATAATGTTAGATTGAACGTTCAACTGGAACCCGATATAGAATTGCGAATCGAGAGGGTTTACAATTATACTGGCACATCGATAAACGAGGCGGTTTTACCGGACGAAATCGAATTGAGAATAAGCCCTAATCCATTTAACGATGCGTGTTTAATCTCATTCGATTCTCCCATAAATGGACTATTTATATTTAATCTTAGAGGAAATCTGGTCAGAAAAATACCTTTATTCGAGGGCGAAAAATCCGTACTATGGAATGGCAGGGACGATTTCGGCGGTGAATTACCCGGTGGGATTTACTTCATATCGCCGATGTCGGATTTATCCCGAATTAGCAAAGCCGTGATGGTGAGGTGAATATGCGTAAGTTATTATTGTATATGCTAATACCGGTTGTCCTTTTTGGACAATACGCGATAACAGGCCCGGGTGGTTTAATCATTCAACTCGATACCCTCGATTGTTTTTTCGGTATCGGCGACACTGTCGGTTCCGGTCGTCCGCTGATGTTCGATTTTAATTATCCATGGGAAGGTGGAAATAGCTCATTCGGTATAATGATAGACAGCATCGTTTATAATAACACATTATGGCTATCTATGGCATGTGACCAGGTTCATCTAAGGCCTTACCGCGGCCCGATCTCGACTTCATCCGACGGCTTTACGACTCAATGGAACATACCGATCGATTCGACAGGTTCTATTATATTTACACAGAGTCTTCGTGCGGTAATGATCGATGAATTGCCGGCCTGCGAGATTTCATATATGGCTTACAATAACGACGACATCAACCACAGGATAGCATTCCGGCAGGCGATAGACGTTCTGGTCGGCACGAACGATTACGCTCCGATGGCAATGGGAGCGAGCTACAGTAGCATAGGCGATGTGATTTACTATCCCGATATCCCTTATTTCTGGATGGCCTTTGAACGCGGACCAGGAGACTCATTAGCTCAGGTTGTGGCGAGAGGTATATTGCGCGGCCTCTCTGACTGCCCGGAAGCTTTTGCTTTCGGTGACTATTATTATCTCAACGACGATTGCTGGCTTCCGGATTCGGACGTTATGGGCGATACTTATCACGATTCGGGCATTTCGATGTTGTGGGAGGAGCAACAGGTCAGCCCGGAGAAAGCCTATGGCATCAAGACGATTTATGGTTTCGGAGCCACACCCGATCCGGTGTCGGAAGCTATGGTAATGGCGCTCGTGCCAAACAGCGTGGGTTCGGCTTGCGATCATTGGGCGCAAAATCCTTTCGAGGCCGCGTTGATGGTCTATAATATCTCCATCGATAGCGGAATCGATTCGCTCTCCGCTTGCATCCACCTCGACGAAGGCCTTTCGATTGAATTCGATATCGTCCATGAAACCGATACCTGTGTTACTTTAGCCCCTCATCTTCCGGTAGATTCAACCGTAATCGCATCCTGGCTGGTCAGGGCAGATAGCGCATATTTCTCATCCGGCCCCACCGACGCTTTAGTAAGGATATCCATTACTTCACTGACACCGGGATTCGGCGACAGAGTCGAAACGACCTACGTGCATATTCCCGATCCCGCGGGAGTTCCGCCTACGATAGAGGATCTCCTCGTCCCCGAAAACGCGATTTCCGGAGTAACGGTAACCACGTTTCAGACGAAATACCTCATATCAGACGACAGAGGGGTCGACTACTCGACTCTCATGGCTCAAATAGGCTCTGTTCTGTATTATTATGGAGATTCAGAAGTCGTCGTCACAGGAGATACGCTCGCACTGACAATACCGAATTACTGGCTCATCCATGGCAATCATATATATCACGGTATAGTAGCCCTCGCCGATTCCGACGGCTGTTCTCCCGATTCCATGCCGCATGTTTACGATTTCTGGGTAGATCGATACGAACCCGATGTCGGGGCCTTTTATCCCCCGTCTGGATCCGTGGTTACGGATTCGCTTCAACCGATTTATTTATGGTTACACGATTGGCCGGCGGGAATTTACAAACCGTCCATAACGGCTTTTATCGAGATCGACGGTGCTACCGAATATCTGGATTATTTCGACGACGAATTGGCGTATTCCGAGGAAGATACCTGCTTGATATACACTCCGTCGGAATCCTGGGAGGATCATACTTATGTGATATTCTGCCTTACAGGCGTGGCGGACGATTGCGATACCGGCCCGATTTTCACTCCTCGTAACGCGAATACCGATACTCATTGCGTCGGTTTCACAATCGAATATGAAGCGATAGATGAATCGGGTAAACCGCTGGAATTTTCCCTTAATGCATACCCAAATCCTTTCAATGCGTCGGTTAGAATCGAAGCGCCTCTCGCGGAAAAAGTAAAGATATACGACATCAACGGTCATCTCGTGGCGGATCTTTCAGAAAAACTCGATGGATTGAGTAATTCAGAATTAACATGGAACGGAAGTTCCCGTTCCGGTAAACTCCCTTCGGGAATCTACTATGTCAGAGCGAATCGTCGCGATTCGGAGATAATAAAAAGAATAGTGCTTCTGCGTTAACGTCGCCCGCCATAGGCGGAACAAATAGGGTCGCAGTTTTCGAGGGAAAAACTGCGACCTTATTATATACCCTTCGTAACACGGGATGGTGTGAATAGCTTAGAACTTATAAATACCCATCAACGTAATCGTGCCTCCTGACGAGCTACCCACGACATTTCGCCTGTATGACAAATCGAACAGGAAGTCCGAGAATCGCAACATCACGCCTCCCCCAAGACCAGCTCCGGTGAGTGTAATACTGTCAAAATTATCGTAAGGCTCGTTCAGGCTTGCGACGCCGAAATCGCCGTTAGCGCCGACATAGAGCAAGACCGGATTCATGTAATAAAAATTGTAATCCGCCGCTATCGAAAGCCGGATCGTTTTAACCGAATTGATCTTCGGGCGAACGTCGTCTTTGGTGCTGACTGTGGAATCTGTGATAACCGAATCCCAGGGTGTCGTCGTGCTATCGACTTCATATACGTAATCCCAGGGCACCGGGTCACGGTAAAAATAGTTTTTTCCGGACGACGTCGAACCGTAGTGAAATTCAGTGCGAAGGAAGAAGGGGCCTGTAACGTAACCTGCTCCCAGGCCGAACTCATTCAGGTTCGGCGCATAATGCTTCATCGATAATGAATCTTCGACGACCGAATCAGGTTTGTTAGCATAGAAATAATGATCGTCGGATAAGACAATCGAATAGAACCCGAATCCGACAAGCCAGGGTTTCTCCGTCCGGAAATTTTCGCGGTCGGCTTTTAACTCGGCTTTTTTCTTAGCTTCCGTTGCTTGAGCCGTTTGGATTTCATCTTGAAGATGTTGTCTGCTTTCACGTTGACGCCTCTTAAGTTCGATTCTCTGGAGGGCTGTTCGAGCCTGCTGTGCAAACTCCCCATCCGGGAACTGATCGAGATAAAGATTCAAATAACGATCGGCTAACCGTAGAAGCTCATCGTCGGAGTATTCCTCCGTTTTATCGCTGTAAAGTAATCCGAGATTGGCATAATACTCCGGTTTTATTTCGACCAATTTCTCCCAGACCTCGATATACTCGTAATGATTGTTCAAAGCGTTTTCGTAATATACAGCCGCCGAATCCTCCTGGCTCGTCGCCACGAAAAGATCGCCCATTCTTGCGTTCAGGAATGCCATATTTGGCTTGAGTTCCAGCGCCATGCGAAGATACCGCGACGCATCATCGTTCATTCCAGCTTCATGGTAAGCCCAGGCGAGATCGAACAGCCATTCTGTATCTCCCCTATGTCCACTAACCTGCGGCGCTAATTCGGAATAACTTTTACCCGACCTCTCGTAAACCTCCGGTTCCTCGAAATACTCCGACCCGAGAACCGAAATAGCAAATGCCATAACCAGGATTATTATCTTAAAATTCCAATTTATCAAGATGACTCCTTAATATTTATTCCCTGAGTTCATATTCGATAATAGAAATAACGTTTTCCTTCGACGGCGAGATGTGCCCCTCGCCCTTCCATAGAGTAATATGAGCCGCCGAAAAGGAAACATCCTCTCCGGTTGTGGGATCGACGGGTATCCATCCACGTTTTTCGCCGGTCCAAACTTCCACCCAATGATGGCGTAACCATAATCCCCTGTTTAATAACAACCCGCCGACAACGCGCGACGGAATACCCACCGCCCTGAGAAGGGCGGCACATAGCCTGGCGTGGGATAATCCACTGCCGCTGGATAGGCCGAGTGTTCGAAGCGCACCCCTATCTTCGGTATTAATTTCTATTTCGTCGGCAACGTATCTGTTTATGGTTTTAGCGACTTCCCAAACATCCGATTTATCTCCAGCGAGTTCGATACCGAGGGCGACGATACTCGAATCTTCCGATTCTATTCCCGGCTCGGAACCCATACCCGAATTCACATTCATATCGGCGGGGCCGATGGGATATGACATCGCCTTTTCGCCGGTATATCCGTCGGCTTCTATCTCGATTATCCCTTTTATTCTGCCGTTAGCTACTTCGGGCTTGCCGTCCTGATAAACCGTTTTGAGATATTTCCCGGTTCCGACGGTAAGGCGAATATTGATGTCCGCTTCGAGTTCTATTAAATCGAGCGGCGAATCAATGTTAATCTCGGCTACAATATTATCCTGGCTCATAATCGTCCCTAAAATATCCGCGCCGGTTAGAGTGCTCTCGATTTGGGTTTTATTGAGATTGGGCGTCAATCTCGCGCTCAATCCCTGGGCCGGAAATGCCCAATAAGTCAGCGTCCGGGAATCTATTTTCGCGTAAAACTCGACCTCCAGTCCGGGCGCTTTAACCGAAAACTTCCGGGAAGGCGCGCCGGCAGTGCCTTCTTGCTTACCGGGATACACTACTGCGTCTATAATCTCTCCGGTTTGCGGGATGAGCAACGGTAGAGCAAATGAACTATCCGCTTTCATATCTATGAAACGGGGGAGTAGAATCCAACCGTCGAGGATATTCATTTCTACGATAAGGGCATTCGAGGGGAATTTCGTCGTATGTGTTGCTTCGCCCTCGGCAATCATGGCTTCTCCACCCGATATATCTACGGCGATTTTCTGGCGGAGTTCCTCGTCCGAATAAACGGATATTTCATAGTGTTCAGGACGCATCTTCGAATCGAGTTCCCATAAACTCAACAGACTAAGTCGCCCCGGTTGACCGCCCCCCCTGACCGATATGAACATCTCGCCGTTCATTTTCCAGCCGCCGGTTTCTGGGTCGAGAACGTAGGAATAATATCCCACCGGTTCATCCCCCCAGAATACTTTATAATCCCTGCTTTCCGGTGGAAGGTCTATCTGGGCGAGAAGTGGAAGTGTAATTGCCAGAATTATCAGCGTAAGTTTAAATTTCATTTTTTCATTATAAGGATTCGAGTTCGCTTAGTCTTTCAGCTTCACGTTTTCAAAGGCGATATCTTTAGCATATACTGGCGGCAATTGCGTTCCCAGCCAGAGCGAGATATGGGCGGCGTTGATTTTGTCCGCCTCGCCGATAGTCGGGTCGAGAGGACCCCAACCGGCTTCTTCGCCGAGATACACTTCCACCCATGTATGATCGGTCGGCCCCTCTGCGTATAATACGCCGGTTACTATCCTTGCGGGAATACCAACCGAACGGCACATAGCTGTGCATAGCAAGGATTTCGCCCTACTGTCGCCCTCCAGGGTTTTGAAAGTATTCATAGCGGAACCCGTAATCTTCGTATATTCGACGTTCCTATAGACCCATAGATTTATCGCCCGCGCGGCATCCCATAAAGTAAGCACCGGTTTTACGGACTTGTCGGCCCTTTCCTTGATATCCGGATCGTCGGAATCGATTCCTCGCTCCGGCATGAGATACACTTCATCGACACCTTTGAGATCGTAATAAAGCGGCCAATCGGGCGTGTTCGTTACCTTGTGCCCCATTTTCTTAACTTCCACATTTCCGGAAACCTGCCCCGCTGATATAACACCCGCGAATTCCTGGGAAAAACGATTGAGGTATAACCTTTCCACGATCTCCTCCGGATAAACGAAAGACATCTGGGCAGTTAGGTTATCTATATCGTTCAGTCTTTCCAGGAACGCACTGTCCTTCAGAAGAAGTGGTGGAAGAGGATTATATCCTTTTGGTAATCCCGTAGCTATTGCTTCCTCTTCCTTGACCGTGGGGATAGCCTCGTAACCGCCCTTGACACTGTATCTTGAAATATAATTCTTCTGCGGATCGAACCATGCATCGAATTCCCATCCGCCGGGAGCTGAACCTTGGACAAGATATCCGTTCTCCTCGTGGCTTTTCACAGTCAACGTAACGACGTCCTGCTCCAACTTTTCGAGGATGATAACCGGGAATTCGTTTACCTGATTCATTACAGTAAAATCTACTTTCGGCAGGAGTAGCAGTGCCGATGTCATACATATCCTGTTCGACCATACCGAGACTTCGCCGTCCGTTTTCAGGAGCTGGTTTATTTCCCCCATTCCCAACTTGCCGGAAACCTGGATACCATCCTCCGTGAAATCGAGATCAAGAGAAACCTCGCCTGCATTGGATTCCACCTCGAGTTTATAATCTTCGGGAATCCAATCTCCATTAACGATAATTTCCTCGCTAACGGTTTGTGTTTCATTTCCTTCCGCAATCTGCGCGTTTTTACGGATAAAATACCCTCCGCCGCGCTTGTCCATCTCTACCACACAGGAGCCAACTTTCCGACCGTTCTTCATGATGTCGTAATTGTATGGCTGTGCTGGGATAACCAGGACGATAGCAAAGATCAATATTAAAACAGCGCGCCATTTAGCCATTTTCTCTCTCCTTTGTATTTAGATATAACTTCAATTCAAATTTCTCGATAACCTTCATAATAGATAATATTATAAGATGTTCGAAGTATTTTCGCAAAGGAAATCTGCCAATCGATGCAAAAAGCTCTATAGTAAGGTTAAATAAAGCTCAACGGACTTCGAATCTCCCCGCAATTAGATTATTTTGAAATAAAATTACTTTTTCACTTGATTCTCATCCGTTAAATCATATATTGTTATCGATAGCTGATCGTGGTCATTCTAAATTGAGGAGGCTAACGAAGTAAGCTTCAGGAGTTCTTCATAAGAGTTGTCATAAGAATCCGTGAAAAACCCGGGCACGGTTAGAGGGGTTTTTACGTTTTTTTATTTTCTACTTGACAATCGATATTTTGGGTTTATTATTTGACCTTGCTTTCGAGGGATGACCTCGATGGTTCATTGAAAACGAAATAGCATACATGACGAGCCTAGCGGGAAGTAAATTCTCGGAAAATAATTTCCTTTAATACAACGGAGAGTTTGATCCTGGCTCAGAGCGAACGCTGGCGGCGTGCTTAACACATGCAAGTCGTGCGCGAAAGCCCGGTTTCGATTGGGCGATTAGAGCGGCGAACGGGTGAGTAACGCGTAGGTAATCTGCCCTTTAGTCCGGCATAACTCCCCTAACGGGGTGCTAATACCGGATGTTATCGTTTTTCCTTCGGGATTTTCGATCAAAGGTGGCCTCTTTACAATGCTACCGCTAAAGGATGAGCCTGCGTCCTATCAGCTTGTTGGTGAGGTAACGGCTCACCAAGGCAACGACGGGTAGCTGGTCTGAGAGGACGATCAGCCACACTGGGACTGAGACACGGCCCAGACTCCTACGGGAGGCAGCAGTGGGGAATATTGCGCAATGGCCGCAAGGCTGACGCAGCGACGCCGCGTGGAGGATGAAATCCTTCGGGATGTAAACTCCTTTTCTGTGGGAAGAACCAGCGCGATACTAATAGTTACGCGCTCTGACGGTACCACAGGAATAAGCTCCGGCCAACTACGTGCCAGCAGCCGCGGTAATACGTAGGGAGCAAGCGTTGCTCGGATTCACTGGGTTTAAAGGACGCGTAGGCGGATCAGTAAGTCGGGTGTGAAATCTTCGGGCTTAACCTGGAAATTGCGCTCGATACTACTGGTCTCGAGTAGAGCAAAGGGAAACGGAATTCCTGGTGTAACGGTGGAATGTGTAGATATCAGGAGGAACGCCGATAGCGAAGGCAGTTTCCTGGGCTCTTACTGACGCTCAGGCGTGAAAGCGTGGGGAGCGAACAGGATTAGATACCCTGGTAGTCCACGCCGTAAACGTTGGGTGCTGGTTGTTGGGGGGGTTTGCCCTCAGCGACGTAGTTAACGCGCTAAGCACCCCACCTGGGGAGTACGGCCGCAAGGTTGAAACTCAAAGGAATTGACGGGGACCCGCACAAGCGGTGGAGCATGTGGTTTAATT
>CAZSHG010000017.1:0-67756 GCA_964606695.1 uncultured bacterium
CCGCAGGAGATTTCTCGTCGGGCAGGAAGCCCTCGCTCGAAATGACAGAAATGCGGCGCCCATTCACGTCAAATATCTCTATTTCCGCGCCCGCTGGGGCGGAGATGGAGACGGCGGAATTGAAGGGGTTGGGGGTGATATTCATGCTGAAATGCTCCGGAAGGGCATTTTCGGTTATTCCATCCTCCGGCGATAACTTAACTACCCAATAATCAGCAGAGCCATGGTTTCCGCTGACATCGCCATCATTCGAAGAGGACTCTCCCGCGACGATGAAACCGCCATCGGCGGTCTGTTGAACAGAATGCGCATAATCCAAAGAACTTCCGCCGAGGCACTTTTGCCACAAAATATTCCCCGCAGAATTCAACTTCACTACCCAATAATCTCTACCGCCATGATGTCCGCTGACATCGCCATCATTGGACTCGGAATATCCCGCGACGATGAAACCGCCATCGGTCGTCTGTTGAACAGAAAGCGCAACATCATTAGCACTTCCGCCGAGGGATTTCTGCCACTCGATATTTCCCGCAGAATTCAACTTCACTACCCAATAATCAGCAGAATCTCCCGGTGTTCCGTGATGTCCGCTGACATCGCCATCATTGGAATAGGAATAGCCCGCGACGATGAAACCGGTATCGGCAGTCTGTTGAACAGAGGACGCAAAATCTTCATCACTTCCGCCGAGGCATTTCTGCCACTCTATATTCCCCGCAGAATTCAACTTCACTACCCAAGAATCAAAGGTGTATAAGCTTCCGTGATGTCCGCTGACATCGCCATCATTGGACCAGGACGATCCCGCGACGATGAAACCGCCATCGGATGTCTGTTGAACAGAATTCGCCCTATCAATACCACTTCCGCCGAGGGATTTCTGCCACTCTATATTCCCCGCGGAATTCAACTTCACTACCCAAATATCAGAATTCCATTCGACACCATGATGTCCGCTGACATCGCCATCATTGGACCAGGACGATCCCGCGAAGATGAAACCGCCATCGGATGTCTGTTGAACAGATTCCGCAATATCATCAGCACTTCCGCCGAGGGATTTCTGCCACTCTATATTTCCCGCAGAATTCAACTTCACTAACCAAGAATCTGCAGTTACGGAGTCGGGATGTGTTGAACCGTGATGTCCGCTGACATCGCCATCATTGGACTCGGAATAGCCCGTGACGATGAAACCGCCATCGGCAGTCTGTTGAACAGAGGACGCCTCATCCCAATCACTTCCGCCGAGGGATTTCTGCCACTCTATATTCCCCGCAGAATTCAACTTCACTACCCAATAATCAGAATTCCATTCGACACCATGATGTCCGCTGACATCGCCATCATTGGACCAGGACCTTCCCGCGAAGATGAAACCGCCATCGGTGGTCTGTTGAACAGAGGACGCCCAATCATAATCACTTCCGCCGAGGCATTTCTGCCACTCGATTGTGGGCGCGGTTTGCGCAAGGCACGCGCCGGCGAGCGAAATGAGAGTTAATAATAGAATTGCTTTTTTCATGGTGTTCCTCCTTAATGCGTTCAAGTTGTCCATACCTGAATTGAATATAATACCTCTACTTGAGATAAACAAGCCGTTTCGTAACCGATTCGTCGCCGATATTCGCGCGGACGAGGTAAATGCCGGAGGTGATTGACGGCGATGGTTGCCAGACGAATTTGTTTTGGCTGTCATTACGAACGTTTCCTACACTGTCATTTCGATTTCTTCCTCCATTGTCATTTCGAGCTTGCCGAGAAATCTCCTCCTGAACCGCACGAGATTTCTCGTCGCTATCGCTCCTCGAAATGACAGGTTGGTGGTTATTCTCAAGGACTGAGACCAACCGCCCATTCACATCGTAAATCTCGATTTGTATTGGTAGGCCGGACATTCCTGTCTGGCTGGGGTCGTTCTGAACAGACAGGAATGTCTGTTCTACCGAGATTGTTACGGCGGTGTTAAAGGGGTTCGGATAGGCATGTAAAGTTATCTGGTCGGGTTTGGCCGGTGTTTCGGGGACGTCGAGGGCGTCGTAGTAGAGCCACAGGACGGCGTCGGCGATTACCACACTGCCGTCGGTGGCGGTTCGGTCGGCGATGCTTACGTAGCCGTCGGTACCTGCCAGCATGTCCATTCGTCCGAGGTAATGCCAGCTCGCACCGCTTCCCTTCTGCGACACGAACAGCGACTCGTTTTCCATGCCGAACATCCGCACGAAAACGCTATCACATCGGTTGGAACCCGCGAGCCACCACATATAGACGTCGTATTGGCCGTCATCTGGGATAGTTGGCGTCCATACCGCCCAGTCGTCGTCGCCGCCTGCATCGCAATATTGGTAATCGTTCCACCATCCCAGTTCGGGGGCGTAGGTGCCGGTGATCCAGCTTCCGCTATCTGTGAATCCGGGGTCGCCGTTATCTACGATTATCGAGTCGCCGGTTCCTCCACCGCCGGTCAGGCGAAGATAGACCGTGTCGCGTATCATGGGGATTTCCGGGTGGAAATGCGCTCCGGGACAGGCGGTGGAAGCGGATTCCCAGTCCTTGTGGCCGAGGATACATAGCGCGTAGTCCTCGTAGCCGGGGTCGCCGTTCCAGGCACTGCCGTATGGGTCGATACCGCGTTGGTCGCATTTCCATGTGATAAGGTCGTAAATCGCGGGCCAGGTAGGTTCGTGGATGTAATCGGTCTCGAAGTTGCCCATCACGGAGAATCCCATGACATTGGCGTTGTGATATGAGCAATGCGCCGCGCGGACATCGAGATTGGCAAGGTCGGCGGAATATCGCCCATGGTAGATGTTGCCCAGGTGGTCGAGGACAAAGTTATATCCGATGTCGTTCCAGCCGCGGGTGTAAACGTGGTAGTTCCAGATATTGCGCATCTGCGCGCAGGGGTCGGAGGGAGTGGATGTCGCGCCCGCTGTGTGGTGGATGGTTACGTGCGTGATAGTCGTGTAATATGTCGGTGTGCCGGAGGCGAAGGTGTCGGGGATAGGGCAGTCCCAGCCGGAGGGGCCTCTGCTCACGTAGGAAGGCATCGGCCAGTCGGTGGGGGAGAATATGGTTACGGGCACGGGTTCGCTCTCCGTCCAGCCGCAATCCATGAACACGAAGCGCACGCGGTCTATGCGCGGCGTATCGTCGCCGTCGGAATACAGGTAAAAATTCGCGCGATAGTATTTCGCGGGAGATCTGGAGGTATAATATGGATTGGAGTAGATTCGGTCATCGACTGGGCCTTCATCGTCATTGTGTTCGATTTCCCATTCGCGGAGGGGGCCATTCCATTTCTCGCCGTCGTCTGACCAGAAGATTTCGGCGAGGATTCTCGATTCGCCGGGCAAATCGCCATTAAGAAGAAGGGCGAATCCGGTGAGGTCGTCGAGGTTGGCGAGGGTTGGCTCGGTAGATACAGCTCCCTCGAACGTCAGGCCGGGGGCAATCGGTTCCGGCGGCTGGATTACGCTCACGGGCGCGAATTCGGCATCGACGTATTCGGTGGGATAGGGCGATGCGAATATCGTCAGAGAAATTAGCGTGAATAAGATCGAAATGTATTTCAACATAATTAACTCCTTTTATCATCAACTATAATTTAATTATTAAAGCTATTTGCGCAAGTTTCGATTTTCTATTCGCAATGTGATTTCTTCAGATCGAAACAAGAACTGGCATATGAACTGCGTTAAACACCATTGAATAATATCAGACAATAAAAGATATTAATTAACAATAATAATCATTGACAAATAGCCGCCGCGAATTATTTTATTAACGAACAACGATTCACAAAGGAGTCGGAATGGAAAAAGGAATTTTTGCGATGTTGCTTCGCGACCGGGAGCGGCTGTTCGATGCGATACTGGAGGGCAAACGCCCGCCGGGGTTGTTCAGCAAGCTGACACTTACCAGTATCGCGTTTTTCGCGATATACGGCGTGGTGATGGGGCTATACAATTCGCCACTGCAGGCGCTGTCGTCGGCGGTGAAGGTGCCGGTGTTGTTCTTCCTGGCACTGCTGATATGTTACCCGGCGCTGTTTATGTTCAATGTGTTGCTGGGGAGCAAGCTTACCTTCGCGCAGTCTTTCGCGTTGATATTGGTGTCCTATGGAATAATCGCATCGGTACTGGCGTCTTTCGCGCCGATATCGGTGTTCTTCATGTTGATAGGTTCGAGCTACGCCTTTCTGCGATTATTGCACGTCGCGGTATTCGCTGTAGCGGGAATCGCGGGGATGAAGGCGTTGAACGACGGTCTGCTCTATGCTTGCGAGAAATACACGGTCTACCCCAAACAGGGCGTGCGAGTTTTCAAGATCTGGATACTCATCTTCGCTTTTGTGGGGACGCAACTGGCATGGAATTTACGCCCCTTCCTGGGTGACAGAGATATGCCATTCCAGGTCGTGCGGAAACAGGACAGCAATTTCTATGCGCATATGTTCAGAACTTCCGTGAATTTCGTATTCGGCGATGAGAAGGACGGGGGCGGAAGTCAATCGCTTAAGGAGACAGATAACCCAAAGAATGGACATGGCTTCAAACTCCATGTGCCGGACGAAGAAAATCCCGAAGAATTAACTCCGGACACGGTAATCATAGATAACTGATGCAAGACGAAATTATGACAGTAGCGGAGGTCGCGGAGTATCTCAAAATGAAGCCGCAGACTATCTACAAGTGGCTTCAGGAGGGGATGATCCCGGCGGCAAAATTGGGGCGGGAGTGGCGCTTTCGGAAATCGATAATCGACGCCTGGCTGGATAAGAAAATGGCCGAATCGCCTGCTATGCATGAATTGGAAGAGGACGAGAGCTGATCAACCCGGCTCGTTCGTGTCCTACGTCTCCACGAATTGCCGAAGCTCGGATATTAATTGCTCGATGGGCATCTCACGGGCTTCGGCGACCTTATATAGCGGCTCGATAAGTTCCGCCGGGCAGGCAATCGAATGCATCCCGTGACGCGCGAGGACTTTCATCGCGCCGGGGCATTTAATAAGCAATTCTTCTAACGGAGTGTTCTCAGTTATTTCCAAGAGCGACCTTTCATCGTTTACAAATCATATTAGATTATTTATATTTCGTAGGAATGCAAGCTTTTCTTGATAAAAAGGAGTCTTTCGCATGATACTACCGGTAGTTCTCGGTTTCGATAACAAACGCCCATCAGATAAGTTTTTGAGATTGATCGAAAGATATTCGCCCTATGGCATTATTCTTTTCGAATGCAATTTCGACGACCTTGACATGATAGCCGAAAACGTTCGGGCGATAAAATCTGCCAGCCCGAACTCGCTTATCATGATCGATGAAGAGGGCGGCGTGAAAAGCCGCATTCGGCATGAACACGGTTTCCCAAACCCACCCGACCCACGAGAAGTAGCGAGAAAAATGACACTCGATGAAGCGCGAGAAGCCTATCGAATTTTAGGGAGAGCATTAGTCGAATTAGGTATCGACGTCGATCTAGCGCCGGTGGTGGACGTTGCGCCGGCGGGGCATATCCTGGGCGACCGCACCTTTTCCGACGATTGGCGTATATGCGCAGATTACACCGCGGCTGTAATCGAAGGCCTGCACGATGGCGGCGTGATGGCCTGCGCGAAACATTTTCCCGGGCTGGGCGGAGCGGAAATCGATCCGCATCTTAATGTTGCGTTATCCGATGCCAATCGAGAAAAATTTGAACGAATTCACTTTCCGCCGTTCAAGCGGGCTATCAACGTAGGCGTCGATTTCGTGATGACGACTCATTTGCGAGCCAAATCACTCGATCCATCAGGTAAAATAGCGACCTTATCGCCTTTGATAACGAATCACATTCGCAAAATGGGATTCGAGGGTAAAATCCTTACAGACGATTTACTTATGCGAGGAGCTCTGGAAATCTCGTCTATAGAATTGTTATCACGCCGGTCAATCGAATCTGGCCACGATATTATTCTGATTTGCCGCGAAATCGAAAATACCGACAGGATTCTGCAAAGCCTGAAAGATATATATTAGTGAATATTCTTGCCCGATCCCACCCGCCGCCTGACGATGGATATAATGGATGTAACATCGTAACGATCGCGGATAGAACCGTCGATTTGTGTTAGAGGAATAGACGTGGGCAATTCACCGAGGATATAAAGGCCAGCACGCTCACTTAATGCCCTGATATTCATTAACGACGTCATTGGATCTTCGTCGAGCGATTCAACGCCGACGAAAATCAGCTCGATTTTGTCGTGAGATTCGGTAATCTTTTGAGCCTCGCGGACATTATCGCAGATAACGCTTTCATATTGTTTGCTTACGAGAGCCAATTTGAGTAATTTCTGCGTCGCCCTATCCTCAGTGATAACAATGATACGCGATTTGCCAGCCGCCTCGACAATTTCCTGTTCTTCGAGGGCGGGGAGATAAACGTGGAAGGACGTGCCCAATCCCGGTTGACTCTCCAGAGTAATAGTTCCTCCATGTGCTTCGACTATACCGTAGGAAACCGCAAGGCCAAGACCCGTTCCTGTCCCAGTGGGTTTCGTAGTATAGAAAGGTTCGAAAATCCTTGTCTGTTGGTCCTCCGGAATGCCTACCCCACTGTCCGTAAGAGTAATTTGCACGTATTTGCCGGGGTTCAGGGTTGGGTGTGTCTGGACGAAAAGTTCGTCCAATTCGACCGGATTGACATCGAGTGTGAGTTTGCCGCCTTCGGGCATAGCGTCCCTGCCGTTAAGGCAAATATTGAACAGGGTTTGTTTAATCTGTATCGTATCTATATATACTTTGGGGAGGTTATCCGCTCTTCGGACAATCAATTCGATATCCTCGCCCAGGCCCTTGCTAAGCAGTCTGATTACCTCGTCTATCAGGTCGTCGATATTGGCCCTTTCACGATTGGGAGTCTCCTGCCGCGCGAATGTCATCAGTTGTTTAACAAGTCCCGCGGCTCTCTCAGCCGATTCTTCTATTACATTCAGCATCTCCTGTTCGGATTCGCCAAGCCCCTGAAGCGATTTCAAATATGATGCCGCCCCAAGAACTCCCACGAGAATATTATCGAAATCGTGTGCAATACCCGCGGCTAACGTGCCGACGCTTTCCAGTTTCTGAGCGTGAATAAGTTCTTGCTCCAGTTTCCGTTTTTCGGACAGGTCGCGGACAATAGAGAGATACGTTCCGTCGCCGAGGGCTATCGAGTTTATTTCCGTAGCGAAGGTCTGTCCGTTGGATTTGAGTGCTGTAAGCTCCAACAAACGTCCCGTGTCGATTTTCGATAAAAGTCGAAAATGCCTTCCAAAATCCTTTGCGGACTCTTTGGTAAAAAATTCAAAAACGCTCATATTTTTTATTTCGCGCTCAGTATATCCCCATAGTTGTTGCGTTCGTGGATTAGTTCTCAGGATATTTCCCAGCTCGTCAGTTATGAGAAAAGCGTCGTTTGCCTTTTCGATAAGCCGCCTTTCCTTTTCCTCGACAGCCCTAAGCTCTCGAATGCTTTCCTCTAACTGGGCGATCATCTCGTTAAAGTTCTTCGCTAATTGAGCTATCTGGTCTTCGCCGGGTACCCTCACCCTCGTGCTCAAGTCTCCCGATGTTGCCTCTTCTACGGCTTTATTTAAAGAAATAACCGGTTTGAGCGCGTTTCTAAGTAGAAGATAGAAGATTACAAATCCCAGAAGAATCGCGATCAGAATTATACATATCACCCGTGTAATCATGCTCATCAGCGGTTTCATTACATCGCCATATTCGATTTCGGAAATCAGAACGGCGTTAAGCTTGTCGATAAAACTACAATATCCAATCACCTGTTCCCCGTGCGAATTAATGTAGTTACCTCCGTATGCTCCCTTTTCGATGGCTTTTTTCAATGCCGGGGAAGTAACGACGTCCTCCATCACGATTTTATCGCTCATTATAGCGAAGGCATTGTATCTATTAATCAGGTAACTGTTAACCGGTCTTTCGGTCGTTGTCAGGGAAAGGATTTCGGATAGCTTCTCCATGCGTGCCCTTCCCGCGAGCAGATACATAACTCTGCCCTCCTTGTCTCTAACGGTCTCCACAAAAGTTAAAGCGGGCGAATTGAGATAGACGCTATAATAGATAGGTTGAACTCCCGGATAAGCTATCGCATTCATGAAATAATCCCGGTTGGATATAATCCTCCCCTCGGCTTTTTTATCAGTCGAGACTTCAACTTTTCCGTCTGGCCAACTAATAAGGTAAAACTCGAAATAATCCGTGTTGTCCTGCAGAAAATGGGACATTATCTGTCTCATTTGCCATTCATCGTCGAAATTATATGAATAGGACAAACTTCTGGCCAGGTCTCCCAGATTCCTCTCCCTTTCCCTTAACCACGTTTCGAACCATTTTTCTTTCAAAGATACCGTGTTGGCGAGTTCTCTTTTCGCGTCTGTTTCCAGATGCTTCCTGCTATTATAGAACATGATAATACCGAGCGCCAGAGCCGGTATGATACACCCCAGCAGGAAAACTACGCCGAAACGTTTTACTATGTCACGGTTTATCCAGGCGAACATTTTCGGTTATAATACCTTCGTATAATTCATGGAGGAATTTATCATAAAGTAAGGAATCGGGGTTTTCGATACTCAGTTCCTTTATCATGCATTCCCAGCGATCTCTATCTATCCAGCCGATTGGAGCGTCGCCGTTTTTGATAAAAGGCGTTATTCTCTTCACGGCCTGTCTCTGGAAAGGGATGGCGAGTTCCGGGGCATATTCCAATATGGCATCTACGGCGTCCTCGGGATTGCGTAGGGCGTAATCCCATCCAAACAGGCAAGTGGCGAGGAAGGTCTTTACCTCTTCGGGTTTCTCCTCGATAAGTCCTCTTCGCGTAACTAAAAGACCTGCGTAGTCGATAAAGCCGTAATCATACATGTATATTTCGCGCACGCTATATCCGGCCATTTCTATTTCAATCGGCTCATCCTGGACGTAACCAGTCCAGATATCGACTTCCCCGTCTATAAATCTCGATATTTCAATATCATCTAAATCCCAATCCACGCATGATGTATCGTGTTCTACGTTTTCTAAAATCCGTCGAGTATAATCCACCCAGACATCGTTTTTGGCGATTATCGAGTGTCCGCAAAAGTCGGAAGGGGATTTTATATCGCTATTTTCCATGACAAGATAAACGCCCGGAAAAACCTGATAAATAGCCGCTATAACCATAATATCGCAATTATCATCGCCGGCTTTTATTAATTCCGGCGGCGAAATGACTGCGAAGTCGATAATCCCTTTTCTCAGGCTATCGAGTGAGCGATAATCGCGATTGTAATTAAGAATATGGATGTCGAGCTTTTTTTGTTTGAAGAAACCCTTGTGCTTTGCGACGTAATAACCGCAAAACTCGGCTTCGTGAAACCAGTTGGGCATTAAACGGAAGACTTCGTTTTTTTCGAGAGGTTTAATTCTGTTCCAGAAGGGATAATCTTCATATGTGCCCGATTTGCCCTGTAATCCATGGTAGATTATCACAAGGCCCGCTATAATGATTATCCCGCTAACTACAAGAAGAATCTTAAAACCAGTTCCCATATTTCCATCTCGATTACAAAAGATCTATAATGATATCATATTGATTTATAGTGGAATATGCAACTTTGAGAAAAATTTAACGGGTTATTCGGGCTTTTGTTTTTTCCGGAAGACGCTTATTGCGCTGATAGTGAAAAGTATTATTGCGGCGGCTATCGCTCCCAATATCCCAAAATAGGAAAACGTTGTAACGATAACGCCAGCAATACATACGCCAGCAAGGGCACAGAAGAAAGAGGGCCAGAACTTGAGTCCGAATAAAAACGCGGCCAGACTTCCAGTCCAGGCGCCGGTTACCGGGAGGGGTATCGCCACGAACATTATCAATCCCAGTTCCTCGTATTTTTCTATTGTGGCGCTTCTGCGCCTTGTCCGCGCAAATAGCCAGCGAAAAAAACTGTCGAATATCTTTATTCTCCTGAGGAGATTGGAAACTGGGCCGAGTAAAAGAAGAATAAACGGGACAGGAATCATGTTTCCAACAACACAGAGAATATAACCCTTTACGATGGGCATATCGAAGATGTGCATGGCTACCGGAATCGCGCCTCGGAGTTCCACTATAGGCAGAGTTGCGATAAAAACTACCGTTAACTCTTCGGGAATACCGTGGTCTTCCATCCAGAGCGCGATTTTTTTCCCGCGAGAGTGCACTATTTCCTCCGATGCCGAATCGGGGGTAGAAGCTAACAGCGAATTAGCGGTTACAACTATCATTATCAGAAACAATAATATTCCCCTTTGGGATATCATTTGTTTCGCCTCCTGAAGGGATGACTTAGCATAATACCGATAAACCTGAACGTCTCAATTAATGGATTCATCTTGCTTTCGAAATCGTTATATATCGTCGGAACCGGGACGTTCGTGAAACCGGCATTATTCCTTGCGGCCTGTAGAATCAGTTCCGTCTCCGTCTGGTAGTAATTTGTTCTCAAGTCCAATTTCTCCAGCATTTCGGTTTTAATCAATCTATAACCGCACTGCGAATCGGCAATCTCCGCACCAGCCCACAGCCTTACGAAAAAAGTCGTTGTGAGGTTTGAAAACCTTCGATGCAAAGGCATCGTCGAAAGATCGTCCAGTCTATTTCCGAGAACGACATCCGCTTTTGTCTCTATCATCGTATCGATGAACTCCTGAGCGAGTTCCGGGGGATGTTGCATATCGGAATCGAGCGTCAGAACGGCGTCGTATTGCCCTTTTATTGCGAACTCGAAACCTTTCCTCAGTGCGGCTCCTTTGCCTCGATTGCTGTTATGGCTAACTATCATTGCGTAGTTTTCTTTTGTTATCCGGGCTGTATCGTCGGAACTGCCGTCATCGATCACGAGGATAGTATCTCTATCGAAACCCACTTTTTTTAAGCCGGAAATTACATCCGCAATCGATTTTGCGGCATCAAATGCTGGTATAATCGCGAGTGTCCTCATTATAAAAAACGCGCCTTCGATTCCATTGGCGCAAATATAAGAAAAAATGGTCGGGGCGACTGGATTCGAACCAGCGACCACTTGGCCCCCATCCAAGTGCGCTACCAGACTGCGCTACGCCCCGACTTCGCATTCGACTCGAGCGAATGCCACTTCCAAAAGTTAAAACAATATATCCAGAGCTGTTTGTTCTGCAAGGCTTTTTTTGATAAACTACGGCAATAGTGTTTGTTCTATCTCATGTTTTTCCTTATCTTAATAAGACTTAACCGAGGAGCTACTCATGAAGATAATCATCGTTGTATTATTAATCATTGTCATCACGGTGTGTTTCGGCTGGGATAAATACGAGGGCAACCCGGTTTTGGGGCCTGTAATACCCTGGGCATGGATGGCGCTGGGCGACCCGAGTCTCATCGCTTTGCCCGAAGGCGGATTTTATATGGTCTATACCGCCGCGGGGGCGGATACATCTACGGGCGTTACTTTGACGCGACCTGGAGCGGCCTGGTCGGATGACGGTCTCGACTGGACGATGTCCGAAGGGACGGTTATCTCGAGCGGAATTCCAGAAACATGGGATTCAGCCGCGGTAGAAACTCCGGGCATCGTTATGGACGGCGACTCAATTTTGCTCTATTACGCTGGCGAACGCGAGCACGGCGGCGGGCAACTCGCCATTGGACTGGCCGTATCGCACGACGGCGGTTATAGCTACGAAAGAGTCGGAGACGGCCCGATTATTACGAAGGATACAACACTTTTCGAGGAATCGCGCTCGATTGAATCGCCTACGGTTATTCGCATGGGCGATTCACTAATAATGTGGTATAACGGCCAATCCCTTGAATGGAAAATTAGCGTCTGTCGGGCGGCTTCCTATGACGGCGTAAACTGGTATCGTCATCCTGGAAACCCGGTTCTGGACGTCGGCGAGGATGGCGAATTCGATGAATGGGGTGTTTACGCGCCTTGCGTGCGCGCACTCGATGATTCCCTCCTGATTATGGTATATCAGGGATTTATGTTGGGCGAATCGACCTACGTTTTCGATAGCACTTTCCTGGGATATGCCACAAGCGCCGATAAAGGAATAACCTGGACGAAAGCGCCGGAAAACCCCGTAATTGGCCCCGGCCCCGATGGAAGCTGGGATGAAAACGGTCCTAAAACGCCTACGTTCGATTGTTGGGGATCCGAACTCGTTGGTTGCTATTGGAACGCAATAGACGGGCTACTGGGTATTTTCACCCATTATTTCGCGGGGATAGAAGAGACCGATTTACCCCGCGAATCGAGATTGTCCGCTTATCCTAATCCCTTTAATTCGGCATTGCATGTGGATTTCCGTTACGAAAAACCAATCGATGTCGAGATATTCAACGTTTCTGGCAAGAAAATCTATACCGACTCAAAAGCCCCATTCATCTGGAGGCCGGATGAATCGGTTTCATCGGGGATATACCTAATTCGAGCTTCAAAGGACGGTGTTACCGTGAATTCGAGAACGGTAGTTCATCTCAGATAGATTTTCAGGTATTTAAATTTGCAAAATTGTCCTGATATTCATATTATTTAATTGATATGAAATACTCGGGAGTCAATATGAATAAACTCTGGGCATTAATCTTAATTATCCTGGTAACTGGTTTCGCAAACGCCGCCCAAATGGAAACCGGATTAGAAGTTAAGTTAAATAATTCCTCACCGGGAGACTTCTTAGATGTTTCGATCCAGGTCGCCAGGCCGGGTTTAGATGAAGCTCTTGCACCCGTTTACGGGATGTCCGCAGTAAAACGCAGGGAATCGGCGGTAGAGATACTCCGTCGTTATTCCTACACTGCACAAGCGTCTATTCTGGAAATACTAAAAGCTTACGAAAACGACGGCGACGTGATGAAAGTCCAAAGATCGTATCTCGGCGGAACAATAAGCTTTTCGGGTAAGCCTTTAGTAATTCGTGAAATAGCGGAAAGAACCGATATCTTGAGGATAATAGATAATAGCCCGCAAAAGGTTATCCAATACAATCCCGCTCGAAGTCCATTTGCCCGTCCAACTGAGCCGATGGGAATAACCTGGTCTGTCGATACGGTCAACGCAAACACTGCATGGACTACGGGTTTTTACGGCAACGGCGTTATTGTCGGTATCCTCGATTCCGGAGTTCGTTACACACATGTAGATTTGACATCGCACATGTGGCAGAACGAAGACGAGGTCGAGAACGGCATCGACGACGATTACAACGGTTATATCGACGACATTTACGGCTATGATTTCGTTAACGACGACGGTAATCCTGCGGATGATAACGGCCACGGAACGTCTTGCGCCGGATTGGTCGCGGGGAACGGCACGGCATCCGACACTACCGGAGTCGCCCCTGAAGCCAACGTTATGGCGCTGAAAGTAATAAACTCCAGTGGAAGTGGTATGCCGAGCGACGCGATTTACGCTATAGAGTATGGAATCGATAACGGAGCGCATCTATTTTCGATGTCCCTCGGCTGGGAAGACCCATCCAACACCCTCAAAGACTGGTTTAGAGACAATTTCGAGGATACATACTCGGCCGGGGTTGTAGTAATAACTTCCGCAGGCAACGCCGGCGGCGATTATCCCGTACCGCAGAGCATGTGTGCTCCCGGCGATTGCCCTTCGCCGAGTCAAACAGGTGCCAGTTCGAATACGGCAATAGTTTCCGTAGGCGCAACAAACTGGTGGAATTTTATTGCGAGTTTCTCTTCCCGCGGACCGACTCACTGGGATACCGACGCATATAGCGATTTTCCCTGGCCTCCGGGACTTATTAAACCTGAACTATGCGCGCCCGGCCATCAGGTAACCACCACCAGTTACTCGAGCGATTACGGAATAACCTATTCATTCGGTGGCACGAGCGCTTCGGCACCTATTGTCGCCGGCGCAGTCGCGCTTGCCCTGTCCAAGAATCCGGCGTTGACTCCCGAAGGAATCGATACACTGCTTCAAAATACCTCCCTGGATTTAGGGCCTGCCGGGCATGATACGGCTTATGGCGCAGGCCGTCTGGACTGTTATAACTTAATTACTAATGTTCCAATTCCGAGTTATCCGATTATCCGTTTACAATCCTATGAGACAGATGATTCGCCTCCTACGGGAGATGGAAGCGGAATTTTCGACTCGGGCGAAAACGTAAAACTAATCGTGGATATTAAAAATGTCGGTGCACCATCAACCGTTAACGGGGCGATTTTCGCATTGGGCGATCCGAATATCAGTGTCGTTGATGGAATTTCCAGCTGGGGGAGTATTGGCACCGGTGTATCTGCGGACAACACGTCCGATCCTTTCGTTATAAGTTCCGACGGCTTGACACCTCCCGGCTACACTGCCGATATCGAATTGACGTTAACCGCAAGCGGAGAAACTTACGTGGAAACACTCGAAGTTAGCGTAGGACAGTATCCACACGAAACAGCCGACCACACGACACCGACTATCTCTACGAGCATAACTAACTTCGGTTCTTTCGGATTTCTGGATCCGTCCTCCCCGTCGCCTATAGGCAACGGATTCCAATATAACGGCACTCAAACGCTATACGGCGGCGGTTTTTTCCTGAGACTCGCTTATGACAATGTGATTACATGGGAGAACGGTTTATCCAGCGAATTTATTCCGCTAATGGAAATCGAACCGGGCGGATGCCCTGGCGGGGATTGTTATTATACGGCTTATATCAATCCCAATCCCCTCATCAAAGTAGCTCAGGAAAGTCATACTTTCGATTCCGCGCCCAATCAGGATTTCATTATATATCGATTGTTCGTAAATAATTACAGCGAAACCGATTTTGGCGAAGTCTGTCTCGGTTTCTATCTCGACTTCGACATCCATGTAGAAACCGGGCCAACATGGTATGACAGGGCGCAATGGGTTCCCGCCGAGGATTGGGGATACATGTGGGAAACGGGTTCATCGCCGGTCTTTTCTGGATATGTCGGAATTGTAGGGCTCGAATCGATCGACTACGGCAGTGTCGTTGAAAATTCGGTTTACGTCTATCCCGACGGTATGGAGTGGGATGACACCGTTAAATCGAATTTCATGACGGGAGATTTCTCGGAGTCCGACGGTTCGCCCGAAGCCGATTGGTCGTTGATAGCTTCATCTGGGCCGCATACTTTGAACAGCGGTGGATGGTTCTCCTGGGCGGTAGCGGTCGTGGCGGGGGATAACCTGTCAGACTGGGAAGATAACGCGGATCAAGCTATATCGGCTTATTCTACTCTGGATATAAGCGATAATCGTAAACCGAAGGACTATTCGGTCGCCGTTATTCCAAATCCGTTTAACTCGAGTTGCCTTATTGAAGCGCCGGGCAATGCTTCGACGAAGATATACGATCTGAATGGAAGAATGGTTCGTGTAATCAAACTGGAAAATGGAACCGGGAAATGGAATACAGAAGATGCTAACGGTAACGAGTTGCCGTCGGGGATTTATCTGGTTAAACCCGATATAACCGGTGAAATAGCCAAGGCGATATTAATCAGGTAGTTATTCAATCTTTCTGTTCGATAAGATCTTTCAGGGAAACGCCATATAGATAACGTTTCAGGATTTCCTGCCCTCGGTAATACAGGCCGAGGCTAATCCCGTATCTTCTAACCTTATCTCGATTACTGCAGTCATGCTTTACCAACCGGTTAACGTAACCGGAAAGGCAATTTTCCTTACTGATTCTATAGTTGATAAGAACGTGCGAAGGGCAATGAGAGGAATAAAAGAGATGTAACCTCTCGTCGTTCTGACCGGGAGCATTCCTGGGGATAATCTCGGGTGGAAAATAATCGGCGTTCAATTTAAGCGTCATAATCAGATTTTTTCTTCCGTTCATTCTTTCCAGGAACCCATCCTGCTCAAAACCTGAACTCTCCAGAATGTATGTATGATTCATCCACGATTCGTCTGATAGAGTAACAACGCCGTCTGCGATTCCCTCCATGTCATGGATAATGCTCTCCAGAAGTTGATGGGCAAGCATCGGCGATGCATTTTTATGCGTCATCCAGATACACGGAATAAACCAGAGCGATTCTCCGCGAAGTTCAATAGGGCTATCGTTCAGGGGCAGGGCGGTTATTTGGCCTACAACCCGGCTATTGGTAATGGCCGTATGAATCATTATTCCCGAACGTAATCGACTGTAAACCCATTCCGTTCTGCGAAACCACGAAGCCGATATTAGATGCTTTTCGAGGATACCGTCACCGCATACGGCGACTTTTGAAGGGAAATTTTCGCTTGTGGTTTTGTGGATCGTAATCGGCATTCTAAACGGAGTTGTTGCTTTTTGCTATTATCTATATATAATAAACAATGATTTGAAAAAATGCAATGTTCAATAAGTTTATGACGACGATAATTGCAACAATAATAGTCCTTGGAACCTTAATTTTCCTACACGAGCTGGGACACTTCCTGGCGGCTAAGCTCATGGGCGTTACGGTCGAGAAGTTCTCGATAGGATTTCCGCCGACGATTGTATCAAAAAAAATTCGAGATACGGAATACGCTCTGGGGGCGATTCCCGTGGGCGGTTACGTTCGGATGGCGGGTGAAAACCCTGACGACGAGGATTACGTGCCTTCGGAAGGCGATCTGCCGGCGAAATCGATAGGAGCACGCGCTTTTATTATATCAGCCGGATCTCTGATGAATTTTTTCCTGGCTTTTTTCCTCTTCTGGACCGTCCTTGCATTTCATGGGATGGGCGAAATGAGCGACGCCCCGGTTGTCGGCGGAGTGTTAGTCGATGCTCCCGCCGATAGCGCAGGATTAACTGTGGGAGACAGCGTAATCTCCGTGCGCGGTATCGCCGTTTCCAGTTGGGATCAGATGTCCGATATTGTCCATCCAAAAGCCGGGATCGAGACGGAATTCGCTATAGCCCGGGGAGATTCGATATTTACAGCATCTATCACTCCGGCACCGCATAAAGTCAATACGGATACAGGCGAAATTAATATCGGGCTTATCGGAATTCAACCCGGAATAAGATACGAACCGATGGGTGTATTAAAAGCCATTCCGGGTTCTTTTGTCATGTTCGGGGAGATTTTCGAGTCTATCGGCGCTTTCCTGCGAAAGATTTTCTCTTCCGGCCTCGACGAGGGAGATGTTGGCGGGCCGGTTCTCATAGCGAAACTGGCCGGCGTATCCGCAAAGGCTGGATGGGCGGCTCTACTGTTCTTTATGGCCGCTTTATCGATTAACCTCGCGATCCTGAATCTACTGCCTTTCCCCGTTTTAGACGGCGGGCATCTCGTATATCTTGCGATTGAGGCTATCCGTAAGAAACCTATTTCTATCAAAGCAAAACTTATCGCCCAGCAGGTTGGTTTCATTATACTATTTGCCCTTATGATTTATGTAACAGTCAACGACATTTTCTTCGTAGCGAGCGGTTGATGGAGAAAATCCTCGTAATAAATCCTGGTAAAGACGAGATAGCCTTAGATTATGATGCCGACATCGTTGATACAGCGGCAGACGGCCTTCGCAAACTTAATCAACGGCAATACGATCTCCTGACAATAATGCCAGGCGATATCGGCATCGCAAGGGAATCTTTGATAAGAAGAGCGTTAGCCAAAGTGCCGTTATTGGGCGTTGTGCTTGTGGGGGAACCTTATCCCGAAGATAACATTGCCGAAACACTCGTAGATCTCCTTCTTCCAGAGGATACTATCTCTGAAAGGCTTAATGAAGATGTTCGGCATTTCCTCGAAACAAGACGTCTTCAATTAGAATGCGATCTTGTCGGAAAATCTTCGGAACTGAAGGCGATCGCGGAACTTATTTTTCGTGTCGCGCCCACGGATCTGCCCGTCCTGATTATCGGCGAGTCCGGCACTGGAAAGGAACTGGTTGCACGTGCGATACACAAACACAGCAAACGGTCTTCATGTGCATTTCTCGCCGTAAATTCCGCCGCAATACCGGAGGGAACGCTTGAAAGCGAACTGTTCGGGCATGAAAAAGGGGCCTTCACCGGCGCGGACTCGAAACATAAAGGATATTTTGAACAGGCGAACAACGGGACTATCTTTCTCGATGAAATCAGCGAATTGCCTCAGAATATTCAGGCGAAATTGCTCAGAGTGCTGGAAACTGGCGATGTAATGCGAGTTGGCGGTAGTGGATCGATACATACCGATGTCCGATTAATTGCGGCTACGAATATCGATCTTACCGATGCGGTCGCCCGGCATTATTTCCGCGAGGATCTCTATTACCGGCTCTCTGCCGTAAAAATAAATATCCCCCCTTTGCGCCAACGAAGGAAAGATATTCCGGTGCTTGTTTATAGATTCATTTCGGAAGTCAGGAAGACTCATGGAGAGGATTTCGGAGGATTTTCGGATTCCGCCGTTAATGCGATGATGAGTTATCATTGGCCGGGAAACGTCCGTGAACTTAGGAATCTCGTCGAGAATGCAGTTCTTCTCGCGGGAAAAAGACTGGTCGTTCCTGATGACCTCGATAGTTATTTTCTCGACCACGAACGTATTGGACGGGATTTGCCTATTCTCGCCGGGAAAGGGCTGTCACGGATATGGTCGGAACAGGAAGGTAAAAGAATCGAAGTCGCGTTGTCGATGATATTTACTCAACTCGAAAGGCTGAACGAACGAATCGACGAGATTTCTAATAGCATTTCCAAAAACCCGACCACCCCAGAGGAAGCCGACAGAAATAGCATCATCAGAGCATTACAGGAATCCGGCTACGACAAGAAAACCGCCGCCGATAAACTCGGGATAAGCCTCAGGACTCTCTACCGCAGAATGAAAAAACACGGCATTTCATAAAGACCGACAAGAACCTGTGCAAACTCATTTTGGTTTTAACCAATTATTTACTTGACAAGTTAGAGTAAATTTGTAAGTTGTCGCTATTAACGCGAGGAGGTATTCTGGTTATCTTTGTTTACATTTTACTTGCACTTCTCGCGATTATCGTTTTTATTATCGCGATTTTGCTCTTTGCGCCTATTGCTATCACCGGCGAAATCTCAAATAGCGTCTATGCACTTAAATTCAGATTTCTGGGCTTCTGGTTCATCACCGATAACGACGGAAAGAGAAAAGGACTACTTCACAGGGAATTCAAGGAAAAATCCGACGGCGAAATATCGAAGAAAAAGCCGAAAGACAAAGAAGAGGATTCCAAAGCAGAATCCGAAAAGGAAGGAACCAAGAAGAAACCACCTTTTTCTTTCTGGTGGAAACGCAAGCAACTTGTTCTTAAGGTAGTTATTCTGGTCCTAAAGTTTATTGCCGAGATTCTCGCGAGTTTTCGAGTTAAATCTTATGATCTCCAATTGAAAGTAGGGGACGGCGCGCCGGAGTTAACCGGGTCGATTTGCGGGTGGTTATACGCGATTAAAGCGTGTTATCCGAACTTGAATTTTAATTTTGAATATGATTTCACCCCGGACGCGCAGTGGATTGTAGCCGGGCAAATTGAGCTTAGAAATACGCTCTTTAGATTGTTGTTGTGGCCTTTGATGAAATTAGTCCGGCGTTTGCCGAAATTAGAACTTTTTTCTACTTTTCGCGCATATAAAAAGATCACGAAGGTCGAATAAAACGCTGTAACGGCTTTTATAACAAGAATAGATAACGATGAACATCACAAATACGGAGGCAAGATGTTTGCAGAAGATCTGTTAAAAGTTATCCTTAGCAACGTCGAGACGGTTGCGAAAGCCAAGACTATTCTTGGCGAACCAATCGAACTCGGCGAGAAGACCGTTATTCCGGTTTGCAAGGTTGGGGTCGGTTTCGGCGCAGGCGGAAGCGACGTAAAATCGCACAAGAACGACGCAACTTCCGGTGGTGGCGGCGGCGGTTTCAGTATCCAGCCCGTGGCTTTCCTTGTGATACAGGGCGAGGAAGTCAATTTGCTACCGATTAAACCGAATATGGTCGGTTCCTTCGCTCAGGCCATACCTCTGACAATAGACAAGATTTCGGAAATGGCGGAGAAGGCTATTAAAGCCAAATCCGGCAAGAAAGAAAAAGAAGAAGATTAGACAGATTACAAGGAGTAGTTCGTGCCAAACACACAAATTAACAAATCGGCCGAAAAACGTGTCCGCCAGGACGAGAGAAAACGTGCGCAAAATCGCGTTGTTAAAGGCTATACTCGCGACGTTATCCGTAGTTTGAACTCGGAAACCGATCAGGATAAAGCCCGCGAGATGCTACCGCACGTTTACAGCACTATCGATAAAGCCGTGAAAAAGGGTGTTATGAACCCGAAAACGGCGGCGAGACAGAAATCGAGGCTGACAAATCGGGTAAATAAACTCGGCGAATAAAAGTTATTCTCTGTCGGGAAGCAGGGATTTGAATATATTCCAAACGAGCCCTTTACGGCGGAGAATAGCGCCGATTGTGCCGGGAATATCTATAGAATCGAATTTCCCGTGGCCGAACTGCTCGTCGATGAAATCGCATATACCCTCTAACTCTGGGTCTGGCAGACGCGAAAACACCTCTTTACCGCGAGCGTAAAAGGCCAATTGTTTGCCTTTCGCTTTATACCAGATTTGCGAATAAGCTCCCAGAGCGCTCTCTATGCGCTCCGGGTTTTTATTTACGGCGGCTATAGCCGCCAATTCTCCGGCGATTTTACCTGATAATAAAGCTGTAGCCAAACCGCCTCCTGAAATTGGATCGGTTAACCTCCCAGCGTCCCCAACAAACAGAACATTACGATAAGCGATTCTCGGTAGGCATTTTGCCGTCGGGACATTACCGGAAGCTATTTCTATTATTCTCCCCGACGATCCGAATCTTTTATCGATGAATTCTTTTAACATATCCCACGCGGTTTTACTCTCGGATTCTTTTAGCGATGGATTTATGCCAAGCCCGACGTTAGCTATACCTTCTCCTTTCGGGAAAACCCATGCATATCCTCCCGGCGCGACGTGTCTTCCCACATAAAACTCCGGAAATCCAACATTGGATTCTATACCGGACATTACTACCTGCGCCGCAACATGGATTTGCCCCCGTAAAAGCCTGTCTTTTGGAAATACCCACCTCGCAACGTTCGATTCTATTCCATCCGCCGAGATGATTATCTTACAATTAGCGGTTCGTCTCTTCCCAAGATGCTCGTATTCGATACCGACGATGTAATCTCCATCCCATTTAAGGGATTTCGCCGTGGCCGAAATAACCGTTGACGCCCCGGCTTTCGCGGCTCCGGCAAAAAGGTCGCGGTCGAAAACACGTCTTTCCAGAATATATCCCGCATTGGGATGGTTTACTGTAATCCGTTTTCCGGAAGGCGAAACCAGAACCGCCCCTTCGATAGGCGCAGAAACCCAATTCGGCCTGACATCCGGGTAAACATCTCGAAGGCCGGGTGTGCTAACGCCTTCCGCGCAAAGCTGAGGTATCCCTATCACCCGTTTTTTTTCAAGTAGTAACACGTCGGCGCCGGCGTTAGCCGCGAAAAAAGCGGCAGTAGATCCTCCGGGGCCGCCGCCGATTACAACGATATCGTAATCTATATCGGCGGGGCGGATTTCCGTTAATTCGGGTTTACCTTCGAATGATAGAGCGCCATGAGGACAACCGGGGATACATAAACCGCATTCTGCGCAGTTTTCTCTAACGGTGAGAACGCCTTTTTCGAGATTCAGAGAGTCTTCCGGACACAGCGGGATACACCCGCCGCAGGCAATGCATCTGCCCGGCGATACTTCAATCATTCACGGACTCCAAAAAGGACGCTATCCGGCGCGTATCTCCGGCAAAAAGGAAGAAATCCCCCTCGGCAATTTCAAAATCGATCTCGTCCGGGAAGGCCATTTTTACGAATCCCTGGTCTGTGTATCGTCGCGCTACAAAAAGAAAATCGAATCCCTTGCCGCTCAAACCGAGTTCTGAGATTTTCTTGCCCACAAAATTTCCCGGGGCGAGGACTCTCACTACAGAAGTATCCGGCGAAAGGTCGATCTGTTCCGATTCTCTGAGTATAAGTCTTTCGGCGAGATTATGGCCGACTTCGTCTTCGGGCGTAACCACCATATCCACGCCAATTCTGCTGAATATCGCGCCCTGCTTCGGCGATGAAGCCCTCGCGACGATATACGGTATGCCCGCCTGTATCATGTATAAACACACGAGCAAAGCCGTCGAAAAATCATCTCCTATAGCGACTACACCAGCCTGGAAGTTTCTTTTTTTAATTTCGGGCAAAAAGCTATCCCTATCGACGGCATCGATAATCAAGATTTCAGATACCATCGACCTTAAAGCCGTAGAACGTTTTTCATTACGCTCCATCACAACGACCTCTGCGCCCAATTCAGAAAGACGATTCGCGGCCGTATATCCAAATCTCCCCGCACCGACTATGAGTATCTTTTTCATAACTATCCTACCGTAATTGTTTCTTCGATATATTCTAAACGTTTTTCTTTCATACGCCTTGACACGGCAAATAGGAAAGTAAGGGGTCCCACTCTGCCCATTAGCATTACTATCGTCAGAACGACCTTACTCGCGCTGGATAATTCAAAGGTCGGTCCCGTGGATAGGCCAACCGTGCCAAAAGCGCTAACGACCTCGAACAATATATCCAAAAACCGCCAATCCGGATGAGATTCGAGTTCAAAAACACATAACAGGAAAGTGCCCATGGAAATAACTATTAACGCCAGGACTATTATCATTGCCGAAACTGTTATTATCCCGGGCGCAATAGACCTGTTAAAAGCGTTCACTTTGTTTCTCCCGGATAATTTCGCTTTGACCGACGCTATCACCACGCCAATAGTCGTGGTTTTTACACCGCCGCCGGTGGAACCCGGTGATGCACCTATAAACATAAGAATTATCAGGACGAGAAGCGAGGCCGGCGCCAGCGAGCCTATATCGACTGTGTTGAAACCCGCGGTTCTCGCGGTTACGGATTGGAAAAAGGAAGTCAATAGAGTAACCGGCCAATCGAATCCGAGAAAACTGTTATTGGTATCTCCGAAGAGTATCAACGCGACACCCGATAAAATCAACACCAGAGATATCGTAAGGACGAGTTTGGTCTGCAAGCTGAAATGCGAAACTTTACGTCTTTTTCTCTTAAAGGGACTGAATAAATACCTTCCGATGTCAGTAACGACGATAAAGCCCAATCCACCGATTATGATCAATCCCGCGAAAATAAAAGTCATTTTCCAATCCGTCGTAAACCTGGCTATGTTATCGTCCCAAAGAGAGAATCCCGCGTTGCAAAAGGCGCTGATAGAATGAAAGACCGACCAGAAAGCCCGTGAGTTCATATCATGAGAATAGGGGCCGGATGAAAGATACATCAAAATACCGCCTATTATTTCCATTCCGATAGTAATTCCAATTATCGACGCCAGAAGGTTCTTTATTTTGCTGAAAACCTGCACGTTTAAGACGTCGCCAAGTAGCATTCTTTCGCGAAGGCCGAATTCCTGCCGGAAGACCAATGCGAAAAAAGTTCCGAATGTCATCAATCCAAGGCCACCGAACTGGATTAGAACCATGATAACGATATGGCCAAAACGTGTGAAAAACGTCCCGGTCGGAACGACAATCAAACCCGTAACGCAGGTCGCTGAAGTTGAGGTAAATAATGCATCCACGAATTTGATATGGCCGCCTTTGGTAGCTCCCGGGAGAAGTAGTAACACGGTTCCAATCGAGATTAATATGAGGAAACTCGCGACAAACAGCGCCGCTGGAGGTAACGGCAAACTCGCCATACGTGCATTTATCCGCCCTACCTCTACTAAAAGCTCGATAAGGATATATGCCTGCATGAGAACGATATAGATTTTAGTAACGCCTACGAGATTCAATTGGTTGAGAATATATTTGTAACCGATATCAGTCAAAAGGAGCCTTGCGATAAGCAGTTGGGAAACGAAGAGAAGAATCAGGACGTATTGGACGGGATGTTCCTTGATATATTTCCACCAATTGCGGGTGATGAAAAGGCGCGCAAAGGCGTTGATTATGAAAAGCGCGATGATAACGGCGTCGAGGATGTAGAAAACGCGAATGAAATTCTCCGGCAGACCAAATCCGCTTTTCCCGATAAGGGAAACTACCGCGAGCACCGCCACGACCATCATAGCTATATTTAAGCGTTTTAATATTTGTTTTCTCTGCATTTTCAACTCACCGGATAAATATTAAATTTAGTCGATAGCTTTGTGATACGCAAGGGAGAAAACGAAACCTCATGTAATTCACTCTGGACTATAAATGACCAACCGGTTCGGGCTTGTCGATTTCAAAAAGAAACATCTTAGCCCAATATAACAAAGTTAGTTGAAAAAGGGCGACATTCAGCCGCCCTTTGATTATTCTATTTTTTTGGCTTTTTACTCGAGTTCGCCGACAGTCTTTTCGACCTCTTCCAGGATTTCGCATGACCTGACTAACTCTTTCATCGCGTTGTGATCCGGGTATAGCGGTCTGTCTTCATCGAGGTAATCCACATGACGCCTGATGACTTCCTTTGCCTTGCGGACACCGATACCCGACATGAAATTACGGAAATCCAGAGCCTGTGCCGCCGCCATGAATTCGATTCCCAACACGCCGTAGGCGTTATCCAGGATAGTCCCGTTTTTCAGAGCCGTGTTCATTCCCATGCTCACGAAATCTTCCTGATCGGCGGCGGCAGGTATCGATTGTATCGAAGCTGGAACCGACATAATACGCTGTTCGACTATTTGCATACACGCGGTATATTGGCTGAGCATCAACCCGGAGAACATACCCGCGCCTTTAGTCAGGAAAGGCGGTAATCCCGCGCTAAGTGCAGGATTAAGCAATCTATTCAGCCTGCGTTCGGACATAACACTTGCCATTGTAATCGCCGCGCCCACCATATCCATCGGTAGGCTTACGGGAGTCCCCTGGAAGTTGGCACCGGTAATAGTTAGTTTCTCGTCGGGGAAGAAAACGGGATTGTCCCCGACGCCATTCAATTCTATTTCTACCTGCGAACGCGCCCAGTCGAGGGCGTCGTGAACCGCGCCCAGCACCTGCGGTGTCGATCGCATCGAATAAGCGTCCTGCACGCGGCATTTCAATTTACCTGTGAGCAGATCGCTTCCATCCATACATTTCATAAGATTACGGGAGGATTTAACCGCCCCGCTAAAACCACGCGCTCGATGTAGTTTTTCGTTATACGGTTTCATATTCGCGAATAAGGATTCGAGTGTCATCGCGCAGGCTATTTCCGCATGTTTAAGCCATTTATAAAAATCAAACAGGTGTATCGCGCTCATTGCCGTGAGAAGGTTCGAGCCGTTGATAATGGCTAAGCCGTCTCTGGCTTTTAAGCCCGGTATCTCTATTCCGGCTTTTTCCATAGCGGCTTTTCCATGAAGGCGTTCCCCCTTATAAAAGGCCTCACCTTCGCCCATCATAAGCAGAGCGATCTGCGACATAGGAGCGAGGTCTCCGCTTGCGCCCACAGAACCTTTTGAACATACTACCGGCGTAACTCCCTTGTTTAACATCTCTACCAACGTCTTTGTGATAATCGGACTGCAACCCGAATTTCCGTGGGCATGGACGTTTATTCTCCCGGCCATTGCACCACGAACATGCTCGATTGGCGCCGGTTCGCCTATGCCCGCGGCATGATTATAAATAAGGAACTTCTGGAACTGTTTTATTTGCTCGTCATCCAGGACGACTTCCGAAAAATCGCCTATTCCGGTATTGACTCCATACATTATTTCTCGCGCCTGGATTTTTTCTTCCAGAAGCGCTCTGCATTTGATTATTCTATTTTCAGCTTCCGTCGCGAGTTCAACCTCCTCGCACTCGCGGGCTATTGAAACGAGTTTTTTAATCGTAAGGTGGTTACCATCGAGAACGATAGGCATTTCTTTCCTTTCGGTTTCTTAATTAAGTAAATTTATAGTAGGAATATTCGCCCCCATAGGTCGGACGGGTATGAATAACTACGGATAGCGGATTTTATGTTTTCTCTTATCGAACATAAAAGGTCTCATTATTTCAGCTATACTATATCGATAGCCATTCCAACTTTCAAGTTAAAATTCGGCATCGTCGCCGGCATCGACTACTCCTGCTCGATTCTTTCCAGTGTTTCGTTTATTTTCCCGGCCTTATGGCGTTCATCCTGAGATTGTATATACTTAGATACGATATCGACATGGGATTTACTTACCGAAATAACACCGAAATCGGTTCGCCAGATGATTTTTTCGTCTCGTCCCATACCGGCGACCAATTCAGATGTCGAATCCGTAAGGAGTTTCACTATATCGTCTGGAGCGACATTGGGCGGCACCTGTGTTAAAATATGAACATGATCGGGCAAAAATTCTATAGCCAGCACAGCGCCGCCGAAACCTTCTATTTCCTCTTCCAGTCTGGCTTGAACCACCTGAGCGGTCAGTTTATGCAATTTTCCCTCGCTATTATCCATCTTCATAATTATATGATAAATCAGTTCAGAAAAAGGCATCACGCCCCTCCTTTATTTTTAGCTCTATTTAACATTTGCTCCGAAGCGAGTCTGCAAGCGACAGTTCCCGGATATTCGACCATTATCTTCTTGCACAACAATTCGAATCTTTTGTCATTCGGGAACTTATCCCTGAACAGCTCCAGAAGGTGAGTATATGCCTGAAGTTTGACAGCATTATCATTTGATGTCCGCGCAATCAGAGCATATTGATTGAGCGCGGCCTTGTAATCGCACATTTCCAGTCTGTAGATTTCTGCAATTCTAAGCCGCGGCCTTTCGTCTTCTCCGCCTCGTTCACTATATTCGTGTCTATACCTGTTAATAGCTTCGACATATTTTCCTCTGGCAACCAGGGCTTCGATATCGGAAAAATCGTCTGCCTGTATTTCATCGGTATTGTGCCCCAGGTAGAAGGATCGGGCACTGTTAGTGGCCGCAAGGATAAGTCGGATTGCCCCCATGAATCCAAAATACATAGCGATGATTACGAGCCATCTAACTTCAGGTTCGATATTATTGACTGCGGCGGCAATACTACCTATTGCCATCAGCGGTATTAAAACAGAAACATAAATAAATGTCCCGAGGATATATAAAAACGCCATCAATTTGCGATCATCCGGATCGGTTCCGAGAAGAGCGTCCTTGATTTTTGTCGGCCAATCTTTTAAATTAGATTTAGTTCTCATAAGAAGTTAAATTTAATAAAGGAGTTCGTTATGGTCAAGGTAAAATGGTTAGGGCACTCGGCATTTGAAATTAAAAACGATAAATTCGTTTTGCTGATCGATCCGTTTCTGACTGGAAATCCAAAAGCGGCAGTGGAAGCCAAAGACCTTAGCGCGGATTTTATCCTCCTGACACACGGTCACGGCGATCACGTCGGAGACGGTTTTAACATCGCAAAACGTTGTGGTTCGACAATAATCGCGCCGAATGAACTCGCCGTTTACGCAGGTCAGAAAGGTTTGAAGAATCATCCTATGCATATTGGCGGCGGTTTCGATTTTCCTTTCGGTAGGGTCAAATTAACCCCGGCTCTCCACGGAAGCGCGATTGTCGAAAATGACGGAACGATAGTCTATACCGGTATGCCCTGCGGGTTCCTGATAAAGATCGACGGTAAAACAATCTATCATGCTGGCGATACGGCACTTCAAGCCGAAATGGAATTTCTCGGCGAATTCGAGGATATCGATCTGGCGTTATTGCCGATTGGAGATAATTTCACGATGGGGCCTCGCGACGCCGCAATAGCAGTGGATATGATCGAACCAAAAATGGTCGTTCCAATGCATTACGGCACCTGGCCTCCAATAGATGCATCGCCGCAGGATTTCGCAGATATGGTAGAAACACCTGACGTAGAGGTTAAAATTGTCCAACCGGGCGAAACGGTAACATTATAAGAAAGGCGGCAATAGCGCCGCCTTCAAACTAAGCCAGCAAACGGACTCGAACCGTTGACCTGCTCATTACGAGTGAGCTGCTCTACCAACTGAGCTATGCTGGCGTATTTCAAAAAAGACCCGTTCAGGGTCTCCTAAAATGGTGGCGCCCCGCAGAATCGAACTGCGGACACACGGATTTTCAGTCCGTTGCTCTACCGACTGAGCTAGGGCGCCATGTTCGAAAAAGAGCGAATTTCAATAATATATTCCGAAACCCGGACTGTCAAGATATTTTTAGCATAAATAAAGTTCCAACGCGGTCGTGTCTCGTCAAACGCTAAATGGAGATGTTCTCAAGCGTTTTCGTGCGCTATATCCCGAAATATCCGGTGAAACGATGAATTTATATTGCCTCGAGGCTTCCCTTCATGAAGGGAACGTCCAAAACCATGACCATAGCCCCGGAATGTTTGTTTAAATCGCCTGTGATGGTCTCGATTTTGGCTACGATGTCTTCAACTTCATCGGCCGGTATCGTCGTGATTATCGTTCGATGATAATCTCCCTGCGAACCGAGAAAATTAATAAAATCAGCAAAAAGGGGAACTCTGGACAACATACGACCCATGCTTGTAGATTCGATAACAGCCGCGCCTCTTAAACCGAGTTCTACGAAAAGTTCGATAATAGAAGTGGTCATATCCTCGCCCTGAACGACTAATAGAAGCAACTTCCTTTCGCACGTCTCGACCCTGCATTCCCCTGCGCAATGACGCATGAATTCCTCGAAAAGAGCTGTTTGGGTCGGAGCGGCGATTAGAGCTCGGCGAACCGACTCTTCCCGAAGAACTAAGGAGACCTCGGCCAGGAGTTTTACGTGCCCTTCAGGTTTGTCAGCGGGGCCTACTATGTAACATAACAAATGGACTTTCCTATTATCTACCGCGTCGAAATTAACTCCTTTGCGGGATACCGCCAGCCCCATGAGGAATTCGTCCATACCCTCGAATTTACAATGCGGGATCGCAAATCCTCCTCCGAAACCGGTCGAACCAAGAGATTCCCTTTCCATAAATGCCCCGGCGATTTCATCGACACCTATTCCTTTCATCTCGGGCTGTTGTGCGAGGATTTCGGAAAGCTCCTGAATGACAGCCCGTTTTTTCCTCGATTTGAGTGAGGGAATGCAAAGCGCTTTTTTCAAAATTTCGAACGTATCCATGATTCTCCTAAATATCCGCTCCCTTTATTATACCGTGTTTTGATAAAGGCGGGCCCACGAGTTCGTTTATCAAAACCGCGAACAAGACTATATTGACCATCTGGTTGAATATCATTTTTATTTCGGCGGGCGATCCCAGATAGAATCTCGTAGTCTGCATGAACAGGACAAGGCCTATCGCCACTCCGGCTTGCGGAAGCATAGAGAGACCAAGATTGTCCCGGATTCTTCTATCCGATTTTGCGGAGACCGCGCCCAGCCAAACTCCGCCGTATTTTCCAACAGCCCTCGAAAAGACATAAACCGCACCCCAGAGTAAAACTTCTTTGCTACCGATAATAGCGAGCTTCAATTCCGTGCCGGCTATAGCGAAAAAAGCGGCGTATAGCGGCGGAGTGAGCGGCGAAAGCGACCGTAACGCCCGAATTCCCCTGCGCGAAACGTTGATAAGAACCGCGCCGGCCATCATATTGGCCAGAAGCGGAGAGAGGTGCAACGTTATCGAAATCGCGGTTATCAGCAGGATCATTCCCAATGAGAGTATCAGAATCTCGTTCTGGTTGGTCTTTTTGTAAGTGAGGAAATGCAGTCCCAGGCCGCCAAAAAGCCCGACTAAGAGCGATAATCCTATCTCCGCGAAAGCGTGGTCTATGATGTTTCCAACGCCGGGCGTTTCGATGCCTCCTCCGGCATAATTGGTTGCAAAAGCGAAAGCCGTCGCGAACAGAATTACACAACCGGCGTCATCGAGAGCCACTACTCCATAAAGGGTATCGACGAAATCGCCTCTGGCGCGGAGTTCCTGGATAATAACTACAGTAGCCGCAGGAGCGGTTGCGCTGGCTATCGCACCGAGTAGTATCGAATATACCAGCGGGAACTTGAATATGTATAACGCCGCACTAACGACCAAAAAGGTTATGACAAGCTGAATAACTGTAATGATTACGATATTGCCACCCAGGCGTTTCAATTTCTCCCGATTGAATTCTCCGCCGATCGTTATAGCTATAATACCTAACGCAATATCCGTAATAGTCCGTAGCGTCGCCGTCATCTTGACATGAACCAGCCCGGTAACCGAATCTCCGAGCAACAATCCCGCTACGATATAGCCGGTAACCGCAGGAAGTTTGAATCTTTGAGCTAATTTGCCGAGAAAATAACCTCCGACCAGCAGAATACCCACACTGAATATGATATGCTGGTTGAAGGTATCGCGAATCGCGACGATTATGTCCATGACAGAATTCATTGAATAAAACTAACTAACTAACTTTATTTTGGCAAGTAGTTAGTTTTTAGCTTGATTTACGGAGCAAAATTCGCAATTATATTTATTAATATATATTGAAACTCGGTTATTTTCAAATGCGGAGAAAAAAATGAAAAAGACGGCCCACATTCTTACTCTTGTCCTTATAATCGCTTTACTCTTTGCGTGTTCAAAAACAGAGGAAAAACTGGTAATTACAACATTATATGCCGGCCCAGATACTACCGAACCCGCCATGAAAGAACCGACATATATTGTCCACCTTCTAATGGAGGGCAATGTAGGTAAGGATAAAGTGGAGAGTGCCGGTATCGAGATAATGAAACAACATCTGGAGAAAGCCCCGGATCTCAAGCGCGTGAAACTACTAATTCACGCCGATTCTACTAACTTCGTCCACAGGCGTGCCGAAGTCCGCATCGGGTATTTTGGGACGGGCGAACCTCAGGTGGAGATAAATCGTTGGAAATCGAATAATTAGTTATATCACAAGCACGAAAGGAAACAATAATGACGGGAATTCTGAAGAAATACGGTCTAACAGGCGAATTGCCCGGAGCTTTCAATGGTAAATGGCTCGGCAACGGCGATACAATAGATGTTTATTCGCCTATAAATGGTTCCAAATTAGCGTCCGTGCGGCAGGCTAACGCGGAGGATTACGAAAAAGTCGCAAACGCGGCACAAAGAGCTTTTCTTAAATTGCGTGAGATACCTGCGCCAAAACGCGGAGAATTCATTCGCAGACTGGGATTGAAACTCCGCGAACATAAAGCCGATCTTGGGGCCCTGGTTACGCTGGAAATGGGCAAAATCGTCGCCGAAGGCGAGGGCGAAGTCCAGGAGATGATAGATATATGCGATTTCGCGGTGGGTCTTTCACGCCAGCTTTACGGCAACACAATGAAGTCCGAACGCCCGGGACATTTCATGATGGAACAATGGCACCCGCTCGGGGTAGTCGGTGTCATCTCCGCGTTTAATTTTCCCGTAGCGGTCTGGTCATGGAATATTGCGCTATCGGTGGTTTGCGGCAATGCTAATATCTGGAAACCGTCGAGTAAAACTCCACTTACCGCTATCGCTTGCACCAAAATTGCCGAGGAAGTCTGCCGCGAGACGGACATGGATCCCGCGGTTCTATCTCTGTTAATCGGACGGGGATCGGAGGTCGGCGAGATGCTAATCAACGACGACCGCGTCCGACTGGTTTCCGCAACCGGCAGTTGCAGGATGGGCTACCACGTCGGTAAAGTCGTCGGTAAACGGCTGGGAAGCACTATTTTAGAACTGGGCGGCAACAACGCTATCGTCGTGACGCCGGAAGCGGATATGGATCTTACAATTCCCGCTATAGTATTCGGGGCGGTGGGAACCGCCGGACAGAGATGCACGTCCACGCGGAGGATAATCGTCCATAAGAGCATTCGCGAGGAATTAGTGAATAAGCTTGTCTCGGCGTATAAACAGGTGCGTATAGGCGATCCCCTCGATAGAAATACCCTCATGGGGCCGTTGATCGACACCGGAGCCGTAGATGAGATGACGACCGCTATCGACAGGATTAAACAGGAGGGCGGCAAGATAATTTACGGAGGCGAGAAACTCGACAAGCGGGGCGATTGTTACGTAACGCCGTGCATAGCGTCGGCGAAAAACGAGTTCGAGATCGTCCAGGAGGAAACGTTTGCGCCAATTCTCTATATTATTGAATATGAGGACTTCGACGAAGCGATCCATATTCACAACGATGTTCCGCAGGGCTTGAGTTCCGCAATATTCACGAACAATGTCCGCGAGGCGCACGAATTCCTTTCGGCGGTCGGTTCCGATTGCGGGATAGCCAATGTCAATATCGGCACCAGCGGAGCTGAAATTGGCGGAGCCTTCGGCGGCGAAAAAGAGACCGGCGGCGGCAGAGAATCCGGTTCCGACGCATGGAAGGCATACATGCGCCGTCAAACAAACACAATAAACTACTCGACCGACCTTCCGCTGGCGCAGGGGATAAAGTTTGGGTGATCGCTAAAAAATGGGTTTCGAGAGAGTTCTGCTAACTCACTCGAAATCAACAAAAAAGGTTGTTTTAAGTTATTTTTTTCAGGAGAGTAATATGGCATTAAAACCGCTGGAAATTAGAAATCAGGGATTCCCGAAAGCGCCGCTGGGTTACAAATGTAGCGATGTCAAGCTCTTTCTGGGGCAGGTAGCCGAGTCTATTGCAGAGTTGAATAAGGAACGCGATAATTTATCCCGCCGCCTGGAAGGCTTGATGAAACGAATCGGGGAATTGGAGGCTCAATCAGGTGCAATAAGTCAGGCTCTCGAACTGGCTAAAAAAGAGGGAGAACAGATAATCGCCCATGCCGAAGAAGAGGCGTCTAAAATCGGCGAGAAAGCCGACGCGGAAGCGCAAAAGATAATCGCGCAGTATTCGGCTCAGATGAACGAAACCAAGCAGGAATTATACGAACTCACAACGATTAAAGACGCCTATTTCCGCAAACTTCTACGGGTGTTGGAGTTACAGGAAGAGGCTCTAAAAAAATTCGACAAAGAATACGAAGCGAGGCGGGTGAATAAAACGGTCGCGGAACTTCCAATAGATTCGCGCGTGGAATTTCCCATCCCCGACAGCGAGGCCTTTTCGAACGCAACCCACAGACGCAGGCGGGAAGCTCTTTTTGAAGATTAATTAAAACACGAGTAGCGCCTGTGAGTTCCTCAAATATAGACTACATATAGAAAGGACACGAGATGTTAGAAATACGGAAACAACTTCAGGATACCGTTCCATTCCTTAAGGCGAAGACCTCTATTGAACCCAAACTCGGGATTATCATGGGCACTGGAATGGGTAAGGTGGGCGAGTTGATAGAGAGGGATGTCGTGATATCTTACGAAGACATCCCGCATTTCGCTACGAGCACAGTAGAGAGCCATGAGGGCAAGCTGATTTTCGGGCATCTGCGAGGTGTCCCCGTAATGGCTATGCACGGAAGATTTCATTATTATGAAGGTTACGACATGCACACCATCACTTACCCGGTTCGAGTGATGAAAGCTCTGGGGATCGACACCATGATTGTTTCTAACTCGGCAGGCGGCCTGAATCCGCTATTCGAGTCGGGTGATATCGTGCTTATGACAGACCATATTAACCTCATGGGCGACAATCCACTGCGTGGCGTCAACGACCCGGAACTGGGCGTTAGATTCCCGGATATGAGCCACGCCTATACGCCGGAATTACAGGAACTTGCGGAAAAGGTCGCTCTTGAAATGGGCGTTCGCTTGATGCAGGGCGTATATGTCGCCCTAATGGGGCCCAATCTGGAAACCGCCGCCGAATATCGTTTTCTGAGGACAATCGGGGCGGATACTGTGGGCATGAGCACGGTCCCTGAAGTGACGGTCGCCGTTCACAGCAATATGCGTGTCCTGGGATTCTCCCTGGTTACCGATATGTGCCTGCCGGATGCCCTCGAACTGGCTACTTTAGAAAAAATCCTCGCCACTGCGGACAAAGCAGACGCCAGATTATCGGGGCTTGTCGCCGAGATAATTCCAAGAATCAAATTCCCGGGGTAATCCCGGAGAAACTCCCTCGAATGGAGTCGAATTATGAGAGAAAAAATATTCGCCAAACGAAATAATGACATCGAAGAGGAAATGAAACGTTTGTTTTCCGGTTTCGCACAGATGAGGAACGGAAGCGTTTTGCGCGCGATTAACGTCTGGCATCCCCCCACCGATGTTTGCGAAACCAAAGATGAGTTTTGCATTATTTGCGAACTTGCCGGTATTTCAAAAGACCAGATACGTGTGCATATCGAAGAAAATGTAATTACCATATCCGGAATTAGGCAGGAGATAAGCATCGGTGAAAAGACTGTATTCCATAATCTGGAGATTAACTACGGCCCCTTCGAGAGGAATATTCAAATACCGAGGAAATTTTTGGGCTCCGAACCCAACGCCCGCTACTCGGACGGTTTTCTCACGGTTCGCATACCGGCATCGCTACAAAGCGAAAAAACCGCAACTGATGTAAAGGTAGAATAATGCCTATTAAGTCCAATCCAACAAGTATGACGAATAACAAAACTGAAAAGCTATCTATAATTCCGCTTGTCGATAATGTGGCTTACCCGGGCTTGATTATTCCACTGGTCTTAAACGAGGAATCTCACGTTAAGCTTGTCGATGACGTTGTTGGCGAAGACAAGGTCTTTGCCCTTGTTACAGCTATAAATGGATCCCAGGATACCGATAATTTCGATAACATATACAATATCGGCGTCAAAGCCATGGTTCTGAAGATGCTCAGGTTTCCCGACGGTTCACTGAGATTACTTGCTAAAACGCAAAGTAGAATCAGGATCAAAGAAACTGTTTCAAAGGATCCTTATCTAACTGCGGTTTTCGAAGAAATCCAGGATGTTAAAAGGGATAGCCCCGAAGAAATAGCTCTCACTCGAACCGTTATCGAGCAATTTAAAGAGGTAATATCGCTCGCGCCTTATCTCCCTGACGATTTGCCGGTCGAATCCATGGACACGACCGATCCGGGAAGTGTCGCTGATTCGATAGCGGCGGCGATTAATATTAACATTCCTAAAAAGCAAAAGCTCCTCGAAACGACCGATATCGAGCAAAGATTACGGATGTTGCAGGAATATCTTTCGACCGAACTCTCCGTCCTCCGCATTTCTAAAAATATTCAATCCCAAGCCGATGAATCGATAAAGAAGGGACAGAGGGATTACGTTCTTCGAGAGCAATTGAAGGCTATCAAACGTGAACTTGGAGAAGAAGACGGAGCCGAAATCGAGGACCTTAAGAAACGTTTAAAGGAAAAGAAGCTAACGGAAGAAGTCCACGAGGCCGCAGAAAAACAACTCGAACGCCTCGAACGCATGAATCCCGCCAGCGCCGAATATACGGTCGTTATGTCGTATATCGATTGGATTCTCGAACTCCCCTGGCTCGAAAGCACCGAGGACCAAATCGACATCAAAGAAGCGCAGGAAATCCTGGACGAGGACCACTATGATCTCGATAAAATCAAAGAAAGGATACTCGAGTTTCTTGCCGTGCGAAAGTTAAAACCGGACGCTAAATCGCCGATATTGCTATTCATTGGCCCACCGGGTGTAGGCAAGACGAGTTTGGGTAGAAGTATATCGCGGGCAATGAACCGCGAATTTTTCCGAATGAGTCTTGGTGGTATGCGCGATGAAGCCGAGATCAGAGGCCATCGAAGAACGTACGTAGGAGCGCTACCCGGACGTATTATTCAGGGAATAAAACGTTGCGGATCGAACAACCCGGTTTTCATGCTGGACGAAGTCGATAAAATCGGCCAGGATTTTCGAGGCGATCCATCGTCGGCGCTGTTAGAGGTGCTCGATCCCGAACAGAATAACACCTTTGTCGATCATTATCTTGAAGTCCCATTCGACCTTTCGCGCGTTATGTTCATAGCTACGGCGAATTATATAGATCCTATACCACGGGTATTATTAGATAGGATGGAGATGATAAAACTTCCAGGATATACTCCGGCAGAAAAACTCGGAATAGCGGTTAATTATCTGGTTCCGAAACAACTCGAAGCACATGGTCTGGCTACGTCACAGCTCCGATTCGAAGACGAAGCAATCGATTTAATCATAGACAGCTACACACGCGAGGCGGGTGTTCGTAATCTCGAAAGAACGATAGCTTCGATATGCAGGAAGGTTGCGAAGGAAATCGCCGCGGGCGAAAGGCAGGCCGCTGTTATCACAGAAAACCGCGCCAAAGAATATCTTGGCCCGGAACATTATCTCGAAGACAGACTACCCGAAAAAATGCTTCCGGGGATGTCGATCGGATTAGCCTGGACTCCTGTGGGCGGAACAATATTAATAATCGAAGCTACTGCGATGCCCGGCAAAAAATCTCTGGTGCTAACCGGTTCGTTAGGCGACGTAATGAAAGAATCCGCACAGGCGGCACTCAGCTGGTTAAGATCAAACGCTATCAAACTGGGAATAGACAGCGATTTCGAGAATATCGACATGCATCTGCATGTCCCCGCGGGAGCTATTCCCAAAGACGGGCCGTCTGCCGGGATTGCCATTGCAACATGTTTAGCGTCGCTTCTCACTCGACGCCCGATGTATGAAAGGACAGCCATGACAGGCGAAATTACGCTTAGGGGCGAAGTTCTGCCTATAGGCGGCGTTAAGGAAAAAGTCCTCGCCGCCGATCAGGTCGGAATCAACAGGATAATCCTACCTATCCAGAATAAAAAAGACATGGAGGACGTCCCGGAAGAGATAAAGGAAAGAATCAAGTTTATATTCGTCCACCGTATGGACAAAGTAATCAACGCGGCATTGAAATGTAAACCGATACCTGAAACAAACAATATAGCGGAGTGCAAGAATGAATAAGTATTTTCTCTTGATATTAATAGCTGTAGTCCTGCTGGCCCAAAATCCGGAAATCTATTCTCGGATAAGAGTCGATTGGGCATACACATCCGAAATTTCCGGAGATATTGTCTCCTCGAGACCCGGCGTCTGGGCGGAATACGCCCTGCCCGAAAGCGAACTCGTTGATCTCGATTTCGCGAGGATTCCTTATGAAATGATAATCCCCGCCATGACCGAATTTTACCGAACACGGTTAAATACAACTCTGGATATGGGCGGCTGGAGGACCTACGAGATGATAAACGCCGCGCTGGATTCTCTTCATGACGATTATCCGGAATTCGTTTCCGAGCCAGAAACATTAGGTGTCGGGCACAATGGCAACGCGATAATGATGGTCAAGGTTTCCGACAATGTCGATGCGGACGAGGATGAGCCGGAAGTTTTAATCGGTCTGGGAATCCACGCCAGGGAGGTTATCTCGGCGGAAATAATAATACAATTCGCGCAATGGTTGATGGAATACTACGGTATAGACGAACGCGCCGAACATATCGTAAATAGCCGTGAAGTCTGGATTGTCCCGCTGATGAATCCCGACGGCTATCGATATAACGAAATAATCTCTCCCGGAGGCGGCGGTATGTGGCGCAAGAATCGTCGCAACAACGGCGGGGGCTTATACGGCGTCGATCTCAATAGGAATTTCCCGTATATGTGGGGCCTGGACGATTACGGTAGTTCCCCCGACCCCGCTGACGAAACATACCGTGGCCCAAGTGCCGCAAGCGAACCGGAAACCCAGGTAATTATAGACCTTGTGGATTCCCGCGAATTCAGAACGTCTTTGAGTTTCCACAGCTACAGCAACCTATACCTGACACCCTGGGGATTTACCTTCGATCACTGTGCCGACCACGACTGGTTCATTCGCATCGCCTATAGATACGCGCGAAACAATGGCTACGTTTATGGTGCGGGTGCCGAGACCATATATCCTACTAATGGCGACACCGACGACTGGTTCTACGGCGACACTACCGAACATCCGAGAATACTCGCCGTAACTCCGGAAGTCGGCGGTTCCGGCGACGGTTTCTGGCCGGATATCGAGCGTAAACAACCTCTGGTCGATGAAAATCTTCCCGCCTGTATAGTCTGTTGTCAGGTTGCCGGAAGCGCACCCTTTATGACCAAAGCCTGGGTTGACGACGAAGTTTCTGGCGATTCCAGCGGATTCGCCGATCCAGGGGAGACTTTTAATCTGATGGTCGAAGTGGAAAACATCGGCTGGGATCCATCGGAAGCTTATGTTCTGGCATCCGTCGAGGAAACCGGAATCGCGATTAACACGGATACTGCCTGGTGCGATGAAATTCCATCCCAGGGTTACGATACGACCGCAGTCGAAATCTATCTCGATGCTTCGAGAATCGACGCGGGCGATAAAGTAACCATCTACTTTGAAATCCGCGATGTTAACGGCCACCTGACTTACGATTCAACTTCGTTCATAGCCGGAACGCCGGAATTCGTCGCTCTCGACGATTTCGAAGCAGGCGACGGTTCCTTCTCCGGCACGGGCGATTGGGAATGGGGAATACCCGAATCCGGGCCGGATCAGGCTCATTCCGGCAATAAGCTCTGGGCAACCGTCCTCGACGGCGATTATTCCAACGACACCGAATCGATCCTGTCCATGCCGCCTTTCACCGTTCCGACTGAGGGCATCATGCAAAGGCTGACCTTCTATCATTGGTATTCATTCGAGATGCCCTCCGAGGAAGACGTTTACGATGGCGGGAACGTCCAGATTTCTACTGACGGCGGCGCGAGCTGGAACGTAATAAGTTCGCATAACGGCTACGACGGCGTAGCTTACGAACACAACGATTACGTTGGCGAAGATAGCGTCTTCACAGGCTCCAGCGGCGGTTGGAAATACGAAATATTCGACCTTACCGCCCTCGTCGGTTCCACCGTAGAATTCCGTTTCCTGTTCGGCTCAGACCCTTATGTTAACGGGCCGGGCTGGTATATCGACGACGTCGCGGTCATTTACTATAACGAAACCGGGTTCAGCGCGGAAGAGCAAACGTTACCGGAAGCCATTCAACTTCGCGCATACCCCAACCCATTCAACGCCGCATGTCGTATCGAGGTGGAATCGGAAATCAAACATGAAACTTCGCTGGAAATATTCGACCTCAACGGCAGATTGGTCCGCGAATTGGGAATATCTCCGAAGAAGAAAACAGTAATCTGGGACGGCAGAGACTCCGCCGGCAACGAGCTTCCCAACGGCGTTTACCTGATGCGTGGCAGTTCGTCGGCATCGCAGACGACAAAACTCGTGCTTATGAAATAATGGACGAAGAGAAACAGAAACAAATCGAAGAAACCGCCGCGATGCTACGCGTCCTGGGACACCCCGACCGATTGCGCATTCTGGTCTGCCTGATGCGCGAGGAATGTTACGTCAAGGACCTAGCCAAAAAGATGCAACTGCCACAATCGACTGTCAGCCAACACCTTAGGGTTATGACCGACCGCGGAATATTGGAAAGCGAGCGCCGTGGAGTCAAGGTCTGCTACAAAGCGGCAAATCCGGTAGCGGAAAAAATCGCGCGACTGCTATTCTCCAGTTGCGAGTAACCGCTAATCAACCTGATCGCCTGAATTGAGGGGGAGGGTTTCACGCCCTCCCTTTTCTTTATATAAGAGATAAGAATAATAAAAAACCCGGCAACCGCGAACGATCACCGGGGAAGATCAAGACTGCCATTCGGTGAACCAAACGACAGGAATATCAATCGAATAGAATATATTCATGTGTAGCCTTTTTTCAAGGCTCAAACATGTTTCGAACGCCCTCTACGCCGGCGGCACAAACTCAAATTCGGGGCTTCTAACAGTCAGCACCGGGCAATGAGCCTTGCGCACGACCTTCTCCGCGATACTGCCCAATAAGGTGTGTGCCAATCCGGTTCTACCGTGCGTCCCCATCACGATAATATCCACGCCGTTATCCTTGGCGTATTTGACTATCTCTACGAAAGGATTGCCGTTGGAGAGGATCGGCACTATTGTGATGCCCTCGGTATCGGCGTCCGCGAGGTAATTATCGACTTCCTCCTCGAAACCCCGCCGCACTTTCTCGAAATATTCCGCCGTATCGCCCGCGTAATTGAAATAGAACGCCTCAAACGCCCCCTCGTCGAAAACGTGGATAATATGCAGTTCCGCGCCGTATTTCTGAGCCATATCGACCGCCCAGGGCACCGCGATTTTGCCGTGCTCGGAAAAATCGGTGGGCAACAATATCTTATCGACTACGTGTTTCATGTTCGCTCCTTATTTCTCCTCTAACATTTCTTTGACTTTCATCAGGCGGGTCAAATTTCCGCGTTCAAGCTCTTCCAGTTTTTGCTGGATATATTTTATGGTCTCTTTCAAATCGGGTATTAACGTATATTCGAGCGCATTCACCCTTCGGCGGGTGCGGTCGAGTTCGTCTGCGAGCAGTGCCATTTTTTTCTCGGCCTCGGACAGTTTGAGCAGAAGTTCCAGCGCCTGAGTTATCTCTCGCAACGCGTAATCGACGTCCGGATCGGTTTCGCGCAATGAATACGCCAGCGGATTGCCCTCTACATGCGCCTCGAACACCGGCACACGCAGGTTCATCAGCCGCTGCGTTTCGACCGTTAGTTGAAACTTCGCCCCCGGATGTGCGAACAAATTCTTCTGTAAATTCGGGGACAGTTCGCATGTAGCCATCGTGAACCGCTGAAGCGCCGCGATAGTAGCCTTCTCGGTCCGTTCGCGTAGCCCGCGAATGACATCGATCAGCTCCAGAAAATTGCGCATAAGCTCATCCTGCTTGTCCTTAAGTAGCTTATGTCCGCGTTCCGCAAGCCCCAGCCGCTTCTTGAGCTTGAGGTTCTCCATCCGATTCGCCGATACTTTCATCTTCGCCATAATCTCGCCTTATCGTTTTCGTCCAACAACTCCCCCACAATATAAGCTTTTATCTGCGATAGGCAATTAATTTCCGCGGCGCAATGTCGCTCAATAGAGAGGCAGAAAATCTCTCACCGCAATTGCCTAACAAATGAAAGCTTTGTAACAATGTTTATTTCTCTTCCGCTTCCTGTGCGAATTTGTCCAGCTTCTCGTCCAGGAATTTATCGCGGATACGTTTGAGTTCCTTGCGCGGAAAACGTGCCAGCAAGCGCCACGACAGGTCGAGGGTTTCGTCGATGTCGCGGTTGGTGTAGTAGCCCTGCCCGACGTATTCCTCCTCGAAATCCTGCGCGAAACCCAGATATAGCTTGTCCATGTCGGAGAGCGCGGCTTCGCCGAGGATTACCGCGAGTTCTTGCGCCTCTTTGCCGCGGGCGTAGGCGGCGTAGGTCTGGTTGAAAAGGTCGTCGTGGTCGGCACGGGTTTTGCCCTCGCCGACCCCCTTCTGGCGCAGTCGCGACAGGCTGGGCATGACATCTATTGGCGGCGCGATCCCCTGTTTGTGCAGCGATTGCGACAGATAAATCTGTCCCTCGGTGATGTAGCCGGTGAGGTCGGGTATGGGGTGGGTCTTGTCGTTTTCGGGCATAGTTAGCACCGGAATAAAGGTAATCGAGCCATTGCGACCCTTGATTCTGCCGGCGCGTTCGTAGAGCATCGCCAGGTCGGTATAGAGGTAGCCGGGGAAACCTCGCCTGCCGGGGATTTCCTTGCGGGCGGCGGAAACTTCTCGAAGCGCCTCGCAATAGTTGGTCATATCGGTGAGGATAATGAGAATATGCATGTCCTTCTCGAAGGCCAGGTATTCTGCAGTTGTCAGGGCGATTCGCGGCGTCGATATACGTTCGATAGCGGGGTCGTTGGCCAGGTTCAAATATAGCACCGCCCTTTCCAGCGCGCCTGTTTTCTCGAACTCCGCGCGGAAGAACTCAGCCTCCTCGAAGGTGATGCCCATCGCGCCGAAAACCACAGCAAAGGACTCGCCGGAGCTTCGAACTTTCGCCTGACGGGCAATTTGCGCCGCGAGCAGATTATGGGGCAATCCTGACGCCGAGAAAATCGGCAGTTTCTGGCCGCGGACGAGGGTGTTCAGGCCGTCGATTGCGGATACGCCTGTCTGGATGAACTCGTTGGGAAACTCTCTCGCGTAGGGATTAATCGGCGAGCCACTGATGTCCAGGCGCTTTTCAGGCAGTATCTCCGGGCCGTCGTCGATGGGGCGCCCGAAACCGTCGAACACTCGCCCGAGCATGTCCTCCGACACGCCCAACTCGATGCCACGCCCCAGGAAGCGGACACGCGAGCTGTAAACGTCCACGCCGTCGGTGCCCTCGAACAGCTGAACCACGGCCTTGTCGCGGTTGACCTCCAGAACTCTTCCGCGCCGTTTAGCGCCGTCGGGGAGGGTGATTTCCACCAGCTCCTCGAAAGTCGCGCCCTCGACACCCTCAACGATAAGCAGAGGGCCGGAAACTTGGGTTATTGTGCGATATTCTTTTAACATGATATCCTCCGTAAATTTGTTATTATCATATTCCTCATTTTCGCATTTTGCGATAAATTTGTTCAAAATAGGCGATTTCCCGTAAGTCCTTATCGTCCTACGTTTTGGAAGACTTTTTTCTCGTTTTCAAGACATACAACTGCATTTTCAAGACCTACATTGAGGTTTTCAAGGCATACATTGGCCTTTTCAAGAGATACAAGGGCGATTTCAAGACCTCCGTGATCTTTTTCAAGACATTTTCCCTGATTTCAAAGAGTTCGTGCTCGATTTCAAAGAACCTCATCAGTTGATTTCGCTTTTGATAATTTCTCCCGATTAGTAAATACGGGGCCTTGAGGCGCGAACCCGCCCTCTATCCTTTTAATGTGCTCTATTTCTTTTGCTTTGCCTTTGAAAAAAACAATAAACTTCCCGGTATCCTTATATTTCTCGATCCGGTCAATTTCGGCAAGATGAGTGATAGCTGAAACCGGTGCTTTGCGATAAACCGCGATATATTTTAAATTCGGTATCTTCTTTTTATTCAGTCGAATAGCATACCAAGAATTTTCTCCGAGGAAGGTTTCTTGAAAACCGTCTTCATGGGCAGGGACGATAATAGTATTGAGATCATTCGGCGAAGACCTATATTCTTTCTTCGTCCCTTTAACAATGTGATACAGCTTATCGATAGTTTCATCAGTTTCTTTTATTTTCCAGAATGTCCACCCATTAGTTGATTTCCCCCCTTTGGCCGCTTTTCCCGCCCCGCTGGGAGACTTGAACTTCTCCCCATTCACCTCCATAGAGCCGTCGGCGAAAAGCTTGGCTTCGAAGCGGTTCCCTTTGTAGGTCGCGTAAACGGGAATTGGGAACTGGATTTCGCCATTGGAAGGCTGAGTTTCGGACTGCTTTGGCTTTGAGGGCGAAACAGTGGGGGTTTCGGTTACTGGAGGAACAAAACTAAACTGCGGCTCGAACCTCAGTGCTTTCACCATCTCCGCGCCCTCGCGGGCGTAAACGGCGGCTTCGATTATTTTGGGTTTAGGAGTTCTATGACGCATAGCAATCTGAAGCTCGTCGCAACATTCGTCAATAATGATATATGTATTCGGCTGACCTGAGTTGTGCATTGGCGTAAGAACCCGCTCAAGAAAGAACTGATATAGTTCTGAAGTATCGCCAATATGATCCTTGATGGCCTTGAGACGAACCATATCTTCTTCCATATATTTTTTTAGAATTCCTGCAATCTTTTGGCGAGTGTTCCAATTATCGACTGCTTGTAAGAACCCGTTAATTTGAGGGTCGATATGCCCATAAGTGCTATGATTCGACAACTCAAATTCTACAACATAGAAAGAATTACTGCTTAAATCGAGAACGAATCCATCGGGGCGTCTGGCTTTGCCAATTTCGTTTTCGAGGTTCTTCTCAATGTCGATATATATTGCTTCTTTTCCAAATAGTTCTGCGATATTATCGACAATAAGTTGTCTAAACTCGTTCTCGCTTTTCGGCGAGTAACGGCAGTAGCGGACGCCATCGAGGAGGATTATGTCGTTATTCATGGTCTTCCCTTTCCGGACGGTTTCGTTTCCCTATCCCTCCGAGATCATCTCGTTCATTACCTTCGGGATTCTTTCGATGATGTCGACTATCTTCGTCTCGACCTCCTCTTCGTCGATATATTTCATACGCGCGATTTCTTCGCGTATTTCCAATTCGGCGATGGCCTCGAATTGCGCGCCGCGCTTAAGCGCCTTACGCGCTTCTTCCTCGAATTCCAGAATGGCTTTTAGCATCAAATCCTGTTTCTGCGGCGAACAGTAGGTATCTTCATCCACGAATGCGTTCTGCTGAAGATAGTCTTCGCGAATGCTACGCGCGGCTTCGAGAGTCAGCCTGTCCGAAGCGTCCAGTGCTTCCGCGCCGACGAGCTTAACTATTTCCGACAGGTCGGATTCTTTCTGAAGAATCGACATGGCTTTGCCGCGATTTTTCGGGAAATCTTCGGAGAAATATTCTTCGAGATATTCATCAAAGGCGTCGCCGTATAGGGAATAACTATTGAGCCAGGAAATCGCCGGGTAATGGCGTGCGTAGGCTAATTCGGCCTCCAGGCTCCAGAAGACGCGGACGACTCGTAGCGTCGCCTGCACGACGGGGTCTGCCAGGTCACCTCCGGGGGGCGAAACTGCTCCGATAACTGAAAGCGCACCGGTTGTCGTTTCAGTGCCGATATTTTCGACCCAGCCCGCGCGCTCGTAAAACTCCGCGATCCGTCGGCCCAGATAGGCAGGATAGCCCTCCTCGCCGGGCATCTCTTCCAGACGGCCGGAAATCTCACGCATAGCCTCTGCCCAACGGCTGGTGGAGTCCGCCATCAGCGCGACGGAGTAGCCCATATCGCGATAATACTCGGCGATTGTGATGCCAGTATAAACGGACGCTTCGCGCGCCGCCACGGGCATATTCGACGTGTTCGCGATTAGCACGGTGCGTTTCATCAGAGGTTCGCCGGTCTGCGGGTCGATCAGTTCGGGAAATTCGTTGAGGACGTCGGTCATTTCGTTGCCGCGTTCACCGCAACCGACATAAACGATGACCTCGGCATCGGCGTATTTTGCCAGCTGATGCTGGATGACGGTCTTTCCGCTTCCGAAGGGGCCGGGAACACATGCGGTGCCGCCTTTGCCCACCGGGAAGAATGTGTCAACCACACGCTGTCCGGTGACCAGCGGGGTTTTGGGTAGCGATTTTCTTTTGAAAGGTCGTCCGAGTCTAACCGGCCAATTCTGATACATCTTCAACTCGTGTTCTTTTCCCTCATCGTCGCGAATAACGCATACAACGTCCTCGATGATATGGTCGCCGGATTCGATTTTAATAACCTCGCCGTTGATTCCGGGGGGCACCGGCAGGCGATGTTCGATGATAGTGGTTTCCTGAACAGTTCCGAAAATATCTCCGGCTTTGACCTGTTGTCCTTCTTCGACCTTTGGGACGAAATCCCATTTTTTCTGAGATGGCAACGGTTCGGCGGTAACACCGCGAGTGATAAAATCGCCGGCCTGCTCGGCGATTACGTCCAGCGGGCGCTGAATGCCGTCGTAGATAGATGTCAATAGCCCCGGACCGAGTTTGACCGAGAGTGGTGCGTTGGTTAGATACACCGGTTCACCCGGGCCGAGACCGCCCGTCTCCTCATAAACTTGAATAGCCGCAGTATCTCCAATCAGTTCGATAATCTCGCCCACCAGCTTTTTATCGGACACGTGGACGACGTCATACATCTTCGAACCGGACATATTTTCCGCAACCACCAATGGTCCGGAAACCTTTACGACTTTGCCAATTTTTTCTTCCGCCATCGGGAAGCCTCCTATTTGAACGATATTCTTTTTCTAATCCATTTAATAACAAATACTTACAAAATAATTCGCCATCGCCTTTTCGCGACTATTATTGAATTTCATTTATCTCGATGCCAACACCTTCCCTGTTTCTTTCGCCGTCTTCGCAAGGGAAACTCTTTCGATTTCCTCCATTGTATAGGGGAAAAGTTCGATCGGTATTCCAATCCATTCGAAATGATCGCGGAAATCCTCAATTCTATCGAACCAATGTCGCTTCTCTGAGCTTTTAATCACTATCAGAAGGTCAGCGTCGCTACCCGGGACTGCATCGCCGGCGGCTAAGGATCCGAATAGAATAACTTCCAGAACATCGTCGCGAGTCTGGATCAGTTTGGTGGCGAAACTCCGCAGAGCTTTTACTGCCGCCTCTCTATCGAGTTTATAGAGAGTCACACCACCGTATGAGTATTTCTGCAAAACTAATTGCATTGGCTGATTCTTCTTCGTCAAAATAGTCGTGCGGTATCCCACTGTCGAAACCGTTGGGATAACGCGCGATAATGTAATACCTGTCCAGTTTCCTTGATTTATCCAGCAAGTCGTTCGAAACTGGCATTTCATATTGGTCTTTCAGGGCATTCAACATCTCGCTAATGCTAAGCCCCCAAAGCGCGGCACCCTTATTACTTTGAGCTACCGCTTTGATACCCTTTTCGGCGGCCTGCTGGGCCATAAAGCATGCCCATTCGTGATAGCCTTCATCTCGAGTTGTAGCGGCGGTTTCCAGGTCGAATTCCGCCTGGGCACGCCAGTCCTTAGATCGGTTCATTCTTTCACTCCTCCCCCATAATATCCCGTCCAGCGGCGCGTTTCATGGTCTCGCGGACAGCGCCACGGCCTTTGCCCATACTCCCCTGAACTGTCGGGATCAATATCATCGACGGCAGAGTTTTGTAGCGCGCCTCTTCGATTACGTCCTGAATCTTCTCGGAGATTTCCTCGGTGACGAAAATCGCGCCATATTCGCCGGATTTCACCAATTCACGAACAGCGGCGCTCAGGTCCTCGGTCTCTTCGACTATGATCGCGGTAACCCCCATCGCGCGAAAAGGCAAGCATGTCGCCGTGTCGCCGACTACTGCTGTCTTATAGGTCGCCATAACGCACCCTTTCGATTATTCTATCGCGGTCGATCTTCGCCCTCTTCATTCTAACGATAGCGCCTACTGCGCGAAGCTCTCGCCATGCCAGAAATGCATATGCTAAAAGAACTTCCAGCCCGAAACTAATATATACATTCAAGCGAAGGTAATCTTCCAGCAAGTAATGGAAGTATCTGGCCAGCGGTTCGAAATTGTCGTCGTGGACGAGTTTGGTGACAGCATCGGCGAGCGGTTTGCCATAATACGAATAGACCAGTCGCGCCGGGATGCCGTCAAGATCCATGTTCTCGAAGCGCTCGTAGCGTTTGCGTTCAAGGTGCCCGCCTTCGATGAAGAATTGGTCGAAATACTCCATGGGCATTTCTGCTATCCTCATTCGGAGATAGGCGGCCAAATTCTTGCTGTCCGCCCATCTGCGGACATATTCCATTAAAAATTCGCGCCCACTGCCCACCAATTGCTCGACGTAGAACTTGCCGAAATAATGGTCGGAGGCGAGATCGACTACGATTGGCAATTGCGATTCGGAATAGGTGTCATGCGCGACTATTATCGATTTCGCGACTTCTTCCGGGACGGTGCCCAGTTCGTCTCGTCCCGAAGCCACTTCCATCAGGTCTTCCGCGGAAGCGTAACCACCGTCCATATGCAGAGGCTTATAATCATATTCGAAAAGCTTCGCTTTAACTGCCGCGGCGGCATTGGTGAAATCGGTAAACAGGCGCAGAAGCCGGGTTAATTCCGGGTGATGAGTCAGCTTCTCGATCAGCTCGATCGTGGCTATCCACTCATTCGAGATTGCCTTTTCCGGGTCATCCTCGTTGTCATGATAACCCAATTCCGATAGGAGTTTACCGATTTCGACGACGTCGGTATCTATCAGCCGCAGAAATTCCGGGCGGCCGGGACGTTTCCCGCATTTGCCGCGCACAACGCCCGTAGCAAAGGCGTATTCCGTATCTCCCTGGACTACCGGTGGAGTCTGCAGACTCACTCTTCACCTCCAAACAGGACCAGGGAAACATCGTCGGTGAAGTCATCGACTATCTGGCCGAAGATCGATTCCGCGCGGGCGTCGAATTGGATTTTACCGGCGAAGAACATGAATCCATGGTCGAAATCTTCCGACTTCTTTTTCGAAAAATCCGCGCCATCGATTTTTCCTGCCACGAGCTTATCGAACTCATCGCCGAAAATTTCGCTATCCTCTTTGCCATAAACGATTTCGCCGCTCTTTTCGCTGAATGATTCAAGCATGGCGACATATCGGTCGCGAAGTTTGTCCGCCGGCAGTTCGAAGACTGCCTTGAAGCCTTCGTCGAAAGCCTTCTGGACGAGCTGTTGTTTCACGGCGAGCGTTTCCATTCGAAATTTCGTCTCCGCGCGGCTGATAGCCTGCTCGAATGCACGTTGCGCCTCAATTTCGGCGCGTTCTTCGGCTTTCTCGATTTCGCGTTTTTCGAATTCGTTGACCTCGTCTTCGATGGCCTCGATTTCGCTATCGGTTTCCGCTTTAATTTCGGCAATCTTCTCGTCGGTCTCAGCCTGTATCTTTTTCAGGATTCCTTCGATGCTCATTCGACCGCCCTATCTGATTGAAAGTAGCACGAGCACGCTCGCCAGCAGGCCGAGAATCGCGTAGAACTCGACGAAAGCGGCAAGTGTCATGGCTTTCGCGACGTTGGATTTGTCTTTGACTACGAGAGCCACGCCGGACGCGCAAACCTTGCCCTGATGAATTCCCGAGACCAGGCCGGCGAGTCCTACCGGCAGGCCGGCGAACAGAAACTGCCAGCCCTGCACAGGTGTCAGTGACGCGAGCTGGGTGGGGTCGTTCAAAAGGCCAGTCCAGAGGATAATCAGGAATCCCGCGACGAAGCCGTAGATGCCCTGAGTGCCCGGAAGCGCCGACAGGAGCAGAAACTGGGGGAAAAGGTCGGGGTGCTCGTGCATCGCGCCAATAGACATATTCGCGGAAATCCCGATCCCTATCGCGGAACCGAAGCCGGCGATGACCACCGCAATAGCGACTCCTACCAGCGCCAGTGCTCCGGCGTCGAGGGTGAACCATCCGCTGTCCTCCGCGGGGGCGTCCTGCGCAAACGCTGTAGCCACGCTACATATAGCCATAATCACAAGTGCTAATACTATTTTTTTCGACATCCTCTCCTCCTTGGGGAGTTGGTTTATTTTGAATTCAATCTTTTTATCTCTTTTTTGATTTCGGCAATTACTTCGGGATTCTGAATTACCTTTTTTTGCCCAATTTTCATAGAGATGATATAGAATACTTTCCCGCCAAACTTTTTCGTAAAATCTTCATGGGTGTTCTTTTGAAGCGACCTTTCTTTGAATATCTGGGAAATATGGGAAACACCGCTTGCCGGTTTTATCTGTATTCCGATGAATTTGTCGCCTATTTTTATAAAGAAGTCCACATTATAAAGCCTGTCCCATTTGTCAGGGGCTGGTTCGATCTTCTCGCCGAGTTCTTTTTCGAGCTGACCGTAGATTGTTTTTATCTCGGTCATATAACCATCGAAAGTCCTGTCGATGACCATATTCTTTAAATATTCAATGCAATCTTCCTCCGTTATCATCTCTACTTCAGCTGCGATTACTTCAGTTATTTTGATATAGAGTTTCCGACCGAGGTCTTCGATATGTTCCTCTGACCGAACTTCTTCGTAATAGAACTTCTTCCAGTCCTCCAGGCTCTTTGGAGCGCATTTTCTGATCGCTTCCGATACTGCGCCTACGTTGCGCTTGAAATTAAGTTGCCAACGATTCATCGCGCTGTTTAGAATCCATTCTTTAGGCACATTATCTCCCTGATGAATATGAGCAGAGTTTTGGCAAACCAAATTCCTCTCGCCATTTCTTTTCGATGAAATCGATAAATAAAGGCCCTAACCCAACGATATAATACACTTTAAATTCAGAACTTGAGTGTTTCGCGTCGGTAACGTTTATTCCATTTCTGAAATAACACGTATCTTCTGCACTGTTTTCAATGTAACTCTCCTCATCAGAAGACAGATCCAATCTCAATAGATCCGCTTTATTACAAACCTTAATAAAAGAGCCGTCCTCAGTTTTTATAAATGGGACTTTTCCATTATCAGAACAAGCTCTCTTTCGATGAGAAACTGTATCACCACCAGTATAAATATCAACACTAATTCCAGACCACCTAGCATCCATTTCTCCTAACAGATGGTGTTTAATCCTGCCTTTAACATTGTCTTTGGCAATTCCATTGTAAATAATTTCGCCATCGTAAAATTTGGTAGGTGTCTGATGTTTGTGAAGGAAATGTGAAACAGGTTCATTAGTCCAAATCCAATAGCAACCACCGCCATCTGGGATTCTTTCTAAGTCACTAATATCGTTTATCTCCAAGGAATCTACACCTTCTAAAGTTCCATTCGGAATTTCCACTTCAGCAATGTTGCTTAAGAAGATTTTTTCCTGATCTAGCCAATGTGAATTACACACTTGTAGCACCTCTCATCCTGATGAATCTAGTTTTATATTGATATTCAATCGTTTCATCAACCTTAGCTAATCCGGCCTTTATCAAATGGGCGTTGATGAGCGTTTTATTCCTCAGGTAAAGATAGCAAAGCAGGTTGTTCTGATCGTCGTATTTCACGTTGTCAAATTTCATGAATACGTTTTGCGCTTTGGTCTTTTCTCTCAAAAACCTTTCGGCTTCTGCTCGTAGGGCCGGGATTGTTTTAACGCCGATGAGTTTGATTGAAAGCCCGTTATCGAGTTTAAGGATTTCAGGGGATATTACATCGCTGACTCTCCTAAATTCCTCTTTTTCTCCGTTGTCGCCATTTTCGATAACGGAGCCATATTTCAATTTTCTAGGATCGACCTTTTTCTCGAATTTCAGCGGGTCTCTGAATAAGTAAGGAAGTTCGGAAAGCCCATCTGCCAGTCGCATTGGTTGTTCATCGATAATTATCTCGAAATCTGCGTTCTTAAAAAGGGACCTGTTCGTTAATCCTATTTTGTCCTTTATAACCGGAAGATATTCGGCGTTTATTTCGTAGCCTATCGAGTTCCTTTCGAGGTTTTTTGCCGCGAGTGTCGTAGTGCCGCTTCCGAGAAACGGGTCGAGAACTGTGTCGCCAACAAATGAAAACATCTTTATCAACCGACGGGGAAGTTCAATCGGAAACATTGCGATATGTTTGTCCTGCTTCTCACCGCTGAAATTCCAATGTCCTGTGAAATACTCGTTCCATTCCTCCTTGGTCATTTTCGATTTTTCTTTTATATCGGAAGAAACCTTTTTTGCTTTTCCGTGTTTCTTGAAAATCAAAATGAACTCGTAATCGATCTTAAGAATACCATTTCTGGGATTTGGATAAGAACCCATTATTGTCGCGCCGCCCGTAGTGTTACAAGTGGTTACCTTTTGCCATATTATTGCCCCCATATAATCAAACCCGATGGTCTCGCAAAACCGGATTATTTCGGTTCTTATCGGGATAACCTTGTATCTGCCGTAATAAACGGAGCGTGCAAACTGATCGCCTATGTTAACGCAAAGCCGACATCCGCTTTCCAGGGCTCGATGACATTCTTTCCAGACGAGATTGAGGTTATTAATATAGTCTTCGTAACTGTCATTGAAGCCAATTTGCGCCTCTCCGCCATAGTCTTTCAGTTGCCAGTAAGGTGGTGAGGTAACAATCAGTTGGACTTCTTCGTCCGCGATTTGCGACATGCTTCGGGAATCGCCGATGATTATTCGATGATATGTTCTTTCTTCCTTCACTCCACTATCTCCACGCCATCCACTTTGCGGCGGTAGGGTTCGAAGGGTTCGCCGCCGGCTTCGTAAAATTTCGTAAAGTATTCGACGAAATGGAGCCTCGCCGGATGCACGAACGCGCCTAAGGCCGAAAGCCCCGTATATGCCACATGTCCGACAAGAACCAAGAGCCCCGCAATGACTATTCCCACACCGGGGATCATCTCCACAAGCTGGCCGGCGATGATGTTTATCACGCCAGCGATAACGCCGGTCGAGAGGCCGAGGGCAAGGATTCTCGCGTAAGAAAGCAGATCGCCGAAGAGGTTGACTATGCCGTAAAGGCCGTCGAAGGCCAGGCCGTCTCCTATAGACGCACCGATTCCGCGCCTGCCGATAATTCCCAGGATAATCGAGAAGCCGACTATACCCAGAGCACCGTATTTTAATCCGGCTGTTCCTACCGAAGTGAACGGCGCCATGAAATCCGGCACGAGGAAGTTGGCGATGAAGATGCCGGCGCCGAAAGTTACGGCTATCCACGACATCGCCAAAAGCACCGCTCTGGCTTTCAAAGCACCGTTTTCGGCCTCTTTCGCGCCGACATAGCCGCTGATTACAAACCCAACCGAGACCTGAATCACGCCTAAAAATACGCTGGCCGCGAAGAATTCGATAGCATCGCCGAGTGGGTCGAACAGCTTAATCGAAAGTAGGGCATTGGCAACCGGGCCGCCCATTGCCTCCAGGTCGGCTCCAAACCATCCGCCGGCAAGTGCCCCAACTACAACTGTCGCCAGGCCGGAATACAGTATGAATCGCATGAACTTCCTCGCGCCCGAACCGAGTTTGCCGAACATCAGGAACCCGCCGCCAAGAAGCGCTAACAATAGGCCGTAACCGGCATCGGTCAGACATAACGCGAAGAACAAGGGAAAGAAAGGCGCGATGAAGGGAGTCGGATCGACCATGCCCGGGCGCGGGCGACCATAAAGATCTGTAATTACCTCGAAAGCCTCAATTACCGGCGGGTTTTTAAGCGCCACAGGTGGGGATTCATCCTCATCCGGATTGATTGGTTCGACCATGACCGCCGGATCCGCTGTCAATTCCTCCTGCAATTTTTCCAGATCGGATTCCTTAGCCCATCCAGTCAGATACAACGTCTGTTCGGTAGATTCGGCCAGGTCCTGGAGTCTCCGTTCGGCTAATTCCGCCTGATAATAACCCTCGATTGCCCATAATTTGGGTAATACCTCTCCGGCGACTTCTTTGAATCGGGTTACGCTATTTTCGTATTTCTTCTCGATTTCATAAAGTTCAGTCTTCAGTCCTTTGATTTCCAGTTTGGGTTGTTCGGTAAATCCTTCTATATGGAATTCCGCGAAGTCGCAGTCGGAAAGTAATTTGTCGACATCCTCCCCTATCGATATATGATAGAAGATGATAATATAAGATCCTTCGTAGTCTTCGCTGATTTTTTTGACTTCGATTAGTTCACCAATTCCTTCGGCTCGTTCATCACAAAGTATTTGGGGATCTTTTATTTTGGGTATATATCCAATTCTAATACCTATGTGTTTTGTGTTCTGCAATTCACCAAAACGGTAGGGCAAAGGGGAATATGGTTCGAGGTCATCCAGACTATGCCTAATATCAACCGCGCTTAACCTGTATTCTTCGAAATCTCTTCTTTCGGAATCGATTCGGGCGAGCATTTCCTCGATATCCGTGTCGGCGATTAGCGCTATAAGTTCGAGTGTGCTGAGATGCAGTTTTTCGGGACTTTTTTTCAGAAACGACGTATACAATTCGGAAGCTCTACCGATTCGAGTGATCAAATCCTCGATATCTCTTTTCGATTCCACCGAAACTTCCGGCGGTTCGGAAATCTGGACTATGCCCGACTCGCCGAGTTTAGTTGTAACGGTATCGAAATCCTTGCGGTGGGATAAAATGCCAACCTTTGTCATAGGGACTATTGCCATTTGAGGAACGCCTCCACAATTTTTTCTCTTGCTTCGCCTATTTTCGATTGGACACCGCTTTTCAGCCCTTCGTTGTGTTTTTTGTGTTCGGCTTTTATGGTTTCGATTTCGCTTTGCGCCTTATCCTGTGCTCTTTCTACGGCCTTCTCCACCATTTCCTCGGCACGTTTGCGGATTTCGTCGCGTTCGGTTTCTGCTCTTTCTCTGGCAGTATTAAGCCTTTCCGATTCGCTTTTTTTCGCCGAAGATATCTTCTCGCCGGCTTCGTTTTCGGCTTTTTTAATTTTTTCGATTGTCTCTTCCATATTTATCGCCTTTCGGCCTTTTAATTTCGTTATGAAATGTTGATAACTCGATGTTGATAACCAACGGCAATTGAGTGCGAAATGCCATTAAACAGTTTAATATTTCCTCTCTTAAGAGATTCCATTTATCCACATAGGTTGTTAAGATTGTTCCTCGGGGAGTTTTGAATTGCCCTCGAACCGTGCTCCCTCCTCGATTATCAGCACTTTCGTAATAATATTTCCGACAATATGAGCGGAAGGTTCCAGATGTAGCTTTTCCGGCGAAGAAATATCACCCTGGACATACCCGCCGATAGTAGCGCTTCTGACATCGACTTTCGGTGAAATTAGTTTGCCCTCGCTACCTACGGTGAGCGGTCCGCCCGCTTTGACATTACCTTTAACCAATCCGTCAACTCGCAAACCGCCGTCCAGAGATATATCGCCCGTGATTTCACAGCCGGGGCCTACTATCGTATTCAGAACACGGTCGGATTGATTTCCGTTTGTTTTAGCCATTATCTTAACCATCCTTTTTAGCTATTTTCTTTTCGGCCATTGGATCGATAGGTTCATCTCGCAGGAGAACCTCATAATGAACATGTGAGCCACGCGCGTGGCCTGTTTCTCCAACGATACCGATCCTGTCATCTCTTTCGACCCAATCGCCGGGAGTGACGACCACGCTACTCAGGTGGCCGTATTTCGTTTCAAAATCATTCAAATGATCGATTGTTACAACTAAACCCAGCTGGGTATCTTTCTCTATCGTAGCGACAATTCCAGCGGCTGTAGCCATTACTACGGTTCCTTTCGGAGCCGCAATATCGATCCCGCTATGCGGGGATAGGAATTTGCCGCCCATCTCTCCAAACCGCGCGGTTATTGCACCTTTGACGGGCAATCCCCTTGGCATAAAATCCATTCTCCGCAATTGTTTTTCGGCTTCCTCTTTCAACTCAGGAACCAGGCGCGTCTCGAAGGGCCTATCCAGCATGGAAAGGAAACCCATACCGCCGATATTCGCGGTCTGGATTCCCTGTTCCTTTTCGCTCTCTTCGACCACAACCAGGCTCTCCATCCACTGGCGGAGTTTACTCGTTTCCGATAGTTCCTGTTCCAGTTGAGCTATTTTTCGCCTTTCGTTCAGCAACATTTCGTTTCGGATTCTCAATGAACGGTTTTCCGCCATGATTTTAACGCTCTTACCTCCGGCTACCACGCCAAAAACAAACAGCAATATAGCGACAGCGGACACTATGAGACCTATCGTTACCTGCCATCCTTCGAGATGAATCGACAGGGATTTTTTCCGGTTATGTGGCACCAGAAATATCGTTATGCCGCGTTTTGTTGGCATCAGTCTTCCGAAATAAGTTCCACGATTCGCATTAGATCGTCTTTGGAATAGAAATCAATTAAAATCGAACCGCCTTGAGCGCGATTTTCAATAACAACCTTCGTTCCAAAATATTGAGATAACTCCTCCTGTAGTGCTTCAATCTCGGGAGATAGAGTTTTTTTTTCGATTTTCCCGCCTTTCTTTTTTCTATGGCGAGGCGACGGTTTTTCTTTTCGCGCTATAATATCAAGTCTTTCCACGGATAATCCCCGCGTGATTGCGAGTCTGGCAAGGCGAAGCATACGGTCCTCTTCCTCGGCGGCGAGAATCGCGCGGGCGTGCCCTGCCGATAGTTTCCCCTCCGAAATATAATCCTGGATTTGTTGAGGCAAGGTTAGAAGCCTTAGGCTATTTGCTACGGCGGAACGCGATTTGCCGACCCGATTGGCTATTTGTTCTTGCGTCAGGCCGAAATCGTCTATCAAATGCTTGTATGCCGAAGCTTCTTCGATGGGATTGAGATCCTCGCGTTGAAGGTTTTCTACCAGACTAAAGAAGAACAACGCTGTAGGGTCCTTTTCCTTCAGAATCAGGGCGGGTATTCTCTTTTTTTCTGCGAGCCTGGACGCTCGCAACCTTCTTTCTCCCGCGACCAGTTCAAAACCGTCCTCCGTTTTAACCACCAGAATTGGTTGCAGGACTCCCTGTGCTTTAATAGAATTTGCGAGGGACTGTAGCGATTCCTCATCGAACTTCCTTCGTGGTTGTTCGGGATTCGGGCTGATTTCGTCTATCGGGATACTGAGGATTTCATCTCCGGATAAAACCTCCGCTACCGACCCCGGCAGTAAAGCTTCAAGCCCCTTTCCGAGTGCTTTCCTTTTGCCCATTCATTATCTCCTTGGCCAACGCCAGATAGTTTTTTGCACCTTTCGACCCGACGTCGTATAAAATTACCGGCTTCCCGAAACTTGGCGCTTCGGATAACCTTACGTTCCTGTGAATAACCGTTTTATATACTGAACTCCCAAAATAGCTCCTCGCCTCGTCGGCAACCTGCTTGGATAGATTCAATCTCTTATCGAACATCGTTAGTAGAACTCCCTCGACCTTTAGTTCGATGTTGAGTTCCCTTTGGACTAACCGCAAAGTCGTCAGAAGTTGCCCAAGCCCCTCGAGAGCGTAATATTCACATTGAATCGGTATCAATACGGAATCCGCGGCAATAAGTGAATTCAGTGTTAACAGACCGAGACTCGGCGGACAGTCTATTATCAGGTAATCGAACTCATCCAGAATTTCATCAAGTGCTTCCCTGAATTTATACTCACGTCTTGCATCATCGACCAATTCGACCTGAGCGCCAACCAGCCTTATATGGCTTGGCAGAATTTTCAAATATCTCAACTCGCTATAGCTCTGTATTGCATCTTGCGCCTTCGCATTACCAAGCAAAACCTCATAAATACAGGGTGTATGCGATCCTACTCGAATACCGAACCCGCTACCGGCGTTTCCCTGAGGATCCATATCGACTAATAGCGTTTTGGCCTCCGCGGCGGCCAATGAAGCCGCGAGATTTACCGCAGTAGTCGTTTTGCCAACACCGCCTTTCTGGTTCGCTATGGCTATTGTCTTCGTCAAATCGAGTCCTCTAAAGGTTTTAGCGGATCTCAGCCCGCTGGAACATAGACTATTTATATTAAAAGATACAGGCGATAAAAGCAAGGTTTTTCTGATGAATGTTAATAACTTTAGGTGGTAAATCGGGGTTTTTTTACACATATAATCGCCGGGCTTGACAGTCTCTATCGGGACGATTATATTAATAGGTTAAATATTGGGAGGTAAAACAATGAGAACAATGAAAATTCTGAGTCTGTCAATCCTGTTAGTCGCGGTTTGTTTCGGTTACTCATTCAGATTGCCCGTGGTTTTCTGGGATGACATTTCCACGACCGCGAGTTGCACATTAGGGGTCGAACCTGGCGCTACCGACGACTACGATCTAACAATCGATATGCCGGCCATCCCCCTCACGATGGTATTCGATGCGCAATCCATTATCGACGGCACTATCGTCTCCAATCTTCGCAACGATATTCGTTCGGATACCGATTCTCTTCATGTCTGGAAAATCCAATTCTACAATTACACGGCTCCGAATATAATCGCTAAATGGAACCCTTCGATGGTGCCCTCGGATTCGATTCGCCACCTCACTATCGCATACGGCACCACACCGGACACATCGCTCACATGGGAAGATATGGACGACACGGACAGCCTGGTTATTCCGGTTGGATATTTTTGCTTCGTTAAAATGGTTCAATCCGTTACGCCCGAACCTGAAGATACAATTCCTCCGACAATCAGCGAATGGGTTCCTGAAGACGGCGATACAATGGTCAGCCCAACTACGACTATTTCCTTTATGGCGCGTGACAGCGGCGGAATAGACACTACTATCTGGAACACGAAACTTTGGCTGGATACTATGGACGTAAGCTGGTTCTGCACTCGAACGCCTTTCCCCGGCGGGATGCAGGTCGTATATTCGCCGTTCACGGCATTAACCGAAGGACATACTTATACCGCAATCGCGCGAGTCCAGGATTTCGCGTCGCCGCCGAATGTTACAACCGATACTATTACTTTCCGGGTCGCCAGCGGAACACCGGACACGCTATTTTCCGTAACAGCCTGGGCTACACTTACAGGTTTCCCTCCACCGCCGACACAATCCGGGACAAAAATAACATTCACCGAACTCGGTATCTGGGATACTACCGAAGCCACGGGTATGGTTGCGTTCGATTCGATCCCCGGCGGGACATATAACGTTATAGCCACTCGCGACGGCTATTTCACGGATGGTATTCTGGCGACAATCGAACGGGATACGATGCTCATCTTCGCCCTGATGGAGGATACCACGGGTGGAGGAGGCGGATTAAGCATCGATGGAACGGTCGAGCTCGAAGGGGCATCCGATCTTTCGGGAACCGACATCGAAGCTTTCAACACGTTGGACTCTACGTCCTATTCAGATGTAACGGACATATCCGGTTACTACTCTTTAACCGGGCTAATGCCGGGTCTATACAAGGTTATAGCCAACCACGACGGCTATTTGCCGGATTCCTCTTTCGCCATGATGTTCTTTTCGGATACGACGATAGATTTCGCTCTCGAATCTACCTCCAACCCCGAATTGATGGTCATCGACTGGGACAACGGCGATACGCCTATCCCCGGCGGTTACGGTGCGGCGGAAGCCCTTTTTGGAGAAATTTCAGAGATAATCGACAGCGCCGGGATTACCGGGCAGGATCCGAATATCGCCGATCTCAATCTGGTAAACGTCCAGGCGATTGTGCTGGTTACCGGCAACAGGCTCGGCGTGAACGACATTATCGACGACGCCTCGTTAATTGCACTTCGCAATTTCGTCGAGGACGGCGGTAATATTTATTGGGAAGGTCCCGACGCCGGCACAGATTATCTATCGGGGAGCACGGAAGCCCAGAACTTCTTCTATCTTTTCGGTTGTGATATCGTCGATGAGGGCGAATCGGCGGCTACCGGCAACATAGAGAATCTACAGATAGTGACGAACTTCACTTCTGCAGATACAATGCCCTATCACTACCGCTCCGAGGCTGACCATTACGTCGATGTCTTCGAGAATGTTACTTCGACAACCCGCGGATTTGCCCTCAACGGGAGTTTTTCCGGAACGGATTATCCAAGAATAGCGAACAACGAGGACGGTGGAACGAAGAGGATTATCAGCAGTATCTATTCCACGGCGATCGATGATGAGGAGTTAATGAAATCCCATATTTACTCCATCGTTTACAATCTTCTCGAATGGACAGACATGCCGGAGAAGAAACTGCCGGAGGAAATGGAATTAATCTCCATTCAACCGAATCCGTTCAACGCGAGTTGTAAAATTATCGCGATAGGCGACGTGGAAATTTACAGCTTGAACGGCCAGCTCGTTTCGAGTTTTCATGCGGGAGAACAGAATCGCCTCGAAACCGTCTGGCAGGCTCACGATTTGTCTGGCCGAGAACTACCGTCCGGTGTCTATCTTGCGGTAGTTAAAAATCGAGATGGCAAAATTATCGCCGGGAGGCAGATATCCATCGTGCGTTGATACCAATATCGGCCTTACTCATATTGGCCTGCGCCGGCATAAAAGAAGTAACCGAGTTTCCGCACGAAGATATTTCCCGGTCGGCTCTGGTGGATTCTCTCAGGCAACACGATTGCTTACTCGATAATATTATGGGGCGACTCAAAGTCGAGATAGAAACACCTACCATGAATTCCTCCTTCGACGCGGATTTTTATTTCTCGGCTCCGGATTCCTTCAGGGCAAATATCAGGGGGCTTCTGGGGACGACGCCGGGCGCTTTGGTAAGCGTTGGAGATTCCACCGCCGCTTATTTCCCGAGCACCGAAACTCTGTATGTTGCCGTGAGTCAACCGGGAGAATCGAATCCCGTGCTCGGTTTGAATATTGAATTCTCTGACCTCGCAAAAGCGATCACGGGTATTTTCGCGCCGGAAAATTCCGATTCGTTGGTAAATTTCGTCGATGGCGGCGACTCATACGAGTTAATTTACAGTAGATATGGCGAATTCATCCGAATCGAAATTTTGCCTTCGCAGTGGGTAATCGGCAGTAAGCAGATATATAACGATAAAGGAACTTCTCTTCTCGACATCAGCTACGATAATTTCATGGATAGAGACGGTTTGACAAGAGCTTCCCGGATAACGATAATAAACCCGATGCGAAACGAAAGAGTAATAGTAAATATCGAAAAAGAATATCTGGGTCGGGAATTACCGGATAATATATTCAAATTAAACATCCCTGAAGACGTCGAAATAATCAATCTTCTATAGAAAAAACAAATGCGTAAGAAAGTCAGAACAAAATATGGCCAGGCAGTTCTCCTTGGGTTGGGAATCGGACTTTTACTGGTTCTGATTACCCCCCGATGTCAGGCCCCCTCTAAAGTAGATGCACAGGCTCGTGTCCAAATACAACGCGATCCGGGTCTGCAGTTTGTCATTGATTCAATGCGTGCAGAGGGTTTCGCTGTAGAAAGCCATTATCCCGTATATGTCAGATTCGTTAAGGCGAACGTCGATGGCGATCCTGCGGTAGTGGCATTTTCGATAGCCCGCGCGCTACAAAATCACACGGGAATAGAGGATATCAAAGCCCAACTCGATCTTACAGAGGGCACTTACATTGCAGACCCAAATCGGGGTTTAATTGATCCGGAGGAAATTCTCACACGCCCATAATTCCTATAAATCACACTTTTTCGTTGTCATAGAAAAGGCGGGATTATCCTATCCCGCCTTCCTAATCCAGGCCGAATATATTTTTTATTATTCTTCTTTAGCCCATGAGAAGTCCATCTCGGATAACTGCTTGTAGAGATTCCAGCGTTTATCGACGTCGTGCTGAGCCAGTTTCGCGAGATAGGCCGCTCTTTCTTTGTCGATCGTTTTGAGAACCCTATACCTATTTTCGCTATACATATAGTCCTCTACGGGAATGGAGGGTTTTTTGCAATCGAGTTGAAGCGGATTAAGTCCCTGTTGCACGCGCCGCGGATCGTAACGGTAAAGCAACCAGTGCCCGGAATCTACCGCTTTCTTCTGCTCGTCCAACTGTTTGACCATATTTATTCCGTGCGCGATACACGGGCTGTAGCAGATAACGATGGACGGGCCGTCGTAGTTTTCGGCTTCTACCAGTGCTTTTACCGTCTGGTTCGGGTTAGCGCCCATCGCAATCTGGGCTACGTAAACATAGCCGTAGCTCTGAGCCATCATGCCCAGATCTTTCTTCGGCATGTTTTTGCCGGCGAAAGCGAACTTCGCGGTGCTTCCGCGGCTGGTCGCCTTGGACATCTGGCCGCCGGTATTGGAGTAAACCTCGGTATCGAGCACGAGTGCGTTTACGTTCTTACCGGATGCAAGAACATGGTCGAGGCCGCCGTAGCCGATATCATAGGCCCAACCGTCTCCGCCGAAAATCCATACTGATTTGCGAACGAGATAGTCGGCCAGCGATTCCATATATTTGTCGTCGTTTTTGAGAGCCAATTTTTTGAGTCGCTCGACATTCTTGCGCTGGGTTTCTATTCCGGCGTCGGTCGATTGATCCATTTCCAGGATTTCCTTTTTCAGATCGCCCGGGGCATAATCGGCGTTCTCCAGCCATTCCCTGGCCTGCGTTTCCAGCCTATCGGTAGTCAACCTGAATCCGTAGCCGATTTCTGCGGCATCTTCGAACAGAGAGTTCGTCCATGCGGGGCCGAGACCGTCTGCGCGCTTGCAGTAAGGCGTCGTCGGCAGGTTGCCGCCGTAGATACTGGAACATCCCGTTGCGTTGGAGATAAGCGCTCTGTCGCCGAACAGTTGAGTAACCAGCTTGACATAAGGCGTCTCGCCGCAACCGGCACATGCACCGCTGAATTCGAACAGCGGGCGTATAAGCTGGCTACCTTTCACGGTTTGTTTCTTGATCTTATCCTGTTCGACTTCCGGGAGAGTCAGGAAGAAATCCCAATTCTCCGCTTCGGGTTCCCGAAGCTCGAATTGACGTTCCATGCGTAGCGCTTTGCGTTCGGGGTCTTCCCTGTCTTTGCCGGGGCAGACTTCCACACAAAGATCGCAACCGGTGCAATCTTCCGGGGCGATCTGGACAGTGTATTTCATGCCCTCTAAACCTTTGCCTCTTGGATCGGCCGACTTGAAGGTTTCCGGCGCATCCTCGAGCATATCCTCATCGTAGTATTTCATCCGAATAGTGCCGTGTGGGCAAACAAGGCTACATAGACCACACTGGATGCAAAGTTCTTTTTCCCATACAGGAATTTCCACCGCGACGTTGCGTTTTTCATATTGCGTTGTCCCCGTGGGCCACTGGCCGTTAGCGGGCATCTGCGACACTTTGATGTCGTCGCCTTCCAGCGCGATAATCTTCGCTGTAACTTCCTTAACAAATTCCGGTGCGTGTTCCGGAACCGTGGGTGGCATTTCGATTTCGCAGGTCGGTTCGGGTGGAACTTCCACTTCGTGGATGTTTTCGAGAGCTTTATCCACGGCGGCGAAATTCTTCTCCACGACCTCTTTGCCCTTCTTGCCGTAGGTCTTCTGGATATGATCCTTGATCAGCTTGACCGCTTCGTCGATTGGGATTATTTCCGCGATCTTGAAGAAAGCGGTCTGCATGATAGTGTTGATTCGTGCTCCCAGATACAGCTCTTTAGCCAGGTCGATAGCGTTGATTATGTAGAATTTCGCCTTCTTTTCGATGATCTGACACTGGACTTTTTTCGGCAATTTTTCCCATGTTTCCTTCGGGCCAAACGGCGAATTCAGCAGGAATGTTCCGCCCTCTTTGAGACTCTTGAGCATATCGTATTTTTCGATAAAAGACCAATTGTGACAGCCCACTAAATCAGAGTCCTGGCAGAGATATGTGGATTTGATAGGTCTGTCCGAGAAACGCACGTGGCTTGTGGTTCTGGCACCGGCCTTCTTGGAATCGTACACGAAGTAGCCCTGCGCGTATTTGTCCGTGGCTTCGGATATGATCTTGATTGTGTTCTTGTTCGCGCCGACCGTGCCGTCGGAACCGAGTCCCCAGAACATCGCCTGGTAAGCGTCGGTGCATTCGGTGGTTACATCTTCTCTCCACTCGAGGCTGGAATCTGTAACGTCGTCGTAGATACCCACGGTGAAGTGGTTTTTGGGTTTATCCTTATCGAGATTATCGAATACCGCTTTAACCATGCCGGGTGTGAATTCTTTCGAGGATAATCCGAAACGCCCGCCGACGGTTGCCGGCCTTTCCTTGAACGGCGCTGAACCGTCCGCCAGCATTTCATCGATTGCCGCTACGGTATCTTCGTAAAGCGGTTCGCCAATACATCCGGGTTCTTTAGTTCTGTCCAGTGCGGCGATTTTCTTGACCGATGAAGGCAGTGCTTTGGCGAGATGTTCAACGCTGAAAGGCCTATATAACCTCACTTTGATAACGCCAACTTTCTCGCCGTCTGCGACCATGGCCTGAACTGTCTCGTCGGCTGTTTCCATACCGCTTCCCATCAGCAAGATGACTTTCTCCGCGTCCGGTGCGCCGACATACTGGAACAGCTCGTATTTGCGTCCGGTCAGCTTCTCGAACTTACGCATATATTTCTCTACGATCCCGGGTGCCGCGAGATAATACGGATTAACCGTCTCGCGCCCCTGGAAATAGACGTCCGGGTTCTGGCTTGTGCCGCTGATCATGGGGTGATCTGGCGAAAGAGCCGCCTTGCGTTGCTGAATAACAAATTCGTCCTCGACCATCTCCCGCATGTCGTCTTTGGTAAGCACTTCGATCTTCTGAATCTCGTGGCTCGACCGGAAACCGTCGAAGAAATGTAAGAAAGGTAACCTGCATTCCAGGCTTGCCGCGGTGGAAATCAGAGAAATATCCATCACTTCCTGAATACTGCCCGATGGCATCATGCAATAACCCGTAGTCCGGCAGTTCATGACGTCCGAATGGTCGCCGAAAATCGACAGTGCCTGGCATGCCAGTGACCTTGCCGCAATATGGAAGACCGTCGGAAGCAGTTCCGCCGCGATCTTATGCATATTAGGTATCATCAGAAGCAAACCCTGGCTTGCCGTGAAAGTCGTCGCAAGAGCCCCCGACGCCAACGCACCATGGATAGCACCGGATGCCCCGCCCTCGGACTGAAGTTCGGCCACATCGGGAATAGATCCCCAGATGTTGATCTCTCCCTGCGCCGATTTAGCGTCAGAAATCTCTCCCATCGGGCTGGATGGCGTAATAGGATATATTGCGATGACTTCGTTACACGCGTGAGCGACATGAGCTACAGCGCTGTTGCCGTCCATCGCGATCATTTTACGTGCCATTTTTCTCCCCTTTGTTTGATATAAAATCGGTTTAAACGAATCAAAGCAAACGACTTAGTAATATAAATCCAATATCATATACCGTCAAGGTCAAATAGGCAGATATTAAATATATTTTCCAAAATACCGGTCTCAAGAAGGCCAAAAACAATTTGAATAACACGGCGGCGGCTGGCGTGGGACGTGCATCGTAGAACAAAAAACCGTAAACTATATCCAAACGTAGCACGGCACATGACAGCCGCCGCAACCCAGGCTGGCGCAGTTCTTGCCTGCGGAGAAATGGAGGAATATCCGGCTAATATTGATAGCAAGAACTGTGACAGCCGGACGACATGGCGAAAAAAGCCAAAACCCGGGACTATTTTACCCCCAATAATCGGAATCACGGGGCATCGATAAACGGACATTTCGTCTAATGAAAAAGGCAGGCCAAAAGGCCTGCCTGAATAATCTCAATATTATTTGCGATTACCAGCGATAATGAGCAAAAGCCCTGTTCGCCTTCGCCATCTTATGCGTATCGATCTTTTTCTTGACAGCATTCCCTTCACCCTGCGAAGCGGCTATTAATTCGGAAGCAAGCTTATTTGCGAATCCGTGATCGCCTCTGGAACGGGCAAATTGGAGTATCCATCTGAAAGCCAGCGTTTCCTGACGGTCATCGGGAACCTCAATGGGAACCTGATATGTCGCGCCACCAACCCGGCGGGGCTTGACCGCAAGTTGAGGCCGCACGTTTTCTATCGCTTTCTCGAAAACGTCTATTCCGCGTTCCTTGGTGCGATCCTCGATTATCTCAAAAGCATCGTAAACGAGTCTTTGCGCAATGGATTTCTTCCCGCGCTTCATCACGATATTGATAAACTTCGTTACAATCTTGGAATCATACTTGTAATCGGGCTTAACTTCCCGTTTTTCTGGACGTCTGCGCCTGGGCATTTAACCTCCGTTGAATTATAATAACTATCTCTCGCGGCTTATAAAACCGCAATTGGCTTAATTTACGCCTATAACCCTTTTTGTCAAGGAATTTTTTCCTTTCAATTAAAATCTATAGGTAAGCGAAAGAATTATGTCGGCTACGGAATTATCGTAAGTTCCCGGTATATTAACTACTTCATCATCGATAACATTTGGTTCGACGTTCTTTTCGCCGAAGAATTCGAATTCACCGGACAACTCCAGAATAAATCTATTGTAATTGGCCGCGAATCCCCCACAAACGGCTACACCGTCGTTCAAATCCGGTAGGAATAGGTTCTGATATTCGGATATTGGTGGATTTGGCTCGTAAAAAGCTCCCAACCGGACGGCGTAGATCGAAAATCGATATTCCATCCCCAACGATATTCGATAGCTATCCCCCCACATCAACGGCAACGCCACAAGAACGCCGCCCGTATCGGCCTCAAGAAGAATCGAGTCCATTACCGACCAATCGGTATAGGATAAATCCAGCGTGAGGGTAGTATTTTCACGCGGATTCACCGCGACACCGACTCCGCCTGTCAAAGGACGGGGAACTTCGGTTTTGGCGGCGATCGGTTCCCCCTCTTCCTTCCCGCCCGTAAACAAACCCGGCGTGGATTCGGAATAGAAAAGGTAAACGTCCTCGCGATATTCCCCCTCGAAAACCATCGGAGATTCATACTTGCCTGTAATCCCCACGCAAAACCAATCGTAAGGCTCGATCTTTAATCCTAATTGGATTCCCTGTTCCCAACCAGTCAACTCCGCGTGTTGAAAAATAATCCCGAACTCTTCGAACATTCGCTCCTGACTGCTCGAAACGAGATCGACATCGAGTAAAGCATAACCGAAGATGCAACTTACGCCTGCCGAAAGCCACCCCGTCGGAGCGTAGCTTATGGCTGGAACGAAATTATAAGTGCCTATGCGCGCGTAGAAATCCTCCTCTGGTAATTCTTCCGTTACCGAGAGTTCCCATACGCTATATTGGGCAATTGTGCTGTCGTAATCGTTTTTCAGGATATCCCATGCCGCTCCGACTCCCGTGGGAGAATAAACTCCCAAACCAAAGCCGATGTTAGGGAGGAAATTCGGGCGCCATACCGCGAAAGCATTGCCCAGAAAAAAAACGTCGTCAAGCATCTCCTGTTTGCCCTCGCGGAAAAGAGGATTCAATTCGATTAAAGTGTCGTGCGGCGTGAACGCATTGCCGGGCAGAACTAATTGCCCCAACAAAAGGATTTCATTTGAATCGATATCGCTTATACCCGCCGGATTCCAGAAGACGGCTGTAGGATCGTCTGCCTGTCCTCTATAGCCCCCCCCCATAGATAACGCTTTCGCACCGATACAAGGCAAATCCATTCCCGCGGCAATTATAATTGCCGGCAGGAGGAATATAATACATGAGTTTCTTATGTGTTTTCCCTATCGATTAATCGCTTGTTTCCCCGAAGCCGATTCCCTGATAACCGCCGTGGCAATAACGTTGCGCTGTATCTGATTCGTGCCCTCGTATATCTGTGTGATTTTCGCGTCCCGCATCATCTTCTCTACAGGATATTCCCGCATATAACCGTATCCGCCGAGTATCTGAACAGCATCGGTTGTTACCTTCATAGCGACGTCGCTGGCGAAAAGCTTGGTCATCGCAGATTCCTTGCTGATCTTCTTCTCGCCGGCATCGATCTTCGCCGCGACTTCATAAACCAGCGTTCTGGCCACTTCGATTTGGGTGGCCATATCGGCGATTATCCACTGCAGTCCCTGGTTAGAGATAATGGGTTTGCCGAATTGGACTCTTTCGCGGGCGTATTTTACCGCCGCCTCAAAAGCACCCTGAGCGATTCCCACAGCCTGAGCCGCAACGCCCGGGCGCGATGAATCGAGCGTCTTCATCGCAACCATAAAACCCATACCCTCTCTCGCGATAAGGTTTTCCGCGGGTATTCGGCAGTCCTCGAAGATAAGTTCGCGGGTGGCGCTACCCCGAATGCCCATCTTATCCTCTTTTTTACCGTAGGAGAACCCTGGGGTGCCGTCTTCGACAATGAATGCCGAAGCTCCTCGCGCGCCGCGCGTCGGGTCGGTGAGGGCAATAACGGTATAGATTTTCGCTTCACCGCCGTTAGTAATCCACTGTTTCGTGCCGTTGATAACGTATTCGTCGCCGTCCTTTACCGCAGTGGTTTTTATTCCACCCGCGTCGGAACCAGCGTCGGGTTCGGTAAGGGCAAATGCCGTCAACGTCTCTCCGGTAGCGATTTTCGGCAGGTATTTCGATTTCTGTCCATCCGATCCGGAAAGCAAAATAGGCATCGCGCCCAAACCGGTAGCCGCAAAAGCGAGCGCGATTCCCCCGCAAACCCGCGATAACTCCTCGGTAACTAATGCCATTTCCGTAATACCCCCGCCAAAACCGCCGTATTCATCGGGAATATATACACCAAAAAGGTCACTGGCACGTAACTCCTCGACTATTTCCC
>CAZSHG010000018.1:0-66585 GCA_964606695.1 uncultured bacterium
GGCCAAGATTATCTCTTCGGCGATTTCCTTTATACGTTCGGAACTGATGCCGTAACTGTTCTCGCCCTGCAATCCCTCGCCGGAGATTTTAAGGAGAACGCGTTTGTATTTCAGTTTTCCTGGCATAATAAAACCGGGGCGTTTATTCCCCGATTTTGAATCTAACGAAACGTCCTATCTGGATATTCTCGCCGAGTTTAGCGATGATTTCTTTGAGGATATCCTCGATAGTTTTATCCGTATCTTTGATGAAATTCTGCCGCATAAGAATCGTTTCGTCGTAAAATTTCTGGATTTTTCCCTCGACTATTTTATCGAGGATTTTTTCCGGTTTGCCCGTTTGGCGAGCCTGTTCTTTGTATATTTCCTTCTCTTTTTCGACCAGGTTCTTATCCAGGTCTTCGACGTTCACCGCGAGAGGGTCTTCAGCGGCGATATGCATAGCTATATCGTTGCAGAACTCGATGAAATCATCCGTTCTGGCGACAAAATCGGTTTCGCAGTCGATTTCCACGAGAACGCCCAATTTCGATCCGGGATGGATATATGCTTGTATTCTGCCGTCCTTAACTTCACGCGACGCTTTCTTGGCGGCTTTCATTATACCTGTCTTACGCAGGTGTTCGACGGCTTTTTCTATGTCTCCCTCACATTCGAGAAGGGCCTTTTTGCAGTCCATCATACCTGCACCGGTTATTTTACGAAGTTCCATTACAGTTTTTGCTTCGATATCTGCCATTGTATTACCTCTTTTCTATTCCTGGTTTGTTTTCTTTTTCTTCTTCTTTTTTGTTTTGGGCTTGGGGATTTGCTCGTCCTCGTCGTCTATATCTTCGACGACTTCTTCCGGTTCTTCCTCCCTGGCCGCTTTGCTTTCCTGTTCGATCCTTTCGAGAAGCTGGCCTCCGCTACGACCGTCGAGCACGGCGTCGGCAATAGTATGGGTTATCAGCTTAATCGATTTCAACGCGTCGTCATTAGCCGGAATAGCGTAATCGACGATGTCTGGATCGGTGTTGGTATCGCAAATCGCGACAATAGGGATACTCAGTTTTTGAGCTTCCCGAACCGCGATAATTTCTTTCTTGGCATCGACCACAAAGAGGATCGACGGAAGACGGTTCATCTCTTTCACACCCGAAAGCACTTTGTGAAGTCGTTCGTAGTCCTTTTCCGTCTCCAGGATTTCTTTTTTAGTGAGTTTTTCGAATGTGCCGTCTTCGCGGGCTTTTTCGATATCTCTCATTTTATCTACCGAGGCTCTGATCGTTCTGAAATTCGTAAGCATTCCGCCGAGCCAGCGTTCTGCGACATAAAACATATCCGCGCGTTCGGCTTCTTCTTTGATAATTGCCTGTGCCTGCTTTTTTGTTCCGATAAACAGGACCGTTCCGCCGTCCGCAACCGTCTTGCGAATAACTTCATAAGCTTCGAGAAGCGAATACAGTGTTTGCTTGAGATCGATCAGGTGGATTCCCGCTCTTTCGCCAAAGATGAATTTTTTCATCTTTGGATGCCACCTATGGGTCTGGTGGCCGAAATGCGCGCCCGCTTCGAGCAGGTCTTCGAGTGTTACTGAGGGCATCATGATTGTAACTCTCCTTTTTGGGGTTATACGGTCGCCGAGAGCTTATCGAGCCGGTCTGACCCATTTGGGGACCCCGCCGGAAGCTCCCGACGTATTTCACTAAAACCAGGTATTAACGTTTGGAGAACTGGAACCGTTTACGAGCCTTCGGCCGTCCGTATTTCTTTCTCTCCACCCTTCGTGGATCGCGGGTGAGGTATCCGGCCTTTTTAAGAGGAGCTCTTAGTTCCGGGTCGTGTTTCGCCAATGCGCGAGCTATACCGAGCCTTAACGCTCCGGCCTGTCCGCGGATTCCTCCGCCTTTAACCGTCGCGCGGACGTTGACGGTATCCTCCAATTCGACCGTTTTAAGCGGTTCGAGAAGATGGATAACAAGGTCTTCGCGGCAGAAATATTCCATGGGGCTTTTGCCGTTTATCTTCTTTTCGCCTTTGGATTTAGGCGAAATCCAGACCCTCGCTACGGATTCCTTGCGCCGTCCAGTTGCGTATATTCGTTCCTTCATATTTATCCTTCTTTATTTCTTAATTTCAGAACTTCGGGTTGTTGCGCCCGATGCGGATGATCAGGAGAAGCGTAAACGTGGAGTTTCTTGAATAGCTTTCTTCCAAGACGGTTCTTGGGGAGCATGCCCTTTACCGCATGCCCGATTAATCTCTCGGGGTGCTTCTCCATAACTTCCGCCCAGGACTTATGCCTTTGGCCTCCGGGGTAACCGGAAAACCTTTTGTGAACATTCTGAAGCATTTTATTGCCTGTAACCCTGACCTTGTCGGCATTGACGACGATTACGTGGTCGCCGGTATCGAGATGGGGTGTGTAGTATGGCTTCTCTTTTCCTCGAATAATCCGGGCTATTTTAGACGCGAGTCTTCCGAGAATCTGTCCCTCGGCATCTACAACCCACCATTTGGATTCTATATTTTCCTTCTTAGGTATTGGAGATTTCACTTCTAACCTTCCTTAAATTCTGGTGCAATCCAGGATATACTTTTAACGCGGGAAGATCGGGATTCCCGACAATCAAGCTTACAAAGTAATTAATAAAGTAGTATTGTCAAGAAAAAAATCTCGTTAATTTCATTTAAGAAAAAAAATATTATAGACCAGATGCCATGATTAGCCTTCAATCACGATCTGCCTGTCCATTTCTTTTTCCAGCGTGCAATAGCGTCGAGGGCCTCCAGGGGAGTTATCCGCTCAGGATCGATGTCGCGTAGCTGTTGAACAATAGGATGATTTTCCGGCTCGAACATCGAAATCTGGACGCCCTCTTTGCGAATCGATTTGCCCTTGTGCCGCCCGATTCTCGTAACGGTTTCCTGATTAAGAGTTTCACCCGATTCGAGTGCGGCCAGGACGTCTTTCGCTCTCCCCACAACCGTTTCAGGGACTCCGGCGAGCTTTGCGACGTAAATTCCGTAAGAGTCGTCGCATCCCCCGGGCACTATCCTATGGAGGAACTGCACAGTGTCGCCCCTTTCGCGCACCGCGACCTGGAAATTTTTTACACGGGGATATATATTCGCAAGCTCGGTCAGTTCGTGATAGTGTGTTGCGAAAATCGTTTTCGCGCGGTGATATTTGTTAGTGTGCAGGAATTCGGTTACCGCCCATGCAATCGACAGACCGTCGTAGGTGCTTGTGCCGCGGCCTATTTCATCCAGAAGCACAAGGCTTCGGGATGTCGAGTTGTTCAGGATATTCGCGGTTTCTATCATCTCTACTAAAAAAGTCGATTGTCCACGTGCGATGTTATCCATTGCGCCGACGCGTGTGAAAATCCTATCGACGGGTCGAAGCAGGCATTTCTCCGCGGGAACGTAACTTCCGATTTGCGCCAGCAGGACAATGTGCGCGACCTGCCTGAGATAAGTGGATTTCCCGGACATATTCGGCCCGGTAACGATTAAAATCTGCTTTCCCTCGCCGTCCAGTTTAGTATCGTTTGGGACGAATGCCTTCTTGCCCAATATTTCCTCCACTACTGGATGCCTGCCCTCGATTATCTCGATTACGTCATCGTCGGTGAATCGGGGGCGAATCCATCCCCGGCGTCGCGCGGTTTCGCTTATGGCGCAGAGGGCGTCCAGTTCGGCTGTCGTGCGGGCAACTTCGAGTATTTTCGGAGCAAATCCAGCCAGATGCGCACGTATCGTTAAAAATAATTCTTTCTCTATCTCGAAAATTCGTTCCTCCGCGGAAAGCACCTTTTGCTCGTATTCCTTAAGTTCCTTTGTGATATAGCGTTCGGAGTTCACCAGAGTTTGTTTGCGGTCAAATTCCTCGGGGACTTTTTCCGTATGGACTTTAGAAACCTCGATGTAATATCCGAAGACTTTATTATAGCCTATTTTCAATTTCGGGATGTCCAATTCTTCGCGGAGTCTTTCCTGCAGTTCGTTAAGGTATTTTTTCCCACCGAATCTGACCGCGCGGAGGTCGTCAAGTTCGGGCGAGACACCTTTGGCGATTATGCCGCCTTCATTGATGTGAACCGCCGGGTCGCGTTTGATGTTCTTCTCGATAATCTCCCTTACGTCGTCCAGTGGATTCAGCCTACCATGAATCTCCACCAAAAGCGGAACTGTCAGATACTCTAACTGCTTTATTATATCCGGCAATTGATCGAGGCTATCCTTCATCGACCTGATGTCTCTCGGATTGGCCTTTTCGTTGCCCAACTTGCCAACGAGTCTTTCGAGATCGCCCATGTTTGCGAGTTTCTCTCGAATGGTTGCGAGGGCAGTCGGGTCTTTGACCAGAGTATCGACCGACGCGTGGCGGGCTTCGATATCCGTCCTATCGATGAGCGGCGACAACACCCAATTCCGCAATACTCGATGTCCCATCGGGGTACATGACGTGTCAATTATCTCCAGAAGCGTGCCCTCTTTCGTGCCATCGGATATGGATTTTATAAGTTCCAGGTTTCGGACTGTGGCGGCATCGAGTAACATCGTATCGGCGTCCCGACCGGTCGAAAGGCTACGGATATGCGCCATATCGCCCTTTTTGAGATCGCGGAAATACGCGATAAGACCTCCTGCGGCGGACATCTCGCCGGAAGATAATTCTCCAAAACCCTCCAGCGTAGCCACTCCGAAATGTTCTTTTAGCTTCTCGCGCGCGAATTCATCGCCGTATTTCCAGGGTTCGGAGAAGCTTATACGCGCGTTTCCCACGACTTGCCGGACGTTTTCGAGGATATCGCCGTCGATATCCTCCGGTATCAGGATTTCCTTTGGCGTCAGGAGTTCGATTTCTTCGGGTAAACGCTGTATCGATGCGCTCCTCACTTCGAAATGTCCGCTAAGTAAATCGGCTACGGCAATCGAAGCCTTTTCGCCATCTACAACAATACTTACTATGTAATTAGGTTCGGGCGAATCTCCAGTCTCCACGGTAGCCGTGCCGGGCGTCATTATCTCGACGATATCTCTATCGACTATTCCCTTTGCTTTTTTAGGATCTTCGACCTGTTCGCAAATCGCGACTTTAAACCCGGCGGCGAGTAGCCGGGAAAGGTATTTTTCCAGCGCGTGGTATGGAACTCCCGCAAGTGGCGTAGGATCCGGCATACCGTGGGAACGCTGGGTTAGAGTTATCCCCAGAACCTCCGAGGCGATTTTCGCGTCGTCGTCGAAAAGCTCGAAAAAGTCCCCCATACGGAACATCAATAACGAGTCCGGAACCTGCTCCTTGATACGGTAATACTGCTCCATCAAGGGAGTAGTTTTCTTTTTTCTCTGTGGAAATTCCTTCTTGGCCATAGTTACACTCAGAGTAAATTACTGTGCTTCAAAATAACCGCTGAAGTTCATCAGTCAAGATTATTTCTATTCAGGGGATTCTTCGATATGAAATCGGACTTTTTAATAAGTTTCGGAACTAGCATTCCCGACTGTGCTACATGAAATATCTTGACTATGTTAGCATTATATTTATTTTTTATATAGAAGGTGGATATGGTGATAAACAGGTGAAACCCAATGCGTAGATTTAGTCTTATATTCGTTTTTTCGATAATTTTTTCCCTTTTCGGGCGGGAAGGGAAATGCCTATCGCCGATTTCCTATTCCTCTCTCGCAACGGGGAAACCCGTAGGTATAGAGGCGGTCGATCCCGACCCATTCGCCCTGCGCGTTTCGGTTCAGGGCGTGAGTGGCGGGGATATTCGATATGATATTTATAATTACTTCAGCGTTCATCCCGATGCGGACGACGGGTATGATACTTACGACGTCCGCGAACCGACAGTTCCGCCGCCGGGCAACACTATAGACGCTTTCTTCGTTTGCGGCTCGTTTAAGCTCTCGCTAGATACAAAACGCAATTTCTCCGACTCGAGTAAGACCTGGACTTTCAAAATAGAAGACCTCCCATCCGGTATGGAAGTTACTTTGATGTGGCCGAGAAACAGATTGCCTACCGGCGACGATATTTCTTACGGCGTGGAAAATCTCGACCCACGATGGGCGATCACGTTGCGGGATGACATAATCGCCGAAGAAATGGACATGAGAGCGGACACGTTTTATACTTTCACCTATGGCTCCTGTCCAAGGTTATTCACTATCATGCTCACCGACGTGCCTTTGTTTTCGCCCGAAGTCCCAAAACCCGCTTCGTTCGTGCTCGGACAGAATTTTCCCAATCCCTTTAACGCTGAAACACGGTTTACGTTGAATCTACCGAATAGCGCCGAAGTAACCGTGGAAATCTTCGACGTGAAGGGAAGATGTGTTCGCGAATACGACACAGGGCGGCTGGACGCAGGTTTGCACGATTTCATCTGGAACGGTAAAAATGATTATGGACAAAGGCTATCGGGGGGAATATATTTTTATCGAATAAACGTCGGCGAAAATAGCCGGACACGAAAGCTGATACTATTGAAATAGGCCAGAAGGAGAGAGGGAGAATGAAGAAACTACTTCCGATAACGGTTTTATTTTCGACTCCGCTTTTCGCGCAAATGGTGCCTTCGGAATCGGTTCCTATCGGGCCGATAGCGATAACAATTCTTGCGGTGGGCGCGGTCGGATACGGTATCTACAGGATTACGAAGAGGAAATAGTTTTTTACAGGGGATAATTATTAACCCGAAACACAGTTAACTTTTATTTTTCGATGAAGAAGTATGGAGGAAAAAAGCCCCTATCTTTCGCCGGGATTTTTATCCTGGTAGCGGTAGGGGAATATCTGGTCTTTTATCACTTCGCCCCCGATTTCCTCACGAACGGATTGATCGATATAACCGCGAAAATCCTTTATCTTATCGTTTCGGCGGTTAATTCCAAAGTCGAACTGGCAGGAGAGATTCTGCATTTTCCGGCAATGGACTTAGTTATCGTTTACGAGTGCAGCGGCGGTTTCGCGATGTTTATCTTCTCGGCCTGTGTCATCGCTTACCCAAGCTCGATAATGAGCAAAGTCTGGGGGCACGTTTTCGGGATAGTCGGAGTATTCATTATTAACATGGGGCGATTGATAGTCCTCTCACTTTCGGCGCTTTATGCCCTCGGACTGTTCGATTTCATTCACAAATATCTATGGCAGGCGACTTTTATCCTCCTGATTCTTATTCTGTGGTTCATCTGGATTAACTACTTCACCGAAGATAAACAGATTAAGAAGGCCGCGAAGTGAGCAGGAGAAACAGGTTCATACTTGTGGGGATAATCATAGCGCTGGCGTTTTTCCCTATATGGCGTTTTCTATTACAGGGACCTTATTTGAAATTGATAGGCGTAATAGTCGCTAAGATCGGTTCGTTTCTACCGTATGGCGACGCGGCTTTGAGCACGAGAATTTCTCCGAAAACTGGCGAAATAGCGTTCGATTTGTTCGAGAAACGGCAAACTGTCGTAGTTGAGGTATCGTCGATTGTTACTAACGTCGTTCCCCTGATTGCGCTGGTCTTTGCGACGCCGGTTTCATCGAAAAAGAGGATTATCGGGGCGATTATCGGTTTGGGTATCGCTTTTGTTTTGCATATTTTCGCAACTTCTATTATACTCTGGTGGCAGGCGACTTCAAATACCGGTTCGTTAGAAGGATTGAAAATTTTCACGGATGGGGTATTGATTGCCGCGTTTCCATTGTTATATTGGTCGGTGTGGGCGGATATCGTCCACGACAGCGGAATAAGGCGGATATTTATCAATAAATAATAACGCGAAAGGTAAGAAATGGTTGCCAAAGAACAGGTAATGGACGCGATTCGAGAGGTTTATGACCCGGAAATACCTATTAATATCGTAGATTTGGGTTTTATTTACGGCGTCGAAATTGACGGCGGGAAGGTCGATATCTCTATGACTTTGACTATCCCGGGATGTCCGATGCATCAGATTCTTACGAAGCAAGTTACTGAAGCGGTCGAGAAACTCGACGGCGTGGATAAGGCCAATGTCGAACTTACATTCGAGCCAAGGTGGACTGTCGATAATATTTCCGAAGAGGGTAAGAAGAAGCTTCGTGAGATGGGATACAATATTTAATCTCGTCGAAGTCCGTAAATTTTAATACTTCTCGCCAACGAAGACCATCTCCGGTCATCGTTTATCTAAATCAAAAAAGCCCCCGGAAACCGGGGGTTTTTTGTTTTCCCATGGGAATGATTATTTGAGTAGAATCATGGATTTTGTGATCGATTCTCCCGTTTCGACATTAGTTATCCTGTAGAAATAGACTCCCGTAGGCATCTCATTGCCAGTTCGGTCTGTTCCTTCCCACTGGATTATATGTTTGCCCGCGCGCCTTTCGCCCGATACTACCGTGGTTATTTTTCGACCCATCATATCGTAAATCGACAGGTTGATATCCGCCGGTTCCGGTAAAGTGAAGTTTATCTTCGTTATCGGATTGAACGGGTTTGGAACGGCGTCGGATAGTGTCATGCTTTCTGGCAGGATTCTATCGACGACTATTTTCGCCGAACCGGATATATTGGCGTAATCGATATCTCGCATTGAAATAACTGAGAAACCGTCGAGGAGAGTCATTTCGATATTATCGGGAATCATCTCGGGTTCCCACGACAGATAAGCTTCATTGCCTTCGATGATGAATTCGGCTCGGTCGCCTGATTTGATATCGCGGAACATTGGAATGTCGCAGGAGATAAAGCCTTCGAACCGGAAACCGTCCGGGTCGGCGGGTGGAATGGCGAGATCGAATTTATCGAGGCCCTCTTTGGCCTTGCTATCCAATCCTATGATTCTGGTTTGCCCGTCCATCTTGAATTCGAATGTGAATTCCGGATCGACTTCGGGCATAGAGCGACTTACCGAAGTATCGCCCTGCACATACAACGCCGCCGGCCCGCTGGCGAGTAGCCAGTATCCGTGGCCGACCTCGAACTCGTCGATTTCGCCATAGTAGCCGCCAAGCGAACACGGTTCGTAACCAAAGATGTTATCGCCCAATAAAACGTCCGGCGTAATAATCAACGCACTGGATGGAATGACGCCCGTATCTTCCCAGGGGAGGCCGAACATATTCCAACCGCGCCTCAGCTGAAGTTCGGCGGCAGTGACCAACATCCCCGCCACGTCGAATGTATCGTGTGCCGTGCAGTAAACCCAATAGCCTTTGCCGGGTTCGGCGTTTTCCGTAATAGAGTATCCTCCGATTTCGGGATTGAACCAGTAACCGGGGGTAATCGACGAGGGAATCGCCTCGCTTATCTTGACGCCGTCGCCGGGAATAAAGGGGAAGGATATGAGATTCCAACCGGGGCAAACGGTCATATTTGTGCGTCCCAGTTCGGGTTGCGAATATGTGATTGTGAAATCGATTTCCTCAGTAAATTTGGCGCTGTTGGTTCTTCTCATGTCGTAATAGTGATCGATTCCGTCGTCAGTATATTCGAGGATAACCTGGCCGTCGGGGAAATGACCGGATACCCATCGGATACTTACGGTATCTACGCCGTCTCGTCCGGCATGGCCGGTCCATACGATGGGCAACGGCGCTATATCGCGGAAATCCCGGATTATCTTGTCCAACGCCGGGACCCCGGGATCGTCGATATCGAACCAGGCGTCGATTTTACCCGCCGGCGCGGGAACCCACCAAACGTCAAGACCGCCGTCGAACATATCCGACGCGCCCGGAATACCTCCAAACGTCAGAACCTTTTGGTTCTGGGCATCGACGTAGAATATAATATCGTTAGTCCATATATGATCGGTGTAGCATACGGTTGCGAAACCGTCCACTGCGCTTGCAGTAAGTTCGCCCGAGTTGAACTCGGCTGTGGTGAAATTAAGCGGCGTGTAACCCGCCTCAGTGCCTTCCCTCGGCACGTAAGCTTTGAGATAGAAAAGGATTCCGCCACCCATAAGTTCGACCCCGTCGCCCCTTACGGTAACCTCGCCGCCACCGATAGTAGTGCTAAGCGTCCAGGGCGACGTTGCAGTGCCGCCGGTCTCAACACCGATAGGTTGGATAATTCCGTCGATATATTCGATTGTAACTTCCATCTCGGTAACGCCCAAACCGGCGAGGTTTTCCGTATATATAGGAATCAAGAATGTGTCGCCGGGCGGACAAAGTTGTGTATCGGGAAGCCATAGATCGATTATCTGGAAATAGAAACACCATTCGAAATCGTCCATTTCGTTGGCAGGACAATAATCCGGTTCGATATCCGTAACTCCTGTAATGTTTATGCAAACCGTATCGCCGTCCTCGAATGTCATGCCGGCGGCATCGGGATCGAAGAAAAGTGTATCGTTAGTGTATTCCAGCTCGGGACCGAAGGTGGTATATACTATTCCATTAATATCGAAGTTTATCGTAGATTCATCGACTTCTCTATATTCGTCATAAAGTTCAACCCAGATGCCCGCTATTTCAGTATTCCCGAGGACGCGTTCGACTTCAGGCCAGGGGTTTTGTGCTACCGGCGACGATAGATCGACCTGGAAATAACCTGCAACCGGCGTTTCAAGCGAACATCCCATTTCATCTACGACCTCCATTAGACCCCAGGAGATTAGATCGCCGTCGTCCCAGGATACGGACGGCGTGTATTTAAGAGTGTCGTTCTCCCACATCAGGTTTGGATCCGAAAGGTCGATATAACCACCGTCAAGTTCGAAAACGAGGTCGGAATCGAGTAGCAGGCCGTTTTCGGCTTGCATCCAGACCGAGATTTCCTGATTTTCGCAACTCGTCCATGCACCGTTGAAAGGATCGATCAACGAGGCCTGCGGAGGCAATCCTACCGAAGGAACCACGAAACTGTAATAACCGTGGAACGTATCACTTGTGCTACTGTTAGTTGTCCAGACATGGATTAGAGTGTCATCCGGGGAGGGCGGGCTTACGATCGCGAGCTCCCATCCCATTACCGAAGTCTCGAAACTACCGAGATGTTCGCCGCCGGTCATAAGAGTATCTTCGTTACCGATTGCGACGACAAGACCTTCCGGCAGTTCGATATGAACCACGACGGAGTCCATCGACAACCCTGATTCGTTCGTGAAGAATGTCGAGAATTCAAAGGGATTCGGGACATAACTGCAATTAACGACAGTAACATCTTCCGCGGTAAACAAGAAACTCCCGCTTATAAATGGATTACCAATTCCGTAGTAAGTAGCGGCATACATTGTATCGCCGGGCGCGAGTGTGTCGATTCCCCACCAGTAGAGGACAGCACTGTCGCCGTATGTTCCGCCGCCGACGTGGAACGACCACGTTCCGCTACTATTGAACGTCGGCCATGAACCTACCGCGAACCTATCGGGTCGAACGGCGTCGAAACCGTCTATGATACCCATTCCGGTAATTCCCGGGCCCCCTGGAGATGTCTCCCATGCGAACCACCATGGAGGAATCGAATCTCCCGCCCATTCGGTCTGCATTGCACTAACTCCGGTAAGAGTCCCCAACGGAGCGGCATCGTTGGTATCGATCATCGTATCGAGTTGTAAAATTACTCCGACGTTATGCGATGTGGCATCTGTATTTACTATTTCGTATTTGATAAAAATAAAGGCGTCGGTATAACCTGAATGCTCAATATAAACGGGTTGTAATGTTTGATGGATGTCGATTCCGCTTTGCGTCCATCCGCCGTATATATAACTCGAATCCCCGGTATGCGGGATTAAGGCGAAGGGGTGTGCTACCGTCCCTCCGCCGAGTTGAACCGAACCGGTCGGATCTGAACTCAGACCAAAATCACTGCTATAGTGCGTTCCGTCTATTACGAAACAAGTCCAGGAGGACCATGGGCTACTCGGATAACCGTAAAGCAATCTCTCGCCCGACACTTTCCCTATAACGAACTGGCCGTCGGTATCATCCATTTGGACGCGAACTATGGTGTTCTGCGCACCGATTAATACTCTCGTATCCGGCGGATTGCCGAGAAGCGCTTTTCTGGCGGCGTATTCGTCATCGACCTGTGCTATCGCAGTTAATGAAATAATCGTGATAATTAATAAGATCAAATCTCGTTTCGACATCGCGAAACCTCCTATTATTGTTAAATACATTTCAACAGTTTAAATATAGAGTTATGCAGGCTGTTGTCAATTGTTAAAATTAATTATCCAGATTATTTCATCGATATTTTCGTCATAAAATTTGATTTCAGGTTGATAATTTTCTTCAATGGAAAAGCCCGATGGACATCGGGCTATGTAATTTTTTTACCGGTACGGGGAATCGAACCCCGGTCTGATGGCTGAGAACCACCTGTCCTAACCCCTAGACGATACCGGCATGTTTTCAAAAGCGTCGAGATTATAAAGGCGGGAGCGAAAATTGTCAAGGGGAAATTTGGATTAATTTCCATTTTACACACAATCCGATTGACCTACGCCTTCTCGTAATTTATTATAAAGAAATGTTTTTTGTGTCGATACTCATATTACTCATTCCTTTTGGGGCTTTATGTGAAACCGGTTTGACCGGCGGCCTGGGGATTTCGCACCTCGAACAAAGATATGTCCTTTTCGAGAGGGATACTATTTCCGCCAGCGACGAGGGCAAGGTTTTTCTTGAAAATTCCTGGGATAGAGAATTCGGCAATAACGATGTTGATTTGTATCTGATCCTTTCGGGCGGGACGGAGACATTCTGGGGGCGCACAAAAGGAACCCACAATTGGACGGGGCCTTCCAATCTTAAATTGCAGACCGACCTGGCTTTGGATTACAGACAGCCCTACGAAACAGAAGGAATCCCCGGATATTACAAAGGAGCCGCGAATTTCCGCGCGAGGAAGAAATGGGACGAGGCGCGTGGATCGGCCCGGATTTCTTACGAGAATAAACGATTTACATCGGAATCGAGTTATTCTTACGATTATAATCTCACAAGGTCGCGATTCGATTTCGGATTTCCTTTTATCGCAGAAAGGGACGAACTTTCTATCGGCTATCAGTTCGCGTTCAGATACGCTCCAGATACGACCGAGGCGAATTACCAGCGGAATAATTTCTATACCTCCTGGGACTATTTCGAAGGGGGAAATTACTGGCGAATGGATTTTGAGGCCGAACGTAGGATTTACAATAAAGGGGATCTGAGCGGCAATCATTGGCGAATGTATTGGGACATCGCCCCGAAAATCACATTGAACGAGAAATTGACATTGGAACCCGGATTATTCGCGGAGAGTTACCGTTACGACGTGGCTTCGTCGGTTTATCCCAACCGGGATGAGATTTCGTTAACCGCAGGCGCTGAATGGGCTTTTTCGCCCTATATTTACGCCAGTGTCGGGCCGAAATATCTTGTGAGTTGGGCGAATTTGTCGGAGTCGGACAACTACCGCGAATATTCGATTGAGATGGCTTTCGACTGGCTCCGGTATCGAAAGATATGGATCGATTTGATAGTCGAGCCGGGATTACGCGAATACACTGAAGAAATCCCGGAGGAATACGCATATTACTCGAATTTCGGTTTCGTGGAATTTAGTTTGATCTCATCGTATTGGTTCACACAGCGGCTTAGAGCCGATTTAATCGGGATCTATTCGCCGGAATGGCACGACGTCCATGAGGATGATATTACCACGCTATATTTTTCGGCCAATTTGAAATACGAGTTTTTCAAGAGCAAATGATGGGCAACCTGTTGATTAAAAACGCTTTAGTCTGCACGATGAATCCCTCCCAACCAATTGCGCGGGAGATTTTCTGCATGAACGGGAAAATCGACCATGCGGGCAAGGATTCGAGTTGCTCTCAGATTGAACGCGTGCTGTATTTATCCGGTAAGACGGTCCTGCCGGCTTTTTGGGACGCGCACGTGCATTTTTTCCAGACCGGAATCCGTAAGATTGAGTTTGACGGAGGTTCAGCTGAAAATGAGAGCGAACTTCTCGATATGCTCAGCGATTGGGTTCGCGATCATGGCGATGTGAACGGTTATGGCTATGATCCGCCGAATTCCGGAGAATTACCGACGCGCGAAACGTTAGATACGATTTCGGATTCCGTGCCAATATTCCTACGACGCATCGACGGCCATTCGAGTTGTGTGAACAGCGCGATGACGCGCCTTCTGGGCAATAAAATACTGAAGCTGGATTCGGCGAACTACGAACGAGGACTACTTTTCGGCGAGTCGCATATCGGGGCGGACAGGTTCATAGCGTCGCAAATCGGCGTGAAAAAATTGATTAAGGCGTCGGACGCCGTTGCGAAAGAGGCGTTACGAGTGGGTTGCGGGACGATAGTCGCGCTGGTGCCGCGCGTCGATTGGATGGAACTCTTACTGGGTCTGGATTTGCCAATAAATATCATTCCGCGATTAGAAACGCTCGAACCGAGAGAAGTTACTAAACTAAGATTGAAGCGTATCGGCGGATGTATGCCGATGGCGGACGGCGCTATAGGCAGTCATAGCGCATTGTTGGGCGAGGAGTATTCAGACCGGCCAGGATGTTTCGGGATAAAAGAAATCGAGGACGAAGCGTTGAACAGATGGATGTCGGAAGTTGCCAAATTGGGGATATCCCCCGCAGTGCACGCTATCGGCGACGCCGCCGTTGATATGGTTTTGAACGCAATTGAAGCGTTGCCTGAGGAAAACCGGCCAATCAGGCCGCGAATCGAACACGCGGAATTATTACGCGACGACCAGATAGAACGAATCGCACGAGTGGGAGTTTCACTGGCGATGCAACCTGTATTCGACGGGCTATGGGGCGGCGATTCAGGGTTATACGCAAAACGACTTGGTAAAAGATGGTCGTCGATGAACAGGTTTCGCGACTTAATCGACGCGGGGATAACTGTTGCTGGAAGCTCGGACAGCTATATTACGCCAATCGACCCGATAGCCGGAATTCGAGCGGCGATGAGACATCATAATCCAACGCAGAGAATTACTGCCGACGAAGCGATTCGCATGTTCACTTTCGATGCGGCGAAATCGGAGGGTTTGGACGATATCGCGGGAATCATCGAACCGGGTAAAAAAGCAGATTTCGTGGTGCTCGACGGTGATTTCGAAAAAAATCCGGACGAGGTGAAAGTCGATATGACAATAATCGACGGAGAAATATTATACGAGAGGGATAATCATGGCCAGGCTTAATTTATGCGTGTTCATTTCCGGCGGCGGGACAAATCTGCAATCGATAATCGACGCGGTTGAAACGGGCGAACTGGACGCCGATATACGCCTGGTGTTATCGAATAAAAAAGAGGCTTATGGTCTGAACCGCGCGAAAAAAGCCGGTATCCCGACCGTGGTAATATCTAAAAATAATTGTGAAAGCCGCGATTCATTCGTTGCGACGATGATGATGCTTCTTGAACGCCATGGCGTGGATTTTATCGCGCTGGCCGGGTATTTACGCAAGATTCCACCCGAAATAATCGAGAAATATCGCGGACGAATCGTAAATATTCATCCGGGGCCATTACCGGAATTCGGTGGCAAGGGGATGTATGGGATTCGCGTCCACGAGGCGGTGCTGGAAAGCGGAATTGACACGACCTGCGTGACGACACATCACGTGACGGAGGACTACGACGAGGGCGCGATAATCGCGACATCGCCAGTGCCGGTGCTTGAGGATGACACGCCGGAATCGCTCCAAAAACGCGTCCTGCAGGTGGAACATGAATTGTATCCGCGCGTGCTACAGGGATTCGCGGAGGGGAAATATTAACGCAAATAGACCGCGCGGCGGGTTATTGAATAATCACCCAAATTAGCTTTTATCAGATAGATGCCCGATGTCACGGATTCATCGGGTTGCCAAACATTTGCGCCGGGCCGAAGTTCATCTACCAAACAGCCGTGGATGTCGTATATCCGTATTTGTAGGGACGTATTGCAATACGCCTCCACGGCAATCCTGACCGACGAATTAAAGGGATTCGGGAAGATATTCAAATCATGAGATTCCGGTAGATCGCGTTCAGTTATGCTTGCGCCGGAGTCGATGACCGCGAATTCCATGCCCACCGTGTCGGTTGCGCCGGCTTCGATGAGAATTTCGTTCCATTGGATTGCCAGCGCAAGGTCGTCGGTAGACCCGGAAGCCAGAGTGTCATAGCCGCCGAATTGGCCTAATATCTCGCGCCAATTTGCGAACAGGACGTATTCGGGATTCGCGGGGTAAATCGTCGTGTAAATCGGGTAGATTTCGCCCGCCTGGTAGACTTTAAAAATCGCCGAGTCGAGAGGTTCGGTCAGATAAAACGGTCCAAAATCGTCTGCACCGAGCGTGCAGGCCGTGGACGAATAAAGGTAGAACGGGAGATCGTCGCATCCGCCCAGGTCGATTATTGTGTTTGGAGTAAAATGGATGGTTGAATCGCCCTCGTTTTCAACTATCATCAACTGCGAGAAGATCGAAAAATCGCCTTCACACCGGACTCTGGTTTCCCAGGCTAAGGTCAGACCGTCGCCGGTTTCGGCCTCCTCCTGCCATGCCCAGAGTGAATCGGATTCGAAAACGCCCGGTATCCAGTCCTCGATATCGGGATATAGCATGACGATCAACTGATCGGTAGTCCAGCGGGCGGAATCGATTACGACATTGTAATTCCCTCCGGCGAACTGAAATTCGGAAGATTCGCCGGGCATTACTATGGCAGTGTATCCGTTGGTCAGGCTCCAATCGACGATTTCGATTTGCCAGGCATCCTGGATAATTTCGTGGCCGAAGAGAATTGCGGTAAGTGCAAGTGCTAAGATTATGTATTTCATAGGATTAGGTTTTGTTATTTAATGTAAACGGCTTTCCTGACTTCTATTTCTGCAGCTATCGAGGATTTCACGAAGTATATTCCGCTCACGACACACGGGGAAGGTTTCCAGACGTGGATTTGTGTTTCTACCTTTCGTAAGGTCGCTGGCGATTTCAGTTCATCGATCTTAACGCCGAGGATATCGTAAATTTCGATTTTCGCGTTTGCAGGAGATTCGATTTCAATTGCCGCATTGAATGGATTCGGCGATATCCGTAAGGATATTTCTTCCGGGAAATCTGTCTCGGTAACCGCGGCGGTAGGATCGTAGGTGAAGGTTCCGCATATCGCGTTTCTGTGGTCGAAGAGGATATATTCAACCGTGTCCGGCACGCGGAAGCGCTCGTATGAAGTTCTTGCGTCCACGGAGAAAACGACTTCCCACGTTGAATCCGGCGCGTTTATCTCCAACGGGACGGGCATTGTAAAAAGCGTGCACATCGGCGCAGATTGGGTTTGCTTGAGCCAGACGTCGATGAACCATCCGAGCGAATCCTGGCGCGACTCGATATAGAAACCGTATTTCGGGTAACCCTGGCTGTAGATCCACTGATCCATATACCAGCCCCAATCGTCGCCGGTGAAATCTTCGAGGGCAAGCTGGAGAGAATCTGTAACGACGGTCTTGTAAGCGAATTGGTCGAAATAATAATGCAGAAAATCGAAGAAATCCTCGTCGCCGATTATCCACCTCAACATGTGCCACCAGGAGGCCGCTTTATTATAAGGAATATAGGACAGATAATTTTCCGGATCGTATATCGGAAAATCGTCATAATAAGTTGCGTAAGTGCGGTAATTGCTCTCGATATTGGTCATGTATGTTTTAGCCGCGTCCTCGCCTTCGGTATGTTCGACCCAGAGGACTTCGGAATATACCGCGATACCCTCGTTGAGCCAGAAATCCGCCCATTCGGCTATTCCGATACAATCTCCGAACCATTGGTGGGACATCTCGTGCGCGACGACCTCCTCGTAAGTGCGAGTTCCTGTAACCAGGCCATCACCGATATTGGGAAGCATCTGGTGTTCCATGCCGCCCATGCCACCCCATACGGCCATCGGCGTGACCACGCAACCGGCTCTGGTAAAAGGATAATCGCCGAAAAGGGAATCGTAAAGCTCGATCATCTGAGGGATGCGCGCGAAATCGTATTCCGTGTCTGTCGGGTCGGATGGATAGGCGTAGGATTTTACCGGCAGGGAACCGCCCAGCGCGGTGGTCTCGATTGCGGCGTAATTGCCTGCGGCAAAGGAGATGTTGTATGTGCAGACGGGATCGTCGTAGCGGAAGGTCCAGACTACAATAGTCGAGTCACCCAGGGATGTTGTGCTATCTATCAACTCTCCCCCTGCGGCAACTGTCACCTCTTCAGGGGTAGTGATTTTCATAGTGCAGGTTGCCCGGTCGGCGGGATGATCGATGCATGGGAATACCCTTCGAGCGAGAGATGGCCAGAAAAGGGTGTAAACAACAGGGCCATCCGGAGAAATATCCCTGTAAATTCCGCTCGAAAAAGCCAATGATGGTATAAAAAAGGCTAATCGACAGGTGTCGCCGATAGAAGAGGCGGTATCTATCGATGTATTAATCGAGATAATACTATCCTGGAAGTTGACGTCAACTAAATGCCAGGCATGATCCAGGTAGTAAGTTCCATAACTCCATTCAGAATCGAGTTCTCCGTATTCGAAGTCGAAAATGAGGACGGTATCTTCGTTTAATTTCACGTAATCGATAGTAGTTTGAATTTCGGACAATGCGTTTGTGTCGGGGTCGATTCGGATTTCGAGGTTATATTCGACGACATCAATCTGCCTCGCTTCGAACGCCGGCGAGGGACGCGGGGTGTCGGTGATGTCCATGTATTCCAGCGGATAAGCCAGAACTGAAAGGACGAGTAGCGCGAAGGTAATAGTTCCGTATTTCATGATATTTCTCCTTAAAATGATACCGATACAATATAATCGATTGCTGGATATATTCAAGCTTTCGTTTGACTAATGCTAAGAAAATCGGCATATTTAGCAAAACAAAGGGAGACGATATGAAATATATATTCATACTTCTGGCCGCGTTCGGCGCATTAGCGCAGGGAGTTAATCTTTACGGCGGCGGGGACGTTCTCGACGAGACGCCGATTTACGACATGCCGGAAGAGATGACATTCGAGGAATACCGCGATGCCAACCGTCGGATTTCGGTTGGTTTGATGATGATGTCGATTCCGGTGCCGGGGATGTTGCATTTTTACGCGGCCGAGAACACTAAAGGCTGGCTATGTGTCGGCGCGACGGGATTGGGGCTGGCGTCTGTTATTACCGGCGTCATGCTACGCGGCGACGAGGAATGGCCGGATTCCGATTATGAAATCGAGATTATCGACGGAAATCGGTATGAGAAGGTGCCTATTAAGATGACCGACGACGAGATCGAATACGAGCTTCGTAAACAGAAATCGGAGGAACCTATTTCCACCGGCGGCGCTGTATTGATGGGGTTCGGTGGAGTGCTCATAGTGGGGCAGTTGGTTTACGACTGGCTGGACGGAATCCACACTATCGAATACAAACGCGACGCGGTGCGTTATAAATACGGTATCTTGGAGGGCAGAGAAGCTTCATTAACTCCGCGCATTTCGCCGGAGGGCCGGTTTGGATTAGCTTTGCAAATCGAGTAAAAAATGTCAAAGAAACTCGTAATAATTATAACTATCGCACTTTACGCAATTTCAGCTACAGGGTTTCAGCGGCAATTGGAGATAGGAGTCGCCGCGTTAAAGGGCACCGGGGCGTCGATTACTGCTATCGCCGAGGAGGAATCCGGCGGGTTCGAATGGGCGGAATATCGGCCATATTACAGCCTTTCGGGCAGGTTTTTCATTCGGGATTACGAGGACGAATATGGCACTTACACTCTGGCGCAGATAATCGGTTCGGCGGGGAATATCGAGTTCATCGAAGGTGCGCTTCGATTCCAGGCCTCGGCTGGCGCACATATTTCGCGTATGGAGGGCGGTTACGAATATGTCGATTTTGTCGTCGGAGCCAGGATTACTTCGGATTGCACGTTTTTCCTCGATAGGTCCTGGGTTATTTTCGACGGCGCATTGCTGACAGAGAGCAAGGTGATGGTTGGATGGGGGGAATTGCGGTTTTACCCACACCGGCAGTTTGGTATAGGGTTTCGAATCGATTACGACGGCGATCTGGATACATATGGCGAAGCGCCGATCCTGGACGACCCCTGGAACAACGGTTTAAACCTGGAAATCACAGCGACATGGATTTTGAATGTCTAATTAGAGACGTTTCCCCGAATCGAGATGTTCGCGCGTCTCAGGTTGGTCCGGTTGAATTACGATAATCTCCTCTAAATCGTATTTCTTTTTAAGATAGGCCTTGACCGCCTTGAGTAGCAACCTTCTCGACTGCGGGATGAGCAGGATAAAGCCGAGGACGTCCGTAACCACTCCGGGAGTGAGCAGGAAGGCACCACCTATTAAAATCATGACGCCCTCGACAATTGTATCGCCGGGAAAACCTCCGCGCGAGAGAGAATCCCGGAACTTCCGCCACGTTGCCGCGCCCTGCCATTTGAGTAGATAACTTCCTACAATGCCTGTAACGACGATAATCCCGATAGTCGGCCATGTTCCGATGGCCTTGCCGATTTCTATCAGCAGGGCCAATTCGCATATGGGGATGAGGATAAATAGTATCAGCAATTGGAAAAACATGAATCAATAATCATATCTTGCCGGCCGTTTGTCAAACGGTTTCGAGATTCCAGCCGATAATTCGTTTTGTGTCTTGAAAAAAATCGTCGCGCGTTTATATTTAGGGGGATGATTCAAACTAAAGGAATATCATGAAACATACTATAATTGTCTTCCTGATAACGACTTGCATTGGAATTTTGGCCGGTTCACCGGATCCGCATGTCAATTTGATACTAAAACATCCGGCGTTCCAGAGCAAGACGGGACCACAATCTCCTTTCGTGCAGGATAATTTTTCCATCTCGGAGGGCAGAACTGACGTCATCGTTTCTCATAGGCCCGGATGGACTCCCCTGTTTAATTCGCGAGTCTCCTATGATAGAAACGGTCTGGCGATTTTGAATATCGAACTCGGTGAACTTCCGGCACTGGTTCACGACGCAGACGTGTTTTGGGTGGAGGCCTCCAGCAGGTGCGCACCTTTATGCGACGTCAGCGTGCCGGAAACGGGAGCACCCTCGGTGTGGATTTCACCCGAAGGCGGCACGGGCGAGGGCGTAATTGTGGGCATTCTGGACACGGGTATCGATTTTTACCATACCGATTTTCGGGACGAATACGGCAACGACAGAATTCTGGCAATATGGGATTTGACGGTCGAGGGCGACGCCCACCCCGACGGTTTCGATTACGGGATGTTGTGGACTGCGGATGACATCATCGAACGAACCTGCACCGAAGAGGATTATTACGGTCACGGAACTCATGTAACCGGTATCGCGGCGGGTTACGACAGCGTTTTCATGGGGATGGCACCCGGCGCGGATATCGCGATGGCAAAGGCGGGGAATTATTATTTTTACAGCCATAATATCGCCAACGGATTCGCGTGGTTGACCGACCTCGCGAACGACGAGGGCAAACCGATTTGCATAAATTTATCGATAGGCGGCAGTTACGGTCCCCACGACGGGTCGCTATTATATGAAAGGGTAATGGCGAATCATACAGGCCCCGGCAAAATAGCGTGTATTTCAGCAGGAAATTCGCGCGGGTATAATCGCCATTATCAATGCGATATTACGCCATCTGTAGGCGATACTTTGCACGTCGAAGTCGATCCCTATTCCTCACCAGGTGCGTTAAATGATTATCTCTTCATTTCCGGGTGGTATAATGGCGATGATTCGGTTGTCGTAAATATCAGGTCTCCGCACGGACACGACTACGGCCCGATTTACCCCGGCGACGAGGTGGTTTTCAATTCGGACGGCGACGGTTTTGTCTGGCTGGACAATTCCAGTTTCGGGCTAGCGCCTAACGGCGACAGGTGCTTTACGTTTGTGATCTGCGACGTCGAAGAGGACGAACCTCCCGCGGCCGGCGAATGGAGTATCATCTATTCCGGCGAGGGAACCGTCCACGGGTGGCTTTATGCCGGTTCGATCTCGGCTTATATCCTCGAAGACGACGTCTCGGATTCATATATAGTCGGTCCTCCGGGGACGATGCCGGAGGCAATTACGGTGGCGAGTTACGCTACTAAAAACAAATGGCTCAACGAATGGGGCGATACCTCGGCGCGAAGCTGGATCGACCTCGAAGAACTTTCCAGCTTTTCCAGCCCGGGACCGGCACGCGACGGCAACCTCAAGCCGGATATAACCGCTCCGGGGCAACTCATTGGAGCCGGGAGATCCTCAAGCGGGGTGTTTTCCGGGTGGTGGAGCACTTTCGACGGCGAACACACCATGATGCAGGGAACTTCGATGTCGTCGCCGCACGTAACAGGCGCGGTGGCCCTGCTGTTGCAGGCCGACCCGACGTTGACGCCCAACCGGGTGCGCGAGCTTTTGGCTTCCACCGCTACGGTAGATTCATTTGTTGGCACGGCACCGAATTACGATTGGGGCGCGGGCAAATTAAACATCGGCGCGGCTTTCGAGGAGCTGTCCCCGCCCGACGCACGGTATCTGGTCAATGGAGAAACGCATCCTGATACTGTCTTTATCCTCATATCAGATAGCTATTATTCGACTCTTCCGCACGACGTTTCGGAGGTAACCGTCGGGGTCAATGTAGTTTCGGGTAGTGGCAATTTGAAAGTGCGATACGGCGAACCGGCGACGTTCACCTCTTACGACACTTCCCTTTCGATTGCCGCCGGGTTAAACGAGTTGATACTCGACGGGGAGACGACTGTTCCGGCGGAAGGGGGCGATATTTATCTTCGGGTGGAATGCCTGGCTATCGCGATGCCTTATGATATCACGCTGAATTGGTCGAGCGATTATTCCGGAAACACTATCAACAGTATCGTGCAGACCGCGCTGGACACAATTTATATCGAGTTCGCGGAACCACCGGACTCCTCGGTTACGGATTTGTGGCACTGGGCTATAACAGCCGAAGACGACACAATCGAGATAACCTGCGCAACGCTAGACGGCGATGAGCTTACCTTTGGTTTGGATGAAGAAATCGCGGTAGGCAGTATCGTGCTTGCGCACTGGCATGGCATCGCCGAGTTATTCGATTCCGGATTCGAGAGGGTGGAGACGTTGTGGCCGATCCACGAGGGAAACATATACCACGACGAGGTTTGGGTGGACACAACGTGGCCTCATTATCTCGGATACACGACGGTAAAACCGAGCGGTAGTCTAATCATTATGCCCGGAGTCGAAGTTTACGCTCTGGATTGGACTTCTCGGCTGGTCATCGAGGGGGAAATAGAAATCCAGGGGACACGAGAAGAACCTGTGCAATTCGGGGTCAGAGAACCTTACGGCCATTGGCGCGGAATAACTTTCAAAGGCAATCGGTCTCCGAGGAGAATCGACAATATTGCAATAGAGAAAGCCGATACCGCGATTAATCTCGCCGGAGGGGTTCTCGAGCTTTCCAACGTGGAAATTCGGGACGTTAGCACTGGAATATTAATATCGGGCAACGCCGATATAACCGCAAGCCAGCTTTTAGTTTACAATCTCAACGATGAAGATGCCGATATAACGGAGCTTTCCGCAATCTGGGCGCTGAATGCCGATGTCGTTGACATTACAAACGCGACTTTCGACAGCATTTATTACGCCGGGATTTCGGTTGATACGGTGGAAAATCTCGATGTCGTAAATGCGATTTTCATGCGTTGCGGCGCGGGAGTGGATATCCGCGATATCTGGCCGGCGGAACTGGACTACTGTTGTTTCCACGATAACGGCGTGGATACATGGGGTCCGATAGACGTCGGCGCGAACGTGATTTACAACGATCCGACGTTCGTCGGCGGGACGCCCTTCGATTATCATCTACAATCGGGAAGCCCCTGTATCGATACCGGCGACCCCGGCATTCTGGATTCTGACGGCACGCGAAGCGATATGGGTGCCTACGGCGGGGATTACACGTCGATTGGTGAGGATAATCGCGATTTGCCGGACGAATACTCGATTCGGGTTTATCCTAATCCTTTCAACTCGACCTGCCGCCTGGAATTCGGTGGAAAGACCGCCGTTGTCGAGGTTCACGATATAACAGGCCGGCTTGTGAGTTCAATCGATATGGACGAAAAGGCAATATGGGACGGAAAAGACTCGCACGGCATCGAAGTCCCGTCTGGGATTTATCTATTCAGAGTCGTCGGGCGAAACGAAATCGCGAAAGCTATTTTGTTGAAATAATGGAAATTCTCGCGTTGGCATTGATTTCCGGGGGGTTGGACAGTATTCTCTCTGCGAAGATTATGGCCGAACAACCAGAATTGAAGGTGATCGGGTATCATTTCAATCACCTTTTCGAACCTGATAGCCGCCCCGACGGCCTCTCCCCCGCCGAACACGCGGCCTTCGAGGTCGGCATTTCGATAATCGAAGACTCTGACGACCGGGGATTCCTGAACATGATTATTTCGCCGGAATTGGGACGCGGCAAGGGCGCGAACCCATGCAGGGACTGCCGGGTATTTATTCTGAAACGTGCGGAACGAATGATGAGACTGGTCGGTGCGAAATTCCTGATTACCGGCGAAGTTATCGGGCAAAGACCGATGAGCCAGATGAAAAATTACATCAATCAGATTGAGAAGACAGCGGGACTGCGCGGCTACATCGTGCGGCCGTTATCGGGGAAACTGCTTCCGACGACAATCCCGGAGGAACGCGGATGGATCGACCGCAAGAGTTTACTCGACCTGAGCGGACGGAGTAGAAAACCACAGATGGCGCTCGCGGAGGAATACGGAATCGAAGATTATCCGACCCCGGCCGGAGGATGCCTTTTGACCCAAAAGGCCTATTCCGCACGGTTCTTCGATGTTCTTGAAAACGAGAGAGAAGTACCCCCCTTCGATATTAAAATAATGGGGTTGGGCAGGTTCTACAGGCTTCCGGGCGGATTACGACTCATAATTCCACGGAATCAATATGAGAGCGAAAAAATCTGCGAGTTGGCTCGCGGAAAAACGTGGGTAATTTTCGCGGACGGAATTCCGGGGCCTTTTTCAGCCATAAATAGGGAACCGTCGGAAAAGGAGAGGAAAAGGGCGGCGTCGCTGGTGGCGGCTTACGGTAAGGCTTCGGAACGTGAATCGGTTCGGATCGTTATCGAATCACCGTCGGGAGAACCTGAGATTATCGTGGTTGAACCGGCGAATAAAGAGGATTATCGAGATTACCTAATCACCTGACTCCCAGGTGGTGCGCGGATTTTCCCTGAAAGCGATTTCTGAAAGGTTCTTTCGTTTCGGTTCGCGGGTTTCCAACGGCTCTTCCGGCCATCCGACCGCGAGCATTGTAATTACTTTCCAGGTTTTCGGCAAATCGAGCAATTTGGAGATCTTCTTATCGGACACCCATCCTATCCAGCATGTGCCCAATCCCATTTCGGCTGATGACAGGACTATATGTTCGGTGGCAATTATAACGTCCATCACCGCCAAATCTCCGGGGATGACTTTTTGCGTCGCTTTATGATAAATCGCCTGCGGCTCCGCGCAACAGACTATCACGCATGGCGCTTTTTCGATAAAACCTATTACCGGCCGCGAAATAAACGGCCCGCATTTCGATAGCCTCTCGATTGTTTCTTTATCCCGGACAACCACGAACCGCCAGCATTGAGTGTTATTGCTACTGGGAGCCAGTCGCGCGGCTTCGAGGATCGTCTCGATTTCAGAATCGGTAACTTCGCGCGAGCTGTATTTTCGCACACTTCGCCGCTTTTTGATTATCTCATTCAAAGTCGATTTCATTTCTATTGCTGTTCTTCTTTTTAAGATTTAAGTCGAAATTCTCAACTATATTATTGACATTTGCGTTCTTTCGCAATAGTTTTAGGTAAAATACGAACCGGAGGAAAAATGAAACGCATCTTTTTTCATCTGATAATAATCGCTATTATCGCAGGATTCACAGCGGGGCAGACTGTAATAAACAATTATCCCGATATCGGACTGAAACGAGTAGGCGTTAAGCTGGGGCCAGCATGGCCCGACCGTCCATATAACGTGGGTTTTGCGTTCAGTCTCAGCGGAGACCTCGGGAAATTACACGAAGTCCTGGGCATAGAGGCCAACATGGAATATATGCGAATTACGAAAACTGTGTTGGAGACATATACAAATTCGCTGTCGGATTTTTCCGGTATCGCCACTGTAAAATTCACGCCGGATATCGAATCTCTGCCCTTCGATCCCTATCTTGGCGGCGGTGTCGGATTCCATTATTATATGACCAAACTTGACGAACGTCAGTCCGGCGCTAATGAAGAACCCTCGGAAATGAGGTTGGAACTCCACCTCGCGATGGGCGCGACAATGCCTATCAAAGAGGATATCCAGGGAGTTTTCACTTTCAAGATCAACCTCTCGGATATATCGACGTATAATCCATATATCGGTGTGATGTTTGATATGTAAGTCTTTGCAAAATAACGTATTAACAAAAAAAGGTTGCCTTTGGGTAGCCTTTTTTATATATTTAAATGGAATGTTCTCTTTTCTCAACGAAGGAAAAATGAGAAGGATTAGTTTTAGAACTCTCTTCTTTGCTGTATTAGCTATTGGCGCGACGGTTCTATCCGCCCCGTGGGAGCTTGTTCACACAAATGAAAGCGATTTTTCTGGCGGGATTTTCAACAACACTCAGATTGTCCCCGACCCGACTTACCCTAACGCCGCGATTATCCTGAATGAATTCGATACGATTAAAGTCCTACAAATAGCCCCCGACGACGAACATTGCCTGGATTGCATTTATACCGTAGTAGATTCTCTATCTCCTTTAGGTGAACCTCCGATTGTTTTTCTTATCGAGGTTACTACGCTAAATCGCTGGAACGATATTTCCAGCCTAACCGACAATTTTCTCGTTGCCGACCCGTCGGATTTGGGCGGCGGGATGTATAATCGTAACCTGATGTTTTTCGACATAATATTTTTCGGTATCGGTAACGGTTTCGGCGGAAGAAACAACGATTTAAGTAACAGCGGTCGTCAGCGAGTGCGGGATTTCGCGGAACTCGGTAAAGGTATAATTCTTACCCACGATACGATCGCCAAAAGGGAAGGCCGACGCTGGGACACGCCATTATGCACGGATTCGGAGGATTACGAACACGAGAGGTTCAATTCGATATCGGATGTTACCGGGCTCGGTTCTGAATGGGTCGATTGTTACGCGCCCGACGATTTGTATTACGAGGTTCACAAAGATCCTTCTGCGCCGGATTCGCCTATATTACACGCTCCTTTTGAACTCCCGGATACCTTTTCATTAAGCGCCTGCCATGAGTTCGGCGAAGTTTACGAAGACGGTCAGGTATGGTTTAATAGTCCCGATGGCAGGATGTTCATGCACACCTATCATTCCGGGACTTACGGCAGTTATGCGGCCTATTTCTCCACAGGACATTATGCCGAAGAGGACGTTTTCGATTGGCGTCCCGACCCTATGGAAGGTAAGGCGATGATCAACTCCATGTATTACGCCTATTTTGGAGGGCGTGGATCCGGAGTTTACGAGAGCACTGAATTCATCGCGACATGTCCGGGGGAGCTTTTAAGGTTCGATATCGACGCCGACACGTCGGGAGAGGCTTCGGCGACTATCGAACTCGCTTCGTCCGCCGACGGTATTACATGGAGTGATTATTACATAATCGAACCACTGGTAGCTATTCCCGCCTTTCTGGCGGACGGGCCTTATTATAGATATCGAATAATAATGCAACGCGGAATTCATGGCGAAAGACCTGTAGTCCATTCGATTATCTGGCATTTCGATATACCGAGGCCGGAACTGGAACTGGTAATGCCGCCGATAGGGAGTTTCTATTCATGTTCTTGCGGCGCAGTAACGTGGGACGTCCACACCGAGAGCGGAGTCGATCTCGTTACGGCGCAGATCGAGGCCAATTCGATTATCTACGGCGGTTCGCATTGCGACTGGGATTCGGGGGATTCGGTTTTCAGCTTCCTGGGGCCGACATCCTGCTGGGAACACGGAGTATCATACACGGGAACTGTGCTCGAATTGGACGGCGAAACCGGATGTCGAAGGCTCGGCGATACCACATTCAGTTTCACCGCCGACCTAAGACCGCCCGCAATCACAGGCTTTTATCCGCCTGACGATACTATCATTTCGGATACAAATCCGATTTTCCGTGTTTCGGTTTACGATAGCACTTCTGACGAGGAGAATTCGACTTTTTATTGGAAAGTCAACGGCGACAGCATAGGTTATGGCGACCCGGGGTTGAGCTGGAATGGTACCACCGGCGAACTCACGCTTAGCAGTTTCCTGGCGGGATTGGAACTGGTGGATACAATCGATGTTTGCGTGGGAGCGGGGGATATCGCTATTGGATGTGGCCCGAACATGGCGGAAACTTGTTACACGATTATCGTTGATACGACCGCGCCTCAGGTGGAACTGCTTTCGCCGGAAAACTATTATATCAGTTGCGACAGTCTTGAAGCGATTTTCAAGCTGTGGGATTTAATCGGCATCGACACTGCGAGTTTGACTATAACCGCGGCCGGGATATCGCTCATATATCCTACGGGCATGGTTTTTTCGGACGACACGCTTTTTCTTCTTCCAGATATCGCACTCATCGACGGGGACACTTTCCAGATAGAGATAACGCATCTGGAGGATTTACTCGGCAACGAGAATAGCGGTGAGAACTGGGAATTCGTCGTGGATCAGTCGCCGCCCTTCGTGAGCGGGGCGGTTCCTTCCGACGGCGGTTTTGTGGGTATTCCAAACCCGGATATCAGTTTTAATATTACGGATTTAATCAGCGGATTGAACGAGGATTCGATTCGGGTGGAGGTTGACGGAATCCTCTACACACTCCCCCACGCGGGGATTAGCTGGGACGGCAGTGAATTTTACATGGACGGCACGGCGTTAGGGTGGGCTTTCGAGCACGACGATTCCATCGTGGTTTGTATCCATTCTACGGATAACGCCAGCGGTTGCGGCGCTAATTCATTTGACACGTGCTGGTTCTTCAACATCAATTTACGCGGGCCGGAATGCGTGCCGATTTCGCCACTGGACGGCTGGATAGTGGGTTGCGACGATTTTATCATCCGATTTTACCTCGCCGATCCCAACGGCGTGGACTTTTCGACGATGGAGTTTTCTATCGATGGAACATCATACACTGCTGGTAGCCCGGAAGTCGCGCTTATCGGGGATACGGTCGAATTCACTCCCTCGTCGCCCTGGGTTGACGGCCAGATAATAAACGTCCAGATAACTTCAGCCGAGGACAGCCTCGGCAACGAACTCGAGGATCCCTGCGATTACACTTTTACAGTGGATTTAACTCCACCGGTAATCACGCCGTTGACTCCGCCGGACAACGGTTTGGTCGATACGACTCAGCCGCTAATCTCCGCGCTTCTCGAGGATGTCACGGGAATATCCGACAGCGGTCTCGTTCTCTGCGCGAACGGCGATTGTTGGGGCTACGATTCGCTTCCGCCGGGACTGACTTTCAGCGGGGACAGCCTTATTTTCGATCCATATATCGCGGGAGTCCATTTCGATACTGATACCGTGTTTATCACAGTCCACGGTTGCGATGCCACTCAACTTTGCGGCCCGAACTGCGGCGATACGACATGGATGTTTTTAATAGATAATCTCGGCCCGCATGCTTTCCTTATCGAACCGGACTCGGGAACCTGGTCGAGTTGTAGCACACAGGGATTTTCAGCGAGAGTCGTCGATCCCTCGGGGCTGATTCTCGACTCGCTGGAGGTTCTGGTTAACGGCGTGCCCGTGCGATGGCCTGATCCGGCACTCGAATACAATTATGACACGCTTATATTCACACCAGACATCCCGTGGGATCATCTCGACGTAGTTACTTACGAACTACAATCGGCGAACGATTCAATAGGAAATCCTCTTCAGGACACTATTTACACCGAGGTTTATATCGACCTGTTGGCACCGAACGTCGATATATTATCGCCGTTGCCGGGCTCGGACGATGTCGGCCCGGAGGATATCGCGCGCGCGGTCATTACGGACAACGGATGCGGAGTGAATATCGACGAACTGGAATTCTATTCGGATGACAATTTTGTGCCTGTAGGAAGCGGCTTGAGCTGGCACGGCGATACTCTGGTCTTCGATCCTTCGGCGGCGGGGATGCATTATTCCGAGGGCGAAACGGTGAACATCCGCATCGTGGCCGAGGATTGCGCCGGATATTGCCCGCCGAATCAGGTCGATACGACCTGGGAATTTTTCGTCCCGGACGACGACACGATCCCACCGGAATGGTTAGATTATACGCCCTCACTGTATCTGGAAGATTCCGTGTTCTCGATTACGTGCCGGGCATTCGACAGTTCGGGGATTTACACTGCATCGCCGTCTAACGCTCAAGCTCCGTATATAGTATGGGATATCGACGGCGAGTTATCGGCGACCTGCGATACGGCGTGGTTGAATTTCATCTCCGAAAACGCCGGGACAACAACGTTCGAGACAGATACTATCATTTATTCAGCGGATTCGGACAACGATATCGATTTCGCCGCGACCTGCTGGGACGACGATTACGATTACATGGAATTCGACGACAGGACACGCGGCGATTCGCCTATGTGGTTCATCGAAATCGTAGCTCCGGCGGACGTCGAGATGATTCTGCCACAACCCGGTTGGGTAACGTCCTGCCCCGACCAGGCGATAGATTTCATCACGTCGGGCGAGGTGGCCCTGGATATGGAATCGTGCGTATTTTTAATAGACGCCGACACGATCACAACCGACCATCCGGATTTTTACGCGTTCGGCGACAGCGCTTTCCGATACGAACCTTCGGCAGATATTTTCGACGACGGCGCGATATATGTTAGACTTATCGAAGCGAAAGACGAATTGGGCAACCAGCTTTTCACGCCTATCGAATGGGTGTTCTATGTCGATACCGAACCGCCCGGTTTCATGCTTCTGAGTCCATCTAACGGCCAGATGGTGCCGGAAGACAATTACGGTTTCACGATGTCGATTTTTGATAATATGTGCGGAATAAATCGGGATTATATTGAGGTTACGATAGTGGCGAATATTATCGATTCTCTCTATTTAACCCCCGATTCAAGCGGATTGGATTGGGATTCGACGACGTCGGAATTGGATTTCGATCCTAACGAAGCGGATTTCTCTCTGGACGACGGCGATTCGCTGATTATAGATATCTGCGCCGGGGATAATCCGGATCTATGCCCGCCGAATGTAGGGTGCATACAGTTTTCGTATTGGATAGAACCTCACGTAGAATGTTCCACAAGCACGAATCCTTTCACGCCGAACACCGACGGCTACAACGATGCGGTTACTTTTTACTGGCCACATTTCTTCCGCGACGACGCCACGGTGAAGATTTTTGATATGCGAGGCGTGCCGATGACAACCTACGAAGTTCCGGCAGGTAAACTCGAAAAGGCCGCCTGGGACGGCAAGAACGATAACGGCGCTGATTGTCCAGGCGGGGTTTATATATATGTAATCGAAGTGGATGGAAAACATATCTGTTCGGGGTCGATAACGTTAATCAGGTAATTAAATGAAGAATCTTTGCTTATTAGTTATTTTAATAGCAAGCGCGACATTTTGTTCCGTTAACCGCGGCCCAATTTTATCTACCGAAGTCCCGCACGAGTCGATGGTGGTTAATTTCGTAACGGATAATCCATGTATAGGGGAAGTGAAATACAGGGAAATTGAAGAAACGAGCTGGCATATTCGGGGCGATGCAAGCGCGACAACAAATCACGCCATATTTTTACTGACCTTTCCCTATTCCAATTACGAATATATCCTGCTTGCCGACGGCGATAGTATCGGTCCCTATTCATTCTGGACTGCTCCTGAACCGGGAGCTATGGAAGATTTCCAGTTCTGTGCCTACGGGGATTCGAGAGATTGGCACGTCTTTCATTCCGAGATTATCGCTCACATGGAAACGTGCGATCCTATGTTCGTAACCAACAGCGGCGACATGGTCGGCGATGGCGACGTTGACAGCGATTGGGATACATATTTTGAGTTACTTTGCGAAACGGACGATTTGAACTGCAAAGTGCCGTTTTTCTACGCGATGGGCAACCACGACGACGAATCGCCTTATTTCTACGACGCCGTCTGTCTTCCGCAAAATCCGTCAGGGACAGAGGAATATTCGAGTTTCGACTGGGGACGAATACATTTTGTATCAATTAATTCAGAAATAGATTATTCGGTAACGAGCAACCAATACGAGTTTCTGTCGAACGATCTTGCGGCGGCTGATGCTAATCCCAATTACGATTTTGTTATCGGGCTAGTGCATAGGCCGTTCTACTCCAGCGGTTATCATGGACGAGAAGAAGATATGGCCGTCGTCCTTGAACCCCTTCTAATAGCGAATCACGTAGATATTGTTATCCAGGGACACGATCACATGTATGAAAGGTCTCATCCTCAGGATGGCGTGATTTATATCGTTACAGGGGGCGGCGGTGCACCTTCCAGCCCGATTTTCTATTGGTTACCGCATTCCGCGTTCGGATATAATTTATTCCATCATCTGAATTTCTTTTATTCCGCCGATGAACATAAATTGTCGATGTTCATGCATAATTACAGCAACGATATAGTGGATTCACTGATATTGGTAAACGACCCGGTTGCTATCGAGGAAAATAAACTGCCAAAAAATGCGAAGATTACAGGATATCCCAATCCTTTCAATTCCTATTGCAGGATTTGCAGGCCCGAGGAGATTCGCAAGGACAGTTATATAAAAATTTACGATATTACAGGTTCGATAGTCCGACTGGAACATGTTGGAACGGATTGTTGTTTCGACTGGTGGGGCGATGACAACGAGGGAAATTCGTTGCCGTCGGGAGTATATCTGGCAAAATTCGTTCCCGGCACGGAAGATGCTTTTACTATCACGCTTTTGAAATAACGATTATTAACCTGAAAAAACGGAGATAAGGAGGCCCTACAAGATGATCCCGCGTTATAGTAACGAAGAGATGGCTAAGATATGGAGCCAGGATTATCGTTTTAGAAAATGGCTTGATGTCGAAATTGCAGTATGCGAAGCGTTAAACGAACAGGAGATAATTCCGGACAAATCGCTGGCAAAGATTAAAGAAAAGGCCGATTTCAAACTGGAAGATATTCTTAAAAAAGAGAAGGAAAATCATCACGAGGTGCTCGCTTTCCTGCAGGTCATTCAGAAGAATATCGGCAAGGAATCCCGATTCGTTCACATGGGTCTGACCTCCAGCGATATTATGGATACGGCAACGGCACTTCAAATGGTCGAATCGCTGGATATAATCGAGAAAGACGTGAAGAGCATTCTAACTACATTGAAGAGAATCGCAAAGAAGTATAAATTCACGCCGATTATCGGAAGAACGCACGGTATGCATGCCGAACCAACGACTTTCGGATTGAAGCTGGCTATTTACTACTCCGAGTTCGAGCGACATCTCGACAGGATAAAGGAGCTCAGACCGAGGATTACCGTGGGGAAGATTTCCGGCGCTGTGGGCAACTATTCGCAGATACCCCCCGAAATCGAGGTTTCTGCGCTGGAAAAAATCGGGCTAAAACCGGCCAAAGTCAGCAACCAGATATTACAACGCGATAGGCATGCTGAATTCGTTTCCGTTATGGCGATAATCGCATCGAGTTGTGATAAAATCGCCACCGAAATAAGGAACCTTCAACGCACGGAGGTCGGCGAAGTCGAAGAACCGTTTGCCGCGAAGCAGAAGGGTTCCAGCGCTATGCCGCATAAGCGTAATCCGGTTAAATCCGAGCAGATATGCGGTATCGCGAGGATCGTCCGGTCGGCGATAGTGCCCGCGTTGGAAAATATCACGCTGTGGCACGAACGGGATATTTCGCATTCGAGCGCGGAGAGGATAATCCTCCCCGACGCTTGTATCGGGTTGGATTATATCCTGCAACGCCTTGGTTTTATACTGGACAGCATGACAGTCAAAAAAGACGTTATGAAAGAGAATATCGGAAAAACCAAAGGTCTCGTTTTCTCGCAGAGGTTGATGATAAAGCTCGTTAATGCCGGGATGGAACGCGATAAGGCCTATACTATGGTGCAGGGCAAGGCAATGGCGGCAATCAAGCGGGACGAGGATTTCCGAGATGAAGTAATCAAGGATGGCGAAATACGGCGTTATCTCTCCCTGGAAGAAATAGAGGCGATGTTCGACCTGGATTTGTATATGCGTCACGTGGATACCATTTTTAAGAGGGTGTTCAAATAGTAAATGTCAATCGATAAGCGAAAATACCCCGTCTTATCCGTTATTGGTAATCCCGACGACGTGAAAAAACTCAAATCGAACGAGAGGAAGCTTCTTTCCGTTGAGTTGCGGGATTTCATTATCGAAACGGTTTCTCAGACCGGCGGCCATCTCGCGCCTTCGCTTGGAGTGGTCGAACTGACTATCGCGTTACTGTCCCTCTATTCGCCGCCTTACGATAAAATTATCTGGGACGTCGGGCATCAGGCCTATACTTACAAAATACTCACCGAACGTAAGGAACATTTCGATACTATCCGCCAACTTGGCGGGCTGTCCGGCTACCCGAAAATATCGGAGAGTAAATACGATGCCTTTGGAGTGGGACACGCTTCGACGAGTATCGGTGCGGCACTGGGGATGGCCGTGGCACGGGATTTGAAGCGCGAACGGAATAGAGTTATAGCTATAATCGGGGACGGCGCGCTTTCCGGCGGTTTAGCATTGGAAGGTTTGAATAATGCGGGCGCCAGCGGAAGGGATTTCCTGGTTATACTCAACGATAATAAGATGAGCATATCCAAAAACGTGGGCGCTTTGGGCCGATATTTAACGGAAATTATCGCCGGGCCGGGGTATCGCAAACTTAAAGGCGGAATCTGGAATTTAACTGACCGGGTGCCGTTGACAGAACAACTGCGCTATATTGGACATAAGCTCGAAGGGTCGATAAAATCGCTGGTAACCGCGCAACCGGGGATGGTTTTCGAGGGCCTGGGTTTCGATTATTTCGGGCCTATCGACGGACACGATATGGGCGAGTTGATAAAGATACTCAACGAAATAGACGGCGTCAAAGGACCGAAGATATTGCATGTCCTTACGACAAAGGGTAAGGGTTATTATCCAGCCGAAAGCGATGCCAGTAAATTCCACGGGATAAGCTGTTTCGATCCCGAGACAGGAGAGAAAGAGCCTAAGAAGGATATGCCGCCAACCTATACAAAGGCCTTCGGCCACGCGATGCTCAAACTTCGCGGGAAATTCCCTCGGTTATGCGCGGTTACAGCCGCTATGGAAATAGGCACCGGACTGGATGGTTTTCATAAGAAATATCCCGACCAATTTTTCGACGTTGGAATCGCGGAGGGGCACGCGGTTCTATTTGGCGCGAGTTTAAGGCTTTCCGGTATTCCGACGGTAGTAGCGATTTATTCCAGTTTCCTTCAGCGGGCTTATGATCAGTTGTATCACGACGTCGCCTTGCAGAAAATTCCTCTTGTTCTCGCTCTCGATCGCGGAGGTTTGGTTGGCGAGGACGGCCCGACGCATCACGGAGCATTCGATTTAAGCTATCTGCGATGTATTCCGAATATGATAATCACCGCTCCCAAAGACGAGGAGGAATTAAGGCATCTTTTATATACAGGCCTTTCTCAAAACGAGTTGCCCTTTATCGTTCGATATCCCCGCGGCTGTGGTGTTGGAGTTACGCAACGAGACCAATTACATGAAATCGAGATAGGCAGTTGGGAGATTTTACGTGAGGGCAAAGATATAGCGATTCTCGCGGTGGGTAGTATGGTTCAGAAATCTATGATTGCCGTAACGGAACTGGCGGAAAAAGGAATCGATGCTAACGTAATTAATGCCAGATTCATCAAACCGATGGACACGCAAATGCTGGACAAACTGGCTTCTGATTTCGACAATATCGTTACGGTCGAGGAAAACATCCTTCCCGGCGGTTTCGGCGAAGGTGTCGCGGAATACCTGATATCGAAAGGCTGGAAGGGCGGAATTAAACATTTCGCCTTACCGGATAAATTCATCGAGCACGGCACCCGTGAGCAACTGTTGGAAATGAACGGGCTCGATCCGGCGGATATATCACGCGGCATCGTTCAATTCCTTTCATAAATACCCGAAATGGGGTTTTCCATAACAGAAAAATGACTCGTAAACGTGGTCATAAGGAATACCTGCGCGCCGAACTATCCCCGTTCGACTCACATCCGATGGGATGGAGCCAGCTGTTGGCGTGGGTTTATCCGAATAGCTACGAGGTAGGGATGGCGAACATCGGTTACCAATGGCTTTTCGGCAGGTTGAAGGAGTATCGGTTTCTGCTTACGGAGCGATTTTTTTACGAGAAACGCCCCACATCGTTGGAAAGCGACCGATCATTGAGTGAATTCCCGATAATAGCCGTTTCCCTGCCCTACGAGATCGACGGCTTGAATTTCATCGATATGCTGAAGGGTGTGGGAATCGAGCCAATGGCCGTGAATCGTAGCAGAACACCACTGTTAATCGGCGGCGGAGACGCGTTAACGTTGAATCCGTTCCCATTCGCGGATTTTTTCGATATGATAATATTGGGCGACGGTCAAAGCTGGGTGCGGGATTTTCCTCATATTATAGAAAAGATGCCGCCGGGTCTGGTTGCGAAAGAAGACATTTTCGACGCTTGCGAGGAAATAGAAGGCGTATGGATACCGTCGCGAGGCAACGGCGGGGAAATCCCTCGCGCGCGCCCGATGCGGGAAACACCGGCCTACTCCCCTATTATCACTAGTTTCGGACATTTTCGTAATATGTTCCTGGCGGAGATCCAGCGCGGGTGCGCCTTCGATTGCGCTTTCTGCGCGAGTTCATGGCTGGACGAACCTTTTAATAATTATTCGCCGGATAAGGTTCTTTCAATATACGACGATTTCGGGTTGGGGGCGTCCAGAACCGGGTTGGTGGGCAGTGCAATCGCGGAACATAGCGATTTAGAGAGTATAATCGAAGAGTTCGGCAAGCGTGACGTATCGGTGCATCTATCGAGTGTCCGATTGGATAGAATTTCGCATTCGCACCGGACTCTGGAATTATTGGCTAATTCCGGGTCAAAGACTATTACCTTCGCGCCGGAAACCGCTTCGGAGAGGATCGCTACGAAAATCGGTAAATGGATTCCGGCGGACAAGATTATCGAACAGGCCAAAGCTCTCGCAGGAATGGGTTTCAACGAGATGAAACTGTATTGGATATTGGGGTTGCCCGGAGAGACAGACAATGATGTTATCGAAATGGCGGGCGCGATTAAGGGTATTTCAGCCGGGACGAATATGAAGATATCGTGCAGTATCAACCCTTTCATACCCAAGCCGCATTCGAGGTTCGCATTTGAACCGATGTTGTCTCACGATGAACTATCCCGCAGATTCTCTGGTTTGAAAGGACGACTTTCGGGCGTCGAAAATCTCCAACTCGATATGAATTATTCGCGCAGAAGCAGGATATCGGCTGTTCTTTCGATCGGCGGGCGAGAGTTATCCACCGCGATACTCAACATGTCAGAGAGCGGAATCAAAAAATCTCTCAGGGACATCGGCATCGAACCGGATGAAGAGATATACTCGGGCGATAAATCTCCCTGGACGAGAATCACCTGATTATAAATCGACTTGTAAAACAAATCCCGGGAATTATATTTTATTAAATTATATTTAACGAAAGGACTTGGTATGAGAATATTCGTTATTTTTTCCTTATTAATGGGAACTTTTTGTTTCTCGCAGTCGGTAATGGAATTTACTCCCCTCTCCCCCCGAGGAACGATATTGGACTATCCTGTTATTCCACAGCGAGTTAACGAAAACGTCTGCTCCTTTATAACGGATACAGATTCGGTGGAATTCGCTCTGGATAATAATGTCGCGGGTTCCAGTATCGGCTGGCTGAATTACGGAGACGTCGAGGCGATTCGTTTTACAACTGAACATCCATGTAGTCTCTATGAACTGAGTTTCTATATCGGCGGTTATGGTTCGATAGAGGCGCATGTCTGGGAGGACTGGTCGGGGCTACCGAACACTGACGGCGATTTAGTCCCCTTTATGTTTGCATCGGCCTTCGCTTCGGCGGGATGGGTGGATGTGGATATTGTGGCCGAGACAGGCGGTAAACTTTATATCCCGCCTATGACCGATTTCCAGGTAGGACGGATTTTCCGGGGTGCGGAGCCGAATTTGTTCTACGCGACAAATCATACCGGCATAAACTCGCATGTTTACGACGCCAGCGAGGATACGTGGTATTATATTGGGGATTCTGAAGGGGCTTATCCATACATGATTCGAGCGCGGGGAATATACTTTAATATCGATACGGTTAAACAGTTCCACAATGTCGCCGATAGCGCGGGAGTTACCGGCGGGAGGACTATTGCCTGGGGAGATTTCGACGGCGATGGTTTCGATGATATCGCCGCGCGCGGGACGATATTACACAACAACGGCGACGGCACGTTCAGCGATATTTCCGCAGGCATAAGCGGATACAATAGCTGGGCGGATTTTGATGGTGACGGCTTGCTCGATTTGATTGGCATAACATACCCAATGAAACTTTACCGGAACAACGGGGATAGAACTTTCACCAATATTGCCGATTCGCTGGGTTTCGTAGATTACGATGAGCCTAAGAACAGCGGTGGTTTTGGAGATATTAACGGCGACGGCTGGTTGGATTTATACGTTACATACAGCGAAATCTGGCACGACCCGCCCGAGTCGCCGGAGTATTTTTCCGACCATCTGTATGTCAATCGGGCTGGGACGCTTTTTGTGGAGGTTACCGACAGCTTCGCACCGGCAATCACCGACGAGAGATACAGCCGTGGCGTGCATTTCTGCGATTTCGACCGCGACGGCGACCAGGATATTTATATCAGTTGCTATAGGCTGGAATCGAACTGGCTGTTAGTGAACGACGGAACGGGGATTTTCTCCGAAGAAGCGGGCGCGCGCGGTTGCGCGGGACATAATATCTCCGGGGCTTACGGCCACACGATAGGCAGTAAATGGTGCGATTACGACAACGACGGCGATTTCGATATCATCGCCGCGAATCTGGCACACCCGCGTTTCATCGACTTCTCGGATAAAACTTATATTTATCAAAACGACGGCAGTGGGAATTTCACCGATTTTTTTCCGACGTCGGGCATCGTATATTACGAAACCCATAGTTCCCTCGCTGTGGGAGATTATGACAACGATGGCAATCTGGATTTGTATATTTCATGTGTCTATGCGGGTTATCATAGTTGGATTTATAAAGGCAACGGCGACGGCACCTTTGTCCAGGACAACTATAAATCCGGGGTGTGGACGGATAACGGCTGGGGTTGCGGATTCTCCGATTACGACAACGACGGCGATCTCGACCTGCTGGTTTCCGGCAACGACGGATTGGAGTTATATCGCAACGATAACGTGCCGTTCCACAACAACTGGGTGAAACTACGGCTTTTCTGCGATATTACGTCAAATAATTATTTCGCTTACGGCGCGCAGGCGCGGTTCTTTCTGGACGACGGCAGAATCCTTAGCCGATGCATTCAGGGAAATTCCGGCACAGAGGGATGTCAGGAGAGCAGGATTATACACTTCGGGTTGGGCGAAGTCGAGGTTGCGGAAAGTCTTGTGATTACCTGGCCAGGTGGCGAAAATTTCGCGATAGCCGATCTGCCGGTGGATAAATGGACTTACGACATATACGAATCCGGGATTATCGATTCGACATATGGAATCGGCGAATACTGTGTCGATTTGCCAGACCGAAACGAGATTCGAGTTTACCCTAATCCTTTCAATTCCGAATGTGCGATTGTGGCCTGGGGGGACGTCGAGATATTCGATATTACGGGCAAAAGAGTGGCGAGTTTGGGAAAGCCGGATTTCCGCGGAATGCCGATGAAATATATCTGGGACGGCAAAGATAACCAGGGCGGAAAACTACCGACAGGAACATATCTGATAAAAACCCAAACACCTACGGGAACAGCAATCAGCCGTGTGGTGATGGTGAAGTAAAAAAAATCGATTAATATGCAACGAAAATGAATATACTTCCCGTTTGAGAAGCGGGAAATCGGTAGCGAATTCGGGCCATTCCCTCATAAGGTTTTTTGTTCTAACAAGTTACTTTTTTATCGTAGCAACTCCCGCCTGACCATACATCGTAACGACAAACTGTTTTTCACTTCGAACGTGGATGAAATACTCCGTTCTCTCGACGATTTCCCGCTTTTTCAACCATTCCCAATCGATGAAATTCTCCCCTGATTTATAGGGCACCGTGAAATAACCGGCATTCATAGCGACCAGGTTGTGGAAGAAATGCGTGCCCTGGGAGGCGTCCACTGAATAGCCTTCGATACCGGTTTCCACCACAACCTTCGCGCCGGCGATGTCCGCCCATTTGACGGGCACGCCGAGCAAACGGTCTCTAGAACCCCATCTGCCGGGACCGAGGAGGATGTATTCTCGCCCTTCGGTAACCATCTTCTGGTTGAGTGATTTTATCTCTTCGAGCATGTCCATCGTTTTCGTTTTATCGAATTTATCGGGGTCGATGAGGATAATGTCGTTGAGATAATCGATGACGCCGTTGCCCATGCCCTGTTCCGTATAGAGCCAGAGTTTGGATTTATCGATTTCATCCGGAAATTCGAGGATTCTGTCGGCATGCACCGATAGAGGGCGGATCTGTAGGATATAGAAAGTCGATTTTTCCTCCGGTTCATCGCGTAAATCCACCGCGAATTCTATTTCTACCGGAACGCCGAAAGCCAATTCCCCTATTTCAAGCAATTCCGTAAGTATATCGGCCAATGGAATGTAATCGTATTTAAGGATATCTGCGAAGTTCAGGACGCGTTGACCGGGATATTCTATCCCATCCCGAAGCCGCCTGTCTTCCGCATCCCATACGGATGCAAGATGCTTGAGTGTGCCGTGGTTTTCGGCGGTTTTCAGATCGAGGACCGAATACGTCGCTGTCTCGCCTTCCATCAAATCGAAATCCTGGGACGTCATATTTATTGCGTAAAATTGGGTCTGTGAATTTTTCGCAATATCTTCCGGCGGTAGGATGTCTATTCGCGGGTATTTGGGGCAGAACCGGTAAACGTTCTTTCCCGTAACCACCCATTCGCCCAGACCGAGGGCTATCGAAGCCACGCCGTCCTTGTTTTTAACGTAGGAAGTAGGGTAATAATTATAGGACTGTGCAACACCGGAGATATGCGGATAGTAGTAATCTCCGTGGCGTCTGCCAGCGATAGCCTGGATAATTACAGCCATCTTCTCTTCTTCGGTGCGGTAGTTGATTCTCTCGATATAACCGCGAGCCTCATTAAGGCAGGTAGATGCAAATACCAGCTTGATGGCGTTTTCGAGATGTTCGAGGCGAACGCTGGAATCGGGATCAATATTCGGGAGCATGTAGGTCTGATATATTCCGGCGAAAGGTTGCGCAAGAGAATCTTCCAACAGCCCGGATGACCGCACCGCGATAGGATCGTCCACATATTTCAAATAGAACATCAGTCGCGCACGGAGTTCGTTTGAAATTTCGCCTTCGACGAAGCATTCTTTTACTTTCTCGTCGTCTATTTCCCTTCCAATGATCTTCTCCTGCAGGTCGTTATCGCGGATAAATTCGTCGTATTCCCTTGTGCCGATGAATGCCGTGCGCGGAATTCTCACCTTGATGTCAGGGAATTTTTCTTCGAATTCAATAGTGGTCAACAGGGCGTTGAGAAAGGCTATGCCTCTCCCCTTGCCGCCCAGCGATCCTTGAGACAATCGCGTTATTTCGCTTTCGAGGTCGAGGTTACTCTTCTCGAAATCCACGATACGCCCGCGCCCACGGTTGTTGCGGACATCTTGAAATACCTTTATTAAAAAAGTTCTTATTTCCTCGCTACTGCCGAAATCGGCTACTTTCAGCGGTTTTATCTTCCGTGCGACCTGAATTTCGCCGTGGGCGATAAGCCATCTGGAGAAATCGTTTCGGTGGGCGTGGAATAGGAGAACGTGCTCAGGGATTTCGTGAAGCAGGCTCTCGAATTGAGTCATGGTAGAGGCTTTGGCGATGTCGTTCCCCTTGCCGTCGCGGAAAACAAAGTCGCCGAAACCGAGATTATGATGTATAAAATCGCTCAATTCGCTCAACAGGTTGTGCGAGTATTTGTTAATGAAACTCACGTTTAGCTTTTCGGCTTCCTCGCGGATATTTTCCTGCGAAGACTGGACGAGAATCGGCATATCGAAACCACGTTTTTTAAGGTAACGCGCAAGTTCGAGTCCCGCGCAATCTTCGTCTTCGCCCCCGCGCGAATAGCGGATATCGGTAATTACGCTCAGAATGTAATCGCTGTATTTTTCGCAGATTCTGACGGCGTCCTCATAATTGTGCGCCATGAGGATTTTCGGGCGGGTGCGCATACGGTAATTTTTCTGGATGTCGTTCAATTCCTCCGATAACAACCGTTGAACCTGAAGCATAACCTCCTTGTAGAGTTCCGGTAAGAACCTCGAATAGTAAAAGATGCTGTCCTCAACCAGGAGGATTACTCTCACCAGCCCGACTTCCGTATCATGTTCGACGTTTAGCTGGTCCTCGATGAACTTTATCATCGCCAGGAATACTTTGGAATCTCCACTCCACAGGAATACGTCGTCTATGTTCTGCAGTTCCGGGCTGGACTTATCGATACGGGCGACGTCCGATTGGACGTTAAGAAGCAGTAACACCGGCGTTGTTGGGCGAATTTGTTTTATTTCTTTGGCCAGCTCAAACGGCGTTACCTCCCCGATATGCATCATTGTGATTACCATATCGAAATCACGTTGCATTATTATTTCAAGGGCTTCTTTGCCTGTGGGGACGCTTGTAATTCGAGGGGCTGAGGTCAAATTCAACCGATGGTATTCGCCGAATATCTGTTCGGAAAAGCGCCCATCCTGTTCGAATATAAAAGCGTCGTAGAATGTCGATACCAGAAGAATTTCGCGGATTTTGACAGGCATTAGCCGATGGAATATATCCTCGCCGAATTTGAATTTGTTGTAATACTTAAATAATTCGTTTTTATCCATTTTGGCCTCATCGCGTTTTTATTTAATATAATTTATAGACCGCAGAGACTTTTTTCCAGAGGTATTTGTATGAAAAGGTTTTTTATCTGATTATCGAATAAAACCGGGTTTCTTGAAAGAAGATGAGAAACTCATGCCCTTCCGTTTTACTTGACTATATATATTTCCGCCTGTATAATGGTATGATTTGGCAACGTTAATTTGAAAGGATGAGATGTCGGTATTAATAGTCGGTTCGGTTGCGCTCGATTCGGTGGCAACTCCCCATGGTAGAGTAGATGACGCACTCGGCGGGAGCGCTACGTATTTTTCTCTTGCCGCGAGGTTGTTTTCGCCGGAAATTAATGTAGTCGCTGTCGTCGGAGAGGATTTCCCGGAGAAACACACGAAAATGCTTTTGGGCAAAGGAATAAACCTGGACGGTCTGCAGATTTCAAAGGGCAAGACATTTCGTTGGGCAGGCGAATACAGCGAAGATTTCGGCGATCCTGAAACCCTGGATACACAACTAAATGTGTTCGAGACATTTGCACCGGAGCTTCCCGAAGATTATTGCGGTAGCAGTTACGTCTTTCTGGGCAATATTGATCCCACATTACAGCGGCAGGTTGTTCAGCAGATAAAATCTCCGATGCTCGTCGCCGCGGACACCATGAATTTCTGGATCGAGGGAAAACTGGACGAGTTGAAGGCCCTGCTCAAAGATATCGATATGTTACTCATCAACGCTCTCGAGGTGCGCATGTTATCTGGCAAGAAAAGCCTTCTGGCGGGCGCGAAGGAGGTTCTGACGATGGGGCCGGAAATACTCATCGTCAAGCGTGGCGAATCAGGCGTGATGGTTGTCGCAGAGGACGGCCTATTTGTGCTACCTGCGTATCCGATAGAGCAGGTAGTCGATCCCACCGGTGCCGGCGACAGTTTTGCGGGCGCGTTTATGGGATATATCGCTTCTCGCGGAAAAATCGATTTCACCGAAATCAAGCGGGCGGTGGTGGCCGGGTCTATCGTCGCCAGTATGAATGTCGAGGGATTCAGTGTGGAAAAACTCGCGAGAATTTCGCGTGACGATATCGCCGAAAGGATGAAAAAATTTCAGAGGATTACCGATTTCACGGTTCCGGAATTCGATTAATTATGGTAAAAACTCCTGTCAGAAATAGAACCTCCCTGGACATCGATGTTTGCCTCGATGGCTTCATGGATTGGATTCTGACGGAACGCGGTTTGTCTCAAAATACGATAGCGGCTTACGAACGCGATTTGAAGGCTTTCGTAATCTACCTGGATGGAAAAGATATAAGCGATGTCGGAGGTGTAACCCAGATAAACATAGTCGGATTCTTACGCAAACTGACGGACGACGGCCTTTCCGCAAAAACGATTTCCAGGAAAATGAGCAGTATTCGGGGTTTTTTCCGATATTTGCTACTGGAAGGCAAGCTGGAAAAGGATCCCACGGAGGCGGTCGAGTTACCCAAATTGCCAAAACCTTTACCTGACGTCATCTCTTTTGAGCAGGTCGAGAAGATAATGAATTCCGTGGATTTATCTCATCCGAAAGGACTTGGAATACGCGATAGGGCTATTCTGGAAACGCTTTATGCTACAGGCGCACGCGAATCGGAGATTATCGATTTGAAGACGCAGGACGTTTACGAGGATATCGGTTTCGTTCGTGTTTTCGGCAAGGGAGACAAGGAACGGCTTATCCCGATTAACGATCAGGCTTTGCACTGGATAAGCCGTTATGTCCGTGATGTCCGTCCCAAACTAATGACCAAAAATCGAATTCCGATTCTTTTTCTAAATTCTCGTGGAGGGCGGTTAAGTCGGATGGGGCTTTATAAGATCGTCAGGAAATGGTGTGAAAAAGCCGGCTTGCCGGAAGTTCATCCGCATACGTTTCGGCACGCTTTTGCCACACATTTGATCGAAGGCGGCGCCGATTTGCGGGCGGTTCAGGAGATGTTGGGACACGCGGATATCAGCACAACACAGATTTATACTAATATCGGGAAGAAATACTTGCACGATATTTACAGGAAATTTCATCCGAGAGGAGCTCAGAGCAATTGACCATATTCCGCTTGGCGATACTTCTCTCGATATTTTTATTTACCCTCGTCTTAGGTCAGATGAGGAATCAAGTAGAACTCGGCGTGCCTATTTTCGAGGAAAACGTGGGGTATTTTCCCACAATGGAATCCGGCAAGGCTAATATAGAGGTATATCTGCGGATTCCGTTAAGCAAATTGCAGTTCATTAAGACCTCACAGGGATACCTTGCGAGGTTTGAAATTCTGTTAGCCATATATAGAGATAAAAATCTGATCCGAAAGACGGACAGGGCGGATTCTTTTTTCGTCGAGACCTATTACGAAACGCACACTTCGGAAGCCGCCAGCCCGCCTTCATTCGAGATCGAGAATATCCCGTCGGGCAATTATGAACTGAGGATAATTCTGAAAGATCTTGAATCTAAAAGCGAATATACTCGAGAATCAGATATCGTCGTGCCGGATTTTCAAATCGATAGCGAAATTGTGTTCGGGTCGATTATCCCCATTGCAAATGGAAAATATTCACAAGCGGATGTTTATCCTTCGAGAGATAGTTTCCATTACGAATTCAAAATTTCATTGCCCGATTCGATAACGGGGTATCTTGTGCGCGGGATCGAAAGCGAGAAGGGAATTTTCGACGACACCGTCGTGCTTGATAAAGCCGGATCACATCGTATTTCCGGGAGTATAGAAATCCCGGAAGACATATATGAATTTATCTTTTTCGCTGAATTCCTGAGCGACGGCAAACGTATTGCAGAAACGGAGAAGGAGGTTTCACTGGCCAGAAACGCCCATTATTACGCGTCCTCGGACATGGAGAGCCTTATCGACCAATTAGACCTGATCGGAACGCATAAAGAGATACGCGAGATGAGGAAGGCACTTGAGAATGAATCCAGAGAATTAGACAACCTTATCGCGGCTTTCTGGGAGGACCGCGACCCAACGCCGGGAACGGAAATAAACGAGATTAAGGAAGAATTCTATGCGAGAGTAGAAGAGGCCAATCGGCGTTACGGCGGGATGACACCCGGATGGCGAACCGATATGGGGAAGGTTTTCATCGTTTACGGGGAACCCGACGAGATCGAAAGGCATCCTTTCGACCCGGGATATTTTGCTTATCAAATCTGGTATTATTACAGCCCCCGGCGGACGTTCTATTTCGAGGACAGACTCGGCGATGGAACTTATGACCTGGTTTATCAGCAATGAAGAGGAATATATGAGGTTAAAAACCGTATTACTATTATTAACTCTGACAATAGCAGGGGCTTTGTTTGCGAATAAAGGCTTTGCGGTGGACGTCAATCTATATGCCAAACCGGACGACCACGAAATGGGCATCGCCGAGATAGTATGGTCGGTGAATCGGGGCGATTTGCGTTTTTTCAAAACACCTGAGGGATGGACGGATACGCTATTGTTTTACATCCATATCCAGCAGAACGGACAGGTAGTGATTGCCGATACCGTTTCACGCATTGTGGAATTGCCGTCGGGATCCATGACTTCGGAAAGCTTCTTGCTTTTCGACAAATACTCACAGGCGTTGCCGGTTAATCAATCGTGGACGATATCGCTCACTTTGCACGATCTCGGTAGTGGAAACACCTGGACAGTCGAACGGCCTTTCTGGATGCCCGATTTTTCCGGAGAAATTGCGCTTTCTGGCCTGGCGTTGCTAAGTGGAATAGACAAGGTCGCAGAGGAAGGAGTGTTTACAAAAAACGGCATCCAAATGTTACCTAATCCTGCGAGGATTTTCGGGGGCAATTTTACTATCCTGTATTATTACTATGAAATTTATAGGGGCGAAAATATAGCGGGGGATTTGACTACAAGATGGTCTATTCTCTACGCTAACGAGGAGGTTATTCAGAGATCGGAACCTGAGACGCTATCTGCCGACTCTCCCGACCTGTTTATTCTGAACGGCCTGAACGTGTCGTCTTTGGAGCCTGGCAAGTATTATCTCACCGTTGAAGTCAGTTTTGAGGATATGGAACGTTTACTGCAATCCAGAAAGAGTTTTACAGTGCCACAACCCTATGAACCGCCGCAATATTCTGAGATAGGCGATATCCAGCTAGAATATAAATACATTCAATATTTTCTAACCAAATCGGAAAATGACCTTTTTGACAGATTAACCGAAGACGGCAAACATGAATTTATCGTGCGTTTTTGGGAAGAACGAGATACCACGCCGGATAGTCGAGAAAACGAAATTCGCCGGGAAATACCAGAACGATGGCACACTGCGAATTACGCTTACGATGAAAGCGGCGGGCTTGAATTAAATGGTTGGAAAACCGACCGCGGCAGGATATATATTAAGTTCGGCAGGCCGAACTCTATCGAGAGGAATCCTATCGAGATGGATATGAACTCATACGAGATATGGGAATATTACAATTTAGAGGGTGGTTCCGAGTTCATATTCGCTGATCCGCGCGGGATAAACGAGTGGCGGTTAATTCATTCCACTTATCCCGGCGAGATATTTAATCCCAATTGGAAAGACGACCTGATGAACCCACACAGCACAATACCGTCAACTACAAATGAATAAAATCAGCTTGAAAAAAGGAATACCGACCATCTAAGGTATGGTGATATTATGGATATGGAACCCAATAAAGTAGTAGATAAGTTCAGTTCCTTCATCGAAAAAGATCCCGGCGACCCGCGTTTCGCCAGGATTGGGATGGCGTATCTCGAGATGGAGGATTTTAAAAACGCTCTGACCGTTCTAACGAAGGGGGTTAAAGCTAATCCCAGGTATTTTACCGGGCAATTGATCCTCGGTCACGCACTTCGACAGGCGGGATATCTACCCCAGGCTCGCGACCGTTACCGTATTGTGCTTCGTCTCGATCCCTCAAATATAGCCGCGCTCTGGCAACTCTCCGCCATTTCCTTTGAACAGGGCAAGGAAGAAGACGGAATCAGGTATCTTAAGAAAATTCTCCTGGCCAATCCATACCATAAAATGGCGCAGGAGGAGCTTAAAACACGCACTGGCAAGGTATTTGGACCGCCTCAACCGCCAAAGCCTAAAAAAGAAGCGCCGATACCCATTCCAAAGCCACAGGAAGGCCCTATCGTAGTCAAGAAGGAGGAACCGGGCGCAGAATCCGCAGAATCGGAACTCGACGATCTACTTGCAGTGGAAACAACCGAAGATAAAACCGAACCGACTGTCCCGGAAGAACCGGCAATCGAAGAGACGGCGATACCAGAACCGGCCACGGAGGAAAAAGCTGGGAAAGAATTCGAAGAATTATTCGAGATGGACGTCTCCGAAATGGAGGTAATCGAGGAACCCGTAGAAGATACAGCGCCGGAAACCGCAGATGAAACTACTGAAACGTTCGTTAAAGCTGAAGCCGAGTCCGAAGAGGAAACGGTCAGCCCCGAAGATGAAAAAAGCGAAAAGGTAGAACAAAAAATCGCCGAAACACCTTCTCTTCAGCAAGTTCACGAAGAAGAACAACCGCCCAGACAGGAACCCGCAATTATCGATACTTCGAGCACAAGGGAAAAGAGCGAATTTGGCACCGGAAGCCTCGATATACCAGACGACGCGCTATTTTTCGAGGAAATAGAAGATGCCGACGAGACGGAAGCGGCTTCCGAACCTGAAACAGAAAAAACTATATCTGACGAAGTGGAGACTGTAGAGGATGAACCCATTATCGAAAAAGCGACGCCCGAACCTGTAAAACCCGTAATCCAGGAAGAAATGGAATCAAAAGCAGAAATTCCGGAGGATGAACCCGTAATCCAAGGTGAAACGGAAAGCGAAACAACCGAAATTGAAGATAAATGCATCGAGGATACAGACATATTTCAGGCTAAAAGTGAAATCCGTGAACAGGAAGAACAACTTTCGGAAATGATCGAGGTTTCAAGCCCGGAGGAACTCGCTAAATTAATAGGTGCGGATAGCGAACCCGAAGTGGAAGAAGTAGAAACGGAAGAAATCGATATTTCGGAAACGGACGTGAGCGAACCGAAAATTACTCCGGAGGATATCTCGACACTGGGCAGTGATATCGAAGAGGCTATAGAGGAACTTCCCGATACGCCCGAAACGGATAAAGAGATAGAAACGAAGGGTGAAATAGAGCAACCATCCGAAGCGGAATCCGCCAGTACCGAAGAAACAGAGATCGACGTCGAAGAAGCAGACAGGGCGGATACAACGGATGACATCGCGGAACTGGAAGAATTGGTTGCGGAAGCCGAAAAGGAAACAACGGCTAAAGAGGAATCCGAGGAAGAACTCCCCTCGTTCGACCAGATCGCGGCGGAAGCTATGGAAAAAGAGAACGCGGTTGAAGAGGATAAAACTACCCCGACGGAGAAAATCGAGGGACTCGAAACGGGCAGTGGATTTGAACCTCCAGACGTGGAAAAAGAAATCGAGGGATTGATAACCACCGGCGGTTTCGAACCACCGGAGGAAATCGAGGGCGATATCGAAGGCCTCGATGCCAGAAAGGAATTTGCGCCGGAAATCGAAGAGACCGAAGAAATCGAGGGTTTATCGGTCAAAAGGGAATTTGAGCCGGAAGTCGAAGAACCGGGAGAGACGGCAGATGATACAGATTCCGAAGAAACCAACGTTCAGACCGTAACTATGGCCGAGATTTTCGCCGCGCAGGGACAGATAAAAAAGGCCATCGACATATATGAACAAATCCTCGAAGACACCGAAGCCACCGAAGACAGAGAGCGAATAGAGCAACGAGTGGAACACCTTAAAAAACACCTCGAAGAAATGGGCTGATGTCTCTTATTCCGCACAATCTCACAGTGGCGGCACCTCTTGCCGGCATATCTAATACTGTCTATCGAAGATGGGCGAGGAAGTATGGCGCGGGATTGGTATTTACGGAAATGGTCAGCGCGGAGGGCGTCCGGCGCGGCGACTCGAGAACATTGAATTTACTTAGATATTCCGAAACGGAAAGGCCTATCGTAGCCCAACTTTTCGACGACACACCTGAGGCAATTCGCGATGCCGCTTTCATCGTCGAAGAGAGAGGATTCGACGGGATCGACATAAATATGGGTTGTCCGGCAAAGAAGGTAGTATCCAAAGGTGCCGGGGCGGCATTGTTAAAGGATATTTCGCGCGCGGTTTCGATTGTCTCTTCCGTGAAAAACAATGTCGAATTACCGGTTTCAGTGAAACTGCGTTCAGGTTGGACACGGGAAAATCCGGCGTCGATAAAACTGATTCGCGAATTCAGCGAGATGGGAGTAGAATTTGTAACACTCCATCCGAGATCGAGGGACATGTTTTTCCGAGGAAAATCGGATTGGAATCTTATTTCGAGGGCTGTCGATACGACGGATATTCCGATAATCGGAAATGGAGATATTTTTTGCGCCGACGACGCGCTGAGAATGCTCAATACTACGGGTTGTGCGGCTTTAATGATAGGGCGTGCAAGCATGGGTAATCCCTGGATTTTCGGCGAGGTTTCCTCGGCTATCGGCGGGGGAATAGCACCGGAGAAACCCGATGATTGCGAAGTAGTCATGACCTGCAGAAGATATGTCGTCGATCTTATCGATTATTTCGGTGAGAAATTAGGAACTAATATTTCCAAAAAACATTTAGCCTGGTTCACTTCCGGGATGCCTAACGCCAGAGACCTAAGAGCAAGGGTTTTTAGCGCAAAAACCGCGGAATATATTCTCTCGGCTATAGACGATTTTGCCGTGGATTTATCGGGTGAAACATATCACAAAAGAGAGGCCGTTAGATGCCAATAGATACTTTCAGTGAAATTACGGCGGTTCAGCTTATCGCAAACCGGACTTTTCGGATCGTGGTCGAATGTCCTCAAATCTCCCGCGAAGTTATGCCCGGGCAGTTCGCAATGCTGGGTTTCAATACGCCACTTTACGATCCTTTTTTACGAAGGCCTATGTCGATATCGAATACGGAGTTCGACCGTCTGGAATTTATAGTCCGCGTCGTCGGTTGGGGAAGTGCTCTCCTGGCGGCGTTAAAGCCGGGTGAACATATTCCTATTCTGGGACCGTTGGGCAACGGGTTTCCCTGCCCGGAAGAGAGGGCAATACTTATAGCCGGAGGAACGGGAATAGCGCCTATAGGTTTCGCGGCATCGAGACTGAAAAAAGCTATCCTTCTATATGGAGAAAAGGACGACGAAAACCTGTGTAACCTGCACAATGGAATTTGCGAGAGCAAATTTATCACGGAAGACGGTTCGTTCGGCGAAAAAGGTCTCGTAACGGACTATTTAGAGGCCGAGTTAGAAAAAGGCCCGGCGGAAATATTGGCGTGCGGACCGATACCTATGTTGAAAAGAATATGGGAAGTCAGCGATAATCTGGGAATAAAATGCTACGTATCTCTCGAAGCGAGAATGGCTTGCGGTATAGGAGCTTGCGTTGGATGTGTTATCAAAACCGTTAACGGCTACAAACAGGTTTGCACGGACGGCCCCGTATTTCCTGCTAATGAAGTCTTATGGGAGGAATTAGATGAGTAATTTACGCGTAAATATCGGTTCTTTGAAACTGAAGAATCCCGTAATGACGGCAAGCGGTTGTTTTGGAGTGGGGAGGGAATACGCCGAATTATACGATATAAGCCAACTTGGCGGGATCGTCACGAAAACCGTTACTTTAACCCCAAGAGAGGGCAATAAGCCGCCCCGAATCTGGGAAACTCCGGCGGGAATGCTCAACTCTATAGGCCTTGCGAACCCCGGGGTAGAAAAGTTCATCGAAAACGAAATCCCATTTCTTGAAAAACTCGATACGAATCGAATTATAAGTGTTGCCGGCAATAAGATAGAAGATTTCGCAAGCGTTATCGAGAAATTAAACGGTATAGCGTGCGTGGACGCATTCGAGATTAACGTAAGTTGTCCAAACGTCGAAAAAGGCATAGCTTACGGGACAGATGCGGGGCTATTGGGCGACCTTGTCGAAGCCTGCAGCGAGGCGACAAAGAGGGAAATCTGGGTTAAACTCACGCCAAACGTAACGGATATCACGGTTCCCGCAATAGCGGCTGTCGAAAAGGGCGCGGACGCTATAACGGCTATTAATACAATCCAGGCATTAGCGGTCGATATAGATACGATGAAACCGGCGATAGGCAATGTTTTCGCGGGGCTTTCCGGTCCGGCCATTCATCCGGTCGCACTCGCCAGAGTTTTCCAGATAAGACGGGCATTACCGGATATCCCAATTATCGGCGTAGGCGGAATTACCTCGCCGAGAGACGCTGTCGCAATGATGATGGTCGGCGCTAACGCCGTCCAAATCGGCTCCGGGCAATTCCCGTTCCCGAACCTGCCGCTGGACACAATCGACGGTATAGACCAATACTGCACCGAAATGGGATATAAAAATGCCTCGGAGATAACCAACAGCTTAATCATCGATTGAATTGAAGATTCGGATCGCCATAACTTCATTTGTTTTTATTGTCCTGATAATTACCGGATGCGCGTCTGCGCCTCGATATGTGATTCGCAGACCGGTAAAGGGGAATCCCGGAGAATTCACTTTCGAAAAACAGGTCGGCGTGGCAAGCTATTACGGCGCGGAATTCCACGGGAGACCGACAGCCAGCGGAGAAATTTTCGATATGGATGGATTTACATGCGCCCACAGAACGTTACCACTGGGAACAACTGTTCGGATTACGAATCTTGAGAACGGAAAATCTATCGAGCTGAAAGTAAACGATAGAGGGCCTTTCGTGGATGGCAGAATAGTCGATCTTTCACGCGGGGCGGCGGAAAAACTGGGTATGATTCAATCGGGCACGGCAATCGTAAAAATCGAGGTCGTAGATTGATTTTCAAAAAAATCGAAAAACACTAAAAAATCCTTTGATTTTTGTCGATTTGCCCTTAATATTACTAATTGTGTTAATACAAGTTTCACTAAAAGTATATTATTGATAAAAATAGCTTGCTTTATTGTTCTATTTTAACTATATTATTTTGAAGTTCGTTGTTTCAAAAAAGCCATTTCCCGTATCTGGAGGAAGTGATATGAATATGATGCGCACGATTTTAACTATTCTGATTATCGTTTCAGCGATAGCCTGTCTCGCTCAGGATATCGAGGATAACATGGGAGCCCGCCCGCTTGGTATGGGGCGAGCTTTTGTCGGTATCGCCGATGACGGTAACGCACCGTTATGGAATCCCGCCGGAATGAGTTTCTACAAAGAACGTGTTCTCAGCGGGATGTTCTCGCGCCTTTACTGGGGCATCGACAACGATGCTATCGGCGAGGGACAACTTGGTTATGTTCACCATTTCAGAACCGCCGGAGACGTAGGCTTAAACGCGGTGATCCTATTTTCCAATTTATGGCAGGAGACCCGGGTTACGGCGAGTTATTCTCACAACATCGGCAGACATTTCAGTATCGGTTTTAACGGTAGGCTTTTGAGGAATGAGGTGCTGGAAAATAACATCACCTATTCGGAGCAACCGGGCGCGGTTGCAAACGGCATTGTCGATCCCCGGAATGACCCCTTCTTCAGCGACAACGGCTGGAATAAGATGGGTTTCACGGGCGATGTCGGTTTGATGTATCGTCCGAACAGGAAGCTTTCCGTGGGTCTTATGGCGGCCAATGTTACCCAGCCTGACATGAGCTTCGCCGCAATCGGCGAAAGCGGTCAGGTTCCCATGAGTATTCGCGCCGGCGGAAGCTACTGGATTCAAGATCAGATACTCCCGGCGATGGATGTCCAGTATTTGATGAACGAAGTTAACGGCGGGAATCAGATCCACCATTACAACGGTCTCGAATGGTGGTTTACCGGTAAAACCATGGCACTCCGCGCGGGTTATAACGCCAGTCTTGGCGGCGAGGGCTATGATCCCACCGAAATGGCTTTTGGATTCACTTACCGAAGTAAGAAAGCGCTCGATTTGCAGGTCGATTACGCTTTCATATATCCACTTTCCGAAGTCAGGGAAACCGGTGCGACAAGCCACAAGATTTCTGCGAGCCTAAGATTCCTGCCTCCGCCGGAAAAGCTTTATGATCTCGCCCTCCGAAGCAGTAAGATGTCGATTTATCCCCGTGACGCGCAAATCGGCGAGACTATTACAGTAGATGCAATAATCGAGAACCTCGGCGAGAAAGCGGTAAGTGGTTACAGCGTGAGTTTATATTATGAAGATCCCGAACAGGGCTGGCTCAGAGCGACGCAACCCGTAGTCGTGGATGAGAAACTCGAAGTAGGCGGCGAAAAGGAGATCGAATTCAAGTGGATCGCTCCTGATCGCGGCCATTATCAGCTTTTTGCCAGCGTCGATGACGATGGAACGATACTACCGGTGCTTCGTAGCCAGATTAATGAAATCGACGAGGAAAATAACACCGGCGCTATCGAAGTCGATGTGTTCGGCCTGCCTAAGGGAACTGTCGCTCCCGTAGAAAATACTCTGGAAATAAGCCAGGTTACGCTAATTCGCGAGGAAGAACCTGTTGTCCCGATATTTTTCTTCGACCCCGGCGACGATAAAGTCGATGAAAGATTCCATCATCTTCAGGAAATCCTCGGTGCAAGGCTTCGGGAGAATCCCGACATCGATATCGACCTTTACGGTTTCTACGATCCGGAATCTGACGGCGTAACGCCGGCTCTGGGTGAAAGGCTTGCAGAGAATCGCGCCAAAGCGGTTCGAAGTGTATTCATGCGTTTCGAGCAGATTTCCGCGGACAGGATTCATGTCATCGAACCTTTGCAATACGACGCAAGTAGAACGAGGGCGGGTTTACCTGAAGAACATCAAGCTGAGGACGTGCCGCGGGCTATGGCTGAAAACCGCCGTGTGCAAATGGTTACACGCGTCCGCGGATTCGAGGATTTCGAACCGGTTATCTATTTAGACGAGGGTTCGGATAGGGTCGAAGTCCAGAGTCTTAGTGAATTGAAGAAGCGTGCGAATCAAATAAAAGAAATCATCCAACGCAATCCCGAGGTTATCTTCCAGATGGAGGGATTCGTTACGGAGAAAGAGGCCACGGGACGAACAAGGCAGGTTGAGCTTTCCTTCGACCGCGCGTTCAGGGTTAAGCAAAAACTCGGCGAGATTCTCGGCGAAGATTTCGCGCAAAAATACAACAAGCGGCTATTCATCAAGGGCAACACCGACGAATACGCCGTCCGCGGTCAGGTCGAAATCGGTATCGACGGCGAGGGACTTATTTATCGTCCTCTCGAAGGCAGAATGGCCGCAAAGGGTTACGAGCTTAATCAGGATCAAACCAACTTCGTCCATATTACCAGCGATGTCGAGGCCGGCGTGGACACATTCACCGTATCTATTGTCGATAGCCAAGGTGAAGTCTTCCGGATTCTGGCGGCAGGTCACGGCAATGTTCCTTCGGGTGCGCCCTGGGACTGGAAAGACGAGGATGGCGACCTGATCGATCCGAATGAGGAATATTTCTGTAAACTCGAAATCAAGGACAGGCTGGGCCAGACTTTCACTACGATTTCCGATCCGATTGCCGTTAACGTCTCAAAGAGACAGCAACAGCTCGAAACGCTGGTTATCGTCGAGTTCACATTCGACGAGAAAATTTCCGAGTCCGGCTTCCTCGAAAGCAGAGTCGAATATGTTGCCAGGAAGTTCATCGAGAAGGCACTCGAACCTAAGACGAGCCTTACCGCGATTGTTTCCGGTCATACGGACGTAATCGGTATGGAACATCGTAACAGAGAACTTTCCATCGAACGAGCAAGGAAAGAGGAAGAAAACCTCCGCCGCTATCTGATATATTTGCTCGGCTTAACGGATAATTCGGAACTCAGTGCCTGGCTCAGGGCACATAATACTACGCTAACTTCGCGTGGTTACTCCAACAAAGAACCTTACGTCATTACGAAGTGGATTGACGGAGAGCTTGTTGAGGAGCAAATAGGCGACAACAATATTCCTGAAGGAAGAACTGTAAATCGCCGCGTGGTAATAGATTTCATAATGGAAAAAGAAGGCACAGGCGGGGAAGAAGTTCCACCGCAATCTTCAGCGGAATAAAACCCTTTTTCATTTCAAACTCCGGCCCCCGGTAATTCGGGGGCTTTTTTAATAATATCGGGAATATTTTCAAATAGTTATTGCGCTTGGACGAATAATACATTAATTTGAAAGGTAGTGTTTGTTAGAAATACAAATAAACCATGATTTTATGCTTGACATGGACATCGTGGGTATTTAACTTATTTTAAGTTTATTTGGAGGGGCATCACTATGCCCTTGTGTTGTTAAATGATTGAAACAAGTATAACCTAAACAAAAGGAATGGAGGGTGCGTAATGCATAAACCCGAAGTTAAAGCATTTGTGATGGCGCTCATAATAGCCGGCGCTATGTTCGCGCAGGGAGTTGCCATTACACAGCCCCTTGATGGTCTGATCACTTCCGACATTAACCAGAGGGTAACTTACGTTTTCGCAGACCCTGGCTCGGTCGATGAAACATCGGTCGTGCTTAATGTCGATGGAACGGACTATGTTGTTGGCGATCCCGAGATTACCTGGTCGATCGTTAACATGCACTATGACGTGGATCCCGAATGGACAGAGGGCTTACATGAGCTTTCGATCATCGCTGACGATACAGTCAGCGGCGGCACACGCGATCCTATCGCAGGAACGCCGCTCGAAACGGAGTTCTACGTCGATGCTTCAGGACCCTATATGAGCGCCAGAACGCCAGGCGTAATGGGTGAAGCGGAACCTATGACCACTACGGACGTCAACCAACCGATCAGTATCGACATCATGGACGATATCGGTATCGTAAATGTCGCGTCCATCGCCGTGATGATCGACGGCACGACTTACGGTGACGGCGATCCCGGCGTAACCATTACCATCGATACTTTAACGGGCGCTTATCGATTCGATTTCGATCCTGTTGGAGCCGGTGTTACATGGCCGGAAAATTACTGGGTCGATGTCCAGTTATTGAGCGCCGAGGACAGTCCGGACTATGGCATGCCCAACGAACTGCAGGATTCTCCCGAGAATACCTGGGGTTTCTGGGTAGATTCCGACGGCCCCGAGTGCACTCCGGAATATCCTATTCCGATGTTCCGTCAAGTTGCATGGATCGGCTGTTCTGACCTCGAACTCCAGTGGCATATCATCGATGAGAACGGTATCGACCTCACAACTTTCCAGATTATGATCAACTCGATGACCTATAACTGGGGAAATTATCGGATTGCCGTCGATACGCTTGCGATTAATCCTTATGAATGGGATACCCTGGGCGTTCCCACGGCATGGTATGTTACTGAAGCGATGTTCTACTTCACGCCGAATCCTTACTGGTATGAAGGCATCATCTACACGATCCAACCGCCCTATGTCGAGGACATTCACGGCAACGTAGGCACAGGCTGGTATTGGGGACCCTATCCCTGGACGATGTGGCAGATTATGTTCGATAACACCGGGCCGACGGTATCCAACCCGTTCCCGACCTCCGGTTACGTAACGAGGGATTTCGAACAGACAATCAGTTTCGATGTTACCGATGCTTTCGGCGGCACCGATCCTACTTCGCTCCACATGACTATCGCTTCGCCCAGCATGGCGACGATAGAATACACATTCTGGCATCCGGTAGCTTTCCCCGAACTCACCTGGGACGGAACGACTTTTACTTATGATCCGGCTCGCGACGGCATAACTTGGCCTCAGGGAGATACTATCACGGTTACGATCTGGAATATATCCGACTCTACGGAATTCTGCGACGCCAACGATATGGAACATCCGCCTTATGTCTGGACGTTCTTCGTCGCGGACGGCCCGATGGTCGGTGAAGTATATCCCGGCGACGACGAATTCACAGGTTGCCAGAACCAACCGATCGGTATCGAGCTACTCGACCCGGACGGGATTAATCCAAACACCGTGATGTTAGAGGTTGAAGGCACTGTTTTCGACGTTACCTATGAGGTAATGGAGATAGATACTAATTGGGTAGGCCCTGTAATGATAGTGGATACTTTCTACTATTATCCCTTCTACGAAGCGAGTCCGGGCGTTTTCATACTCGATCCCACGCACCTTCCTCCAGGCGTCCTGGATTACACCGACGCGATGGAAGTCAATTGCCGTATTCTTGCCGCAGAAGACCTTTTAGGCAACCCGATGTGGGGTGGCGCTTACGTATGGCGCTTCTGGGTCGACTTCTCAGGTCCTTATCCAGGTGCGACAGTCCCCGTCGATGGTGGAGTTACAGCCGGACCTTATCCGACGTTCTCGATGGATATTCACGATGGCGTTTGCGGCGTGATTAATCCCGCTGGAATAAATCTCCAGGTTGCCGGCATCAATTACAACCCACTAATTCATCCCGGCGTCGATTGGGATCCATTCCCGGGTGGCGGAACGATTACGGTTCACAGCGATATAGTCGGCATCCCGTGGCCGCATGGCGCGGTAGTAGATGTTTGCCTGACTCAGGCATTTGACCTGCCCGACTATCTATGCGATGTTTGGGGCAACGACGGCGCGGATCTGCCATATTGCTGGGATTTCACGGTAGATAACAATCCGCCTTCGGCGACGGTTATTCAACCTCTGGATGGCGAAGTTACCGCTTGCGGGACTCTCCCGATTATCATCGAAGTTACCGACGATTATGGCGTCGATCCTTCCTACTTCCAGATGATCGTCAACGGTATCGTTATCAACTGGGGCGATCCAAGATTAACCTGGGACGGCACTTATCTTACGTTCACTCCGGCAACCGCTTATCCGGAAGGCGTTGTCGAATGGTCGCTTGCTCGTGTTGGCGATATTGCCGGCATCATGGACGACGACAGCCCCATTTCGGATTGGACCTTTACCGCCGATTATTCCGGCCCGGTTGTCGATTGGATAACTCCTGCGACCGGCGAAATCGTAACGATGATCCCGGACTTTATCGTTGCCGGTATCATCGATCCAGCTGGTTTCGATGTTGACGCCGCTCAATTCGATATCGAACTCTGGGATCCGGAAGATACTTTGGCCCCTGCCTTTGTATTCAATATCACGGAAGCCACTCACCCCGGCGCGATTACATTCGATCCGGTAACTTCCGAGCTTTCACTGGATCTTGAAACGGCCGGAATCGACTTCGGTTTCGAACCGTGGAATGTTATAGCGACTCTCAACGGCGCCGACCTTCCGGATTATATGTGCCCGGACGCTAACGTCATGACCGAATACCAATTCGACTTCAGCGTCGATCAGGGCTGGCAGGTTCCAGTTGAATACTATGTCGATGAATACATAGATTCTCTACCCCCAACCGACATATATGCATTTGGCGCATATGCCGGTGGAACACCTGAATATGACGCAGGACTTGATATCCTGCTTCCGCCTCCGCCCCCAACCGAGACCCCGATTTCTTTCATCACGCCCGTCGAGGGCACTCCGTTGAAGGAAGATTATCAGGGACTCGACACCGATGAATGGACATGGTCGATGTGGACAGGTTCACAGACCGGTTGTATCCATTGGGATCCCGCTGATCTACCAGCGCTCGGTAGTTTCGTTATAAACGACCTGATCGATATGCGCGGAACGGACACATATTGTTTCGGCCCGGGTGAGGTTATCGAGATAAACGTTACCCGCAGAATCCTGACTCTCTACTCCGGCTGGAACCTGATTTCGATTCCGGTAATTCCCGACGATCCGACAATCGCGGCTGTCCTTCCGATGGTCAACCCGCTGGATGTTTGGGAATATGTTGGGGGAGTTACGCCTTACGGACACCCAACCGTAATTCAACCCGGTCACGCTTACTTCGTGCTCTACACACCCGGTGAAGGCGACCCCGATCCCGTCCACTTCACGGTTCCCGGTGAGGTTATCCTTACTTACGAACGCACGGTCGGCGAAGGCTGGGCTACCCTCGGTAGTGTTTACGACTTCGGCGGCGTTCCTGTTGTCGATATCGCCACTGTTCCGGCGGACGCTATCGACGGCGACATCGTTTATTATCTTGATGCCGAAACCGGCGGTTACATATTCGACGACAAAATCGTTGCGGGTATCGGATACTGGGCGTTCATCGATCCCGCCGCACCCTTTGGGAGCGCTGATCTAACGGTCAACGCAACCTACCGAGGCGGAGCGAAACGCGATCCCGGTATCACCGAGAATCCCGAATGGACGCTCGACATGGTATTCGACGGCCCGTTCAGCAGGACGCTTACAATCGGCGGACTGGATATCGCGACCGGCGGTTACGATCGCGGTCTGGATATGCCGATTCCGCCAGCACTTCCCGGCGCTACATTCGACGTTTACATCCAGAGTGATCTCAGAATGGTCAAGGACATTCGCGCCAATGGTGAGTGGACTATCATGGTCAACTCGGATGAACCGGTCGAAGTCAGTTGGTCAGGCAATGCGCCTACCGGTATGATTATCGAAGGTATGGGATTGGAATACGCACTTGACAGAGATGGCAACGCGCTTCTCTATCCGGGCGTTTACACAGCGAAACGCCGTGTCGATATCCCGACCGAATTCGCACTCTACGGTGCCGCACCGAATCCGTTCAACGCGGCATGTGCGATAGCTTTCGATATCCCTGAGGATGTCAAAGTAGTAGTCGAAGTTTACGATTTGCTCGGTCATAAGGTAAATACGATTGTCAATGCCGACATGAAAGCCGGCACGCATCGTGTAATCTGGGACGGAACCGACGAAGCCGGCAGACAGCTTTCCAGCGGCATGTATCTTTACAGAATGTCCGCGGGAAGTTTCTCCGCTACCGGAAGAATGGTTTACCTCAGATAAACCGAGTCGATACGAACTCAAAAGGCCCGTCATTTGGCGGGTCTTTTTTTTTGTGAATTGATGGATTATGGACATGATTTAAGAATAGGTATTCCCCCACTAATAGTTTAGTCTCGGATGAGCGGTTCAGTTATAATCGTGCGAAATCGATTGATGAATTGCACAAAGCTATCGAGCCCTTACATGAAGCCATCGAGGCTCTACACGAAGCTAACTCAAAACTCGATGGCTCTGTGTAGCGCCTTTTTAACCTCATGTAAGGGCTGGATAGCTCCATGTATTAGCTCGTTAAGTCAATGTAGTAGCTCGTTAACCTCGCATAAGAGTTCGATAAGCCTATGTAGGCGCTCAACATCAACACGCGGTCGCCGTATAAACTCGGGTATTGCTTCGTTGAACCGATGTCGCGCATCTATAGGATCGTGCATACGGTAGATAAGCTCATGACGTCGAAATAACCGACCGGGGACGGTCGGGTTAGTAGGTATTAGGGAGGCAATGATTTCCTTGATAGCTCAAAGATAATACATTGAATAATAGCAAGTGCGTCCCGCCCCGGATTTATGATTTAGCATTTAGGATTGGGGAATACCGGGGTTTCACCGAGTTGAATGATTCGTCCAGCAAACCCACCGGATGGTCGGGCTTTTAGGTAAGAGGATAGATCGATCTTTTAGTTGATGTTAGGACATACCAACCGGTCGGTATGTTGGATATTCAGATCATATAACGGAATAGAACAGGGGCAGTTAAAAATTAAATTATATTCCGTCCTATTGCAGGAGCGTCCTTGACCCAATTAATCATAGGAATAGCGATTTGTCTCAGGGATAATAGAAACCCACGCGAGCTAAACCACCCGCGTGGTAAAGGAGGGGGTCTGCCTTACGACCCCATCATGGAAATATGCCTTAGAAATGGGTGTAGTCTTCGACTTCCTGGAACGCCGCTTTGAAATAGATTCCACGATTGGGATATGCTCCGCCGACGAAATTCACGAAATAGAGCTTGGAATAATGGCTGCCGATTTTGACTGCGAAGGACGTCCCCGGTTGGGAAAGAGTTATCATGGTAGAAGTGCCGATAGTTCCAGCGTCGCTGAATGAGGCCAGGCCGTCGGTGGCTATGCCCAAACGTTTCATGTTCGCCACGCGGCTCTCCCATTCGGTGCCGAAGTGTGATGGAGATTTGAGTGTCAGATAATTTGAATCGTCCACGCCCAAATACAAGTCAATGTGAGTCAGGTGAGTTAATTCCATTGGGTAAACGACCTGATTGTCGAAATCGATCGCGCAGATTACGCTATCGCCGCCGGTAACTTCCCAGAGGGTGTCCTCAAACCAGATGGTCGGCGAGGTATCCACGGTGTTGGACAGATCGGACAACGAGGTATCGCCATCGACTACTTTGATAGCCCTCGTGGCGAAATAATGTTTGCGGTCGCTGGCAAGCCCGGCTATTGTAGTCTCGACGCCGCCGACGGGTGATGATGGAACAAGATATGTTTCCAGCTCGGAATCGGACAACCCGCTGAAACCGGCATTCTCTCGACGATAAATCAAATAGCCCTGGAAGCCGGCATCGCCGGCGTTGGGTGAGGGTGACCATTCGATTTTCACCGAATCCTGGTAGGTCATGTAGGCCAGCCCGGTGGGCGGGTCGAAGGTTTCAGGTTCGGGTTCGGGTTCCGGTTCGGTGGAATCGCACCCGATGAACGCCAGTAGAGCGGCGATGATAATTAGTGGGAATATAAGCCTGCGCATTTTGGACTCCTTGAGAAGTTTTAATTTTCGGTTAAAGAAAATATAAGCAATCTTTCTTTGAATGGCAATAAAAAAACCGGACGCCGAAACGCCCGGTATTTTTTGTGAAGTTATGATACTTCGATTAGTCGTCGAGAACGCGCCACTTCTCGATGGTCTGAAGCGTCCAACGGAACGAAACCGTATGTTCGCTACCATCTAAAGCTGTTACTTGCATCTTTGCATAGTTGCCGTAACTACGATCTTTCTTGATAATAACTGCGTAGGTCTCGTTGAGGGCAGGTGTCACATAATTATAATAGGACGCTGTGCCCGTCGATGGGACTGTTCCCAGATTATCGTAGGTAGTTGCGGAAGTAGCAAACCCTGTTTCGTTTGGAAAATCTCCGCTGTAAACGTCAGCGCTGGTAATATCATCGACGTCATCATAGTAGAAGTCGATATATTCAGCATTCCCTGTAGTAAAACTATAGGAAGTGCCGGTGCCCGCGGTCAGGTTCCATCCGTATCCGGAAGGCTGACCGGAAACGTAGAAGGCATATATCATGCCGGTTCCGGTTTCTACATCGTCATGAGTATCATGAATGATCGGATCGGATTCCTCATCGCCTCGGTAGGCCACGATCTGGTATTCACCGAGAGTAGCATTGGGATGAGTATATGTAGTAGCTGTGCCTTCCCATTCTTCGGTTCCTTCGAAATAAATGCGATAACCGTCGATGTCAGTGGTGCTACTTGGACTCCATGATAGAACTAAACCGACGCCGTCGGTGGCTCCCACTAATTGCAGTGAGCCAGGCGGATCGATATCTTCGGTAGGTTCTTCTTCGCACCCGACCATAAAGAATATAAATGGAACGAGAAGCAACATTAATAATAGTTTTTTCATTATCTTTCTCCTTTAACTTGTTTACTCGTTTACTCTACTCTTGCGCCCTTTGATTTGCCACCTGATCCCTTACCGGAACCACCAGAAGGTTTGGATTCGGTAGTGGTTTCAGCCGATTTTTCTTCTTTTGTTTCGGTAACTTCCTCTTCGTCCTCCATGTCCTCGTCTTCGACGTCTTCGCCTTCGAGTTCATCGAGATCCTCTTCGAGTTCCATCACCTTTTGTTCGAGCATATCGACTTTTTCTTCGAGACGCTGGATTTCTTCCTGCATTGCCGCCGCGCCTTCCACCTGCATACAGCCGGTGAATAGCATCGATGCCGCAAAGGCAATCAGGATAATGGGCAGTGCTTTTTTCATTTTCCCTCCTTCGAGAGGTTTTGTGTTAATAATGCCGTTTTGCTAAATTTAATACAGGTAAATCGTTATGTCAATGCTTTTCTATAAATCGGCAAAACAAAAACGGCGCTTGCGGAGACGCCGTTTGTAATCTAATTGCCGGTGCTATGCTACGAAATCGCCGTCGAGCATCACCGGTTTGCTATCGAAAAATAGGCTGGGCTGTAGCAGGATTGCGTCGAGATGGCTACCTACGCTGATATTGCCGCCCATGGACATATTATCGCCAAACGCTATGTGGATTGTGCCCAGGACTTTCTCGTCCTCCAGGATGTTGCCGATGAGTTTGGCCTTGTGGTTCGTGCCGATACCCAGTTCGGCGACATTGTAGGCCTCCTTGCCGTGCGGTTCCATGATGGATTTCAGATACTCGGCAGATTTGCCGCCCGTGATTTTCGTCGCGTAACCGTCTTCGATCTCGATGCGGATGTAATCGTCCGGGGTAAGGACTCCGGTATCGGCGATAGCACCGTCGATTACCACGACGCCGTTAGCAGTGCCTTCGACAGGCGCGGCGTAGGCTTCCCCCGCCGGAAGGTTGGTGAACGAACCCGGCGTTCGGATAAGGCCGGTATCGGCCAGGCCTTCGTGGCCCTCGAGGGAGAAGGTTATGTCGGTGCCGGCTGGTGTTGTAACTCGCGCTTCAGAAGCATCGGAAACCATGCCGGCCATTTTGACCGATAGTTTTGCGATTTCATCGTAATCGGCGTCCAGGGCGCGCTGGAATGTCTCTTCGAGGATACATGGCAACGTGGCGACACGCGCGCCATTCTTGCAGGCGGCTCTTCGGGCGTCTGTGTGGCTCATGCTCCGCCAGGTCGGGATGAAGATGACGTCGTAGTCCAGCATTAGTTTTGCGATGGCTTCCGGCGGTTCTTCGGCGTGGCTCTTGCGCGGGGTGATTGTAACCATCGTGGCGTCGTTGGTGTGTTCCATCACTACTTCGAATAGCGCTGAACCGATTTTTTGCAGTTTGGTATCGGTTATGACCAGCACCGAATCGGACGGTTTTGCCGCCGCGCAATCGACCACCGCAACTCGCGCAGAGTCGTGTAATTCCTCTGACATATCTCTCCTAAATTATCTTGTATTCAGCATCAACGGAGAAGTTTGCATATCCTCCGGCAGGATGACTATGGTGTTATTGGGCGAATTAACAAGCTGTTTGAGCATCTCGATACGATACCATTGGATATAGCTACTGGTAAGCCCCTGCGCGATGATCCTGTTAGCCTCGCGAATACCCTCGGCCTCGACAATCTTTCGTTCTTTTTCCATCCGCTCCTTTTCCAGGACAAATTCCATTCGCTGGGCGTCCTGATCGGCGGCGAGTTTGGCGTCGATAGCGTCGGCGATTTTTTGCGGGAGAATTACATTGCGCAGGAGAATTCTGTCGAGGGTTATCCCCCTATCCCCCATTAATTCTTTTGCGCGATTATTGATCTCTAACACCACGCTGTCTCTTTTTTCGGAGTAGATGCTGTTCGCGGTGTATTTCACGACGATATCTCGAATAGCTGTTCGCAGAGTAGGCCGGATGATTTTCTTATCGAAATTGGTGCCGATATCGCTATACACATTTGCGGCGTCTTGCGGATTTAGTCGATACCAGGCAGTCAGGTCCAGCCGGACTTTCAGGCCTTCCGATGTTAACGCGTCGATTGCATCGTCGCTTCGTTGCGCACCCTCCCCGGTGGACACAGACATCGTGTATTCCATCAAACGGGTCTCCATTTTAACCACGTTGGCCAGCGGATTGATAATATGCATTCCGGGTTGAAGTTCAGTTGCTCTGACTTTGCCGAAAAGAACTACAACGCCGACATGACCCGCTGGCACTACGGTTATCGCAGCGAGTAGGACGATGACCACTACGATTATCGCGATTGCGGCGATAACCGTTGTGACTGTTGCTTTTGCTGGGTTCATGCTTCGCTCCTTGTTATTATTTAATGTAATTTAATACATCGGTTTGGAGATGTCAATAGCTTCGACACCGCTAATTCATCATTCTATACATCCAGACAACGATAATATTCAATGGGAATCGTGTGAATGGCTCAGAAAGCCCTTGATTATTTCATTTGACTTGACACCGATAGCGTGGATGGATATATTCTCGCCTTATGAACGAGAAGTGCAAAATAGAGAATGTCGGCGGGCAGGCTGTAATAGAAGGCGTAATGATGCGTGCGGGCGAAAACGTCGCAACCGCAGTGCGACGTAAAAACGGCACAATCGAGACGAAAGTCGAGAGCAGGCGGTTGCTATCGAAACGGAACAAGTTTTTCGGCCTGCCCATTATTCGCGGTGCA
>CAZSHG010000019.1:0-60625 GCA_964606695.1 uncultured bacterium
AACTCCTCGACTATTTCCCAGGGAAAATCCCCCGTCCGGTCGTAATGCTCGCGAACCGGCAGTATTTTCTCCTCTGCAATCCTCCTTGCGAGGTCTTTTATCATCAATTGTTCTTCGCTAAATCCCGGCATTATCGCCTCCTTGTCCTCGATAAATTAAGAATCTCTGTATTTCGATATTAATCTTCGTTTGAAAGTTTCTGAATTATTCCTCATCGACTTCAAACTCAATCAGTTCTGTTTCGGTTCCCTCCGGTGGAACACCTTCCTCTATCATCAGAAAATACGCATCGTAGAGGTTGCCAATCAATTCGTCCAGCGTTTTCCCCTGATTGAAGAGCCCCGGGAACTCCACTATCCTTCCGACGAACCAGTCGTCTTCGCGCCAGTATTCCAGAGTATAAACTTTGATATCGTCCATTTTAACTCCTTAAAAACTGAATTATTCTCCACCCTCTTCTTCATAATAAAGCTCGACCGTATTCCCCATGGGATCCATAACGGTAAATCCCCAGTATGATTCCTGCCTCCATTCCGGTTCCATACTGAAAAGCTTTGCACCGGATGCTTTCAATCGCCCAATAATCTCCTCAAAATCCTCTTTAGGGAGCTCGATTGACCAGGAAGTAATAGCGAACTCACCACCGTTATACCCGGGTTGAGCCGCCCAACCGTCAATTATCGGCAGTTTTTCGTCCGACCTGAACCACATAAACTGAAATCCTTCGCTCTGGTAAACGATCCATCCCCACTCCTCGTCGTTCCGGTAACTGACCTCTTCTAATCCAATCAATTCAGAATAGAAACGGCGTATCTCGTCAATATCATTGCAGAAATTGAAAATGAACCGGATGTTGATTCCTGTTTTATCCATTTTGCTTTCACTCCATTATAGTATTTTCTTTTTCCGAATTAAGCAGGTATTCGAGAGCCTCTTTCGCCGCCGACTGCTCAGCCGCTTTTTTACTAAACCCGGTTCCCCTGCCGATTTCTCTCTGACCGAGGATTACCGCGATTTCGAAAACCTTTTCGTGATCCGGGCCACTTTCCTTTATCAATGAATACTGAGGAACTGCGCCCCTGGCCTGCAAGTATTCGAGTAATTTACCTTTATGATTTATATGTCTCTCTGACCGCAATTGAAAATGCATATCCGCAAGATGGAACTTTTTAATAAATTCCCTTGCTACCTTTAATCCGCTGTCAAGGAAAATCGCCCCGATAATCGCTTCGTAAGCGTCGCTTAATATAGAATCCTTGTCTCGCCCGCCCGATTCTTCTTCTGAAGGCGACAACAATATCACATCGCCGAGATTTAACTTTCGGGCTTTTATCGCAAGGATTTCGCCGTTAACGAGAATACGCCTGTATTCGGTCAATTCGCCTTCGGGTCTACCCGGGAATATATTGAAAAGATATTCGGCCACAACAAGCTCGAGAACCGCGTCGCCCAGAAATTCCAGCCGTTCGTTGGAGTCCTCCCGAATTGCATTTTCATCTTCGTTTATCCACGACCGATGAGTCAATGCCCTTCGGTATAATTTCCTGTTTTTAAATTTATATTCCAGTCGTTTTTCGAGTTGGGTGGGGTATTTTCTCCGAAAAAACGGCATTTAGTTGATTTTACGAAAGACCAGACAGCTATTATGTCCGCCGAAACCGAAAGAATTGGACATCGTCGCCGACATTTCGGCTTTCGTTGTCTCGGTGATATGCTTCACTCCTCTGCATCCCGGATCGATGTTTTCCAGGTTGAGGGTCGGCGGCACGATGTTATCGTTAAGGGCTTTAATCGCTACAATACCCTCGACTCCCGCGGCCGCACCCAGGAGATGTCCCATCGAGCTTTTTGTCGATGACACCATGGGGCTGTCGTCCCCAAAAACCCTGTTAATCGCCACGCACTCGGAAATATCGCCCACCGGAGTCGAAGTCCCGTGTGCATTGACATATCCAATCTCTTCGGGGTCGATTTTTGCGTCTTCAAGGCATTTCAGCATCACCCGATAAGCGCCCTCGCCGTCCTCCGGGGGAGCCGTAATATGAAAAGCGTCGCCTGTAGCTCCACATCCGGCAACTTCGCAATATATCTTCGCGCCGCGGGCTTTGGCGTGTTCGTATTCCTCAAAAACAAGAATACCCGCGCCCTCGCCCATAACGAACCCGTCTCGATCGGCGTCAAAGGGGCGGCTCGCGCGCTCAGGTTCGTCGTTTCGAGAAGACATAGCCCTGTTCGCGCAAAAACCGGCTATCGCGATCGGGACTATGGGCGCTTCCGCTCCGCCGGTGACGATTATGTCCGCGCGGCCATATCGAATACTATCGAGAGAACATCCCATCGCGTGACCTGCAGAGGCACATGCGCTCGTAGTAGCGTAATTAGGCCCTTTTAAGCCGTATTGGATCGAAACGAGTCCGGAAGCGATATCGGCGATCATCATTGTAATAAAAAACGGCGATACCCTGCGGACACCGCGTTCAATAAAGGTCTTATGCTGATTCTCGAACGTCCCGATACCTCCGATTCCGGTGCCAATAATAACTCCGGCCCTATCGGGATCGAAATTTGCGTCCAATCCGGCGTCTTTCATAGCCTGATCGGTAGCCCAGAAAGCATAATGAGTATAGGGATCCATTCGGCGCGCTTCTTTTGGATCAAGCAACTCGGCAATATCGAATCCCGCGGGAATTTCCGCCGCAATCTGCGTGGGCATTTCGGAGGGATCCCAACGCGAAATCCTATTTACGCCTGGACGGCCCTCCAGGAGGGCCGTCCAGGTGGTATCAACGTCTAAACCGAGTGGAGTGAGCGCGCCGAGTCCTGTGACAACAACGCGTCGTTCCATTCTAAGCCTCTTGTTTATCCTCTATATATTTGATAGCGGCGCCGACGCTTCCTATTTTCTCAGCATCGGTGTCGGGTATTTCGATGTCGAATTCTTCCTCGAAAGCCATCACAAGTTCAACCTGATCGAGGCTATCGGCCCCAAGATCATCCACGAAATGAGCTTCAGACTTGACCTGATCGTTGCTAACTCCGAGTTTTTCGACGATAATTTCTTTCACTCTTGATTCTACTGACATTTAACCCTCCCTGTTTACCCTTTCTATTTATTATAGGTTAGTTACGCCTATCTTTCGAATACCTGATTTATCTTCGTGAAGAATAGTCTTTATTCTCGCTATTTCCCTGCGAATTTCTCGAATTCGTTTGGGATTTTTCATTGGCGATACCGCAGTTTGAACTCTGAGATTGAAATGTTCCTCGTTCAATTCACGATACCTCTGGACAAGCTCGTCCCGGCTCATCTCGCGCAGTTGCCATGTTTTAGTCGTGCTCACAATACACCTCCGGGTTTTTTATCTCTAGTAACGAATCTTGTTTTGAGCGGGAGTTTCCTTGCGGCAAGTTGCAAGGCTCTTTTAGCTACGCTCTCATCTACACCGGACACCTCGAACATAATCTTGCCTCTTCTGACTACTGCAACCCAGTGGTCCGGTGCGCCTTTGCCTTTACCCATCCGTGTTTCGGCGGCTTTCTTCGTTACCGCCTTATGGGGAAACACGTTTATCCACACGCGTCCCGTTCTTTTCATATGGCGCGTCATAGCAATACGCGCGGCCTCGATTTGATTGGCCGTAATCCAGCTATTCTCTATCGCTTTCATACCGTAGTTGCCGAATTCGAGGTGGTTGCCCCTTGATGCCGCACCGCGATTCTTGCCACGTTGCGGTTTACGGTATTTTGTTCTCTTAGGTATTAACATAATAATCCCCCGTCAGGGCTTTTATGACTTCTTGGTTCGTCTCTTGCTTGATCTTCTGCCTTTTGAAGCGGGTCTTGAACCTTTGCTTCCTCTTGTATTACGTTGTTTCTGCCTTTTCTCTTCGGCGAAGGATTTTTCCCAATAAGCTCTCATTCCGCCGAGAACCTCGCCGTGGAAAATCCATACTTTGACGCCAACACAACCTGCCGTAGTATGCGCTGTAGCTCTTGCGAAGTCGATATCGGCACGTAATGTATGTAATGGTATTCGGCCTTCCTTATATTCTTCGGCACGGGCGATTTCTGCGCCGTTGAGTCTTCCGCCGCATTTCACCTTGATACCCTCCGCGCCGAGACGCATTGCGGACTGGATAGCTCGTTTCATTGCCCGTCGATATGATATTCTGCCCTCGATCTGCTGGGCGATATTCTTCGCCACCAGAGTCGCATCGACTTCCGGCCTGCGTATCTCGAGAACGTTCAGGTTAACGCCTTTGGAAGATATCTTCTCTATCTCTTTTTTGAATTCTTCGACGCGTTGACCGCCCTGACCGATTACCACACCGGGTCTGGCAGTATATACGTTGATCCTCACCTTGCTGGGGCTTCTGAGTATTTCTATCTTCGATACGTCCGCGTCGGTCAATTCGTTTTTGATGAATTTCCGTAGCTTTATATCTTCAAGAAGATTCTCTCTATACTGGTCCTTGCGTGCGAACCATTTGGAATCCCAGGTTCTAATGATGCCTGTTCTCAGGCCGGTTGGATGGGTTTTCTGTCCCAAGTTTTCCTCCAGTTTCTATGACTCGACTTTGTCGAGTTCAATCAAAATATGACTTGTTCTATGTTTGAACGGCTTGACCCTACCCTGTGCGCCGGCTTTAAACCTTGCCATCGTTGGGCCGCCGTTGATTTCTATTCTGGATATTAGAAGCTCATCTTCCTTAACCGGTTCGCCTTCGCGGTTCATGGCATTGGCGATCGCGCTCTTAAGTGCTTTCTGGATGAACTTCGCCCCGCGCTTGTTCACGAAAGGCAACATCTTCATGGCCTCTTCGGCCTGTTTGCCTCTCACCAGGTCCGCCACCAACCTGAGTTTATATGGCGATATACGTAGGTATTTTGCCTGTGCTCTGGCTATCATAATATCCCCTAACCTGGTTTCTTGGTTTCCTTGGCTTTTTTACCGCCGTGCGCACGGAACATCCGTGTATGAGCGAACTCGCCGAGTTTATGCCCGACCATATTTTCCGATATATAGACCGGTATAAACTTATGGCCGTTGTGAATCGCAATAGTATGTCCGACAAATTCTGGGGAAATAGTGGACCTTCTTGCCCACGTTTTAACGACCTTTTTTTCGCCGCGTTCGTTCATAGCCTCGATTTTGGCCAATAATTTTTCATCGACGTAGGGTCCTTTTTTAAGAGATCTTGTCATTATTACCTCTTGCGCCGTTTCACGATATCCCTATCGGAACTTTTCTTTTTACTTCTTGTTTTATACCCCTTACAGGGTTGCCCCCAGGGCGTAACCGGTTGTTTGTAGCCCTTCTGTCTCCCCTCGCCGCCGCCGTGCGGATGGTCGAAGGGATTCATCGCCACGCCGCGCACTCCGGGTCTTCTTCCAGCCCAACGTCTCGCGCCGGCTTTGCCGTAAATCGTGTTGGAATGGTCGAGGTTGCCGACCTGTCCGATTGTGGCATAGCAATTTCCGGGGAACTTACGGATTTCGCCGGACGGCAATTTGATAAGGACTTTTCGCTCCTCACGTCCGACTATCTGAGCTACCGTTCCGGCGGCTCTAACTAATTGTCCGCCTTTGCCGGGTTTATATTCTATGTTATGGACACGCGTCCCTACCGGAATACTTCCCATAGGAAGCGCGTTTCCGGGGCGAATTTCGGCGGTCGTTCCGCTCATAAGTTTATCGCCGACTCGCACGCCCAGGGGAGCGAGGATATATCTCTTTTCGCCATCGACATAGGCCAGCAAAGCGATAAACGACGAACGATTGGGGTCGTATTCGATCGTCTTGACACTCGCCGGAATGTCGTGTTTATTCCTTTTGAAATCGATTATCCTGAACCGACGCTTATTGCCGCCGCCCCTCTTACGCACAGTCATACGGCCCGCATTATTCCTTCCGCTAATACGTTTCCTCTTTGCCAGAAGGGATTTCTCCGGCCTAACATCCTTACTGATTTCGCTATAAGTAAGGATCTCGCGTGTTCTCAGAGATGGTGTTGTCGGGCGATATCTCTTGGTTGCCATGATAAACTCCTTATAAGCCCTCGAATATGGAAATGGAATCGCCTTCCGCCAGTTTTACGATCGCCTTTTTCCATGAAGACGTTCTACCCACCCAGCGTCCGCGTCGTTTCGGTTTGCCGAGTATATTCGCCGTCCTGACATCGACGACGTGAACCTTGAAAAGTTCCTCGATGCTTCTGCGAATTTCGGCTTTCGTGGCGTCTTTGAGAACCTTAAAGGTGTAAGTATTCGCTTTCTCGACGGCGTCGTTGATTTTCTCTGTCAGAAGGGGCTTTATTATGACTTTCCTTGGATTTCTCATTTTACGAAAAGCTCCTCGATTTTTGACAGCGCGCCTTTAGTTAAAATGACGCTATCGGTGGAAAGAACTTGATATGTATTCATTTCGCCGGTAAAAGTTACGTTCACCCCGGGGATATTATTCCCGGCCTTAACGAGGTTCGGTTCGGGGGCGGTAGTAACTATGAGGACCTTTCTTCCATGGATACCGGCTTCCTCCAGGATTTTCCTCAATTCCCTTGTGTGATGTCTTTTCGTGTCGATATCTTCCAGGACGAAAATCTGCTCGTCTCTCGCCCTCGACGACAGAATAGACGCGAGTGCGCGTCTGCGCATTTTTCTCGGCATCCTCTTGCGGTGATTCCTCGGTTCGGGACCGAAGGTTACCCCGCCGTGCCTCCAGAGCGGCGATCGAATCGTCCCAACACGGGCGCGACCGGTGCCTTTTTGCCTCCAGGGTTTCCTTCCGCCGCCGGACACCTCCGAGCGGTCTTTAACCTTATGTGTTCCCTGGCGCCTGTTCGCCTTATGGAAGACCATATACTGGTGAACCAGAGCGGAACTCGGCTCGACTCCGAAAACCATTTCCGGCAAATCGGTCTGTCCGATTTTTTTGCCCTCGCGATCTAATAGAATTCCCACAGGCATTTCGGTCACCTCTTCCTTATAATTATATAACCGTTACGAGGTCCGGGAGCTCCGCCTTTGACGAGAATCAGGTTCTCTTCTGGATCGATAGGGATGATTCTGCTTCCTCTCCGGGTAACTTTACGAGCGCCCATGTGTCCGGCCATGTTCATGCCCTTGAAAACCCTCGACGGCGATGAAGATTGGCCGATGGATCCCGGCGCGCGGAATTTATTAGACTGGCCGTGCGATTTTGGGCCGCCCTTAAATCCCCATCGTTTAACTCCGCCCTGGAATCCTTTGCCCTTCGAAACTCCCGATAAGCTGACCTTATCGCCAACCTGGAATTGCTCTACCGTCAGCAACTGGCCGACCTCGAACTCGGAATCATTATCCAGCCGGATTTCTTTGAGTTTCTTGTAAATTTTAGTTCCGGCGCTCTTGAAATGTCCTAATAATGGCTTGGACACCTTCTTCTCGGTTGGGTCGAATCCGAGTTGTATCGCCGTGTATCCATCTTTTTCGCGGGTTTTGACCTGAGTAATCTCGCAGGGCCCCGCTTTCAGAATCGTAACGGGAACGGCCCTGCCGTCCTTTGCAAATACTGTGGTCATCCCGATCTTTTTCCCAATCAGTCCGATCATTTTATCTCCAATTAAAATCGGCAGTGGGGTTAAACTATTATCTCAATATCGACGCCCGCCGGAAGCTCGATCTTCATCATAGCATCCACCGTGTCCTGGCTCGCTTCGAGTATATCGATGAGCCTCTTGTGAGTGCGGACCTCGAATTGTTCTCTGCTTTTCTTATCGACGTTCGTGCTACGGAGAACGGTGTAAACGCGTCGGTGGGTCGGTATCGGCACCGGCCCGGAAATCGTGGCTCCCGTCCTTTTCGCAGTCTCGACGATCTCAGCCGCGGATCTGTCGAGTATCACGTGGTCGTAGGCCTGTAGCTTAATTCTAATGCGCTGGGCCATTTTACCTCCTGTGCATCGGCAACTGTTTCAATTCAAAAATCGGAAGCTACAAAACTCCCGTCCTTTTCCGCGGGCGCTTTGATAACGAGCCTCCACATCTCGTGTTTCGACTCTCAAGTCGCCCCTTCATCGGAAAAAGCCACGTGAATGTAAACGTAGAAGCCCCCGATGTCAAGAAAAAAATTTGAAAAATGCGGTTTTTATTGGAGGGCGGCGAACACTGTAATGTCGGTGGATTCGGTGAAATCTTCGATTTCGCCTATGCATATACCTTCGCGATACTTCCCTCGCCGGGCGTTTTCGTCACTTCGATCACCTGGTCGAATTCTTCTTTGAAACGCTCCAGATGAGTTATTGTCAATATCAGGTCGAATTCTTCCTCGATTGCGCGCAGGGCTTCGGCAAGGAGCGCCAGCCCCTCGTCGTCCTGGGTGCCGAAACCCTCGTCGATGATCAGGGTGGAAATTCCGCCGCCACCACGCGCCAGGAACCGGGACAAAGCGACCCGCAGTGCGAAATCCAGCCGGAAAGCCTCCCCGCCGGAGAAATTTTCGTAACCGCTTTCGCCGGTGGGCGTGGTGATATGGACTTCGAGCGTATCGTTGTCCTTCTCGCCTTTGCTCGTGTTGAGTTTTAGCGACATCTCGTCGCCAGTGAGAAGCGACAACAGGCGGTCGGCCTCACGTTCGATTTCAGGGAGTGCGTTGGCAATTACGAATGCCGGAACACCGTTTTTTCCCATTGCTTCGCCAAGAAGCCGGTGGAGACGGGCTTCCGAGTCGAATTTCTTCTTTTCCGATTTCGCGGAGGATTTTTGAGTTTTCAGCTTTTCCAACGTTTCAACGCGAGCTTTCGCCTGCGAAAACTCTACCGCCGCCGCGCGATGCCGTTCGGAAGCTTCACAATAAATATCTTCGGCCTTCTCTAACTCCTCAGCCAAACTTTCTATTGACGGCAAACCGTCTCGTTTCTCCTCGATTCGGGTGCGATAACTCGCGACCTTTTCTTCGATGTCGGCGAGTTTCTCCTGGTGCATTTCGATACGGTTCGCAAGTTCCTCATCGTCCTTACGTGCGGCCTTGAGTGCGATGTATTCCTCCTCGAACTTGCCACACACCTTAATTTCGTTCTCGGTTTGATTGAGTTGCTCCGAATCGAATATGATTGAATCGAGTTCTTTCTGCAAACTTTCCAACCGTGTTTTTTTATCGGCGATTTCCTCTCCCGATTCGAGCTTTATGTTTAACTTCTCGATTTCCTTTTCGATGCCCAGTGCACGGTCTTTCAGGTCAGCCTTTTTCTCCTTCTCTTCAGCAATCCGTTTCACCTGGAATTCGCTGTCAGACAGTTTCTCAACACGTTTTCGGGCGGTTTCGTATAACTCGTCGGGGATTTTTTTAGCGTCGAGTTTTTCCTGCATCCGCGCAATTTCCATGCGCACCTCGGTTGCGAAATCTTCTTCGTTCAGTCGTTTCTCCAGCTCCGTGATCTCTCTTTGAAGACTCTCATATTGCGCTTTTAGCGCTATCGCGTTTTCGATGCGGCTCTTAGATTCGGCGCGTTTTTCGGTCAGTTTTTCCAGGTTTTTTATTTCAGCATCCAACTCTCGATATTGATTGCGAAGCCCCTTTCTTCTGCTTTCGAGTGATTTCACCTCACTTCCGATTTCGGCCAGTCGTTTCTCTTTAACTTCAATTTCAATATGTATATCGTCGATCACCTTTTCGCGATGAGCCTCGTCCAGCGACTGGCCGCAAAGCGGACAATTGGAGGACTGCCCTTTTTTAAGCAAGGCAATTTTCTCCTTTTCTTCCACAATGATGTTTTCAATTTGCCCGACTTCGGCACTTAGCGATTCTATTCGGGCGTTTGCAACTGTTCCCTCTTCTTTCAATGCATCCCGTTTTTCACGGAGTTTGGGGAGTTTTTCGAGTTCACTCCCGATTTGCATAAGCTCATTTTCGAGTCGCCCGACATCCTCTAATTTCATTTGTGATAATGTATTACGCTTCTCTTTCAGCGTCGAATCGATCGCTGTTTTCTGTTTCTCAATTTCGACATTCAACGCGTCGATTCTTTTCGCTATCGCGCCGGCTTCTTCGCGCGATTTCTCAAGGCTATCGAACGCTTTTCTGGCATCGAGAAGTTCCGCGTAACGCTTTCGGATAGCTTCTTCCTGGGACAAGAACTTATCTATATCGGCTATCTGGCCGGCGATCCCTTTACGCGATTCCCTCAGCCGACCGATCTCCATCTCGATATCTTTTCGCCACCGCTCGATTTCCGATTCGATATTCGAGATTTCGCCCAGAAGTTCTAATTTGCGCGATTTAGCGGCATTTAGCTTCTCGCGTTCTTCGCGGAGTTTTTGCAGTTTCTCCCAACCGGCTTCGATTTCATCGGCGCGGTCTATAAGTTTTTTCAACGCGACCCGTCGGTTCCGCGCCTCCTCGATAACCGCCTTCGTCTCCGCGATATCCCGATTTGCCGCCCTTTCACGCTCTTCGAGGAATTTTATTTCGTTTATCACACCATCTATTGCAGATTTTCTTTCGCGGATCTCAGCGAGGGTTTTATTCGCCTCTTTTTCCTCCTCCACAGCTTTCTGGACTTCTGTTTCAGCGGTTTTTAATTGAGAGGGCGCGTCGGTGAGTTCGGTTAATTGTTCATCAAACCGTTCGATTTCGGAGGTCTTCATATCGGCGCGCGTCTCGAAGTCGCGCATTCTACTTCGAGCCAGGGAGGCGATTTTCTCACAAATCGAAAGCCCCAGAACTTCAGAAAGGAACTGCTTGCGTTCGGCGGGGGTCATGGTGGAGAAGCGGTCGGATTTGCCCTGCAAGATTACGCTTGCGTTGATAGTAGTATCGTAATTCAGGCGTAGGTTATTGTCGATCCAGCCCGAGACGTTGCGGACACCCTCGGTTATAATCTCCTCGCCGTCATCGACGTGAAATAATCGTGCTTTCGTGCTTCCCGACGCTTTCACTTCGCGCTCGATTCGGTATAACTGGCCGTCCGCTTCGAATGTCAGTTCGACTACGGCTGAATCCGCGCCGCGTCTTACCAGATCGCCATTTTTGGGCACCTGCGACTTGCCGTAAAGCGCCCACAACATCGCGGTAATGATAGTCGATTTTCCCGCGCCATTCTGCCCAATGATACAGGCACGTCGCAGACCTCGGAAGTCGATGGTTTCCGGGCCACGGTAACTACGAAAATCGGTCAATGTCAGTTCCAGCGGGATCATCCGCGAATCTCCTCCGCGAGCGACTTTGCCAGCTCGATTAGTTCTTCTTTATGTTGTTTCAGTTTCTCGTTCTGGTCGATGAACTCGCCCAGAGCTTCCAGAGGCGAGTATTTGCGTAATTTCGTCGGCGTTCGTTCCTCGGACAATTCGATACGGGAAACTCTCATGTAGAAGACTTCGGGAAATTTCGGGCGGAGATGACGTGCGTCGAAAGCACGATCGCCCTGCATCTGCGTGACGGTTAGTCGGATAATCGCGCCTTCCAGGTCTTCGTTGGCAAGTTTAATTGCGGCAGTTTCCACCGGATCGGACATACCGGACAGGTTCATTTCGATGTCGATAAATTTCCGAGCGGGAGTCTGGACGAATTTCCACATCGCCTTTTCATGTAAATCGACTAATACAGCGCCTTTTGCGATGTTCGCCTCGGTGAAATCGGTGCGTTCGATGCTCCCTGAATAGACCGCTGGTGGGTCGTCCCAGACCTGCTGGTGCCGATGGATATGCCCCAGCGCGACGTAATCGAAGGGCGTTATTGCAAGAGTTTCCGCGCGGCAAATCGGTTCGCCGCGCATTTTTGTTATCGTTAATCCGCGGACGTTGGCCGTCCACAGATGCCCTGCGAGAATAGCATGTGAATCAGTAGGAATACGCTCCGCGAGCCTATCCACGGTCTCGCCAATGAAGGCGTCCCAGATTTCCGGCGACGGTGTCTCGCGTTTGCCGATGTAGCTCCCATCGACCAATTCGCGCCGAAGTGGCCAGGGAATCCCCGCCACAGCGAGTTTACCGGATTTCGTTTCGACCATTACGACGTCCGGCTCGGTAATATGGTGAAACTTCTCTATGCCCAATGTCGCGATATGTGTTAACGGCGAGGCTTTACCGGGGATTACCGGGCGTTCGTGGTTGCCCTCGACACAGAAGATATGCATGTCAATTTTTGCCAATCTCGCGATAAATTCGGCGAAGACGTCCTCTTCGGCGGCGTTCGGTGAGCGGCCATGATAGATGTCGCCCACTATAACCGCCGCATCGACTGCCTTGCGTTCGGCGAGATCGGCAAGGAACATCAAAGATTTGCGCTGGTCGTCGAGGCGCGTGTTTATCGACCTCTCAGGATCGAAACGCCCGTAACGCCGGTCGCCGATATGTAAATCTGCCGTATGTAGAATCCTGACGCCCATTTACTCGAACAAAATAAACTCGAAAAGGAAATTGCGCAAGGATTCGATTTATAAGATCATTTTAATCTGCCAATTATGGGTCGTTAAAACGAACTCGTTGTCATTCTTATGGCCGGACTGGTGTCCATTCGGAAAAACGGAAGTCCGCGTTTTATCGTAAATTTCTGGATTCCCGATCAAGTCGGGAATGACAGATTGTCAAATTTTTCGGGGAATTTAATAAAAAAAATTGAATAGCAATTTAATGCCCCAAAATCGCCCTTTTTGCCAATGAAAGATGTTTATCGACGTGATTTTTTCGCCCAAATGGCATTTTAGTTGACCACCGACCATTTTGACTTGACCAAACGCAAATCATAACGGCAATTATAAATACTTGTCAAGTATATATTGGGCGATGTTGTGACCGGCGGCGCAATTTCTCCGGGTAATACTTAAAAACGTCTATACTGTAAGATGTCGAGAGGAAAGTAGAAAACCCGATTACAATTAAAAGCCCGGAGAAATCGGGACTCCGGGACGATGATGCAAAAAAGCTCTGTGTTCCATCGAACATTTTTCGGAAACTGAGGAAATCGGGCAAAAAAGGAACCCGGAGTCCGCGCCCGAATAGGGCGTGCGCCGCCGGAATCGTCGGTTAAAGTGAAATCCTATTTTCCTCGCGAACGCATATATCGTTCGACTGTGCGGTCGTAGGTCGCCTCGGTGACGTTGTCGAAATAACAGGCGGGAAGTTCGCCACGTTTACGGTGATAGGCGACGCATTCGCAACAATATCCCTTTTTCGAGCAGGGATAGGTGCAGTTGCACATCTCCATATTGGCTTTAAAGTTCGAACACTCAGGCATTATGACACAGCCTCCTTACCAAGCTGGAAGGCTTTCATGTTGACCTCGATGAACTTCGGTGGAACGCGGTTTTCGATAGCCTTTTTCCAGAGACCGTCATCGAAGGGAAGGTAGTTACTCAACGCGCCGAGTAATGTTACGTTGACGGCTCGGATTGTTCCGGCCTCTTTAGCGAGTTTCGCGCCATCGACCATCACGGCGGTGTCGGAAATCTTTTTGATTCTGTCCCATACGTCTTCCGGGTAATCCATCAAACCCGCGGCGACCGGCGCCGGGGGAATTTCCTGATTATTCACGACAACCATGCCGCCCGGTTTGAGTGCTTTGATGTGGCGTAGGGCTTCCATTTTCTCGAATGCGAGGATGACGTCGGCTTCGGCGTCCGCGATTAACGGCGAATGCACCTGCGGGCCGAATTTAACATGGCCGACCACGCTTCCGCCGCGTTGCGCCATGCCGTGGACTTCGCTCTTCTTGACATCCGATCCGGAGAGGCGCGCGACCTCGCTGAGAACCTCGCTTGCTAACAGAATCCCCTGCCCACCGACTCCGGTTATAAATACGCTGAATACTCCTTCCATAACTTCCTTTCTATAGAAAATCTATTAATAACTACTTGATGTAAACCAGTTTACCAGACGCCGACAGTCCGTTCGCTTCTACGCGATAAAGGTAAGTTCCTGTCGGCAATTTCTCGCCGTCGGCTGTTTTAGCGTCCCATCGGAGGAAATTAGTGCCTTTCGCCGCCGGAGTTAATGAGAATTCACGGATGATGTGGCCGGAAATATCGTAAACCTCCACGTTGACCGGCATTTCATTCGGCACCGCGAAACAAATCGTTACGAGGTCGTTGAACGGATTCGGGAAAGCGGGCAGTAATTCGAGTTTTGCGGGCGTCCATGACAAACCGGATTCGTCAACGCCTGCAGAGACGTCGCCCCAATTCATTACACGTTCAATAAAGAGGTAGCGCAGACTATCCGGCATCGCTTCGATACCGAATTCGAGCATAATCGACCGCCAGCCGGACGCGTCGCTCATGCGAATGCCGCAGACTGAATCCGTCGCGCCGGCGAAATCGTAGAAGAAAATCGGGACCCCGTCGCCTGTGGTGCTACAACTGCCGAATTTGCGGTTGCCTGCACCCCCTCCGCCGAATACTATATTCATGTGGAAGTAGCCGTCGCTGATGGTGTCACCGTCGTAACCTGTAACGTTCATCCCGAAACTGATCGCCATCGAATCTTCCTCGTGCACCGCACCGAAATTGTCCTCAAGCCAGATTGCTGAGCACTGTTCCGGCACATCCTGGCCGCTGAGAAGTAGTATTCTGCCGTCGGCTGGTTCCGTGAGCCATGTTTCAAGGTCGTTTTCGAGAGTAGTTGTCATATGCGGATAGCTGTCATCCTTGCCGCCGCTATAGATTATCGCGCGATGTTTACGCATCCGGGTGAGATCGAATCCCTCGATTGGGATTTCCACAACATCATAGATATACTGCCCCATATCGAAAGCCTCGGCGATTTTGCCAATTATCGTAGCATTTGTGTCCTGGGAGGCTATCACGATTTCGGGGTAACCCACCATAAGCGTGCATTGTTCGATAAACGTATAATTCTGCGCCCCCCTCAATTTCGCTTCGAAAACGACATAATGGCCGTATGTTGAATCTACATCCATCCGGAAAGTAACCGGATCAGAATTACTGCCGTTCATCCCTATGGGAATATCGCCAACATAACCATTATCGTCGATTATCTCGACCAGCGGATCGACGCATGATATATAAAGCGTGCAATTCTCGGCATCTGCCCAAATCGGATCGTCGGTATTAGAGAAATACATATATAACTCGACGTCCTCCCCTGGATCGAACCTGCCGTCTCCTCCGTCATCGAGGGCGATTATACTATCGAGCTCAATAACAGGGAAGATACCTGCGCCCAGAGCACGATAGACATCGACTCTACCGGTTCCCAATAGCGACCCCGGTTCGAAACTGGGATTGACGTCGTAAATATAAACCGCATTCTCGAGTAGCCTTCTTCTGACCCACTCGTTTGAACTGTCCGGGTGAAAACTCAACAGTAGTCCCGCGGCACCGGCCACGACCGGCGAGGCCATACTGGTTCCCTGGAAATCTGCGTAACCCTCGGCGAATTCGTGCGAAAAGCCTTCATCGCAGGGCGGAGGCGGAGTCATATAATATCGAGGGACGGTAGCTCCTATATCGATCCCGGGCGAGGAGATATCCACTGTGGTATGGAAATTCGAGAAATAGGTTTTATGATCGTATTGGTCGGTCGCGGCGACATTGATAACTTCGGGATACGCCGACGGATAATGTATCGAATCGTTGTTGTCGTTGCCGGCGGCTGAGGTTATAACCGCCCCCCACATATTTACGGCCGAATCGATCATAGCGTGCACGAAATGCGACGAGTCGTTGCCGCCGTAGCTGAAATTGAATATTCGGCAACCCTTGTTGAGACCGTAGGGAAGCGCCTGCACGACCGCATCGTTTTGGTTATAGCCCATACAAGTTCTTGAATAATATCCAGCGCGGAGACACATGATTTGAGTATCCCAGGTCATTCCAGCTATCCCGATACCGTTATTGCCCTCGGCGGTCATAGTGCCGGTGCAATGTGTGCCGTGACCGTTATATAGAAAATCGGCGGGATCGTTATCTGGAAGATAGCCATCCTCGTGGATACTGTCTGGATTAGTAGGATGGCGATATGCGTCCATCCATGCGCCGTCAACCCAGTCGTAACCGATAAAATCGTCAATATAACCATTGCCGTCGTTATCTATCGAATCAATATCGTCCTCATCGAAACCGACGCCGGGTATGAATGTAACGCTATCGCCGTCCGCATCCTCGCCCATATTCTGCCATATTCGATTGCCTAAATCGGGATGCAGATAATCCACGCCGGAATCGACCGCGGAGAGTATTACTTCCGGGCGACCCGTTGTGAAATCCCACACGCGATGCGCGTTCGTCTTGCGGACATACCATTGATGTCCGCTGTAATAAGGATCGTCAGGTGTAAGTTCGAGTTTTTTGCGATAATTCGGCTCGACATAGGTCACGCCTTGCAGTCCCGAAAGCCTATCCACCGCGGTCGGGACGTCGGTAACGTCGGGGTCGAATGTCAAAATGAACCATCTTTCAGTCCATCGCCAGCGGTTGCGGTATTTGGGATTCGGGGCGATAGGAATTATCTGACGCCAGCCGGTGATTTTAAGTTCGTGGCAAGCGACATCGATATCGTTCCAGCCGGTTGTAACATAACCGTCCTGATCGACAAACGGCGTTCCGGTGCCGTTATCAAGGATCTCGATCATTACCATTCCTGGCGCCCATCTTTCGGGATTATCGGCAGAAAAAGCTATTGTAAGTGCAAGCAATGCAATAACAACGAGATAATTCTTCATATTTCCTATCCTATTAATTAAGGCTTTCAGATAAATCGATGGAATATACCTATCTAATTTAGCTTTGTCAAATATTAATAGGTCACTTGAGGAAAGGATAGCATTAAAGGATACTGCCCCTATTTCCCGCCTGTCACGGTTCTTGCTATAGATTAATCCTGAATTTCCCTGATTTTCCACAGGCAAGAACCGCGCCAGGCTACGTGCCGGCGGCTGTCACGCCGTTTGCTACGTTATTCCCTAATTTAGAACTTTTCCATTTTAAGCAAACGTCGCGCCAGCGCTTGTGCCCCACGTGGCCACCTTTATATTCGGATTATTCGATCTCGAGTTAAGATGGCGAATACGAGATTAGCGTCTATGTGATGTAGAATTCGGATACCTTACGGCCCGACTTCGATTCTGCCGTTCTCCGAGGAGAGAAACCAGTAGCCTCTGCCCGGATACAGGGTGTCTGCGATGAAATAATCCGCGCCGTCCCATCCGAAAAGGGGCGGAACAAGAAGGCCGGGCGGGTCGGTGGTGATATCGTGGGAAGGTATCGGGTGATCGACCGCGCCGATGAGGTTCCAGCCTCGGTAGAGGGTGTCGGAATAGCTGGACAGGCCGTTTCCTACCGCTATTGTATCCGTATCCGTTCCCAAAACCCAGTAACCCTTTTTCCCGAGAATAGAGTCCGGTGCGAAGTAATCGGAAGTCGTATTATCATAACCAAAAATGGACGATCCGAAAGAACCTGCGACTTCTGGAACAGTCGAAGGTATCGAAACGAGATTCCAACCGCGTTCGATAATATTCGAGAAAATTGTGAAATGGGAAACGTCGAGGATGTAGAGGCCAGAATCAAGAAACGCAACATACGCGAAAGAATCAGAAATGAAAATGCTTTTTACCGAGTCATCTACATCGTAATAACCCACTTCTAAAGGAGAGGAAGGGGATGAAACATCGATGATGCGAAAACCATTAAGGAAATTAGCGATGAAAGCGTATGAGCCTGAAACATAAACGTTGTAGACATTACCTACTGGATCATAAAATCCAATTTCGGTTGGCGTTGAGGGTGTGGAAACATCTAATATCCGTAGGCCTTCGCCGTGATTTGCTACATAAGCGATGGAACCGGAAACACTAACGTCATAAACATCGCTTCCGATGCAACAGAAACTGACTTCGGAAGGTGTGGAAGGATCGGAAACATCGATAATACGAAGACCATCGACCCAATCCGCGATATAAGCATAGGAGTCTGAGACATCGACTTTCAATGCGTAGCCACCGGTGTCGAGGGATCCAACCTCGGTGGGCGAAATAGGAACCGATACGTCTATTATATGTAAACCTTCGGTGTAGTTTGCAATATACGCATAATCGTCGGATACATAAACGTCACGACACCCCGCCGGGGTAATGCAGGAGCCAATCTCCTCGGTTGCTTATTCTAAATGCTATTATAATTATGCTCATATAGCGGAAGAATGTCAAGGGGAGAATGGGGTCGCCGAGGTTGCTGGTATGGAAGAAGGAAATGGAAGATTAAGAGGAGTTGCTCGAAGACATCGAGGACCTGGCGATAATCGCGGAACGGCGGGACGAACCGACAATTCCCTTCGAGGAATTGAAGAAGCGATTAAAGGCCGATGGCGTCTTATAACATCCAATGGAAAAAAGGCGCTGAAAAAGACCTTAGCGCCATCCAACCTCAGTATATCCCAAAAATTATCGATGCAGTGGAGAAGCTGGCGAAAAAACTCGCCCGCGTGGACGTCGAAAACTTAGGGGTTCACGGCTCGACTATAGGATTCGCGTCGGAGACTATAGAATTATTTACAGAATCGATAACGAGACCGAGACGGTAACGATTTTTCGCGTCAGACATCGCCGTGAAGCCTACCGGAATATTGGTGATTAAGTAGCTTATCCTCCTCACCACTGCATCCCTGATAATTTTCCCAAAAAAGTTAATTTTCACCCTTGACATTTTCGAAAAATGCATATAATTTGGGCGAACAAATGTTAGCCTTTAGTCGTTGGTCGTTATACGTTAGATACCTACGATGCAATGTTGCGCTCCGAGGTTCGCGACGAAAGAGCGTCCGGTCGTGGCAATCTCCTCTGAATGCGGAATAGATTGCTTCGTTCCTCGCAATGACTTGATTTCCACGCTTTCATTAGTCATTAGGATTTCCCAAAAAGGTCAATTATGAACGATAAACTGCAAATAGCTATGCTTCCCGATGCGCCGGATGACGTCAACGGCGAGTATCTCATCAAAACCTTCCTCCACCGTATCGACGAAATCGCCAACCGGGACGAGGTGAAGGCGTCGGAACTCAAAGCCGCACTGGACACCTATCTCAAGCTGGAAGCCCGTTCGCGCGAGCTGGACGAGGATCAACTTCCGCCCTTCGAGCCGAATTTGTTCGAGCATCAGAGCAAATTCGTGCATTCCGATACGCGTTTCACTGCGCTTATCGGCGGGGTGCGAAGCGGCAAAACTTACGCCGGCGCGGTCAAGGGCATCGAGAGGGCGATATTTTTGCCGACAATCGGGGCGGCGGTGGCTCCTACGGCGGCCATGGCGCGCGACGTCCTGGTGCCTCAATACGCCGAACTTCTGGGCGAACGCGTGGCTAAATGGCTGTCGTCGAACATGGAGATGACGCTCGCAAACGGCAGTAAGATCATCTTCCGAAGCGCGGACAGACCTTCCCGGCTTATGGGGCTAACTCTGGACTGGTTCCATCTGGACGAGGCGGCGCAACTGCCCAAACGCGTCTGGGAGATATTGGTTAACCGGACCATCTCCACCGGCGGCCCCGGCTTTTTGACCACCACCCCGCGCGGACGCAACTGGGTGTTCGATCTGGTGCAGGATTGGGAATACGACTCCGACGCGAAAATTATTATCGCGAAAACGTCCGAAAATCCGCAGATTTCCAGCGCGGATATATCTCGCGCCCGGAGGCAACTGGACCCAAAATATTTTAGGCAACAATACGAGGCGAGTTTCGAATCCAGCGGATTGGCGGTTTACGACGATTTCTCGCCGGAAACGCACGTCCTTAATTCGCGATGGGAGATTCATCCCGACTGGCCGATTTATATCGGCCTCGACCTGGGCTGGACGCATCCCACGGCGATTTTGTGGGCGCAATTATCCCCGGACGGCGAGTGGATTTTCTTCGACGAACTTGTGCAGTCACATCTACGCTTGAACAAGGTTGCAGGAGCGATATTGAGCGAACCGGTGGATATCGGCGGGGAGACATTCCGCGCAAAAGTGCCCTACTCGCGCATCGAACGAGTTGTATGCGGCATGGAGGGCAGGCAATCTCGCCAGGAGGCTGGTGGCGAGAGCGCGGTGCGAATCCTGTCGAACTCCGGTGTGACGCGCGTCGGCGTGTATTCCGGCTCCATCGTGGACGGCATCCACGCGGTGCGAAGCAAACTGCTTTCCGCGGACGGCGTGATCAACCTGAAGATATCGCCAAACTGCCGCCGATTGATAGACGATTTCCAGGGTTATAATTATCCCTCGGACACCGACGGCGGGGCAATCGGCGAACTTCCCGACAAGGACGGGGTCCACGACCACACCATGGACGCACTGCGGTATCTGATCGATTTCGTAACGCCATTGGCCGAAACGCGCTGGCAGATAGGATAGGGGGGAATTTCAAAGCTCGAATGTCAAAGGACAAATGACAAACGCCACTACATGTCATTTCGAACCGAAGGGAGAAATCTTCTACTGCGAGAGATAAGATTTCTCGTCGGGCTGATGCACTCCATCGAAATGACAAATGCTTCTCGTTGCTTCTTGTTGCGGAGTTGCACTCCGCAACGCCAATGCGGGCGGAGCTATGGGACGAGGATAACCCTAACCACGCTCTTCAATGTGCGGGGATACACGGGCAAAAAGCCCGAAAAACTCTTGCGAAACCTCAACCAATTAATTATAATTTTAATATAGATAAATTCAAACAAAGGCGAAGTTATGAAAGCAACGTTATTTCTTTCGATAATCCTGCTGATGTCCGGCGCGGCGTTATCCTCGGAGGTCTATTATAACCTCCACGAGGGCTGGAACCTTCTCGCAATGCCGCTGGAAATGGACATGCGCGAAATCGGCGACTCCCTGCCGATAGAAGTTCCGGGAACATACTACTCCCCCGATTCCGGGTATCATATCGCACGGGAGATGTCCCGTCCATGCAGAGGTTTCTGGGCGATGTCGCGTGCGGACACTGTCTGCACCGTGGCCGGAGAAGCCTACGACGGTTCGGTCGGCCTGACGCTGTCTCGCGGATGGAACCTCATCGCTATGCCGGATTACCGACCGGGCGTGGCGATAAACTCCCTTCTACCGATAATCCCGCCGGCATATCTGTTCGATTCCGAGTCCGGCGATTACACTGCGATAACCAACTTCCCTCCGCCCAACGCCGGTTTCTGGGTGCTCTGCGACGGCGGCTACTCCACGTCGATAGACTACGACACGGCGGGGTTCAGCATCATAGGGTTGGATTCGGTGGCGAGGGATATTTCTCTTGGGATATATTCGGATGGCTGGGGTTGGAGGCTGGATTCGTGTATGCTTTCAATTGAAAAGGATACTTCATTTCATATCGATGAAGATACTTTGGGTTCCTCAATCGGTTATGAAGGACAATACTACTTGTATGCACGAGCGGAGGGGTTTTATACCGAGATTTATCAGGTCGTTCGTGATGAGATAGTCCTTATTGATCTCGATCCGATAACGCCGTTGGCTAATTCAATTGCTTTGGTATTTATAGGGAAACAAGGCTATTTCGCAGATCATTACGTGATGCCGGATAATCCGGTTAATCTATATCAGGACAGCGTCTTCATCCGTAGCACTTTAACCGATAGTATGGGGCGAGCATTCTTTGACGATCTCCCAATCGGAGATTATCTTGTTGAATTTCCATATCATGATCCATTCTTCTGGCATTGGTATCCAGATTCCGTTTTCGATACGTTCTATTTTGACATTTCTAACACTATAGGAACCGATTACTACGAATGCGATTTCTGGGACCCAATGCAAGCCTTCGCCCCCTACATCTACCTCTACCCGGAAACCACCTCCGTGGTCGATGTCTCGCTGGTGTTCCACAATCCCGGCCATGTTACGGCGTCCGAACCGCCATATGGCGACGGCTGGAGCGTCGAGGTCGAGCCGACCGGCATCATCGACGGCGAGTTCGATTACCTTTTCTACGAGGCGGATTATTCCAGCGAGATGCAGATTACCCACGCATGGACAGTCCGCGCGGACACTCTGGAAGCGGCTTTCCGCAACCTGCTGACCCAATACGGCTGTGTAGGCCGCGAGATAGAAGATTTCGTCGATTTCTGGATGCCCTATTTCGCGGACTACGAATATTACATGATTTTCCCTCAGGACGAGAGCGCGATGGTCGGCCTCGACATCTCCCCTGAACCTGACAATATCCTGCGAATCTATTTCAGCATCCGAGGCTTCGATTCGGCCATTTTCCTGGAGGAACCCGCTCCGCCGCCGCCCTTCATCCGCGAGGGCTTCGTCGCAGTCGAATGGGGCGTAACCACCGACGCGGCGGAAGTGGAACACTAGATTATCGAAATAGTCCTTGACTTTTGATATCACGATGATATTATTGTTTATAAGGCATTTATTAGAATGTTGATAACCTGTTGATAAATATGGGTATTCGGTTTCCTGAAAGAGACGAGAAGATGCCTGACGATGTATGCCAGGCAATCGATTACATCTATAACGCTCTTTACGGCAGAGACAAACCGGTGGATTTCGATTTGAATCAGCTCTGTCTTATATTTGAGTTTCTAGGATCAATAAATACAACCTTTACAAAGGGATCGGTAATTCAATTCGATTTTAACGATTGTCCGCCAATGACAATTCATTACAAAACCAAGCGAAAGAGAACATTGTCTTGCCCGTTAAAATATCTGCAAGGTAATAGCGAATTTTGTAATTCATTTCAAATCAGGCAGGAGCAAGGATTGCGATTTCGTGAGTTCATCGAATTCTTAAATGAATTTTGCACAAGAGGATAAACATGAAAGAGATCACAAAAGACTATATCGATAAACTCCGTGAAAAATACACCGAAGAATTATCTGAGTTTATGGGTTATGAGTATTCGGTTATCGTTAACAAAATCGACGACGAATACGAGGCGACGGTTGAGGATCTTCCGGGTTGCGTCGGTTATGGGGATACTGAGAAAGAAGCACTGGAGAACCTGGCTGAATACAAAGAAATCTGGTTTCTCACATGTTTTAAAAATGGTGTTCGACCCCCTACTCCCCAGGAAGCGCGAGAGGTATTCAAAGTCCTCATCAGGCTTCCGAGAGAACTTCATTTGAAGGCCGCCAGAACCGCTAGCCAGATTGGCATGAGCTTCAACTCATTCGTTATAGAGTCATTGAGACAGGCGATTAACGTGAATAGATTTCACATTATTCATGGTTTTCCAGAAGAGGAATCGGAATATGAAAGGAAAAACATCTATGGGCAGCCATACAATTCTGCCGCTTAAAGAGGTAAAAGAAAAGGTATCGTCTGAACAATACCGGGACTTCCTCGCTCAAATAGACCTACAATCTATCTTCGTCTCGAACATTGAGTTTGAGAGAGCGGTTGATATCGATTATAACCGAAAACTCAAAGAAGTTCCTCCGGTAACGGAACTCAAGCTTGAGGAAAATCCGGATTTTCTCGACGTCGAGGATGAAAAAACGGCCTTTTGCTCAATAGAATATACCTTCACCGCTATTGAAGACGGCCTAATTCTATTTGAAGGTAAAGCCGAATACGTCGCGGAATTCCGATATGAGAAGACTGGATTCGATGAATTCTATTTTTCGATATTCTATATGAACACTCTTAAAATGATGTTGTTCCCATATCTCCGCGCGTGTTTAGGCAGAATAATTGCCGATACAGGGATGGGCAATTTAACCTTGCCGCTAATGAAGATCCTATAGATTAAAGCGAAATATATCGCTGAGAAGGCCTCCACCGGAGGCCTTTTTTATTGCTCGAAAATTCAAATTTTCTCGAAAGGAGATACATGTTCAAATCCCGTGCAAAGGAATGGGTGGAGCGAACGCTTCTGATGGCGAAACTCTCCGCTCGCAAAGGTTTCAAGCGCGAGATGGAGAAGCGGATCGATTATTATTTCGACCGCCAAATGCCATATCTGCGCGACCTGCTGAAAGCGCGCTACGCCGATGCCGACGCTCTCGGTCTCGAACCGGAATTCATCAACGTCATCAAGACAATCGTCGATAGCACCGCGCTGGTATATCGAAGCGGCGCCGGACGAAATCTCGTTACCCCCGACGGCGAAGCTTCGCCCGAAGAGCGCGAGCTTTGGAACTGGCTAATGGCCAATTCCCGATACGACGCCACGATGAAGACGCTACACCGCATGGTTAAGCTGTGCCGGACGGTGCTGGTGAAACCATCGTTCCGCAAAGGCGCGATAAAACTAGATCTGCTGACCCCCGATCAGATCGACGTCATTCAGGACGCCGAAGACCCTTCCGAAGCGGATGCCTTTATCTACACGCGCCCGCGTTCGGAGACGGCTATCGCGGAGCCGCTGGTCTATCATTACTGGGATCGCGAAAACTACCGCCGATTCACCGCAGACGGCGAGTTCGTGCCTATCCCCGGAAATCCGAAGGGGGTAAATCCCTATGGCGAACTCCCCTTCGTGCGTTTCTCGGAGACATTGCCGCTGACCGGTTTCTTCGTCGATGCCGGCGAGGATATGACCGCGATTCAGGACGCAATCAACCTCAAACTGGTTCAGCTGAACCATTTGATAAAGATGCAGTCCTTCAGCGTGCCTGTGCTCATCGGTTACGACGGCCCGGAAAAGATCGTGGTAGCACCGGGCAAGCCTATCAAAATCCCTCTGGGACGTATCGGCGGGGCGAATCCGGATTTCAAATTCGAATCGCCAAATCCGGCGATATCCGAGTGTCTGACCGTAATACGCGAGGAAATCGCGCGGCTGGCGCATACGTATCATATCAGCTCGGCGAGTTTCAGCATCGATTCGGGCGCGAGAAGCGGATTCGCGCTGGTGATGGAGAATCTCGCCCTCTTCGAAGACCGCCAGAACGCGGTGCCCTTCTACGAGGATGCCGAGGAGGAACTTTTCGACATCATCAAGCGCATCTGGAACGCTCACGCGCCATTTTTGCAGGCGGATCATCCTTTCGCTGGGGTGAAATTCAGCGAGAGGACGGAGCTTTCTGTAACGGTGCACGATGTCCGTCTTCCTCAAGCCCCTCAGGATGAGGCCGCGGAATGGCGATTCCTCATCGAAAACAAGATGGCGACGCCCATCGACTACATGATGTTGCGTTTCCAGATGACCCGCGAGGAAGCGCGCGCAAAATACGGTGAAAACCTGCTCTGGTTCGACGAGCAGGGGAAATAATCAATTAACAAGTCATTGCGGCGGAATAAGGACAACCGCTATCCGCCCTCATTCAACCGCGCCCTTCAGGGTGCGGCGACTCTCATCCGCAATGACACAACCGAATGCGAGGTAGCATTATGAACCAAGAATACGATTTCACAATCTTCGGCGACGATGCCGACACAATCCGTGAACTGATGACCAAACCGGAGGACGTCCACAAACTCCTTCTGACCAAACGTTCCGCGAACGGCGAGGCTAAACGGCTTCGCGAACAACTGGAACAGGCCGATTCACTGCTCAAAACGCGCGAATCGGATATGGAGAAACAGGAGGAGGAAAACAGACGCGAACTCTCGATTTCGCTATTCAAAATCCAAGCGCTCCGCGAGGGTATCCGCCCGGATAGGTTGTCAACCGCGATCAAACTAATCGACCCGATCGAAATCGAGCCGGAGGACGCAATCGCGCAGATACGCGAGGAGTATCCCGAACTTTTCGTCAAAGGCGGTTCGCCGGCTAAGGTCGATAATTCGGGCTTCTCCCGTGGCGGCTCGGACGATTTCGAGATCGCCAGAAAGAGCGGGGATATCATGGGCATGCTGAAATCCCTGCGCAAAGCGCGGTAGTAAATAGCTGTCGGGCTTTGTTTTATCGATTAAAAGGGGCGAAAATCCTCGTTACGTAGTCACGCTATGTAATAGACACGGTATCCTCGCCGCTAATTTTCAAGCAATCATGAACTGCGGCGAGACGCCGCTACTATTAATCGGTATTCAACGCGGTATAGCATATCCCTTTTTTCATGCCCAAAAATCGAGCCAAATAGGCTCATCAAACAACACAAACCAAAAGGAGAAAAAATGGAAACTTCATACGATTACAGCCACATGATCCGCGACCTTGCGGAGACCTTCGAGACTATCTCGAAAGGCCAGCACAACTTGCTTTCGGTGATCCCGATAATCGGCGAGGCGCGCGGCTACAAGCACGAATGGCTTGAGGACGTCATCGAGCCGACCTCCGACGCTCTAAATGGAGCAATCCTGGCCACGGACACCGAAATCGACGTGGATGACGGTAGCAAGTTCGTCGCGAACGACATCGTCGCCTTCGACGGCTACGGCGAGGTCATGCGCATTACCGCGATCGACACGAACACTCTCACGGTCAGTAGAGGCTACGGCGGCACCACCGCCGTGGATATGGACGACAACACCGTCGTCAGGTTGGTTTCGCGCCCGAAAACCGAGGGTAGCGATCCCGGCTACGACGCCGTCAGCGAACCGTCCGCCGAATACAATTATACTCAGATCTTCGACCGGACGGCCAAGATCAGCAAATCGGCAGTCGCCGGCGAACATCACGTCATCGACGATCTGGTAGATTTCCACGTCAAGCACCACCTCGAACTGCTCCAGATCGAGATAAACGCGGCGTGCATCTACGGCAGGCGCTACGCCGACACCGGCGATTCAACCATCCCACGCACACTGGGCGGTCTACTTTATTTCCTCGACGTCGAGGCCGGTAACGTCATCGATGCCGAAGCGGGCGCGCTCTCCGCGGACGACCTGAATGACCTCATCGAGATGATCGCTTCCGATGGCGGCACGCCCAACGTCCTGCTGTGCAATACCTTCCAGGCGCGCGCGATAAGCGCTTTCAACCTGACCTCCGGCTCTACACCGCTGGTCAGAACAACCTGGAGCGACGAACGCACCGGCGCGGCGGTTTACGAATTCGTCGGCGATCTGCCCCTGGGGCACGTCGAACGGATCGTGGTCGATACCGCTTTTCCGCAGGACAAGGTCGCGATAATCGATACGTCGAAAATCGCACTGGTGCCCATGCGCGGGCGCGGTTTCCGCGATCTGCCGGCAACGCCCTCCGAGGCATCCGACTACATTGCACGCAGACTTATCGGCGAATACACGCTGGAAGTCCGCAACGCGGCCAACTGCCACGGCATCATCAAAAATCTGGCCACGAGCTAATCTCCACCAGACCAACCTATTCCCCCTTTCTTCAACCGGAAGGGGGAATACAAATCGAAAGGAAGGATCATGGACTGGGACTCTCATATCCTTTTTGAAATCAACGACCTATACGATTACGAGCCGGAAATGCTAACCGAGCTTTCCCATATCGACCGGCGAAACGCGGTGAAGCACGAGCTTATCTCGCGGTTGCGAAGGCACTTCCGCGGACGCGACGAGGACTTTATCGACGACATCTCGAACCCGGAGGTCCTCCGTGAACCATCTATACTGCTGAATCTGCAGATGGTCTTCTTCGCAAATTCGGACGGTCGTGGCGTCTATTTCGACAAGGCGAAAGCCTACAACGAACGATTCGAGGACGCTCTACGACGCGCCTTCGACACAATCGAGTTCGGCGGTGAGGAATCCGCCGGCTTAACATTGGTGAGGTGAATTATGGATAAGCTCAATCTGGACAATGCGATAGACGACCTGGTCGTGGCGCTTCGGGCAATCGAAGTCAACGGAACAAAGGTCCCGAAGGTTCATCGGGAATTCATCCGCGCACGAGAACTGCCGTTGGGCGATTACCCCGTTCTGATGGTCGGGCTGGAAAGTTCGGCGGTCGATTCGCAACAGGACACCGGAGACGTGCTTCTTGTCTGCCTTACGCGGTCTCGCGACTTCGATTCGATTCTGCTGGATCTTCGATATAGCACAGTGATACTACTCAAGGACGATTTCGGCTCGGAAAGCGCCGAGGTCGCGGACATCGAGTTCGGCGACCTTATGCCCGGTTTCACCGAGAGCGCGGAATCCGCGGCACTACCGGACGGCGCGTTTCTCGCGTCGTGGCTGGGCGTGGAAAGGCCCGCGCGGGGCTTCTTCGTCCGCTTCACAATAACCGTCGATACCGATTAACTACGGCTTTCATAAATCGATAACGACAATGGAATATTTACATTAACTCGTTACGATGCTCTGCGTAGCGCCCACCCCGCCGCTCTGCGGTGATTATTCCGGTATGAATCGATGCAGAGCGTCAGAATAAAGGCTCCTACGCGGAGCGTCGGAGCCAGGAGACCTTACATAACAAGGAGGCAATATGCGAAAACACATAATCCTTTTCGCTATAATGACTCACGCCCTTATCGCGCAGCTCGTCTTCCTCGACCAAACCTGGTTCGAGATCGACCGCGCGGGGGCCGATAGCATTCGCGACCCTGTGGAGGCAATAATTACCGCCCGCAACGTAGCGGCAATCGATTCGCCCTGGATAAATCCCGGCTATCTGCCGGATGAGATATTCGAAAACCGCGAAACCAACGTTCTCAAACCCGAATTTCAACTAGTAGAAAAACGAGGATACGAAGGCGCGGATTCGCTCGGCAGGCCGATTTATCGCGTCTATTATCGAAATAAAAAACCGGCGTTACTGGAAAAAATTGGCTATCGCGACAGCAAACGTGCCTTCATGGCCTATCATCCGAAGAAATCGAGGTGGTGGAAATGCGCGAAGTGAAACTAATCTTGTTCGCTACGATTACCGCCCTGAGCGCCTTCGGCGCGACATGGTTCTGCCATTCCGACCTGGGCGACGACGCATGGTCGGGCGAGTCGATGGACTCGGCGAAGGCGTCCTTCGGCGGCGTTATCGCGGTTGCAGGTGATGACGACACCATTCTCGCCTGCGGGAGAAATTTCAACGAGGCGATAGCCCCCGATTCCGCCTTCACAATAGATTCCTGGCCGGATTCCGCCCGATGGAAAATATCATACAATTCCGATTACACGATGGAGGGCGAATTCCGCCTGCACAATGGTGTAATCGAGGGCCCCGACTGCGTGAAACTCGTTGGCGATGTCGGTTTCGTCGATTCGGATTCGATTATCGGCACTGGAAACTGGTATATGTTATACATATATAATACGTCCGCTTGCACGCTTAGTAACGTCGCCACGAGCGGATCGAGCAACCGCATCATGTTCATTTACACCACGCCCGATATCTATTTCGGCGAAAACCTATCTCTGCAACGCGACCCCGTAAGCGAGTATTACCCGATACAGTGGTCGGCGAGGTATATCGCGGTTAATCTCGAAACACCCGCGTCATCCGATGCATCCCGACCGCAATATTGGAAATCGTCAAGCCTTAAAGCGGCATGGTTCAAACCTTAGGAGAATAAGATGAGATACATAATCATAACACTCTTTGCGATAGCCGCACTCGCGGTTCCCCCGTCAAGCACTATTTTACCGTCGATTGCCGTGCACGACACACTGGGCAATATCACTACGGCGGATTCCGTTTACGCGATTCTATACGCCGACACGATTATCTCCGACGCCGATTCCTCGCCGGTATTGGTCGATTCGGCCTATTTCGCGAGACTGCAACTGCCGGACACCTGCGGTTTTTTCACTATAACCTGGGGCGTAGAGAAATATTCCAAATTGCAAATCCTGTCCGATTACATCTGGAATACGCCAGACTCCATGCCCGTGCCGACTTCGCAACAAATCCTCATGCTGACTTCGGACGGCGATACCAGTGGTTTCGTCGCGTGGGGAGATTCTATCTGGGCAATGTTCGACAGCCTGGCTGAAGTCCACGGCGAGGGCGATTGGCGGAGTTCGCTAGCCCTGCCCTTCATCCTGACACTCACCGAGGAAGAATTCCTGGCCAAATACGGCGGAGCCGATTCCAGACCGATTCGTGTCTATCGCGGCGATTCTAAAACCGTCGATATAACCGTTACGGAAGCCGACGGCGACACTGTCGATGTTACCGGAGCGAGTGCGATTTTCACGGCACGCGAGGGCGAAAGCGACACTACTGCAATCATCGTCGATACGCTGTCCATCGAGGACGGTCCCTACGGCGAAATCCGGCTCGCACTGACCTCCGACCAAACAACAATCGAACCGCGAAGCTACGCCGCGGATATACAGTTGACCATGCCCGATTCTACCGTCCAGACTATCTGGCGAAGCAGGTTCATCGTGGAATGGGACGTTACACGATAGGAGGCCATCATGAACAACGGCAACGGCTACAAAGACATCTTCTGGAAAACAATCCCCATCCTGGCGACCGTGCTCATCGCGCTGGTCGGGGTCGTCTGGGGGATCACGTTCATGGAGATGTCGCGGCGAATCAACCGCATGGACGACATAATATTTTGCCAAAGCGAGTCTATCGCCCGCATCGAAGCGAAAGTGGACGTCCTGCTGGAATATAAAACGGCAGAATCCGCCCCAAAACCAGACAGCAAGCTTAATTGATCACACATTCCGTGCAAGAGGGAACACAAGGTTCGTCCTCTACGCAATAATATGTATTATTCGTAGCGGATTTTTAACCATACAAACCACTCAGGAGATAAAATGAACGACATAATCACGACACTCATAATCAAGGCCGGCATCCCGCTGGTTTTATTCATAATCGGTTATCTGGCGGGAAGATACATCCGGCCGTGGCTGGAGGCCAAACCCTCGCGGCTGGAACGCGCGAGCGAAATCGGCCTTATAGCCGACCGGGTAACCGACGAGATGCGTCTTCTCGCGCCAAACGCCCACTGGAGCGAATGGATCGACGAGGCGGTGGATCGCCTGCTCGAAGCCTGCGGTCTCCCCGACGCCGACGACGCGCGACGTCTGGCGCATCGTGAAATCGCTTCGCAAATAGTAAAAAAGGGCTTTGCGGGGTTAGTGGATTAGGGATTCCCGCGAAAACACCGTAAGGGCAGGCCTTTGCCCGAAGAAGATCTCACGGGTATGCTTGCCCTTTCGGGCTTCAAATACACGATTCGTTTTCATGTCATTTCGATGCTTGCGACCAAAGGAAGCCCGTCTGGGAATCCGTAGGATCAAAGGGAGAACCGACATTCTTCCGGCGGGGAGTCGCTTTCTTCCGGTGAGAACTGAGATTCTTCCGGCGGGAACCTACATTCTTCCCGTGGGGATAAGCTGTTTACCCTGAAGATTCGGCAGTTTAAGCAAGAAAATAAGCCGCCCAAGAACTATATCATGTTAATGAACAACAACTTACGGCACCTTGCCGCAAAATGGTTTCAAAAAACAACACAAATGACCAAACACCTGAATTAAATCTAAAATCCCATCCCCGACGCCCAACGCGACTTCAGGCACCCACGCGACAACGACGTTTACAAATTCCGTAGGGGTCAATCGCATTGACCCGTTTTCGGGATAACGACCATCGCCGTTGACTCGCGCACGGGTGGGTCTGAGACCACGCCCCTACAATTCCATATTTTCAAACACTCTTCCCCGCCTAACAGGGGGCAGAGGGGGTTCTTTCCTGCACGAAGAATCCCCTCATCTGTCATTTTATTTTTCCTTCCACCGTCATTTCGAAGCGAAGGGAGAAATCTCTATTTCAAGCGACAAGATTTCTCGTCGGGTTACACCCTCCGTCGCAATGACAACGGCTTCCAACTCTATTTCAAATAAACCACCCGTTTCGTAACCGATTTATCCCCAGCCGTTGCCCGGACGAGGTAAACGCCCGAACCGATATTATCCGCCGGTTGCCAGAAGACAACATTTTGCGTAGGGGAGGACCTATGTGCCCTCCCGTTTTCTGTTCCATCGCCATTTGGGAGCACACGCAGGTGCTCCCCTACGGGCAATTGGGCGGTTTTCCGTCCCGCCACATCATAAATTTCCACCCGTAGGGGCAATTCATGAATTGCCCCTACGCCGTCGATGGTAATCCTCACGGCGGAATTGAAGGGGTTTGGGTAGGCGTTGATCGTCAAATAATTCGGACGAGTATCGGCTTCCTCGACTCCGGGGACTGCTTCTGCCAGATACAGGAACATACCGCCGAAGTCAGAACCACACAACATGTCCAGAACTCCATCGGCGTTGTAATCTATCGGGCTGGCGCTGGTCAGATTACCGTAGCTCGTATCTATGATGTCTTCCACCATGGTCAGCCATTCCGGGGAACTCGCCGTGCCGGTGTTTTCCCAGTAGGCTAACTTCGAATCTGAATAATCGGCTCCCCCGATAATATCGTAATCTCCGTCTTCGTCGTAATCGATGAAGGTCATTCCCGGGCGATAAAGATTCATCGAAGTCCCCGCGCCGGGGAAATCTCCGAGACCGACGCTATCGGCAAAATCAGGCGAGGTCGCCGATCCGATATTCTCGTAGTAATACATCTGTTTGCTTTCGTCGCCGACGAATAGGTCGAGATCGCCGTCGTCGTCGATATCGACGAAATTGGGCGAAAGGTATTCGACCTCGTGATCGATACCCATCCATCCATCGACCACGGTTGCCCATAACGGTTCGGTCGCGCTACCGATATTCTCAAAATAGTGTAATTGAGAATCCCACGATCCACAGACCATGTCGTAGTCGCCATCGCTGTCGAGATCGACGAAATCCGGCCGCCAGGCGCTATTATAGGGAATACTGTCGGTAAAATCATAGTTGATTACCCAGGCAGGATCACCCACAGTTCCAACGTTCTCCAGAGCATAAATTTCATTGTAACCTGATAGGTAAATATCTTTCAGACCGTCGCCGTTGATATCAACCATTCTGGCTATTACCGTATATGTCGCGTCGATCATCTGCCAATGAGATATTCTATCCCAGGTTGGATCTGCCGCCGTGCCGGTATTTTTATGCAACTGCAACCCATAGTGTTGTCCGCCGATTATTACCTCCGGCAGGTCGTCGCCGTCGAGGTCTCCCAAACCGAGGCCGACCGCCGGGAAAGAAGCATTGGTGAAGTAGCTACTGTCTATGGCAGAGAATTCCGGATCGGTGGAAGTTCCCTCGTTCGGGACAAGATACAGAGATGAGTTTTTAATGAAGGCGATATCGATAAGCCCATCCAGATTTACATCGTGCATTGCTAAACCTATTTTAGCCGATCCATGATTCAGCACCGTATCGGCGAAGACGAAATCCGGAGTTGTGGCGTCGCCGACGTTCTCGTAAGAGAGTAGAAAACCGTCATTGCCCGTTACGAACAGATCGAGATCCCCATCGGAGTCGATATCCACAAGCACCGGATAGGAGTTCCATCCGACATCGATTTCAAGGTAATCGGACTCGATCAAAGTCATTTCCGGATGCAAAGCCGTGCCGCCGGTGTTTTCGTATCGATATAATAGTCCCATCGAACCGCCCGTAATTAAATCGAAATCGCCGTCTCCATCCAGGTCCCCCAGAGCCGGGACAACCTGGTTATCCGTGGGTTCAAACCCTCCCCATAGTTCATCCGTTATCTCGAAATGGAGATCCGAGGCGGTGCCGGTGTTTTCCCACAGAATAAGCCTCTTCACGTGATGGCTCCAAACGATATCCAGATCGCCGTCGCCATCAAGGTCGATTACGCACGGCCTTGGCCTTTCAAATCCTCCAGAAAATAGCGGGACGTCCTCACCCTCGAAAGTGGCGTTGTATTGCGGAATCCAGCGGGCACAGATACAAACTACAAATCCCAGCAGTAATAAAATGATACCTTTTCGCATTGCTACTCCTTTTAATAAGTTCGAATGATAAAATAACTCCTAAACACAAAGTAAGCAACCCAAATTTGGCGGTTGAAAAATTCCAGTAAGATTGACGTCCAAATAGCCCGTCGCCGATGAAGTGAATTTTTACTCTTGACAAATCCGAAACGCGAATATAATAGTAGAGAACAATTGTTCGCCTTGCTAACAATTAAAACATAATAGGCGCGGCGTCCCGCCGCGTTTTCAATTAAAATAATCGGGAACTAAGCTTCCTCCGCAACATCGTCCCTCAGTCAGGCTATGGAACGAGAGTATAGGGGACGTTCGCCCATTCCGCAATTATATTCACCTTTAAGGACATTCGCCATGCAAATACCCTATTCCGAAATATTTAAATCGTCAGTATCCGAATTCTGGCCGGAGCAAGCCGCTAAAGACCCCGAATTCTGCCTCTGGTTTGTGGCGCAATGTTGTGCGGAAAGCGGTTTCGATCCCTCCGCCGTCTCCCCGGCCGGTGCGAGAGGTTTGATGCAGATAATGCCGCTCACATGGCGCGAAATCCGGCTATATCTCCCCGGTCTCGGAGCGGACATGCACTCCCCGAAGGACAATATCCGTGCGGGAATTTGGTATGACAAGTTCTGTTTCGACCGCTTCGACGACGTCCCTAATTTCAGCGACCGCCTTCTAATCGCCTTCGCCGCATATAATTGCGGGCCATCTCGAATGCGGAAAATAATCGACAAAACTGGTCTGAAATCTTACAATGACATTGAGCCGCACATCCCATTCAAAGAGACCCGGGATTACGTCGCGCGAATAAGACGGTTTCGAGAGGAATATTTATCAGGTAGGAGAGAATCTCCTTGTTTCAATCAAACAGTTATCGAAAGCATTGCCGGTTTATGAATAAAAGCCAGTTGGAGCGACTCGCGTCCGTAGGATAGCGCGAGGCGTGGGCTAAAACGCCCCGCTGGCCACCCGGAATCGCCATGGAAAATTTAATTTCCTATCCCCTGGCGGTTTTGGTTACGTTTGCGCAGGCCGGGGGGAGTGGCAAGACCCGGTGGAACGTTGCCCCCTTTCCAGCCCTCTTTTTTGCCGACATCCCAGCCGGGGGGACGGTTCGAAGGCAAGCCTTCACGGTCGTCGTCATCTTCGATTTCGATTTCGATTTCTTCGCGTTCGACTTCGATTTCTTCACGCTCGTGCCCAACACTTGCTCTCGAAGAATTTCCCTGTCCTGCCGAGCCTCGTCCTGCGACACCGCCTATATCAACCGGAATAGGAATATCCGAAAGTCTTTCGTGTCCGCGGGACGAGCTTATCGCCTCTCCCCCGCCGGAACCATCTTCTGAAGGCATGTTAATTTCCCACTGGGGTTTCGATGAACTTAGATCGGATGGTTCTTCTTTCTCCAACGCGTCGAAAATCATCTGCCAGGCCTGGTCTTCTGGTTTTGGTATAACCGATGTCGGGGGTGTCTCAGACTTGATTGGCTTGGATAATTCAGCATCGGGGGTTTCCCTTGAGAAAGTCGGCTTATCAAAAGTCGACTTATCAGAGGTTTTATTGTCTATCTGCTTCTGTCCTAATAAAACTATACTTAATAAACACATCGAAATAATCAGAAGTTTAATTTTCATAATAGCCTCTCCAATCTGAAATTGTTGTTTTTTACTTATATCTTCATTAAAATTATACGGATTCTCGCGCGTTTTTCTACTTTTAAATTAAAAAAAACGAATCGCCCCCGGTATACTTTCCTAAGGCGATGCGCTTCAGGTAATACTAAACAAAGGAGAATGGAAATTATATCTTTTCCAGCGTTTCCGGTTTTTTACCGCCGGTCAGAAGGTAGATTATCGGCAAGATACCCGCCGTGTTGAATATCAGAAGGCAGATGAACCACGCCATCTGGCTTCGGCGTGCCGATTTCCACATGCCGATTGCCTTGAGCACGGCATCGATAATCGCGATAATGCTTATCAGGACAATTAATCCGATTGACAGGCCGCTGGTAATTAGTTCCGGTGAATAATCCATTTTTTGCCTCCGTTGGTTAAATTCATTTTTCGTTATGTTATACCGTCTCGATTGATAATTATTCAAAATCATTTAATCATCATACAAAACGCCCGGGAGGTGCGGGACTCCCGGGCTTACATGAATAAAGGAAAGGATATTCTACTTGAGGTAGATCAATTTTTGAACAGTCTGTTTTTGAGGTGTGGAAAGCCGGGCGAAATATGTCCCGGTAGGATTACCGGTCGCGCTCCATGTCAGTCGATAGCGGCCTTCGGTCATCTGGACGTCGTCCACCGGACGGTCCACCAGATTTCCCAGAAGGTCGAATATCTCGAAACTGACCGCGCACGGTTCATCGATTTCGAACTCGATTTCACATGCCGAATTGAAAGGATTCGGACGCACGACATCTATACCGAACACATAGGGCTTATCCACTTTGCCGTCGCCGTCCTCGTCGCGGTCGTCCTCCTCGATCTTTATACACGCGCCATCGAAAAGGCAGAGGTAACCGGCGCAGTTGCAGTATGTTACACCGCACCCGCAACCTATTGCGGTCTGTCCAATAGACGCCCAGAGGGTATCTCCGCCACCCGGTGTCGTCATTTGGCCGCCGTTATCGAACACCCACCAATCGATATCGGTCTGCGCGAAGGCGAGTGCCGCGGCGAGAATTAATAATATGATGTATTTTCGCATAATTCGCTCCTACTGGTTATTCTTGAGCGATTCGATTTCCGATTTCAGTTCTTCGATTTCAGCCTGTTGTTCTTTGACAGCGTTTATTAGAACGGGAATAAGGTCGGTATAATCTATCGATAGGTATTCGTTATCCACGTAATCCATTTCACCGGTTTCCTCGTCGATTACCTTATATGATTGCGTATGAACCGCTTCGTTGACCACTTCATTTACGTCCTGTGCGATAAGACCGATACATTTGCCCATCCAGGGCCTGTCCGTTCTCTCATAAGAAACAGGTTTCAGACGCATTACCTCATCGAGACCGTAACCCAGATCTTCGATAGAAGTTTTCAGGCGTCTGTCTGAACTTTCATTGAGGGTTACGCAATAGACATTGTTCCATTCATCCGACGCGCTTCCTAAATCATCCGAAGATAGTTGCGGTATCAAAGTTCCCTGCATTTCAAACTCCCACACACCGATATCGGTTATTTTCTGACTTCCTATCTGGATATCGTCGTCGGTTCCGGAACCCACCTGCAGAAGAGCGGCTGGAGTTGACTCCATGATACCGACCCGACCCAGGGTGTCGATTACTAAAGGCGTAAACGTCGAACCGGTAAGTTTGACAATACTAAAACTATTGTCATCATAGGTTCCAAATCTCCATTCTACAGCCGGTGAAGTCGTATTCTTGGAACCATAAAAAGCTTCGTATCCGGTTCCGCTGACCAATAGGCGGGCGGCACTTGGATCAGAGCCGATACCAACGTGGCCTAAAGTATCTATGACCATTTCAGCTCCCGATCCATTACCTGATGAGAATTCTAACATATCATCCAACGGATCCCACCATATAAGTCCCTCAGTTATCCCATTATTTCTCAAACTCAATCCACTGTTACTCGATCCTCCGCCATCCGCAATATAGAATGCGAAAGCGTCAGATTCGAGGTGAAGGTAAGTATTCGTTGCATCGTATATATGCAGTTTTTGATCGGGGCTTGATGTGCCGATGCCGACGTCCCCGTCCCATTCGATCCTCATCCTCTCAGTTCCGCCGGCATTCTGGAAAGTGAAGTATCCAAGGGGGAAATTATTGTAGAACCTGAGATGATTATCGCTGTTTTCGAATATAAGCCCGGCATACTTGTCTCCACTCTGGGAGAATGAATACCACATCTCCCCGGAAGCGTTATCATTTCTCATTACCACTCTCGTAATAGCCGCGTCGTCTCTAATCTCTAATAAATCTTCTGGAAGAGACGTGCCAATCCCTACTGAACCGGTGTGATAGATATCGCCGGTTAAATCGCTACCCGATGCGTAGGCCCAGTCGTTGTCCGAACCGCCGGGCGCGGAAAGGTAAGTCAGATTACCGCCGGCTGTTGTCCCAAGATACATATTACCGGGTGCGGCGCCGTCAACATAGAAGGTTCCTGTCATGTAAATACAATCCCATGGATCCGCTGGAGATCCCAGATCCGCGCCGCCAATATCTGGTTTCAATTGCCCGGCATATACCCATACATTATCGCCTGTTAGAAGCAGGTCGTCGTCCTCGGAAGGATTTTCCCCTACTCCACAATAATGGTCGTCTCCGAACCATATAGTCCTGTCGCCGCCTATAGGCCCATCCAGATGCAAATCAGTCTCGAAAATCTGCTCGTCCGTCTTGATTATCCGGTCGGCAATGTTCATAGCATAGGCCGATGAAGTCAGAAAATAACGTGGCGATATTTCCGGGCCGCCGTTGACGGAAATTCCAATCCAATATTGATCCTCGAAAGTAACTCCCGCTGTTTCGAAATCGGTGCTCATGCCAAGTATAACATTGAATAGTCCACCCGTTACGGTAACACCGACGTGCATCTCGTTCCAAAGTGATGATCCACCAGAAGCGACATCGTAAAGATTGAACTCGATGTTGCGAGTGCCATCTACGGGAACTCCGCCCTCAACCAATCTCCCCTGAAACGACAGAGTTTGCGGCACCTGACCGAAAGTGATGATTGCCGCCAAAACAAATGCGACAATTAATAACCTGCTTTCCATTTTTCCTCCTGAGTTTTAATTTATAATCCATGCATCCAAAGATTCCGTTTCGACAGAAACTATGTGATGCTACCAAGCAAATTAACATTCCTATTTACCCGCGTCAAGCTGAATATATCTTAGAGTTTATACACCACGAAATGGAAATCGTCCTGAACCAACGTTCCCAAGTCGTTTAATAGATATATCAGCAGCTCCCCGCTAACGCTGTTTGTCCGAGCACATACAGCGTCGCCGGCACGACTCGCTATCGTAACTACCGTAACGTAATTCCTGAAAACATAATGTTCGCCCTCTATCGTAACCCTGTAATACGACCCCGAAGAATCCCAGACCACGGTAACGTTTTCCGTGCAGTTAACATAAGATAAATCGTCCTCCACAAAGCCGAACGCGATAGGTGTAGCGGGAGAAGAATATTCTTTTTTATAAATTTCACCGTTTGCACTGATGTCTCCGTTGACATCCAGTTTATTCTCCGGATCGGTATAGCCTATTCCCACATTTCCCGCGCTGTCGATTGCCATAACATAAGATGAAGCGTCGAAGCTATATAATGTGAGCCTGTTTCCGACCGCGCCATGAGAAAATTCCCATTTGTCTTCATAGAAATTTGAGAACTTGAGCGAAGGCTGAGAAGCGTGAATATGAACGCCGTTATGACCGCTTGTTGAATAAACGGTTAGTTTGTAATCGGGAGAGGAAGTGTTGATCCCGACGTTATCAGAAGTATCGACGAAGATATTCGACGAACCGAGACTATCCGAGGAAAGCCATAGCGGCATCGAATTTAAAAGACCGCTTCCGGAAATTCCACTCTCGATTGTTCCCGGAGTCCATGCTGAATCCGCAATATCGTAAACAAGAGCTTCACCGTCCATAGCTCCCATCGGGCTTATCATATTTCCCGTGATACTGCGATGACGAATTCGAATCGTGTCGCCTGTGATCTCTATCGGACTCGATACATCCGTAGTGAAAGTGCCGGGACCATCATCGATACCGTCGGCAAATCCCGGTGGTAGATCAGCAATATTAGCCCATCTAACAGTAGATGCCGAATCGGCGAACAAGGCTCGCGACGCAATGTTAGCCATAGCGGCGACGTTCGCTTGCTTGGCTCGAACGGAATAGGGACTTGGATTGATACTATATCGAGGTGATAGAGTTGTCGTCCCGTCAATAATGATTTCCAGCCAGTATTGATCGGCAAAATCCATCACAGGGGGAAAGGGGGTTATCGAACCCAGCTCGACTTTGTAAATCGCAGATGAATCGAGTGTTACGGTATGGGTTTCTTCCCAGAGCATCGTGTCGCTTGTTTCCGTTAGGAAAGCACGGAAAGTTATATCGTGAGTCCCGACAACCGGCTCCCCGGTAGATTCATGTGTCAACCTGCCCTGATAGGAAATAATATTGGGGATTTCTGCCCCGCACCATCCAACAAGAATAAGTATCAAAGTTACTCTAATGAAAGTCTTCATTTTTTCCTCCTAAAGGTGAAACTAACGCGTCGATAATTAATAATAACGTTTTATGATTCTAATAGCAAATTCATTTTAGTGTAATCGGTCGGCGATAATACTTGACATTTATTTAGAAGTTACTATGTTTAGTTGGACGTTACTTTCGATTTTTCAGGAGGTATAATTGAAGAAATATATTGTCCTAATCATTTTTATCGTTCTGGGTTGCACTATCTTCGCCCAGGAGGTATCGGAAGATGTCGTGGCAAAGGTCAACGATATCGAGATTACAGCACAGGACCTGATATCCGCCCAATACGAAAAATCCATGTTTGGCAATGAATTCGTAACCGACGGTTCCCGCTCTCGACAAAAACAGAAAATAAATCCCGAACGCGCCGAATGGTTACTCGACCAAACTATCGACCAGACTCTTCTTTTCAACGAGGCGGAAAAAGCCGATATGGCCGATGACCCCGATGTCCTCGCTAAAGTTGATGCTTATAAGAGAGCCGCTATGGTTCAGGCGTATATCGATAAGGTTCTCTATGAAGAGATAAAACCCTCCGAAGAGGAAATCCGCGAAGAATATAATAACTCCGCAAGATATAACCAGGAAGCCCATGCAGAAGTAATCCGCGCCTGGGGAAATTCTGAAGATGAAGTCCGAAAACGCTTCGAAGAGATGAAAAACGAGATGGAAGGCCGGGGAAACTACGAACGTATATATTTCGGGGAATTAGAGCGAAGAAACGTCGATTCGGACGGCACAAGTAAAAATATACGGCGCGAAGATGAAGATACTAAATTACAAATGGTCGAACTCGTAAAAGAGGCCGAAACCGGTGAAATTATCGGCCCTATCCAAATCGGGGATCAGTGGGTGATGGCCGAAATCGTCCGGCAGATCCCGGCGGGGAAAAAACCTTTCGATGAAGTTAAAAACGATATCGAGAGAAGCATGGTTCAGGAGAGACTGCGCAAAGCTCAGCAAGAAAAAATCCAGCAACTCCGAAAGAGCGCCGTAGTTACAGTATATTACGAGAACCTCAACGAGGCTTTCGAAAAATAAAGTGCGAGGTCAATGATGTCTTTATGGGCCGGGATAATAGCCCTTCTATCTTTCTTAATGGTTCTGGGATCGATAATTAACTGGGGAAGTTTCTTCCAGAATATCATCTCATATATGATTTTACTGGTTTCTCTCGCCGTCCTCCATAGGATATGGCGTAAGACCAAAACCGGCAGGTTCGAATTGTTGCTCGACGAACTGGATGATCTCAAGGAAGAAAACAGTAAACTAAGGGAGGAATTGAACAAAATGGAATAATCTCCGAATTCCCCGATTGTCCCCGCCACGTTATTCCACCTACTCCGTAACGCTTTCCATTCCCGCAGTATTACCGTCCGCGTTTTATTTTTGCGACGGGTTGTAATCGGTATTGATTTTGCTTATACTTCGAGGAATATGAGACACTTACTAATAATCATATTATTGATCTTATCCTTTTCTCATGTCTTAGATGCAAAAGACATCAGGGACGACATTCCCCCTATCGCGGTCAAACATTTCATAAACGGCATGCAGGCCGAACTGGAAGGCGATCTGGATAAGGCGCTATCGAGCTACCTTATCGCTTTGAATTTCGTCCCGGACAACCAGGAGCTTATACGTTCTATCGCCGACCTTTATATGCAGATAGACATGCATGAAAAAGCGCTGATGGAATACCTCGACCTTATCGATCTAAATCCGGAGAACGAATATTATAGGCGCTCTGCGGCGGAAGCCGCCTTTTCGGCAAGGAATTATAAAGAGGCCAGAAAACAACTGGAATGGATAATCGAAGAAGGACATCCCGGCTACGGCGACAGAATCCAATACGCTATAATTTTGATGAATATGGGCAAATCCTCGAGCGCCCTTAAATCTCTGGATAAGACAATAGAGATTTATCCACAAGAACCAGAAGTCTGGGGGCTTAAGGGAAATATTCATATCGAAAGAGAGGAATATCGAAAGGCCGTCGAATCTTTCCGCAAAGCCGTCGAATTACACCCTGCTTATCTTCGGGGATATATGGGAATGAGCGCCGCATACGAAGCCCTCGGAATGAGGGATTCATTGCTGTCCGCACAGGAAACCTATGTTAAGCTCAACCCCGATAATATCCAGATAAACAGACAATGGATTAACATGCTTATTATAGAGGAAAAGTTCGACCGGGCACTCGATGCCGCGGAAAATTATTTCAACGTCGTTACCGACGATTGGGAGCTGTTGCGTAGAATCGCTTTTCTCGCTTTTTATAACGAGGAGTATTCTCAATCGGCAAGGTATTTCGATAGACTTCTCGAGTGGGATCCGACCGACAGGAAATCGCGACTATTCTACGCGAGGGATTTGCTCGCCATGGATTCGTCAACGTTAGCGATAGAACAAATCGAGACCGCTCTCGCGCAGGAACGCGACGCCGACGGCGTGATAACTCTCGCACTGGCATACGAGAACGCCGGCAGTGTGGACGTCGCGCTGGAAATCCTTCGCAGAAGTTGCGCCGAGTTCTCCGACGACGCTTCAATACCGCTCTTCGAGGGAGTTATCGCTGGACGTGCGGGCGATTATGAAAACGCAATCGAAGCCTATAAGCGCGCCCTGCAGATAGAGCCATACAATCAGGACGCCATGTTCGGTCTCGGCGACGCCCTGGAAAATACCGGTCATCGAGAAAAAGCCATTGAATTGTTCCGAGAACTTCAAAAGGAAAACCAGAAAGACCCATTGATTGCGAATTATCTCGGTTATCTACTTATCGAGGCGAACCGGGAACTCGAATTCGCCGGGAAACTGGTAAGTTTCGCAATCGATAAAGATCCCGACAACGCCGCTTATATCGACAGCTACGGATGGTATCTCTATCGTATCGGCGAATACGAGGAAGCCCTGGATTCCCTCCGCCGTGCGGATTCACTTGCGCAACCGTCCGATCCGGTTATATTGGAACATATAGGCGAGGTTTACGAGAAATTAGAAAAACCAGAACTCGCGGTGGATTGCTATAATAAAGCCCTCGAACTTAATCCCGATATGGAACATTCGAAGGCGAGACTTATAGAGCTTGAATAATGGAGGAATCGTGTATTCGAAGAAAGTAATGGAGCATTTCCAGAACCCGCACAATGTGGGTGAACTCGAAGACGCCTCGGGGGTAGCCGAGGCCGGAAATCCTATTTGCGGCGACATGATGCGTTTTTATATCAAAGTGAAGGATAATAAAATCGACGAAGTCAAATTCAAAACATTTGGTTGCGGCGCGGCAATTGCGTCGTCGAGTGTTCTCACAGATATCGCCAAAGGCAAAACCCTCGAAGAGGCCTTCAACCTGAAAAAAGACGAGATCGTCGAAGCGCTGGGCGGGCTTCCGCCGAACAAGGTCCATTGCAGTATCCTCGGCCTGGACGCACTCCGTCACGCTATATGCGATTACTGGCGAAAAGAAGGCGAACTCCCCAACCATCCCGAATGCGCAAAGATGTTCAAAGAGTATTCGGAAAAGAAGGACGAATAGTCCCAGAAATCCGACATTACATGAACCCGGGGCTTATGATACACGGCGATAGGTCTTTGCTATCCCGTAAATAGCGAACCACCCTTATATCTTAGATCCCATATGACCGCGTTTTCAGATAATAAAGTCGTATTAGGCATGTCGGGCGGCGTGGATTCGTCAGTTTCGGCTTATTTATTGGGAGAGGCCGGATACGAAGTCATCGGTCTGACACTAAAGCTCTTCGAGGGCGAGGACGACGTGTCCGCGGCAAAAGAGGTAGCTTCGCGTTTTGGATTAGGGCACGTCGCGCTGGATATGAAATCCGATTTTCGACGACGTATTATCGAACCTTTTTTATATGAATATTCGCGCGCCAGAACTCCCAATCCTTGCATCATCTGTAATCCAACCGTGAAATGGCGTGCTATGATAGAATATGCGAACGAGATAGGCGCGAAGTTCGTCGCTACAGGGCATTACGCACAAACCTGGAACGGTCGAATACTGCGCGGTGACGATAAAACCAAGGATCAGTCCTATTTCCTCTATCGCCTGCCCGAAAAATATATTCGTCGCACGATCTTCCCGCTTGGCTCGAAAACAAAGGATAATGTTATCGATGTCGCGCGAAACATGGGTCTCCGCGCGGCTAACCGCAAAGAATCGATTGAAATTTGCTTCTTCCCAAAGGGGGAATTACGCGGATTCCTTGAAAAAAGCGGCGTTCATGGCAATCCGGGGGAATTCATAAACCCGGACGGCGAGATCATAGGTCGCCATGACGGCTGGATGCATTACACTATCGGCCAGCGGCGGGGTCTGGGTGTTCCCAGTTCCGAAGGCCGCCTTTACGTAACCGATATCGATCCGCAAAGTGCGCAAATCACACTCAGCACGCGCGAAATGCTCATGAAAACCGAATTTAACGCCACCCACTGCATCTACCATGCCGACTGGCCACCCGGCGAAACGCAACGGGCAAACATCCAGATTCGCCATGGCGGCAAAACCGCGCGAGGCGAAGTTACTCGCGTCGATGAAAAATCAGCCAGAATAAAACTTACCTCTCCCCTATTTGCCCCCGCGCCGGGGCAATCCGCAGTTTTCTTCGACAACGATGTAGTATTAGGCGGCGGGATAATCCAAAAAATCCCGTAATTCTTCCTCCTGCAAACTCACTTGCAATTAATCGATCTCCGAGATATATTATCCACATGAAGAAACTTTTACCATTGATTTTTATACCCATAGCCCTTCTGGCTTCCAGCAACGTCGGCGATTATCTGACGTCCGAGGAGGAGATACTCGATGCCCTCGCGCGAGAGGAAATAAATTTCACGCAGTATTACGACCTGGTCGAATTATTCCGCGATAAGGTGAGTATTTTCAGCGAGGAATTGGATATGCTTCTAATCGTCCCCGGCGTCGATAAGCGATGGATCGATGCCCTGCAACACGCGGTCGAAATGGCTGGCCCCTACGCCGAACCCGACCAGATAATCCGCAATTTCCCCTATGATTTCGAACGAATCGAATCCTTCATCATTTTCGTTAAGGCCGCAAAACGCGACTGGCGAGCAAGCGGCAAGATATATTCCCACGGACGTTTCATCGACAGCGATCCATATTATCCGAAAACATATTTCACAACCAACGGCAGATACAAAGGCTACGACTTGAACCTGCGTTTCCATGAGGATCAGGACGGTTTCGTATGCAAACGTCGCGATCTGGAAATGGAAGTTTTCGACGGCGAATTGGTTCTGGGAAGTTACCGCAAGGGTTTCGGTCCGGGAATGGTTCTCGGCAAGGTCTTCTATATCCCCGGCGATATGCGTGAAAACTCCACCGCCGAATCTTTCCTTAATCCCCACGACAACATGTTCAACGGTTTCCGCTATGAACGCGAGAGCGAACGGGTAATTGTCGGGGCACTGGCCAGCAGGATAGTTTACGATTCGGTCTCCGCAAACGCATTCGGTTTACAGCTCGCCTGGAATCCAATCGAAAGATTAAACCTGGGCGGCGTTTACTCATACAGTTCGACTAATTCCCGCCCTGCGCAAACCGCCTATGATCAAAGTTCCGGCTCGGTTTACGCAGTCGGTGACTGGGACGAAATCGAACTCGAAACCGAATTGGGCTTCGTTGAAAACGGTTCGGCTGGATTTATGGCTTCCGCCGTTATAAAAATCGACGATACCCGCACCCTCGCCGAGATATGGGCTTACGGCAACGATTTCAACCCGATGAACGCCAAGGGAATCTCGAATTACAAACAGACATATATCGACCTTGAAGAATCCGGCGTAACCCAGCGATCCCGCGAGGCCGGTGAAAGCGGTTTCGAGATACGAACGACATCCCCCATATTGCCCGATTTCTTCCTCAATACCGAAGGCTCCGGATGGCGGACTCCGCAAATCGACGAATGGGGCGTGTATTCCGAAATCGGGCTGTATTATCGCGGAGAAAAAGGCAGGCGGTTACGTGGAGATTACTCTTACGAAAAGCGTGTCGATGAAGGCGATTTCCGCGAAAAACATACGATAAGACTTCGCGCCAATTGGCCGTTATTGAAGTATCTCGAAAATTCCACCTACTTCAGAATCCGCGAAACGATAACCGAAGACGAATCCGTTTACGGCGTATCTGTATATCCGGAATTTATCTATTCGCGCTACGAACCTTTCATCATGCGGCTAAGGTTGAAGCGTTACAAAAGCGACCTGGGCGATTCCGACAACGGTTACTGGGGAATCCGTTTCCGCAACGAGGTTAGAACCGGATCGATTTTATGGATCGGCGAGGTGCGCCACGCCATTTACGACGACGGCGACGATCCCCTCACCGAATTTCGTGTAACCAGCGCCTATTACTGGAGATAGAATGAACGAAACGGAGATAATTTACGGGCGAAACCCGGTCGTCGAGGTGGCAGGCGGAAGACGCGAGGTTTACGAAATCTGGCTGATGAAATCCGCCGATAAAGCCATCGGTCATGAGCTTCGCAAGCTTGGATATAGCCCGAAAATCGTCCCGCGCGGTGAAATAGGCAACCTCACGCGCAGAAGCGATCATCAGGGCGCATCGGCGATTGTATCGCCATTCGAATATTGCGAAATAGAAGCCCTGAGGGAACTGAAAAGCGGCGTTGTTATCGCCGTGGACGGAATAACCGATCCACGCAATCTGGGCGCGGTAATCCGAAGCGCGGTTCTGTTGGGCGCTAAAGGGATTATCATCCCGAAAAAGGGCGCGGTAGGCGTTAATCCAGTGGTAACTCATACATCGGCGGGAGCAACAGAATATATCGCGATTTCGCAGGTGAAAAATCTTGCCCACGAAATGGGTATTCTGGCGGATCGAGGTTTCACTGTCTCTGCCGCAGTTATGCCCGGCGAAGATACAATCGATATCCGCGATTTCACGGCAAGGGAAAAAATAGTCCTGGTTTTAGGTGATGAAGGTTACGGTATCAGTGGCAAGGTGATGTCGAAATGCGATATCAAACTAAGCATCCCGCAACGCTCGAACTTCGACAGTTACAACGTCTCCGTGGCGGCTTCCATTATACTATACGAACTTCTCCGCGAAAAGACCAATAATTAAAAACCCTATAATCGTATCGAATAAAAAAGCCCCCGAAACACGAGGGCTTTTAAATCCTATCCGGAGTTAGCTATTCCCCTACAGGCGTTTCCTCTTTGAAGGAATACTGATCGACATAACGGTTGTCGATTATCTTTGAATTCTCGCGGAGATTATTGAACCACCTTTCGTATGCGTTCTTGCGATTGTAGTTGGCGATTTCGGATTTAATCTGCATAGCCTGTCGATTGAATTCCTCCTCCGGTGGTTCGATTTTTTCTTCCAGTTGAACAAGATAAACCGAGCCGTCGTCCAGAACAATCGGTCGAGAAACTTGATTTGTGGCTGTTAATCCGAATAAGGTTCCGGTGAATTTCGGATTCATTCCGACGCCCTCGATCCAATCGTAACGTGTGATTGTGCCCGTCGTATCGAATTGTCCGGCGGTAACTTCAGCGGCTTCCGGCATCGTCGATCCGGATGCTATCAACTGAGCCGCTTTTTTCGCCTTTTCCATCGCGACCTTCTTACGAGCTTCCATTATCATGTCCGTAACGATCCGATCACGAACCTCGATTAGAGAAGGAACGCCCTTCTCAAATTTCTTATGAAGCTGAACAACCGCCAGACCTTCCAATAACGGCCTTTCACGAATCATCGCCGCGGCCCGGTCGATAACGCCGGGACGCCCCTCGGTAATCATCGTCCTGATTCTCTCGTTGAAACCCACGGCTGGAATCGCATCTTTGTCGGTAATCGGCGCCGATTGGCCGACAGAATCGATTCCGAGAACTTCGCAAACCTCGAAGAAATTCTCGCCGTCTTCGACTTCATCGATTATCCTGTTGGCCAGGTCTTTGACGGAATCCTGAGTGTCTATGCCCGGTTCGATATTGAGCAAAATGTGCGCGGCGTTGACCATAGCGGAATCACCCTCGCCCTGTTTGCCGAGGACTTTAATGATATGGAACCCGAAATCGGTAAGCACCGGCCCGACTATTTCCCCCGAATCCGCCGAAAAAGCGGCCTCTTCAAAGGCTTCGACCATACGGCCACGTCCGAACCAGCCCAATATCCCGCCGTTGCTTTTCGTGCCCACATCGTCGGAATAATTTTCCGCGACATACTCAAATTCGTCGCCCAGTTTGAGCTTAGCCAGAAGAGTTTCCGCGAGAGCATAGGCCTCCTGCGTGTCCGCCACCGAGGGCAGAATCGGGATAAGGGCGTGGTTCACTATACTCGCGTTCTCAGTTCTGTAATCCTCTTTGTGCGATTCATAATATTCCTCGACGGCGACATCGGATGTGTCAACCGCAATTTCTTCTATGGCAAAGGGGTCGTATTTAACGAAGTTCCCCCTCGCCTGTTCATTTCGGAAAACATATTCGATTTGTGCTTCTACGTTAGTCGTGAGCGGAAATGTGCTAACCAACTGCTGGAGCCTCTCGAAGGGCAGATTGCTTCGAACCATCATCTCTATAGGAAGCCAATCCACCTGAGGATTTGCAAGATATTGCTCGAACAAGGCTCTGTTGAAAGAGCCGTCCTCCGCTCTGAAATTCGGGTTCTGCGTTATCGCCGGCGGGGGATCTCGTTTCACCGACTGAAAAACCAGCGCATTCGTAGTTTTATTGATCGCCTTTCTCTCCATCTCCTGATTGGCGAGATACCGGTTGACGAGAGTATAGAAAGTCCTGTCGCGGATCAATTCCGATTCGGATTCCGAAACCGCTCTACCCTCGTTATAGGCCTGCTCGTATTCGCGCTGTATCGCCTCCTGATAATCGAGGTAACTGATTTCGTGATCGTCCACTTTGCCCGCTATATTAGCGTCTATTTCGTCGCTTTTGCCTCGACCGGTAACTCCCGCTCCCCAGCCGAAAATTACAAGCCCGATGAAGACGACAGCGGTAAACCAGAAAATCACCTTCATCTTTTTGCGCAAAAACCTCAACATTGCCGATTGTGCCATATATTCCTCCATACCGATTTAGATCGGGGTTAAATCCAAATATTTTTTAATAATAGTTGGACGGGGCGAACAATGCAAGCATAAAATCATCTTTATACCCGTAATTTGATAAGCATTAAAAACCGATTTTATATGTTATTTATGCCTTGACAATGATTGAATTAGGATTAAATTCATATTAATATGCAAGTTGTCTTTATTCGATTAAGAATTAACTCAAAGAAGGAGGATTAAATGAGAAGGGGCAATATTATTATTCTTATTGCTATTCTCGGACTGGTTACTTCGGGACTCGCCCAGGAATGGGAAATCGACCTGGACGTTTATTCTCATCCCGATACAGTCAAAAGAATAACCATGAAGACCAGCATGTATGGTAGCGATCTCTACGACGCCCCCGTTATTGTTGGAACCGATACAATCCCAATCGACGTAGGTGCGCCGCCTCCGCCGCCGACCGGTTTCTACACCTACTTTCCGTTGAGCGATACCTCAACTCCGCTTACCCAGCTTCAGGTCGATGCAAGAAGCTCCACGCAGGACACCATAATCTGGACTGTGTGGTGGGGCGGAACGACTTATCCCGACACCGTTACGGTGGACTGGGCGGGCGAAACATTGCCCTCCCACGGTTCATTCGAAGCCATTAATGTAACCATAGGGATGGACCCGGATTGGGGCTCCGCCGTGGATATGTCATCCGTTACCAGCATCAAAGCGGCCAGCTGGATGGAATGGATTAAAATCAGATTCGTTCTCGAAGACACCTCCGATATCACGCCGCCCTATTTCACCAACTGGGTTCCCGAAGACGGCGCGACGGACATTCCGACAACCACATCTAACTTCAGCGTGGATATCATGGACGACGGCGAGGTGGACGAATCCACAATCGACATCAACGTTTTCGGAATGAGTATTCCGAGTATGTTTCTTACTACAACAGCCATTACAGGCGGCATCCAGGCCGAAGTGGATATCTCTTCTCTCGGCGTCGATCTTCCCGCTTGTTCAACAATAACATGGGTAGTTTCCGCCGACGATATGGCCGAAAATACGGGAACCGATACCGCGAGTTTCAGGACGGAATGCGAAGACACCGTATTCTGTATCGACGGCACGGTTACTCTCGAAGGCACCACTGACTATGAAGGCTCTATTGTCTTCGCGGGATCCTATCACGACACTACCGACGCTGGCGGAGCATACGAAATATGCAACGTTCCCGCGGGAACGCTTATGGTATATGCCTATCACGAGGGCTACACGACCGATACCATGGAAATCGTCCTCGTTAGCGATACTACTTTCGACTTCGAACTCGAACTGCTTACCGGTAGCATCGCCGGGACGGTTACCCTCGACGGCATGACCGATCATTCCGGCGCGGTTGTCGAGGACTGGGTAAAATGACATAAGCGACACTACAGATTCCGCCGGCACATATTTATTAGAAGACGTTCCGCTTGGCCCCGTCGAACTACATGCGACATACACCGGCTATACACCGGCCATTGACTCCTTCGCGCTCAACGGCGATACTACGGGGATAGATTTCTACCTATTCACGCTTAGCGACTCGTTCGATGTCTCCGGCTCCGTATCTCTCGAGGGTGAAACGGATTATTCCGGCACCAAAGTCCTTATGACGGGCGTGGCTTATGCCGAATCTGTTACGACGGACGCCTCCGGAGATTTCTCCTTCACCGTCGAAGGCGGAACATACAGTTTCGTGGCCTCCCATGCAGGCTTCGAATCTTATGAAAATCCCAGCCTTGTTGTCGATGACGATCTCGTAATGGATATTACACTCGACACTCTCGAAACGCCGGTATTGGCGCTAAACCCGCCAGCGAATTTGCAGGCGACGAATCGTCCGTGCTACCCGGAGTTTATTTATGTAAGCTGGCGCCAACCGACCAACGGCGATACGCTTCTTCTCTCCCACACCGGCGGGAATATGTCCTGCGGCGAATGGGATCCTTACGTCTGGTATTCGCCCTATGGTTATCCGGGTGGAGGATATGCCATGCCTTTCGTAGCGCCTGCTTCCGGAGCATTGCTGACTAAGATCAGCCTCGATATAGCCACTCTTCTTCCCGGAACGCAAACCACGTTCCATATCTGGGCAGAGGACGATTCAGGAGGCCCCGGCGCGGATATGATAACACCGATTACGGTAACCTTCTCGAGCACCGTGGATTTCGAGACCTACGAAGTCGAAATCGATCCGCCTCTCGAAGTTGGCACGGATCCGTTCTATGTGGGTTGGTTCGATGTCGCTGAATACCCGAACTGTATTTTCGTCCGCCAGGATTACACCACACCAGACACTCTGACCTGGATTTATTACGCTCTGGATAGCGCCTGGGAATGGTTTGGCGATAGGGTCAACAGTTGCGACATCGATTTCGCAATCGAAGCTTACGTCGTCGATACATCGAGTTCGAGAGCGCCAATCACGGCTACTCCGATGAGAGAAGCTCTTCAACACACAAAGGTGAGTCATACACGCAGTATAGATCAGGATTACACTTTCATCGAACGCGAACCTCTGCGCGGCCCGGAATTCGAGGGCTACTCAACGCCGAGAATGCGCCCGATGGAAGACCCTGAAGGCTACAGGCTGTATAGGCATTCGACGAGTTTCACGGATACAACCGTCGCGACGCTGATAGCGACTACGGACGATACGATATACGGATACGTCGATACCGCGATAACTCCCGGAACAGACTATTATTACGGTATTGTCGCCGACTACGCCGACGGCTCAAGCGATCTTTCCAATCTGGCTATCGGATATACAAACACCGGCCCGGAAGAAAATCAGATTCTACTCATCGACTGGGCGGGCGGAAAGACTATCGAGGTTGACCTCGGATGGGAATGGGATCCCTCAGACTCGCTCGTGAACTTCCTGGTGGATGTTGGAATCCCCCTCGATTCGATTACCGTCACAGGCGAACACGACCGTCTCTATGTAACCGATCTGGTCGATGATAGCGATCTACCTTTATATGATCTCGTCATCATCGAGTGGAACCCGCTTTCCAGTTCGGGCTGGCTCGGGCCGAGACCGCGTAACGCCGAATGGCATATCCTGAGGAATTACCTTGTCAACGGCGGACAGCTCTTTATCGAGGGCGCGGACGCTATGCAGATTCTTTCTACGGATGGCGCCGCGGCGGCGGATAACCAGTATGATTCCCTGTATTCGCTTTTAGGAGTGGATTATTACGATCAAGGAATCAACTCGCTGGATACTGGAAACGTCCTGCAGTTAACTGGAAATGCACCGTTGTATTCGCCTTTCACCGAAGATTATTCATTGGGACATATATCCGACTTCGGCATCGATGAATTCGAACACGCTATGGGAAGTGGCGGATTCACAGTCCTGACTTCGCAATTAACTACGCCGTTACCACACCTGAGCAACGGACGCGGTGTCTGGAACGAGAACGCTACTTATCTTTGCAACACCTATGTGCAAAGCCCCTACTTCGCCTCGATAATCGATATTCCTGTGGGAACGACGGCAAACATCGTCCGACAATTAATGCAGGCCTTCGAGGTCGTTGGCATCCAAGAAAAACCAACTGACCTGCCGGATGAAGTTACGATGTTCGGAAATATCCCGAACCCATTCAACTCATCGACGGTTATCGAATTCAAGGTCGATGAATACGCGCCGGTCGAACTGACGATTTACGACCTGCTCGGTAACAAGGTCAACACAATTGTAACCGGCGCGTTTAAGCCGGGCACACAGAGAGTTATCTGGGATGGAACCGACGCGGAAGGTTATTCCGTCGAAAGCGGAATATACTTCTACAAACTCACTACGAACACCGGTTCGGTAACGAAGAGGATGGTTCTACTCAAGTAATGACACAATTCGGGGGCCTTCGCAGAGGAGGCCCCCTTTTTTGAACTTCGTTTTTTATTGTTACTCATTTAACCCTATCAAGGGGGAGATATGAGAAGGTTATTATTTGTTATTTGTTCGATGGTTCTCTTGCTGGCTGTTTCCGGTTTGGCCGAATCGTGGCAGACGGATATCACGTTGATCGCGGATACCGACACATTATCCGTGTCAATCGGCAGAGATCCCGGCGCATTGGACGGCGTTGACGACATGGATGATATTATGCCCATCGCGCCGCCATCGCCGCCTTATGCTTATCTCGAAATCGACGATCCACTCAACCCCTACGTTGACATGCTCATAGTCGATATCCGCGAGGACGACGGCGACAGCGTGATGTGGAACGCGATTCTGAATTCCTTCAGTTCGCCGCTTTACGGAGAATGGTCGAGCAGTGACCTGCCGCCCGGCGATTTTTATGTCGGTGCACATTATATCGGGCTGGAGGTATCAGAATGGGTCGATATGAAGGCCGAGGAATCCATTTCTTTCTGGCCTTCGCAGGTTCTCGATGTCGTCCATATCCCCGACGGCTACTATCCAGACGACAACCCGGCTATCAGCAACTGGGACCCAGCCGACGGTTCCACGAACGTCCCGGTAACCACCGACATCAGCTTCGAAGTTACCGACGTCGGTAGCGGAATAGACGCCTCCTCGATCACACTCACGGTAGATGGTGTGGATGTTACGAGTCTGATCGCCCTGGAACCAATAACAAACGGTTATCGAGTTAGCTATGAACCTCACGCGCCTCTTCCCGGCGAAACCTGGGTTTCGGCTATTGCGGGAGCTTCTGATAATGCGTCTCCAGCGAATTCTGTCAGCGACGTCATAGCGTTCCAGACCGGACACAGCATAATGCCGGTTCTCTGGGAAGTTCCGCTTATGGCCTTCACGGCTGACGATGCCGGCCTGGATACGACGTTCAAAGAACTATCTTTCGGCGCGGATTTATCCGCCACGGTAGCTTTCGATCTCGGATTGGATATAGTATTCCCAATAGCGCCACCATCGGCTTTTTACGCCTATTTTCCACTCGACGATCCGAGTTATCCCTTCTACAGCATGCTCACGCGCGACATCCACGACGCTTCGTTGATTATAGATTCATGGAATATCCGTTTCGGCAACGTCGATATGATAATCGGGGTATTGTGGAATTCGGAAGATTTGCCCGAAGATAAAAACTGCTACATAGCGGCGACTTTCCCGCCGTCATACCCCACCGATGAAGATTGGGAGGATATGAGGACGATAAGCGATATCAGCTTCGGCCCGGGAAGACAGGTTTGGCTAAAAGTCGTAAGTCCCTCCGGGGACACCGCCGCGCCGAGAATCGCTTATACAATACCCGGCGACGGCGAAACCGGAGTGGCGGTTTCGACGACTATCTCCGCCGCTATTACCGATGCCGAAAGTGGCGTGGATACTTCGTCGATTAGTCTTACCGTCGATGGAGAAGACGTAACCGACGATATTATAGTAACAATTTCAAGCGACACTACTTATATTGAATACACGCCGCCGGACGATTTCACGCCGATGACCAATATCGATTGCGAGCTTATAGTATCCGATCTGGCCGATCCTGTTAATACGACGGATTACGAATGGGATTTCACTACTGGCTATTTCCTCACACCCGCATGGATGGAATCGCTCGCCGTGTGGACGTCTGAGCCAGGCGAACCGTTACGTCATTTCTCACTCTATTTCGGCACTGACTCCAGCGCCACGGATTATTTCGATTACGGCCTCGACCAGCAGATGCCGCCTCCAGTTCCGGGAGACGTCCCCTATGGATTCTTCGTAACGCCAGATACGCTCTGGAACCAGCTTACGAGGGACATTCGTTCTTCGCTCGATTACGAAATCATCTGGTCGGCAATGTTGAACAGAATCACCTCGCTTGGCGGAACAATAAACTGGATAGGCTGGAATCCCGACGGTCTACCCGAAGACGGCAGTTTCAATATTGCATGGCTCATCGCCGGCGACACGACCTGGCAAAATATGCGCACTACCGAAAGGATCGATATCACGACCTCCGGTAATCTCCTGATCCGTTTCATCCGCGGCGTTCCACCGACATATTGCCTTGCCGGAACCGTCTGGACGGATACCGGACCAATCGAGGGCGCGATTGTTGAGATAATCGACCATGATGAAGATAGCTCCAATGCGGATGGCTATTATGAGATATGCGAAATCCCCTACTCCACCGGTGAATGGACAATCATAACTACGGCAACAGGATACTCTCCAGATACCGTAGTTATGGAAATTGATGACGATATGCTCTACAATCCATATCTGGTAGCCGCTTCCGGTAGCGTGTCCGGCACAGTTATATGCGATGACGGCGGCTCCCCCGAAGACGCGATGGTTATTCTCGCAGATGATACAACCTACGCGGATGAGGAAGGATACTACATCTTCGAGGACGTTCCATATGGCGAATACATCCTGAGTGTTTCCTTACAATATTACCAAACGGAAAACAGAAATATCCTTGTCGATGAGGCGGAGGAAACCGAGGATTTCGAGCTACTACGAAACCACGGCAACCTCGTCGGTATAGTTATTCTGGAAGACGAACCGCCTATTGTAGCCGGCAGTATGATAGAACTGGTGGGCACAGATATTCCACCGGCATACACGAATGCGGAAGGCGAGTATATTTTCATGGACATTCCTTACGATATATACGAAGTCAGTTTTTCGCGCACGGGTTACGAAACGGTCGATACTACATTTGAATTGAACCAACCTGAGGACACTCTCGATGTTGTGCTTCCGTTGGAAGGCGGCGAATTAAACCCGCCGCGCAACCTGGAGGGCTTCGGAGGATATCCCGAACGCGCCGTTCTCGATTGGGATTCGCCCGAACCCGGAATTGGAACACTTCTCGGATACAATATATATAGGCGAGTCATGTTCTCCGACGACACCCTCGTCGGCTATGTCGATGAACCCTTCACGGCCTTCGTCGAATGGGATCGCGTGAATTACATGCCTTATACGTATTATGTAACCGCGGTTTACGATTTGGGCGAAAGCGAACCGACGGATAACGTGATGATCTGGATTAATCCCGATTCCACCTATCCCGATATATTAATATGGGACTACGATAACGGCACGATGCTCGCCGATGGCGGTGAACGCGACGAGGACGATTTCCTCTATGAATACTTAAACGCCTTCCCAATCGAAGCGGTGAAAACCGGGCAGGATCAGAATATAAACTCTTTCGACCTGTTCCAATATCGCGCGATCTTCATGGTGAACGGCGTGGATGACGAGAACAATACTCTGCCGAATTACCCCAGCGTCGCCAGAATCGCGACATACATCGCCGCCGGAGGCCGCGTTTATTGCGAGGGCGCCGATTTCGGTTACGATTACGGTTCCGTGATGGCGTCCGAACAGCGTAAACGCCTGTTCAGGCTCTTCGGCGTCGGCTTCGCTTCGGATGGCTATCCGCAATCCAGCGGAAACATCACCGAAATTCGCGGCGAAGACACGTCCTTCTTCACGGAGGGTGTCGTGGACATGGATTATCACTTCATGACAATCGCCGACCACCGTATCGACGAATGGGACGAAGATACGTTAATCGAAGGCTCCACCTGGGCGATGTTCTCGCAAGAAAGCCCTGCACCGGTGGTAAGCCCGTTGCGCATGGTCTATCGCAAATATAACAACTACCGCACTGTGGTTTCAAGCGCTTATATCGGATCGATGATAGACAGCAACCCGCCGTCCAACAGGATGCACGTGCTGGCGGCTATCCTGAACTTCCTCCTAAACGAAGATTTCACGTTGATCCAAGAGAAAATAGCCAAACTGCCGGAAAAGATGGATCTAACATCCGCGCCGAATCCGTTCAATGCGAGTTGTAAGCTGACACTGGACATCGTGGAACCGGGCAAGGTCGCTCTGGATATCTATGACATCAACGGCAGACATATCGCAAACCTCGCCGATGAATACGTGGCGGGCGGTAGATATTCCGTCGTTTGGGACGGCCGTTCTTCCGAAATGAACGAACTCCCCAGCGGAGTTTATTTCGCGGTGCTCAATACGGGCGGCAAGCAGGTCAAATCGAGGCTCGTCCTCATCAAATAACCCGACAGGGCATTCAAACCCCATGAGCCGGTCTTCGGGCCGGCTCATATTTTGTTTTTTGTCGAAGAATGGAATTTAACTTGACAAAAGCTTTACGGTTTTTTAATTAACGAACGTTGTGACTATTCGATGTGTCATCGGCCTGGGTAATCCGGGAACAGAATACGCCGAAACCCGCCATAATATAGGCTTTATGGTTATAGCGGAATTGGCGAAAAGATACCGGACGAAAATCAAGCCCGGGCGCGGTTCTTTTTATCTCGGAAGGGCGAATATCAAAGGTAATCCAATTGTCCTGGCGATACCCACTACTTATATGAATCGCTCCGGTTTGGCCGTAAAGCAGATTATCGATAATGGAGAATTGGAACCCGAGGATGTCCTTATCGTTCTGGACGATTTTGAATTGCCCTTCGGACAGCTTAGGATTCGTAAAACCGGCTCGGGCGGCAGTCATAACGGCCTTTGCGATATTGTCGAAAATCTCGGAACGCAGGATATTCCCAGGTTGCGAGTCGGTATCGGAGAGCCGAATAGGAACATCGATCCCGCGGATTACGTTCTGTCGAGATTCTCGCCCGCCGAACGCAAGGAACTGCCGAATGTAATCGCAGATTGTGTGGCCGCTGTCGAAACAGCTATCGAAGAGGGAATAGACATATCGATGAACATATATAATAGGAAAGTAGATGATTCTTAAATAGAGTTTTTTGGGGCAAATAAGCCCATATATGGAGGATGTCATGTTTTATGCACCTATAGTGGGATTAGTCGGCCTGATCGTTGCCGGAATAATTTATCTTTATGTGAAAAAACAACCTGCCGGCAACGAGCGGATGAAGACCATCTCGGATCAGATTCACGACGGCGCTTTTGTATTCTTGAAGCGAGAGTATTCCGTTCTGATAATTTTCATCGCGCTTGTTTTTATGTTGCTGACATTCTTCCTTAAAAGCGATTCGGTTCCAAAACTCGGTATATATACGGCGATCGCCTTTCTTGCGGGTGCGGCCTGTAGCATTCTCGCGGGTTGGTTTGGGATGACATCCGCCACCCGCGCGAACGTGCGAACGAGTTGGGCGGCGAAAGACAAAGGCCAGGGCATGGCGCTGAGAGTCGCTTTCTTCGGCGGAAGCGTGATGGGGCTTTCCGTGGCATCGTTGGGGCTGATTGGCGTCGGTGTGCTATTTCTGATTTTTGCTAAAGATCCAAAATCCTCGGCTATTATCAATGGTTTCGCAATGGGAGCCAGTTCGATAGCTCTGTTCGCCAGGGTCGGCGGTGGTATATACACGAAAACTGCGGATGTCGGCGCGGACCTTGTTGGTAAGATAGAAGAACATATCCCGGAAGACGATCCTCGCAATCCCGCCACTATCGCGGATAACGTAGGCGATAATGTCGGAGACGTCGCCGGTATGGGCGCGGACATTTTCGAGAGCTACGTCGGCGCAATTATCGCTACGATCTCGATTGCCGCAACCGCGGCGACTCCGATAATAACTAACCTGAGCGGTTCTAATGTCGTTATGGGATTAATCACGTTAAATCGCGCTTCGTATATGGCATTTCCACTGACGGTTGCCGCAATCGGGCTTATCGGAAGTCTGCTTGGCATCTTATTCCTCAGGATTATCGAAAAAACATCGCCGGCAGGCGCTCTCAGATGGAGCACTTACTTCGCAAATCTCCTGCTTTTCGTGGGCACATTTTTCACGGTTAGAATACTCGGATTACACATTAACGTCTTCTGGTCGATGTTAATCGGAACGCTGGCGGGTATGGCTATCGGAGTTATTGCCGAATATTATACAAGCAAAAGTCCTATCAAGAAAATAGCCAAAGCAAGCGAAACGGGTCCTGCAACTAACGTTATCACCGGCCTATCAGTCGGTATGGAATCGACTGCACTGCCTATAATCTCGATAGCTATCGCCATATACATCAGCTACTATCTCTCCGGCCTCTACGGCATTGGAATCGCCGCGGTCGGGATGCTGGCTACGGTCGGCATCACCATGAGCGTGGATGCATACGGCCCCATTGCCGACAATGCGGGCGGCATTACGGAAATGGCAGAACTCGGCGACGACGTTCGTAAAATTACTGACGGTCTCGATGCCCTGGGCAACACTACCGCTGCGATGGGCAAAGGTTTCGCGATAGGTAGCGCGGCGCTGACGGCTCTTGCTTTATTCTCCGCCTACTCAGTTTCCGCGGGACTAAAATCCATCGACCTTACTAAACCCGTCGTCGTTATCGGCGTCCTGATCGGCGGAGCGATACCATTCTTTATATCGAGCCTGACGCTTAAAAGCGTTGGACGTGCCGCTTTCGAAATGGTCAAAGAAGTTCGCAGACAGTTCAACGAAATCATCGGACTTCGCGAGGGCAAAGCTGAACCTGACGTCCGAAGATGCATCGATATTTCCACCAAGGCCGCTCTGCGGGAGATGATATTACCGGGGATCATCGCCGTCCTCGCCCCTGTTATAATGGGTTTCGCTCTGGGCGCGGAAGCTCTCGGAGGAATGCTGGCCGGCGCTACGAGTTCCGGCGTTATGCTGGCACTATTCATGGCTAACGCAGGCGGCGCATGGGATAACGCAAAGAAGCATATCGAGGAAGGAAATTTCGGAGGCAAAGGTTCGCCCACTCATGAAGCCGCGGTCGTCGGAGATACTATTGGAGATCCATTCAAGGATACATCCGGCCCTTCATTGAACATTCTTATCAAGCTTATGAGTGTAGTGAGTCTTGTGCTTGCGCCGCTGTTGATGAAGTAGATGAGCTTCATCTTTTCTCTAAATCTAATCCTTATAATAGTTATCTTACGATAGTGTCTAAATTTCCGCGTAAAAATACTTGCGGAATATAATATAATTATTATATTGAGTGGTTTGTAAAAATTAAACGAGAACGGCATGGACCTCCCCATGCCCCGCGAAAAGCGGTCCATGTTCAACAGGAGGAACAAATGGAGAAACCGAAAAGAACCTACGAAATGGCGACAATTTTTACGTCCGAGATTTCGGATTCTGAAATCCAGAATCACGTCGAGGAAGTGGAAAAATTGATCGCTACACACGATGGCGAAATCCAGCTAACCGATTTTTGGGGAATGCGCGAATTCGCCTATCCAATCCAGAAGAAGGAAAGCGGGTATTACGTCTTCTATTATTTTGACGCTCCCCGCGAAACTCCGCACAAACTCCGCGACGCTATTCAGCTCCGCGAGGACGTCCTTCGGCACATGATTATCATCAACGAGTTCATGCCGGAAAAGAAAAAAGAGGAGGTGCAAAGTGGCACGGAGGAGGAGTAGTAAAAGAAGATTCCATCGTTTCGGAAAGAGGAGATTCTGTTACTTCTGCGACAATCCTCAGGTCAAAATCGACTACAAAAACGTCGATTTGATGAAGAAGTATATGTCGGACCGGGGGAAAATAGTAGCCAAGAGAATCAGCGGAACCTGCAACAAACATCAACGCGCTGTCGCAAGGCAAATCAAACGGGCGCGTTATATAGCGCTGGTTCCATTCACCGTCCAGACATACCGGTAGGAGTGTAATATCATGAAAGTTATTCTCACTGAA
>CAZSHG010000020.1:0-60292 GCA_964606695.1 uncultured bacterium
ATGGGGGAAGAGGTCGAAATGACAGAAGGAGCGAATTCGTCTGGACACCCGCCCCGTCCCTGCCTTCCGGCGTATATCTCGTGCGGGCGCGCTTCGACAAGCTTAGCGAGCGAGAGGATGAATCGGTTACGAAACGTATCGTGTATCTGAAATAAATCTAATAACCCCGGCGTCTCGCCGGATTTACGATAATCGATTTCGGGACGATCCTCCAGAACAAAGTTCTTACAACAAACCCATTACGCGGTTCAACTGCACAACGAGAAGATGCTATCTATACTACATGGCGAGATCGCGCTTGATATTCCATCGAGAATAATTATATTACGAATGTAATCTGTTGCGTTAATTAAATTTAGGATGGATTGGCAATGGTTATCGAGGATGAAAAAGTCGAATGTGAACTGCGGGTGTTTCAGGTCAAGGACTGTGCGCTTGTCGCTATTGCCACCGGCGAACGTGTCCGGACACTCCGTGAATTGCGCGATCATCTCGAGGACATAGGCGCGGGGAGTATCTATTATCATTTCTGGGGGGCGTTGTTGAGACCTCGTTTCTCCGAGCCGGAATTCAACAACGATTTCGCCGGCTGGGCGCGACATGGGCTTCACGACGGTAAAACCGCCGAAAGACTGGCGGTTATCGATCCCACCGAATTCTCGGATATAGAGGATTTGCGGCGCGAGTTGATCGAGGTTATCGAGGATCGTATTTACGAGGAAGATTACATGCCCGGTTGCAAGCGCGACGATGAATTCAATTTCATCACTTCGCAGATTGTCGTATTCGATACCGGCAATTGTGTCGAACGGCCGGAGGAACTTGCGAAGATAATTCCGAAACTATCGACCAGCAGTATTTTTTATCATTTCATCGATGCTCGTCGGCGCACGGAACACAAATTGGACGATTTCAGCATCTGGTTAAGAGATTTCGAGGGATACGGGGATTTAGTCGAGCAAATCGCCAATGTGGATCCATATTTTGGCAATCTGGTGGAGTTAAAGGATCAGTTGACGAAGATATTTTCCAGCTACGATTGGACGGAGACGGAATAGTTATGCTTGACGATTATATCGACATTGTCGGGAGCGATGTTATAGAGCAACTTCGTGAACTGGCTTCTATTATGGAAGGCATAAAGATTGTGCATGTTAATTCTACTCGATACGGTGGGGGAGTCGCGGAGATTTTGCATAAACTAATACCCATGATGTGCGAACTGGGTATCGAGGCTTCGTGGGAGGTAATTAAGGGCGATTCTGCCTTTTTTAAGACCACCAAGGCCTTTCATAACGCTCTCCAGGGAAACGAAATAGAAATTCCGGGGGAATGGCTCGAGGATTACGAGAAGATGAATTTGCAAAACGCGGAAAAACTGGAATCGAAACTGGCCGACGCGGACATCGTTTTCATTCATGATCCTCAACCGGCGCCGCTTTTGAAATATTGTCCTCAACGGAAGGGGCAGTGGGTATGGCGTTGTCATATCGATGTAAGTAAACCCTATCGTCCCGTATGGAGATATTTGAGACAATTTGTAGCCGGTTACGACGCCAGCATATTTTCCCTGGCGAATTTCGCGCGGAGGCTTCCGCATATACAATATCTCATTCCGCCGAGTATAGACCCGTTGAGCGAAAAGAATATCGGATTGAGTGATCGGGAGGTCGATGAAACCAAAGCGGAATTCGATATAGATCCCGATAGGCCGATGTTGTTACAGGTTTCGCGTTACGATAAATTCAAGGATCCTGTGGGAGTTATTCGCGCTTATCGTATAGCTAAGAATTTTCTGCCTGCAATCCAGCTTGTTCTGGCGGGCGGAGAGGCCGCGGACGATCCCGAGACGTCGATTGTGCTCGAGGAGGTTAATCACGCTTCCAAAGGCGATCCCGATATCCATGTTTTGTTATTGCCGCCCGATTCGCATCGGAAAATAAACGCGTTGCAGAGGGCATCCGATATCGTTCTGCAGAAATCGCTTCGAGAGGGTTTTGGGCTTACGGTAACGGAGGCTATGTGGAAAAGCAGACCCGTGATCGGTGGCAACACGGGCGGCATTCGATTACAGGTAGTGAACCATCATACCGGTTTCCTGGTAGATACACCTGAAGGCGCGGCTTTAAGGGCGAGGTATCTACTATTCAGAAGAGAAAAATTGGAGGAAATGGGCAGGAAAGCCCACGAGTTCATCAGAGATAATTTCCTCCTGACAAGACATCTTCGCGAATACCTGACTTTAATCGCGGCTTTAATAAAGCAGGATTTCGAGCGTATTGACGTATTACATAAAGAGTGATTTAATGCAGTCTCTTGTGAATAATAAGGCGAAAAACGAAATCGTCGATAGTTTCTTTTCTAAGTTGTGGATTTCCGATTATCCTCTTCTCCTGTTGGATTACGACGGCACGCTTGCGCCCTTCGTGGAGGACAGGGATAAGGCTTTACCGTATCCGTCGGTAATCCCGTTGATAGAAAAGATACAATCCAAAACGAGAACGAGAATTATAATAATAAGCGGGAGGGCGATAGAGAACCTGAGAAGATTACTCGATATGAATCGGTTGCCGGAAATATGGGGATCGCACGGACTTGAAAGGCTGGCCGGCGAAGGCGATTACGAAAAAAAGCGGTTGAGTAACAGCGAATTAAACACGATAGACCGGGCAATCGAGGGAGCCGGTAATATTGTAACTGAAGATAGGGTAGAGGTCAAACCCGCAGGCGTTGCCGTTCATTTCAGGGGGATAGATGAAGGGGAATCAAGCTATTTGTCTGCAAAAGTGAGGAATCTGTGGAACGAAATAGCACGTGGAAATTTTGAAATACACGATTTTGACGGCGGTATCGAATTTAGAATAAAAGATATTAACAAGGGAATCGTAATCGAAGAGATATTCGATAGTAATCCCGAATATGTAGGGGCGTATCTCGGCGACGATTTAACGGATGAAGACGCCTTCAGGACTATGCCCGAAGGGTGTCTTTCTATATTAGTCCGACCGGAATTGCGCGAGACGAATGCCGATTTATGGATTAAGCCGCCGGACGAATTGGTGGATTTCCTTTCAAAATGGTTATCCATATTAACTTAAAAATGGAGAAAGAGATGGACGGCAATAAATATCCCGGTAAGCTGATTATCGTATCGAATCGGCTTCCGATTGTCCTGAAGAGGGTCGATGGGAATTGGGAAGTTACTCCGGGGTCGGGAGGCCTTGTTACCGCTATAGCTCCGGTGCTCCGCGATAGAGGCGGGTATTGGATAGGCTGGCCGGGTGCGGTTGCGACCGAGGAAGAGATCCCGCGAGAAATACTGGACAAAATTGGCGAAGAGGCGGGTTATTATCTAAAAGGGGTGTATCTGACACGGGAGGAACTCGATAATTATTATTACGGTTTTGCAAACGAGATATTATGGCCTTTATTTCACGATCAACAGTCGAGGTGCAATTTCGAGCCGGACTATTGGGACGCCTATTTATCGGCCAATGCGAAATTCGCCAGAGAGGTCGCGGAAGTCGCCTCGGACGAAGACTTCATCTGGATACATGATTATCATCTTATGGACGCTGGGAGGGAATTGAATGAATTGGGCGTGAAGGCGAAAAAGGCTTTTTTCCTGCATATCCCGTTTCCTCCACTCGATATTTTCCTGAGGATTCCATGGCGGTTTGAATTATTAGAGGCGATGTTGCAATTCGATTTGATAGGTTTCCAGACGGCGCGAGACCGCAGGAATTTCGTCCATTGTATAAGAAGGCTTATCCCACAGGTCAGGGTGCACGGAGAAGGGCAGGTTCTCAATGCTAAAAAAGACGATCGAGAGTTCAGGATCGGTGCGTTCCCGATAAGCATCGATTTCAATGAATTCAAGCAATTGGCTTCATCCGAGGAGGTTTCCAAGGCCGCGTGGTATATCCATGAAGATCTGCCAGATCAGAGTATAATGCTCGGCGTCGATAGGCTGGATTATTCAAAGGGGATACCGGAACGGCTGAACGCCTTCAGAAAGGCTCTGGAGATGTATCCCGAACTCAGGGAGAAAATATCTCTGGTGCAGGTCGTTGTTCCCAGCAGGACTGAAGTGCCGGAATATCAGAATCTCAAGGAGAATATCGATCAGCTTGTCGGCGAAATCAACGGGCAATTCACTGCGTCGGGCTGGGTGCCAATTCACTATGTCTTCCGGTCGCTCGATAGAATCGCATTGCTCGCCTATTACCGAACGGCGGAAATAGCGCTGATTACGCCGCTTAAGGACGGCATGAATCTGGTCGCGAAAGAATATTGCGCTTCGAATATCGAGGAAAACGGTGTCCTTGTCCTCAGCGAATTCGCCGGTGCCGCCGCGGAACTCCGCGAGGGTGCCGTATTCACCAATCCACACGATATTGTCGGTACTGCGACCGCTATATACAAGGCTTTCAAGATGTCACCCGAAGAACGCAAGGAGCGGATGTCTAAAATGCGGAATGCAGTCCGCAAATACGACATCTTCAGATGGGTCGATTCTTTCCTGAAAGGCGCTTTCGTCGCTGATTTGAAGAGTTTTCCACAGATTAGAGATTATATGCCGAAGGATTCTAAAGAGGGTAATGAACGAACGAATACATAGGAATGGCAGGCAAGCGTATAATATTTAAGTAGAAATCTCCCCGCGCGGACCGGCTGTCACAGTTCTTGCTAATCCTATTTGACGATCATTTCCTATTTCCCCACAGGCAAGAACTGCGCCAGCCTGGGTGTCCGCCGCTGGCACGCTACGTGCAAAAATCTCTTTTCAATTTTTGGTTTTCCCTTTCGAGGCACGTATCGCGCCAGCGGCGTTATTGTAATATCGAGATACGAACCGGCTTGATACGATAATTGCATTATTAGTTTAGATTTTGCGACCGGGGTGGTATAACTCGTTTCAGAAACGGGTTAACTTACTTTAGAACTTGACAAAGTTATTCCAGAATTTCATAGATTTACTTCAAAAATAATATATTTTACTTCAGAAATCATCCCATTCGTTACAAAAATCGGCCGTGACGAATTAATGAAGGGAGTTTGACGTTCGTTCTGTGTTCCGGTTAAGGGAAATTTGAATCGAAAGCGTTATTAAAACGACAAATCTTCGGTAATTTGGGGATGAAGTAGGGATTTATCGGGGCGCTCCTTTAGGGAAAACGGGCGGGTTAAACCCGCCCGTTGGGGGAGTGTCCTAAGATTTACTTTTTTTAAGGATTTCTTTCATTTCGTCGAAGGTATTCTCGACGATATCCTTGATTTCCTCCCATGTTTTCCCGCCGACATTTTTCATTTCGGCGAGTTTTTCTTTTATCTTATCGCGTTTTTCGTCGAGGTCCTTGACCTGTTTGAAATACAGGGTTTTCGCGTCGGCCTTAGCGCCTTTCATTTTGGCTTCGAGGACATCGATTTTCGCCTGCATTTCTTCAAGCTGGGCCTCCATCTTTTCTTGATAAGCTTCTTTTTGTCCCATTTTAGTTTGTCCTTTCGGTTTGAGATTAAGTTAATACATAATAGATTATTACTGTTACAACAAGCGCGATTATCAATATAGAAACCAGATAATCAAAGCTGACTACTCTGTAAGCGGCTTCTTCCAGTGTTACTTTTTTCGCTGGTCTTTCCGGCGGAATTAGTGCCGCCAGAATCATAGCCACGAAAAGCCCCACCAGAACGAAACTAAGCCACGATACGCCCCATAATGGCGGTCAGATTGGGCTTAACCAGACTCCTCCCGCCCAGGTCGCGAATAGCAGAACAAGGAAGAACACAAGAAGTGTGCTGCCAGTTCTGTGTCCGCGAATCAGAATCGAGAATATGAGGAAAAACAGTAACGCCACAACGAAGGCGAATAGAAGGTCGATTAAAAACATTTTTTATCCTTTCTAAGATTCTAAATCAAAGGGCGAACGGGCTGGGAGAATTATCTCGAGTCAGGTTGTCAACGTATTTCTCAAATCGCCGAATTCTTTCTCGAGTTTTTTACTGATTTTTATCCAATCGAAATCATCGCCGACAGTCTCCAACCAGGTTCGCATTGTTTTCTCGTCCGGGATTTGATAAAAGGAGTTGTTAATTTCCACGGTATCGAACCGTTTGGAATAGAAACCAAGCATCTTATCCGAAGGCGAGGCTTCGGGGTAGAATGAACCAACCCAATGGTCGTAATGCCACCCCGAAGTCCCTATCCTTATTTGAATTTCAGTATTCAAAGTAGGAACTAAAGCCTTCGACCTTCTAAAGGCCATTTTGGCCTATTTGTTTTTTATTAAAAGCAGAATCCATTGTGGATTATCACTATTATTTGACCACGAAAGTGACTTTGGCATTGATGCGGTATTTAGTTATTTTGTTATTTTCGACAACCGCTTGCATCTCTTTGCTATAGATATGCTCGACGTTATCGACGGTCTTCGAAACCTCATTGACCGCATTTTGTGCCGCATCTTCCCAGCCTTTTTCGGATTGTGCCAGAATTTCGATTACTTTTGCTGTAGACATATTATGCCTCCTTGTTACTGATTATTAGATTTCGATATTTCGTCCCATTTTTCGAGAATCTCTACGACTTCGTGGTCAGGGACGTCATACCAATTTTCATAAACTTGAGCTACCGCCCGAAAATTTGGCGGTGATTCGATGACTATCAGGTCATCCACTATCGGTTCGATGTCTTTCATCGTATGTGGCGATGCCACCGGCGACCCGACGATTATCTCGCTTGCGCCCTCATTTTTAGCGCATGGAATGGAAGCACGCATAGTGGAGCCCATAGCGATGCCGTCGTCTACCAGGATTACCGTGCGGTCTTCGAGATCGGGCAACGGCTCGTTCTTACGCAAATCGCGAACACGCCTTTTGACTTCCTGTTTCTGGAAGTCGATTTCGCGCTCGATCTCCGCGTCCGATAAATATTCCCTGGCGTTTTGGAACATAAACTTGCTACCGTCTTCCGCCAGTGCGCCGAAACCGGCTTCGGGGTTATGAGGCATCCTCAGTTTCCTTGAAACCAGAATCGAGAAATCGCACTTGAGATGTTTCGCCACCTCGAAACCGACTTCCACACCGCCACGAGGAATAGCGAGGACAATGGGATTTTCGGACTTATATTTTTCGAGGGCTTTTGCGAGACGTTTGCCAGCGTCTTTTCTATCTTTAAACATTATATTAATATACTTCTTACACTTTGATTTATTCAATTTCAGTTGTTACAAAACCGAGTTCCGCGAGCCGCGGATCGTCCTCGCCCCAGTTTGCGACGGCTCGATTGTAAACCCACCGATAAATCGGTTCCCCAAAACGTCCTCGGACATAATCTTTGGTATAATCCGGATCCTCAGCCGTCTCAAGCTCCTGTGGAACCTCTTCCAGGACATCTTCTAATTGAATTAGTCCCTGTTGTAGGTCTTCGAAAAGCTCGAATGCAAGGTCGATGTCCGGCCTTTCGGTAGCTATCGAGCGGGAGCCTTCCACCATTTGCCTTGCCATCTGCACAAAATCGCCGCGTTCATCGGGAAGTTTGGCGTCCATGTCGAATCGCTGGAGCAGATAGTCTGTATCTTCCGCCGATTCGGTTGTTACGGTTTGACCCTTCAGATGATCCTGGCAGGCAACATATTGCGAACGCGTCATCTCGTCGGTGGAGCAAATTGCCATATCGCGCATTTCATTGAGTTTCCGCAGGGGGCGGGTTTTCATCGCGGCCTCGAAATCGGGGTCGGCGGCGATTCGGCGAATGGTGTCCTCGTCGAAATCGAGTTCGTCCCCATACTCGATGATTCCCGACTGAAGCCGTCGGGCACGTTCCATATGCTCTTCGTCCGTGTCCTGTCCAAAGTTGTTATGTCTTAGTTCCATTTTTTAAAATTCCTTCTAATTCTCATTTTCAATTTTCCTCTTGACCTATTGCAGATATATCGTATTTTGTTACTACGATAAAGATAATACCTCAAGGACGGGATGTCAAGAGGTAATTATCGATAAGTTATTAGCAATTAGTGAAATACAACTATGGGGCTGTTCGAATGAACAAAAAAAGATTGCAAGAATATCACAAAAAGCGCAACTTCGATAAGACTTCCGAACCATTCGGCTCCGATAAGAAAGAAGGCGGCGAACCGATCTTCGTAATCCAGAAACATGACGCAAGCAACCTCCATTACGATTTCCGAATCGAGATGGACGGTGTGCTCAAGTCCTGGGCGATTCCAAAGGGGCCATCGACGGATCCATCCGAGAAGCGTCTGGCGATGCCCACCGAAGACCACCCCATAGAATACGCCGATTTCGAGGGCGTTATTCCCGAGGACGAATACGGCGGAGGCACTGTCATGGTGTGGGACGCCGGGACATTCAGCAATATACGCGAGGAAAAAGAAGACGACGGGAAGTCCATGTCCGAATCCTACGACGAAGGCAAAATAGAAATTCGGCTCGACGGCAAGAAGTTGCAGGGCGGTTATGTTCTCATTCGAACCGCGAAAGGCGATAATGAAAGATGGCTTTTTAAGAAAATCGACGACGACCAAGCTGACGCCAGACGAAATCCCGTATCCACCGAGCCGAATTCCGTCCTCACCGGAAGATCGTTAGAGGAAATCACCAAAGACGCGGGCGGAGAGGAGAACGACTAATATGGAAAAGGAATACCATTTCGGGAAATACACCGTCGAGGCAAGTAACCTGGACAAGACTTTTTTCCCCGATGCCGGTTTGACAAAAGGCGACCTCGTCGATTATTACAAACGCATAGCCGATTTTATGCTCCCGCACATCGTAAACCGCCCGGTCACCATGCATCGTTTTACCGAGGGCATCGATGGAGACGATTTCTACCACAAAAACGTCCCCGACTATTTCCCCGATTGGATCGAACGCGCTAAAGTCGAGAAGGAAGGAGGAGAGGTTACCCACGTCGTCTGTAATAATTCAGCGACGCTGGTCTATATCGCGAATCAGGCGTGTATTACGCCCCATATCTGGCTCAGCCGTCAGGATAAGATCGATTACCCCGATAAGCTTATCTTCGACCTCGATCCCCCGAAGGACGCAACCGATATTGCCCCGCTGATTTTCGCCGCAAAAGGAATACGCGAAATTCTGGAGGAAACAGGACTCAAACCTTTCATAATGACTTCCGGCTCGAAAGGGTTCCACGTGGTCGCGCCTATCAAACGCGAGTATAATTTCGACGAGGTCAGAGAATACGCCAAACGAACCGCGAAACTCCTTGCCCAACGCGAATCCGACAGATTGACCACGGAAACCCTCAAAGAGAACCGCAAGGGGAGGGTCTTTCTGGACTACATGCGCAATTCCTACGGCGCGACATCGGTAGCGCCCTACGCCTTGCGAACCAAACCGGGGGCACCAGTAGCCGCGCCGATACACTGGGATGAACTGGATGACGTCAGTCCGCGTAAATTCAGGCTGACCAATATCTTCGACAGACTCGACGACATCGGCGACCCGTGGAAGGGGATGTTCAGCCACGCGAGGTCGCTGAAAAAGGCAATCGAGAATGTCGAAAAAGCTGAGGGAGACTAAATGCCAGAACTACCCGACATCGAAGTCTTCAGACGATACTTTGATTCGACATCGCTGAACAAAACAATCGTAAAAACCGAGGTGCCCGAACCGTCGATATTGCACGACACAACCCCGCAGGCGCTGGGCAGAGCGGTGGTCGGCGAGAAGTTCACCAAATCGCGGAGAATTGGTAAACATATGCTCGTTCATACCGACGACGGCAAATGGCTGACTTTGCATTTCGGCATGACGGGCTTCCTGAAATATATCAAAGGGGGCGGCAACGGAACAGATCATCCCGCGGTGATATTCCATTTCGACAACGGCTATGGATTAATTTACGACTGCACACGTAAGCTGGGCGAAGTCGGCCTGACCACCGACCCCGAGAAATTTGCCGATGAAAAGGAACTGGGCCCCGATGCCCTGGATGTCGATTTCGATGAATTCGCTGAACGATTGAGTGGCCGCCGCGGCAGTGTGAAATCCGCGCTGATGAACCAGAGTGCAATCGCCGGAATAGGGAACATCTATTCCGACGAAATACTATACGCCACGAAAATCCACCCCGCTTCATCAGCAAAAAGGCTGGACAGGGAAAAACTTTGCAGAATATACAAATCCATGGATAAAATATTAAAGAAGGCCATCGAAGTCCGGGTTGATAAGGGCGAGATGCCGGACGATTGGCTAATCCATCGCAGAAAGCCCGGCGAAAAGTGCCCCTGCGGCGGCGAGACCGAGAGGGCGAAAATTGCGGGAAGGTCATCATATTTCTGCCCCGAATGCCAGGAGAAACTATGAACGAGTTACTCGAAAAACTCGAATCAACCGCGGAAGACAAACTCGTCGAGAAAAAATTCCCCAAATGGGTCGATCCCATGCTCGCGAAACTCACCCACGATTATTTCGACGATCCCGATTGGATTTACGAACGCAAATTCGACGGTGAGAGATGTATCACATATATATATAATGGGGATGTCCGTTTGATGTCGCGTAACGAGAAGAAGTTGAATGCTCAATATCCTGAACTTGCAAAAGCGTTGATCGACATGGATATGCCCGATATGATAATCGACGGTGAGATAGTCGCGTTCAAGGACGATGTAACAAGCTTCAAGCGCCTGCAGAAACGTATGCACGTGTCGGACGTCACCGATGAATTAACTAAAAAAGTGCCCGTGTATTATTACCTCTTCGATATTATATATTTCGACGGCTACGACCTGAGCGACCTGCCCCTGCGCGATAGAAAGAGAATACTCAAGGGTAGTATCGACTATGCAGACCCTATCCGTTTCACAATACATCGCGACGAGAATGGCATGAAATTCCACAAGGAAGCCTGCAAGAAGGGCTGGGAAGGACTTATCGCCAAGGACGCGACATCTGAATATATACACAAGCGATCGAGTGAATGGCTGAAATTTAAGTGCATCAACCAGCAGGAGTTCGTGATAGGCGGTTACACGGAACCTTCCGGAGAGCGTATTGGATTCGGCGCTCTTCTAATCGGCTATTACGATGACGACGATCTCGTTTACGCAGGCAAGGCGGGCACGGGCTATGACGACGATATGCTCAGAATGCTAAGCAATATGTTGTCTGATATCGAGCGAAAAACCAGCCCCTTCGACAGGGGAGAGGTAGAAGATCAAAGCGCTCATTTTGTGCAACCGAAACTGGTTGGCGAAGTAGGATTTACGGAATGGACTAAAGACAACAAGCTCCGCCACCCGAGGTTTTTGGGACTTAGAGAAGATAAAAACCCCTGCGATATTGTCCGGGAAAATGATTAAAGCGCAGGAATCCTAAACATTTCGCCATTTCCCTCTTGACCCCACCGCGGATTTCATATAACATTAATACTGACCGAATTAGTCAGGCTCAATAAAGGATTCGGATTAGTGAATTAAAACACAAAGCGAAAGCGAAACTATTATGGGCGAAAAAAGTAATCCGCGCTTTTCGATAATTATCCCCGCCAGAGACGAGGAAGATTATATCGGCGATTGTCTCGATGCCGTGTTGGAAGCGGCGGAAAGTGTTCGCGGGGAAATCGAAATCGTAGTCGGAATCAACCGATGCACCGATCGAACCGAAGAAATCGCGTTATCCTACGGCGCGAAGATCGTCCATGAGGACGCGAAGAACATCTCAAAAATCCGTAACGAGACGGCAAAATCGGCTAAGGGCGATATATTCGTGTTCCTCGATGCCGACAGCAATATGACTCCCGGCCTTCTGGCGGAAATCGAAAAAAGGCTCGAAACCGGCAGGATAGTCGGCGGCGGCACCATGTTCGAATTGGATAGGACCTCACTTGGAATAAAAATAACTCTGGGAATATTCCTTATAGCCGCGAGGATACTCAACGTCATGGCGGGGCCGTATTGGTTGTATAGGGAAGATTTCCTGGGAGTGGGAGGGTTCAATGAAGATTACTTTTCCGCCGAAGATACGGAATTCGTCCGAAGATTGAAAAAATACGGTCGGAAAGACGGGCGGGTGTTCGATGTGATTCGCAACGAGCGCGTCGTTACTTCATCCCGCAAATTCGACCGGATGGGCGATTGGTATGTCCTGCTTCATCCCGGTGTTGCGATAAGTCTGATTCGCGGCAAAAACCCCGAACTCGCCGACGAGATATGGTACGAAATCGAGCGTTAATTCCGGATACGGCTCTGGATTGATCGTCAATATACCTTGCCCGGATACCCCGATAACTCGAAACGAATTTGGAAAGCCCTTATCATATCGATATAATTCTCGAGTAGCCTCGACATCAGGTATTTTCCCCTGACCGATTTTCTGGCGGCGTCGCCGATTTTTTCGCGTAAATCGGGTTTTTTTAGCAATAGCTCTATTTTTTCCGCCGTTTCTTCGATGGAATCGACCAGGAAACCGGTTTCTCCGTCTTCTATCTGGTGCTTAATCCCGCCTACGTTCCCGGCTACAACGGCCGCGCGTTTCCACATGGCCTCAGTTACGGTTAGTCCAAATCCTTCTTTGATCGATTTCTGCACTACCACGGCGGCCTTGCATTGAAGCGCGTTCACCAGTGCCGTGTCCTGTTTACTGAGGATGATGATACGGTCTTCCCCCTGCTCCAATAGCGATTGATATACCTTCTCGCCCTCGGGATCGTCGGTCGCGACGTTGCCAAGCAAAACCAGAGTGCAATCCTCGTTTTTCCGAACCAGCTTGTAGGCCTTTATTACGCCTTCGGGATCTTTATGTTTATCGAAACGGGATATCTGGACAACCAGGGGTAGATCGTCCGGAATATCGTAATGTTCAAGCCGCTCTCGTTTTTCGTCCTCGCTGAATTCCCGATTCTTTATCGAAAAGGGATCTATAGCGGGAGAAAAGATAAGCTGGGGAACGTCGAGGTCTTTCCTGTATTCATCAATACTAAAAATGGCCGCATTATATTCGTTAATGAAATCTTTTAGGTAGTCCCAGGTTTTTGGATTAGGATCGCTAAGATCGACATGACATCGCCATATCCACGGCGCGGTTTTGTTGTAGTTTTCAATCATAGCGAGAGGCTGAGGATCGTGAACGATGACCATATCGTGGTCGAGATGGTTGCGAATGGAATTCTTCTTCAGCGTATCGGTATAGATTTTCTTCTTTCTCTCGCTGAGATTAATTTCGCTACCCTGGAGTGCGTTGTGCATCTTTTTCGTCACGCTGAAAAAATCCGGCGATCCCTGGATAATGCGCCAGCCGGATTTCAGGCCAACGCAGTCCATAAGCAATGTAAGCGAAGAAAGCATCTCGGCCACTCCGCCGCCGTAATATGTGGAATTTATATTTGCGACGTGGTAATCTTCAAGCGGTTCGGCCTTCTCGTAAATACGATCCACGGCTTCCGAGCCGATAAACTTTTCATAATCTTCCAGCCGAGTTATATGATCTTCGCCAATGTTCTCTTTCTTTGAACTCTCGTTGAGTTTACGCATTCAGCTTATTCCTTCAATGGAATGTTATTTTGAACAACACTTTATCGGTTTTTTATTCGATCTAATTCGTATTCTATTATTCAATAACTTACTATAAAAATACGGTTATATTCAAAATTGTCAAGACGATAAGATTATTCGATACCCTATCGACCATATCTAAAGTTGTCCCGAATATAGTTATTCGTCCTATCGATCTACATAGAAATGAGTTGATGTTCGCCGGTGAACTCACTAAATTGAAACAAAATTATGAAGCTGAACTGGACGGTTGCTATGAAACCATACGTTACATCTGAAAATCTTTCTAAGAGAACCGAAGAATGGCTCGACCATATCGCGCGACTAAATACTCACGGTTTGAAGCTGAACGTCGAAAAATCGGCACTTATGGTCATCGACATGCAGAACTTCTTCCTTGACGAGACCTCGCCGACGTTCACGAAAGGCGGCTCTGCCATTGTCCCTAATGTTAAAAGGCTGATTTCGGTTTTCAGGAACGCCGGTCGCCCGGTGATCTTTACCAGGCATGTCCATCATCCCGATAACATAGACTGCGGGATAATGGGATGGTGGTGGGACGGCATGTGTATCGAGGGAAGCCCGGAAAGCGAGATATTCAGCGAACTTGCGCCGATACAGAGGGAGAAGGTCATCGAGAAACACCGGTATTCGGCCTTCTACAACACCGATATGGAGACGATTTTACGATGCCAGGAAATCGAGGACATCGTCATATCGGGCATAATGACCAACATGTGTTGCGAATCGACCGCACGCGACGCATACTATCGCGACTACCGGGTGTTCTTCCTCGCCGACGGCACCGCCGCCGTATGCGAGGAAATGCACCTTGCGAGCCTGATGAATCTGGCTTACGGTTTCGCGCATATTTGTACGACGGACGAGATTATCGGCCAATTGCCGGAAAATTAATCGTTATAAATAAGCGCCACGGGTCGAATTACCCCGGCCCTTATCTGCGTTCGACCGGAAAGGCTTACGGTCTTACCGTTGGATTTCATGAGAAACCCGCTATAAATTTCCGCCATAGCATAATCGCCGAAGCCTTCCGTGATGATGACCGGGAACGGTATTTTCTCGTCGCCGGTAACTGCGACTCCCATCTCTTTCCCGTGGAAATTCACCCAGTCGTAATTTGGAATCGACGGCGCGATAACGCCCGCCACGCCAATATCGGCGCATTTATAAAGGAATTTCTCGTTAATAGCAGACGTGCACGCGACGATTTTACCGCGAGCAGTCTCGCCGATTTCGGACGGCGCTTCTATCGTGAATAACTCTCCGCTGGATTCTCCCCCGAAACCGACGCTACCGAACAGCTTGACGGCATTCGTCTTTATCCTGACCTCGTAGCCGGGTTTAATACTGGAAATATAACCTTTGGCGAAGGCGAACAGGGGAGTGGGTTCGATATCGTATTGAATCGTTACTGTGCCGCGGGTTTTATCGATCTCCTTCACCGTGCCGGTGGTGGGCGATTGGACGATAATTCCCTGTTTGACGTCGGAGGCGATAACCTGCCCCTTCTCCACGAAATCGCCGATATTGTATTTGAAATGCCCCGGGACGTATTTAGGCTTGATATCGAGTTCCTTAGCGATGTTAACCTTCCGTGGGCGACCGTCGTAATCCTGTATCTCGCGGAGAATTATAATCCCGGAATCCTCGATTTTAGTGATTTTGCCGCGAATGGGGGAACTCGTGTAGATTTTCGTCCCCAGTATCCCGTGGTGCGTCTGGAATATCCTCTGGCCGATTTTGACCGTATCATCCTCCGAAACCATTAAGCCCTCGATGATTTCCCCTGAGCTTAAACTCTTCTCGTAGCCGAGGATTCGATTCATGTCCAGAATATACAACCTCGGCGGGCCGAAACGATTTTCCGCAACTACGTCCGTCGGGCGGACTTCATCGCCGACTTCCACCAGGATATCGCCCTCGTAGGGAAGCTTGCGGATAATCTCGAACTCGCCGACCTCCGATTCCCTCGACGGCGGGGCAATTTTCGGGATCGCGCCGGTTTCACTCGAAAATCGAGTTAAATTCCCACCGATGAAATAATTCCCGCGACCTCTGCAATCCAGAACGATAGGTCTTTCCGTCTTGAGCTCGGCGATAGAATCGTCCGCGCCGAATGTCAATCTCCTACCGCATGTGAATTTGAAGTTGCCGCCCTCCTTTAAAATCCTCGTTTCCCCACCGGGTATTTCGATTTTTTCGCCGGTGTAAAGGTTTTCTACGGTTAGGGCGATTTTACCCTCTTTAATCTTTCCTATAGGCGCGACAATGTGGCCGAGAAAACGAAGACATTCTTTATAGAAAAGCTCGACCGCTTTTTCCGGCTCGACCGTGGAAAAAACTCCCATGTGCGGCGATTTGAAATACTTGTCGATTGCGACCTCGGTGATCCCCGAGGGCAGAAAGGCCTCGGCGACGAGCGGGAGGGCGGTATCCGGCTCCATGTGGGATACTACCCCGCCCGCGGCGATAATCAAATCGATATCCGATAGCTGGAAGGACTCCTCTTTCTTGTGGAGATAAAGCACCTGTTCCCAACGGTTGGCGTTTTTGAGCCACTTCTTTCGCCTATCCAGGAATCCCACTTTAGCGACGCGGAAATTCATGTCGCGATGGAGTTCCCACGCGATGCGGATTCCCTCTACGGCGCAGGAATATTCCACGATACGCTCCTCGACGGAACCCGGCACGTGGATCGGGTTAAGGGTTTTATTTGCGATGTAATTCCGAACATCGTCGGTATTCAGCCCCTCGATTCTCGACGCGATCCTTTCGATACCGGCGTCGGCGAGAATGTTCGACAGCGAATAACTCATGCCGATATTCGCAGATACCGTCCGGCTGTGGACGCCCTTAATCACTGTGAAAATATCCGTCGTAGCGCCGCCGATATCGACCATAGCGATATTCCTCTCTCTCTTCTCAGCGAACTTCGTCAATATCCTCTCGACCCCCGCCGGGGTGGGTAAGATATCTCGGGCGACTATCGCCTTTAAATCGGAATAGCCCGGCGCTCTCTCCATTACATTATCCATAAAAAGCCTGTGAATCTCCTGTTTGGCCGGTTCGGTGTTCAGCGTGTCCATATCCGGGCGGACGTTATCCACCGTGTGGACTTCGAAATTTTCGGCCAAAAGATTTTCAACAAAACTTCGCGCCTCGATATTGCCGCAGAACACTAGCGGGATTTTTTCGCCCACCCGGAATTTCGGCGTGGGTTTAGCCAGACTCAGGATTTCCGCCAGTTCGACGATGGGCGCGATAGCCCCGCCATCAATGCCGCCGGCCATGAGGATCATGTCCGGGTGGAGTTCCTGCATGATTCGCATCTTGTTCACCGGGCTTATCCTGTCGTCCACGGTGAAGGTTTTAAGGACGACTCCGCCCGCGCCGTAAGCTGTCATCTCCGCGACCGTTCCGGTTTCCACCGAGGATAGACCGAACACGAGAATCTGCAACCCGCCGCCCGCAGAACTCGTAGTCAAATACGGCGTTCCTATTCGATTTCCATCGAGGCCGAGGCTTGTGCCGGTGCGCTTTTCGATCTCGCCTACGAGAGTTCGCAAACCCACGCGCACGTCCTCGTCCGGCTTTTCGACCGTCGTGGGCGTCTCGTATTGCTCGACGAACTCGAACCGCCCCGAAATTTCCCTGAGAAGCAATCCCTTGGTCGTCGTGCTACCGATATCCGTAATCAATGTCAGTTCGTCGTTACCGTCCATAATCGACCTCCATCGAACAAAATAGCGCATTTATCGTTCAATGCAAGACATGTATTAATCGGGCTATTTTCGCATATAATGGGTATAACGGCCTATTTTTCCGCGATGGAATCTCACTTATGGCGGGGGAGAGTTACTTCTGGCGGATGGAATCTCACTTCCGGAACCCGGAAAGTAAATTTTCTCAGGCGGACGAACCGGCCCGGGATATATCGAAAAAAATGTCAATAAATGCATGGCACGCGGTAGATTATAGATATAATAAGAAATGATATTGCGCTTTCGTTAATCAGTCATATATTGATTAGATGAATAATGACTAAATGTCAATAATATTTATTGACGAAACGAAAGGTAAACATTGAGTAACGACAGGCAACAGAAATTCGAAGCCGCAAGGAAAAAAGCCGCCGAACTAAAGGAATACGCACAGGATTATATCCGCGCTCGGCGAGAAATACCCACAGGCAGAAAGATGCGCGATGAACTCGCACACCGTAAAAAGCACATAATGGATGTTCTCGACGCATCCGAGGAGAATTGGGCGGATTGGAAATGGCAGATGCGTAACCGTATCCGCACCGCCGAAACGCTGGATAAGATCCTCGACCTAAACGACGATGTCCGGCGCGATATCGAGGCGGTCGGAGAGAAATATCGTTGGGCTTTTTCACCATACTACGCCACTCTGATGGATCCCGACGATCCGCAATGCGCCATGCGGATTCAGATGGTGCCGCAAATTGAGGAGATGAAAGAGGTGGGCGTTCCCGACTTTTCCGGCGAGGAATACACCTCCCCGGTAAACGCTTTGACACGGTGGTATCCCGACCGCGTGATAATTCGTTCGACCAATATCTGCTCGTCATTTTGCAGGCATTGCCTTCGACGCCGTCATATAGGCGTTTCCGACGCGCCCACGCCTCAGGAGGACATCGAAGAAGCCCTCGATTACATTCGAGAAAATCCGGAAATCCGCGACGTGCTTTACACCGGTGGCGATCCTCTCACCTTCGACGACGAATATGTCGACTGGCTACTCACGCAACTCGACAACATCGGCCATGTGGAAATCAAACGCATCGGCACCAGGATGCCTTTCACAGTGCCGCAGAGAATCACGCCCGAGTTATGCGATATGCTCAAGAAGCATCATCCGTTATACATAAACGTGCAGGTAAATCACCCGATGGAGATCACGGACGAAAGCGCGGTGGCCTGCGACCTACTAACTCGCGCGGGAATTTCACTCGGCAATCAAACAGTCCTGCTCAAAGGAATAAACGACGACCCGGACACCATGAAACTGCTCAACCACGAGCTTCTCAAAATACGCGTCCGACCATATTACATATACCATTGTCAGGGTACGATTGGAATCGAACATCTGCGCACGCCGGTCGAGACCGGAATCGAGATACTCGAGAACCTTCGCGGATACACATCCGGCATGGCTGTTCCCGATTACATAATTACGCCCGCCGGTTTGGGCAAGACGCCTCTCGCACCGGAATATCAGATTTCATCGGGCGACGGATTCCTGATACTCCGCAACTGGGAGGGCAAAACCTACCGCTACGACAACCCGGGTAACGATTGAATATTTGGCGAATCGAATAACCGCTTAATTCCGTATTCATTTCGATGTTTGAACCCGCCCGGGGGGAGACCTACACCCTTTCCCTGTCATTTCGAGTGAGGGCGGAGCCCGTTGAAAATGTCAAAGCTCAAATGCCAAATTACAAATGAATTACGAATGAATGACGAAAACTATGAACGGCGAATCGACGGGAGGTTTATTCCTCCAGATTTTCTATTAGCATTCGCAGATTGTTGTTCTCATCCCGCAGGCGACTGACTTCGTCCTGCAGTTCCTGAATACGTTCGGCGGTATCGTTCTCGGTTCTGTCGCTGGTTTCGGCCTGTTTTTTGGCGATACCGAGTTGTTCGCGTGCATTTTCGAGTTCATTTTTAAGCCGTTTCCAATCCTCCAGAAGTTTTAGCCATGTCTGCGCGTCGAATTTCCATTCGCTATCCTCGTAATCCTCTACAATGATTCTGAAGAACTTTTCTGAAGAGGCATAATCTTTTTGAATTATGTAAATATATCCTAATTTGAAGAGTGCGTTATCCGCAATATCACATTCGGGGTAATTGTTGTAAATCTTTTCAAACCTGTATTTTGCCTCCTCATATCTTCTTTTTCTCAGATCGTTCTGAGCAGATTCGTAATACTCCTGCGCGGTGTTTGGGGGAGGCATTGTATTAGCGCATCCGTAGAAAAAGATTCCAAGCATCATGATCGTTGAGATTTTAATGAAGAATTTCCGTGCCGCCATACCTGTTTCCTCCGAGATTCTTTAGTTTCTTTTTGATTTTCCCCGCCGCCTCCGCGATCATTTCGCTTGAATGGAAGCCTATTCCGGGGACAAGTGCAATCGACACGGCGAAGAATGGGAATCGCTTCAGGTTGCCGTCCCTATCCATCCCACGGATACATCCGGCTTTTCGATGTTCCGCAGTGTAGTATTCCGGGGCGACTTCTTGGACTTTTCGCACGATTCTATCCGCAATCGGTTCGGCGACATCGTTCTCGCAGACGAATACGTAATCGTCGCCTCCGATATGTCCGAGGAATATTTCCTGTCGTTGTCCGACGGCTTCGCGCATTATTTGAGCGATTAGCAGGATCACTTTATCGCCGTTCTGGAAACCGTAAACGTCGTTATACGCCTTGAAATTGTCGATATCGATATAGGCGACGACGAATGGTTCGTTGTCCGCGATCCGCTTCTCGATTTCATCCTGTATCGCGCGGTTGCCTGGTAGGTGTGTCAGCGGATTGACGGAAATCTGGTTGCGAGTCCGCCGCAGTATGGAACGAATTCTCGCGGCGATTTCCCTGTGGTCGATTTCATCTTTTACGAGATAATCGTCGGCACCGGCGCCTTCGAGTCCCTCGATTTTGTAATCCGTGTCGTCCATGCATGTGAGCATTATCACCGGAATTTGCGAGGTCTCGAAATTCGTTTTCAGTCGTCTGCAGACCTCGAATCCGTCGATGCCCGGCATATTGACATCGAGTAAGATCAAATCGGGGTGTTTCTCTAACGCCAGCTGAAGGCCGTCGTAGGGATCGTCCGCTGTAAGCACCTCGAAATCCTCGTGTTCGAGGCGTATTTTCAGCATTAGGAGGTTACCGACCTCGTCGTCTATAATGAGTATTTTTTCGTTTCCCGCCATTTATTTTGGCCTTTCTAAGGGCAGTTTGAATGCAAAAACCGTGCCCACCTTCGGCAAACTCTCGACCCAGATTTTTCCGGCGTGTGCCTCGACGATTTGTTTTACTATTGTCAATCCGAGTCCGGTGCCTTTCACACCCTTTACCTTCTGTCCGGCCTGATAGAATTCGTCGAAGACGTGTTCGAGATGATCCTGCGGGATTCCAACGCCTGTATCTATTATTCGGAAAAGGACGTTGTTGTTTTCGGGATAAGCCTCGATAATTATCTTTCCTCCGGCTTGAGTGTATTTTATTGCGTTGCTGACAAGATTATCGAAAACACGTTCGATCTGTTTTCTGTCAAGATAGATTGTTTTGTTTTCGATATCGAGCTTAATACCCAATTCGATTCCTTTTTCTATAAGCACCTGGGCGTGTTGTTCGAGGATGTCGAGAATAAATGGTTTCAGATCTGTTTCGGTGATGTCCAGTTTGAACGCGCCCGCTTTCATTTTCTGCAGGTCGAGTATGTCGTGTATGAGTCGTGAGAGTTTATCGACGTCCTTGGACATCATATCCAGCAGTTCGCTCTGTCCGTCGGTGACCGGACCGAGAAGTTCGTCCTGAAGATTTGCGATATTGCCTCGCACCCTGCCTATCGGACTTTTTAAATCGTGTGTGATACTCGCCAGGAAGCGGCTCTTCATAACATCCAATTCTCCGAGTTCCCTTAGCATCGTGTTGAAATCTTCCGTCAGGTCGCCGATCTCATCGTTTGTCGAGGGAGTTATTCGCTTTTCCCATTCTCCCTTTGCCGCCGAATGAGTTGCGCTACGAAGTTCAGCTATCGGAGATGCAATTTTCCGTGATACTATGATAGCGATTAAGATACCGAGACCGAACAGCCCAAGCCCTCCCCAGATTCCTATCGTTCGAGTTACCGCCACCGCTAATTGCGATTTACGGAAGGTCTGGGAAACCCCTGCAACTTCCGATGATAATATTTCATCTAATGGCGAGGATATCATATCGGAGGCTTTGTTCCAGGTCGAAGAATCGATTTTGCCTGTGCGAATTTCTCTGCTGAAAACGGCGGATAACGTATCGATATATTGTTTTAGAACTTCGCCTGTTGTGTCGTGCGCACTTAGGAGAATATCGAGTGAATCGGCTTCCACTCTAAGTGAATCGTTTTCCAGCTTGAAAAGATGCCGGTAATAGGGACGCAAAACGGCGTTCTCCATCGAGGATTTTATCGAACCGAAATCGGATGGCAGTATCCGAAGACCGTAGCGTTTATCCGACTTTTCGATTTCATCTCGTATTTGACCTGCGAGTGTTATGAATGAATCCGACCGAATAATGCTATATGCGCTCTCGAACGAATCGCAATCGACATAGTGTAAAGCAATCTTACTTTTATCGATGAAATTGTCTGATAGGTCGTTCAGTTTATCGATAGGGCCGAGGTTTCTTCCGTATCGAGTCGTCAGTCGTTTGGTTTCGTCGTTCAGGTTATTTTCGAAATTTTCCAGTTTACCTTCTGCTTCCGAAACCGAGACGTCGGTTTTCATCGCCTGATATACGCCGCGATAGCGTTTCTGGAGGATTAGTTTCTTCCTCATATCCTGCGCCAGCACAATGCGATACATACCGTTGCTGGTCGATTTAATAATCCTGTTTAGCCGCGATAATTGATAGAGGAAGACGATGTTGCCTATTAAAACTACTGCAAGCAGTGCTACAAATCCCAGGAATATCTTCATTACGATGGGGATACGCCTGCGTTCCGTCGTCGGCGGAGTTTCGGAAAGCGGTTTATGTCTCTTGAAAACCGACATAGATTAGAATATAAACGCGAATACAGACAAGTCAACCCGCAAAAATGAGAATATCGATACGATTTTTATCTCCGGAATCATAATTTTGAACGACTCAATTTTCAATAGAGTTGATAAATACATTTAATTGTATTATAAAGTATTATACTAATTACTTAAAGTAATATATAAACTAATCCGCCCGATAAATCTGTTGTATAGATAAAAAACTTCACCGTTAATTATTATTTGACTTATTCGACCCCGAGAGTATTTTATACCTATGAATGATAATAAAACGATAAATACTGATATCCTTGTGATCGGCTCAGGTGTTGCCGGACTGAGGTTTGCTCTTAAAGCCGCCGATTATGGGCGGGTTCTTATTGTTACAAAATCGTCCACATCTAAAAGTGCAACAAGATTAGCACAGGGAGGAATCGCATCCGTATTAAGCGAGGATGATTCGATTGAATGCCATATCTCTGACACGTTGAACACAGGCTATGGTCTGAACAAACCCGAGATCGTTCGTAAAATCGTAGAACACGGCCCCGATGCAATTAGGGAGCTAATCGATCTCGGCGTTCCATTGGATACCGTTCCCGGAGAGGACGATAAGCTTTCTCTAACCCGCGAAGGCGGCCATTCCGCGAGACGCATTCTCCATGTTGCCGATGCGACCGGTTATGCCATCGAAAAGGGATATATCGAAGCGACGAAAACTATTAGCAATATACGCTTGCTACAGAATAGTTGCGCTATAGACCTATTGACACAGCACCATCTTCCAGATGATCACCCACGTCAAAAGGATCCACTTACATGCTGGGGCGCTTATGTCTTTGATGAGGAGACAGGGCATGTTAATACTATTCGCGCAAAAATAACGCTTCTGGCGACAGGTGGAGGAGGACATGTTTACAAGCACACAACCAATCCATCCGTAGCCACCGGCGACGGAGTGGCTATGGCGTATCGTGCAGGCGCAACCGTATCGAATATGGAGTTCTTCCAGTTCCATCCGACCATGTTTTACGATCCCGGTGGAGACAATTTTCTGATTACCGAGGCGGCAAGGGGAGAAGGTGGCATTCTCCGCAATAGCAATGGCGAGCGATTCATGGAAGCGATACATCCGAACATGGAACTCGCGCCACGCGATGTCGTTTCACGTGCTATAGACGAGCAGTTAAAAACCCGCGGCGATACGAATGTCTTCCTCGACCTCACACATAAAGGCGCGGAGTTTATAAAAGGGAGATTCCCAAATATATATAAACACTGCCTCGATCGAGGCATCGATATCACAAAGGAATGGATTCCCGTCGTGCCTGCCGCACATTATATGTGCGGGGGTGTTAAAGTAGATGAACACGGCAGAACGGATATCGGGAACTTATTAGCGGCGGGGGAGGTTGCGTGCACCGGGATGCACGGAGCTAATCGTCTTGCGTCGAATAGCCTTCTGGAATCGATGGCTTATGCTCAGTTTGCTTTTGAAACTCTTAAAAATACAATATCGAATATTGAATCGATTCCCGAATTGCCCTCCTGGAACGATTCAGGTGTCTTTGACCGACGCGAATGGGTAATCGTGCGCCATATACGCGAAGAATTGCAAAGCGTAATGTGGGATTATGTCGGCATTGTCCGTTCGGATGACCGACTTGAGGCCGCAAAACGATTCGTCAATTTCCTGTTTTCGCAGATAAATGAGTTTTACAAACAAAATCCTGTCAGGCAGGATGTTATCGAATTAAGAAATCTTTCCATGCTTGCCTGGCTGATAATCCTTTCGACACAGTGCCGTCCCGAAAGCCGAGGACTCCATTTCAACATCGATCATCCCCAAAAAAGCGATAAATATAGTAACGATACCGAACTCCGAAGCAGTAGATTTCATCGTGAGGAGCATCTCACGGAAGGGCTTATAGGATTAGCTTAATTCGATTAAGGGTTTCAAATGCACCGTAAGATAACAATACTCGATTTCGGTTCACAATATACTCAACTTATAGCTCGAAAAGTCCGTGAATTGAATGTTTTCAGCGAAATTGTTCCCTTCGATGCGGAAATTTCGCGCTACGCCGATGATTCGCTCATCGGAATTATCCTCTCCGGTGGCCCGGCCAGTGTGCTCGAAGAAAATAGTCCGCGTATCGATAAGAAAATCCTCGAAATTAACGTGCCGATTCTGGGAATTTGCTACGGAATGCAGTTAATTGCAATTTTAAATAACGGCGAAATCGGTCGGACAAATACGCGAGAATATGGAAGAGCATCACTTAAGATAATCGAACCGAATCCTCTCTTCGATAAAATAAATAATGGTTTGACAGTCTGGATGAGCCACGGCGACCATGTGGATAGACTTCCCGATGGTTTCAGTATTGCAGCTTCTACAGAAACACTTCCGATTGCGGCTTTCCAGAACCTCGATCGAGATATTTTCGGCCTGCAATTTCATCCGGAAGTTCATCATACAAAGCAGGGGAAAGAGATTCTCCGAAATTTCCTTTACAATGTTTGCAATGCGACCGGTGATTGGTCGATGGCTTCTTTCGTTAAGGCACAAACGGATGAAATGCGAGAATTGGTCGAAGAGGATGAGGGAGTTATACTGGGTCTTTCCGGCGGCGTAGATAGCGCGGTTACAGCGGCACTACTCGACAGGGCTATCGGCGATAGAACTCATCCCGTTTTCGTTAATAACGGTCTTCTGCGGTTAAACGAAGCCGAGCAGGTTCGTCGTGATTTCGAGAAGTTTTTTGGTAAAAGTTTGATTTACATGGATGCTTCTGATATTTTTCTACGGAATCTTCACGGGATCGAGGATCCGGAGAAGAAGCGCAAGATAATTGGGAACACCTTCATCGATGTATTTACAGAAGCCGTTACCAATCTCTCCGGGATTAAATACCTTGCCCAGGGAACTCTCTACCCGGATGTTATCGAATCGGTTAGCACTAAAGGCCCCAGCGCGACGATAAAATCCCATCATAATGTCGGCGGCCTTCCGGAAAAGCTCGGTTTTAAGCTGATTGAACCGCTTCGTGAACTTTTTAAAGACGAAGTTCGTAAATTGGGCGAAGAACTCGGTTTGCCGAGGGATATGCTCTGGCGTCATCCATTCCCCGGACCGGGATTGGCAGTAAGGATAATCGGTGCAATCACGGCAGAAAGACTGGAAATACTCCGGCGTGCCGATGATATCTTCATATCAGAATTGCACAGTTTTGGCGAGTATGACAATGTATGGCAGGCTTTCGCGGTTCTTCTTCCTGTAAAATCTGTCGGTGTGATGGGAGACGAGCGCACATACGAAAACGTCCTCGCACTCCGTTCAGTAAACAGCGTGGATGGAATGACTGCGGATTGGTCGCGTTTGCCGGAAGACCTTCTTGCTAGATGTTCAACTCGAATAATCAATGAAGTAAAAGGCGTCAATCGAGTCTGCTACGACATTTCGAGCAAACCACCATCCACGATAGAATGGGAATAGACCGGTCTCGAATATATCCCTTCCGGGCAAAGCCCCTATCTTGTTTTTTTAAACCGCCTCGATGTTTTTTCCGACAATGAAGAAGAAAAAAACTTGCTCTTTGCTAATTATTGTAATATATTATATTCAATAAATATTGAGGAGGTCTGATGATTAAATATACTGGATTTGTATCATATTTCTTAATTATTCTGCTTATCGGAGCAGTTTTTACCGCCGCCAATCCCGACAGGGCGCAAAAACCGGAAAAATCGGTGTCCGAACCCCATCCAGCCGACTCCGATGTCTTGAATATACCTCAATCGGAATATGAACCGGAACAATGTATGCCTGCGCAGGTCTATACCCCTTCACAAAAAGAAGCTATCGACAGACAGAATCAGGATGAAACTCCGATAGTCCCGTCTGTCCCGGAACGTTCAAATCCATCAGGCAAAGAATGGAAACAAGACGGTATGTTCGTCCGATTCGATCCCGCGGATGAAGTTTTAGAACTTAGAGACGTTACAAGTAAGACTTTTGACCGTGGGAACGGAGAATACACTGCCGTCCTTTGTTCAGGGCCGATACATTACCGCGATGAGAACGGCCTATGGCAGGATATATCGACCGAGCTAAAATTCAACGGTGCTACTGTTGTTTCAGAAGACAACATTTTCGAAACGAGCTTTCCACGGAATAATTACCGATCCTACAAGATAACAAAGAACAAGAAGAAAATCGAGTTCAGTTATTTCAAACGCCTGAGAATAATCGATAACGACGCCAATACAGTTTTTCAAACGGATATGCCGGAAATAGAAGGTAACCTGGAAGGTGGAGACCTTGTTTTTGAAACAACGGATAGGCTTATGTCCGAGAAGGTCGACCTGACCTACACGGGCATTCAACACGATCTCATTCTGAATTCATTGCCGGAAGATTGGAAGGAACATGGGGGAGAGGCCAAATACCTTGCTATCGATCAGGAGATGTATCTCCCGTCGAATTGCAGGGCGATAATTGAAGAATCGTCCTGTTTCGGTGTAGGGAAAATATTACGTGTCGTAAACCATCTCGACGAAATTATGTTTGAGATTCCGCTACCGGTTATCCGGGAGGAAAATGAAAGAAAAATCCACCATAAAGATGGCCCTAAAGGCCCCCACGACGAGATTAAAGTCGAAAGAACAACCGGAGATTTTATCTTAACTCCATATTTTGAGGGTTATATCCTCACTACCCTGGTTCCCTTCGATTGGTTATCCGATCCCGATAGAATTTTCCCGGTAATTATCGACCCGATTGTAACCTGCTACATTTTCTCCAGCCCCGCGGATGGAACATCCTCTGGTTATTCTGAGGGCACCTCCTGTTATTGCGGTTACGATTATTGTGGCGATTATGTCCTCACGACCGGCAACGATGTAAATCTCGGCTGGATGTTTTTCAGTATCGCGGCAATACCCGACGGTTCAACAATTAACTCTATCGATTGGACGGCATACTGCTTCGGTCTCAACTGGCCGTATTGGGAGCTTCGTGATATGAGTCAACGGACATGGGATTGTCCGACTTACAGGAGTTCCTGCACATCCGGAACGCAATTTTTATATCAGGAATGGCCATCCTCGGAACCAACGGGTTGGAAGACATATTCGCTCTACGCCGCGGCGGAAACGAGAATGGAAGCTCTCCTGACTTCCGATTGGTTCGGAACGGGGATACACGAAACAGACGGTTCCGATTCTTATTATTGTGATTGGTATGGATTCTATTACAGTTCTTATCGCCCCTATCTTACGGTCGATTATACCGGCGTGGATTGCGGAACCACCAACCATGGCGGAGCTAACTGGATAATTTCATCGAATACAAATGTAGGCGGAACTCATATCAATGTTGGCACTTTCCAGGTCAATGGGGGAGTCACCGCGACAGTATCGCCCACCTGTAAATTCTTTTCAGTAGAAGCCAATACAATCAATATTTACGGAACTATCAATGGCAACGGTTCGGGAGAACAGGGCGGTTACGGTGGCACCGGCGGAGCCTGGGGAGACGGTGGCGATGGATGGTGTAATGGTGGTTACGGTGGCACCGGCGGAACGGCCGGTTCCGGTTCCGGAGCTGGTTCGACCGGATCGTCCGGCGGAGATGGCGGTTGTAGCGACATGGATTGTCCATGGCATTGTATAGATGGCGATGATGGATTCACTGGCGGCGGCGGTGGCGGCGGCGGCGGCGGTGCAGGTGGATACGGTGGCTCTGGTGGTTCAGGGGCTTTTGGTGCATACGGCGCTGGTTACGGTGGTAGCGCATCGGGAGGAACATACGGCTCAGGAGGAAGCTCAGGCTCAACATACGGTTCAACCGCAAATTGGGCGGTCGATTGGGGTTCCGGAGGCGGCGGTGCCGGAGCTGGCGGTGGAGGCTGGTCCAACGGCGGCAATGGAGGAAACGGCGGTTGGGGTGGTGGTAAGGTTACTCTGAAAGCCAGTGGAGACCTCACAATGAGCGGTAACATCTATACCAATGGAACAACCGGCGGTAACGGAGGAAACGGTGCGGGAGAATCGACTGATAATTCTTACGACTGTAGCACAGATGGCTACAACGGTTGTTGTCTCGATTTTTACGAGATGTTTAACGCTTCCGGTGGCGCTGGCGGCGGCGGCGGCGGCGGTTCCGGTGGAGGTATCTCTCTACTCGCCGGAGAAATAATGAGTGTTACAGGAGTCCTGCAGGCCAGAGGCGGAACCGGCGGACTCGACGGATACCCCGATCCCGGCGTCGGTGCGTGCCACGATTGGTCGCAGGGCGGCGCAGGTGGCGGAGGCGGACGAATTAAAATTATTTATAACTCATGCCTTGCAGGTAGCCATAACATCATTCCATCCACTAATATCTCCGGTGGAAGTGGGGGAACTGGATACGTCAACGGAAATTCCGGTTCGACCGGGACATATAATCTCTATACTTTACCGGTTACTACTATCACTACAAGCCCTGCGGGACTCGATGTGGTTGTAGATGGCTTAACATACACTTCACCCGCTCAATTCTGCTGGATACCCGGCACAGCCCACTCTATCGGAACTACTTCACCTCAATATTCGGGAAGCTATAGATATATCTGGTCGTCGTGGTCGGACGGCCTTGCGATGAACCACAATATTACTTCTGGGAGCAGTTCGACGACAATAACCGCGTATTTCGACGAGCAGTATCAACTGACATTCCAGGCGGTTACCACCGTGGGCGCTCCGATGACGAGCTCGAATTACGCGACCGTCACTCTCGACGGCACTCCGCATAACATCTGGGACGGCAGTCCATACACGACCTGGGTATCGTCGGGCAGTTCGCATTTATACAGTTATACAGCCACCAGCAGTGGTTCAGGTTCGTCACACCGATGGTATTCATCGAGCCCGCCATCCGGCACGGCGAGTGGTCCAGCCACCATTACAGGCAATTATGTTGAACAATGGTGGTTCGATATCAACGAAAACGGCCATTCCAGCCCCTGCGCCGGTCTGGAGGGCTGGTATAATAACGGCTCGACGGTCAATGCATGCGTGAACGACTCAATCGTAACTGTCGGTTCCGATAGATACATATTCAGCCACTGGGATCTGGACGCTTCCGGAACCAGATCGAGTTATTCGAATAATATCACTATGAACGCCGCGAGAACCGCGCGTGCGAATTGGGATGCCGAATACAGGGCGACCTTCCGGGCGAATACGGTAACAACCGGAACGGATTTATCGAGTTCTAACTACGCGACCGTTACCGTAGATGGTTCTCCTCATTACATCTGGGACGGAAACGACTACAGCGTTTGGTTCGTCGAGGGAAGTTCGCATCCCTATTCCTATTCGTGGAATTCCAGCGGAAGCGGCGTGGATCACAGATGGCATAGCCTTGCGCCCCCCAGTGGTTCCGTTACTTCTGCGACGACTATTACCGGCGATTATCACGAACAATGGTGGTTCGATATCGATGAAAACGGCCATTCCAGTCCATGCCCTTCGCGTGAGGGCTGGCACGATCATGCCACGACGGTTTATGGTTGTGTAAATGATTCCGTTATCGTTGCGGGGGGAACTCGCTTCGTATTCGATTTCTGGTCGGGAGATGCCGACGGAACGAGATCGTCGCAATCGAATGCTATAACGATGACCGCGCCGAGAGATGCAATCGCAAACTGGGATACACAGTATTGGCTCGAACTCGATTATTCTGGTTGCGGAGCGGCGGTTCCGACTCAAACCGGCGAGGGATGGTATTCATCCGGTGCTTCAGCCCCTATAACTACAGAAAATCCGGTCTGGGACGGCCTTTCGCGTTATGACTTCGATCAATGGACGGGCGCTCCCGTGGTCGATCCATTCAGCGACGCCACTTCGATTGTAATGGACGCATCTTACACCGCTACGGCCGAATATGTTCTCGCCGAGATTAACGTTACTATTCAAACCGACGGCTCCGCGGATTCGGTGATAGTTGACGGCACGCCACATCTATCCCCTCGAAATGAAATCTGGATGCCCTCGACCGGCCATGATATCAGCACCTACGCAATTCAAACCGGTATCCCCGGCGAAAGGTTCATCTTCGATACCTGGGCGGACGGCGTTTCTATAAGGAGTCGAACCGTAGCGCCGGTAACTGATACTACATTTACGGCGTTGTTCAATACCGAATATTACCTTACTGTCGATAATGGCGGGCACGGAACGGTTACCGGAGAAGGCTGGTATCCCGAAGGCGATTTAGCTTCATTCGACGTTACAACCCCAGCCGACGAGGACGGACGGGAAAGATGGATATTCGATGAGTGGGAGGGTGTTGGAACCGGTTCCTATGACGGCCCATTCAATCCGGCGGCGTGTAATATGTTCGGCCCGATTACGGAGACCGCTACGTGGTATCATCAATACAAGGTCCGGGTCGATGACGGCGGTCATGGAACATCAACTCCTTTGCCCGGAAGTTTCTGGGTATTCGAGGACTCGGCGTTTACATCGCATATAACGACGCCCGACACAATCGATCACGTTTACTGCACAGGCTGGACAGGCACAGGTTCGGTCCCGGCCGCGGGTTCGGATACTATCGTTACATGGACGGTAACTGATTCGGGAACTGTAACATGGAACTGGGACTCTCAGGTTATGCTGATCGTGGAGAGCGAATATCCCGGCGTAGTCCCGGCTGGGACGACTTATTATGATCCAGGGGCGCATATCATCGCGACATGCCCCGGCGAAACCGTTACGATAGCCCCCGGACATCGCGCAATAAGGCTCGGTTGGAACGGCACAGGAAGCGTTCCCGCGTCAGGAGATTCCGGAGTCGTAGAATTCGATATCACGGAGAACTCGACCATTACATGGAATTGGCGAACAGAATATCTCCTTTCGATAACCAATCCCGACGGCTACGACGATCCGGTTCCTCCTGTAGGCGATTATTGGTGCGTTCGAGATACGATGATAGTCGCGTGGGTAACTTCCCCCGACGGCGATTGGTTCTGCGTGGGCTACGATGGCACAGGTAGCGTTCCGGCATCCAGTCCATCGTCCTTTGCCTGGTTCTTCATGACAGAGCCGTCGACCCTCCAATGGAACTGGGCGAATTACACTTCAGTTGTTTCCCTCACTATCACTTCTCCCACGGATTCCGTCTGGCCGGGAACAGGAGTGTTTAATTATTATATCGGAAGCGCGGTTGTGTGCTCAACGTTCTCTGATACGGTATTCCATCGCTGGCGAGACGACCTCAGATATATTCTGGACGGATGGATTGGTGGAGGAGACTGCCCTGCGGTCGGAGATTCCGGCCATGTGAGTTTCATCATTAATTCTAATTCTACTCTGGACTGGCAATGGACTCAGCAGAATCGTGTAGATGTTACATCCGAAGGCGGTTACGGTTCACCGAGTCCTCCGGAAGGTTCACATTGGTATAATAACGGAACGACCGAACATTTCTCCGTTTCCAGCCCCGAGGCCGGATTCTATTGTGTCGGATACGAGGGCGAGGGTAGTATTCCCGACGGTATTCTCGACAGCTTCACGGCGGTTATAGATACCCCGAGTAGCGTCAATTGGCTTTGGAGCGACGAGATTTCGCCGCTGGTTATCCACAGCGAATTCGGCACTCCCTGGCCGCCCGCGGGGACCACTTATGTCATTACTGGAACGGCAGTTACGTGCACCGTAAACTCGATTGTCCCGACCACGCCCGGCAACAGGCAGGTTTGCACAGGCTGGACTGCAACCGGAACCGATATTCCGCCTTCTGGAACTGGCAATACAGTAACGTGGAATATAAATGGAATTACGAATGTCTGGTGGAATTTCAAGCATCAATACAGCATAGATGTAACAAGTGGTCACGATGCACCTACACCACCTGAGGGCACATCGTGGCACGATAGCTCATCGACGATATATGCGGAAGTAAGCAGTCCCGATGCCGATTGGTATTGCCACGGATGGAACGGAACCGGAAGTGCGCACAGCGGCTTTGGAACGGAATTCCACTTCGATATCTACGAGCAATCGACAATAGAATGGCTATGGACTTATTCGACCGGATTCATCTGCACCTTGATTGTCAATTCTCCTTACGGTGAACCCGTTCCTGCGGGAACTCTGGTCGTTCCGGAGGGCGTTTACCTTCGTTGCACTGTTAACGATTCCGTATTCGAAGATGGGGATTGGCAATACTGCACCGGTTGGGGAGGTTCCGGCTCCGTCCCGCCGTCGGGCGATTCCAGTGCGGTCGATTTCGTAATCGACGAGAATTCTACACTAACCTGGATGTGGAACGGCGAAATCCGCTGGCCGGTCGAAGTATTCTCAGAAGGTCACGGCTCACCGCGACCGCCTGAAGGACTCCACTGGGTGCCGGACGATACCGTTATGACATTCCAGGTTACCAGCCCGGATGCCGCCTATATATGCACGGGATGGGAAGGTATCGGTAGCATTCCCGATTTCGGTCTCGATACTATCGTTACGGCGACAATCGAGGAGAATTCCACTATATTCTGGTTGTGGGAAGAGATGTCGGACGTTGTTACTCTAACCGTTACAAGCGATTACGGTGACCCATACCCGCCGCGCGGCGTAACTTATCATCCAATAGGCAGACACCTCGATTGCATGGTTGAAGACACGATTTTCGTGATGGACGGCATCCGAAGGCTATGCGAGGGATGGCGAGGCGGCGGTTCTACTCCAACCTCGGGCGATAGCGCACACGTCGAATTCGATATCGAAACGAATTCCATACTCGATTGGCAATTCGTTACTTCATACCATATCGACCTGGAATATTCCGGATCACCCGTTCCGCCGGTTCAAACCGGCGAGGGATGGTATGTTTTCGGCGAAACCGCGGATATATTTACCGATTCGCTGGTGCACTCCGGCGGCAATCATTACCTATTCGACCGCTGGGAGGACGGCCCCGCATCGTTGCCGGACACTTTCGAGACGGATATGCTGGTCGATACAACATACGATATGACCGCCTATTATGTTAGAACCGTCGAGGTTAATATCTCAAAATCTCCGGTTCATTCGGCGGGTTATATCGAAGTGGATGGAATAAGGTATTACGGCGTTTCGGAAATGACGTTCTACTGGGAACTGGGCACCACGCATGATGTAAGCGTGGGCGAAGTCGATTCGACGGACGTTATCCGGTATCATTTCGATAATTGGTCGGACGGCTATCCCAGAACACATACCGTTGGCCCGGTTTCGACCGATTTCAATATAATAGCATACTACAACCGCCAAATCCTGATGCGTTTCGAGAAAGACCCTTCCGACAACGTCTATGGCGGTTTCTCATTCGATCACGTCGAGTATCCCGGATGGGAAGCGGAAATATGGTTCTGGGAAGGAACGTCTTCCGGTCTTGCCGCAAGCGATTCGGATTATTCGCCTTCCGGAATGGATAGGTTCCTCTGGAACAGGTGGTCCGACGGCGTCGATACCAGAATAAGGTCGATAACCGTAACCGAACCGGATACGCTAATCGCATATTACGATCCGCAACACTTTATTTCGGTTCGAAAGGTGCCCATTCAATACGCTGGCTGGATACAAATCGGCGATAGCCTTAGCGAATTCTGTGCAAGCTATATAAGATGGATAGACCGCTACGAAGACGTCTGGATAGAGGTCAGCCCGGCGGATATGGGTACCGCGGATACCGTTTATTTCTTCGACCATTTCTCCGACGGCGGTGCAAATGGGCACTATATCGGGCCTATCGACGAAGGCGAACTCATAGAAGCCTTCTACAACGCGATAGAGGTGAACCTGCAAATTTGCCTGGATAGCGACAGTATTAACTTCGATACGTTGACATCGGGAGAAGTAGTGGTGGCGAATTCTTCCCAGAGAATCGGTGTCTTAAACTGCGGTGATATTGCATCGACCTGGGGTCTTTCAATAGGATCCGAGGGCGGAACGTGGGAATCGGGGCACGCTCCGGGTGTTGATAGATTCGTATTGAGGGCAGTTTTCGACGATGAACCAACGCCGCCAGTGTCATTCGATCCCGTTTCCGATTATCTGAAAACGTTCAATACCTGGGCGTCGGACCTCTATTTCGGTCCAGGCGGTTACGCTATCGATGTCGATGAGGAACAATCTCTGTGGTTCCAGTTTGTCTCACCGATACCAAGCACCATATTTACGACTCAGGAGATTAGCGTAATTGTCCAGGCAAAGATATACCTGCCATAATATTGCCTGTTTAATGCGGAATAAACGGATACCAGACCCGGGATAAATACCCGGGTCTAATTTTTTCCGATTAAGCTTGAAGAATGGAGTTTTTTACGTAAATTATCCTGAACGGTAATCTTTTAAGAAAGGGCGATATGAAAAGCGTATTGTTGATAACGATATTACTTATTACGTGCTCCGTATTCGGTATAATAGAAGTTACCGAAATCGACTCCTACGGATTCTCCGCCGATATCGAATGCGATTATCCGCGGATAACCGAATCGAATTACGGCGATTTCGTCGATATAGAGATCGCGAAAGGCGCACTGGACGGCGGTTTCGGGGAGCCATTTATGCCAGCCTTTAGATATCTCGTGGAACTGCCCATAGAGGGAAACGCGGAAGTCTCGATATCTTCCCATTCTTCAAGGTATATCGATATATCCGCGCCTCCGTCGCCCCTACAGCCTCCGAGACGGAAAAACCAATCCCCCCCCGATTTTGCATTCGACCGCGCGTCATACAATAATCCCCCAAATCGCCCGATAGCTGAAATTAAACGGTTTGGCATTATGCGAGGCAGAGCTATAGGCATTCTCGTAGTGCGGCCTCTTTCCTACGATGCAACCACTTCCAGATTAGAATTCAGGAATAACATCGACGTGCGCGTGAGTTTCGACAAACCTGTTTCGAGAAGGCCGGCCAGATTAGCATCCGAATGGGTAGATGGCATGCTCGAATCGAGCATTATCACACCGATGGATGTTCCTCGTGTATTCGACTTACCTCCTCATTATCTTATACTTACTGATGATTACTTCTCAAGTAACTTGAGCGAATTCGTTCAATTCAAAGAACAGCAAGGATATAACGTAACAGTCGCTTCCGTAGATACAATTGGCGCGGACACCCTCTCCATAAAGGATTTCGTTAGCAACGCCTATCACACATGGCCGATCCCCCCGGATTACCTTTTGATTGTGGGGGACGTCGATAGAGTGCCCACGCTAAGAAAATCGATAGGATGGGATAATTACCCGACCGACCAGTATTTCGTGATGGTCGATGGCTCGGATTATCTCCCGGATATTGCCTGCGGAAGGATGTCGGTCGAAAGCCTGGACGAACTCGACGCGATTGTAGGTAAAACTATCGCCTACGCTAAATTCGATTTCGATGAAACCGATTGGCTACGGCATTTCATTCTCCCGGCCTGCGGCACCGACGGCGACTACGAACTTTGTATGGGAACCCAGCGCTACGTCGCATCGACGCATCTACCACCCTCCGATTACGATGTCGACACGATATTCGCTTATTTCGGCGGCACGGGCGCGGAAGTCATTTCGGCCTTGAACGAGGGCGCGGCGGTTACGGACTACTCCGGGCACGGTCTCGAAGACGGATGGAGTAATCCAACCGTAGGCAATTCGGACGTTTACGCACTCACTAACTACGGCGAATTTGGACTGGTAATTTCCAATGCATGCCTTACCAACCGGTTCGACCACGATTTTCCCTGTTTCGGAGAAGTCTGGATTCGACAGGAAAACAAGGGTGCGGTGGCTCATATAGCGGGTTCGGCAAGCACATACTGGGAAGAGGACGATTGGTGGGAACGCACGGTCTTCGATATGGTTTTCGACAACGGTTATTTCGCCGCCGCTTCTTTTATGTATCGAGGTTGTCTCGAGGTCGAGATTCGCGGAAGTTCCGCCGCCGAGTATTATTTCAATATTTATCATACGCTGGGGGATCCCTCCCTGAGTTTCTATTGGGGCGAACCGGAGGAGATAACCGTTCATCTCCCGTCAATTATACCAATCGGGCTTTCAGCTTTGAATATCGATGTCCCGGAATCGACGATCGTAAGCGTCTGGGCCCCGTCGGGCACTCGAGGGGTAGCTTATTCCATTGGAGGATCGGCGAACGTTACACTCGATCCCGAACCCACGGCCGGAGATACGTTAACGGTGTATTGCTGGCGTCCGAATTTTTACGAACCTGTTTGGGCGAGGATACCAGTTGCGTCGCTTGTAGCATATACCGTAAACCCCGACAGCCTTATCGTCTCTGTGCCGGATACGATATCGATCTATATGGGCGATACACTCGGAACACCCACACCGGGTGCTACGGCCGTAATCGAAGGTATTGCATTAATCGAAACACTCGTCACGGATAGCTACGGTTCAGCCCGTCTTCCAATAACGCCCATTTATGCGGAAACACTACAAATAACCGGTTATAACCCAATTGGTGAATTGGCTTTCGTCGAATATCTACCGGTAGGTGGAGGCTCGCCCATATTGCCGATAGGAATCGAACTCGCATCGCCCTTAGTGCGTATCTACGACTCACTCGCTACCGGCGTTACTGGACAAATCGGTTTTGAATCACCTGAATATCCATGTCTATGGTGTTTGCAGGGACTCGGCTTCGATACATGTGCGACAGTTTCGGACAGCGCTGTAATCGAAGTATCGCCGATGGAAGCCGGAGAAATAGACCTGATAACGGCTGTAGAAGGATACGCGTTGGGTTACTCCACAATTCGCGCTGCCGATTGTTTTGCGCACTTTGACGGAACTGTCGGCGGAGCGAGCGGACCTCCCGCGGAGGATATTAGATTGATCCTATATCCAGCGGGTTCCGACACGGCGACAACCGAATATACTGCAACCTGCATATCCAACGCTTTCGGCGTTTTCGAGACGGAGGATGAAATCAAACTCGGCTATTACGACGCATATATAAGCGGTTTTGGGTGGGAGGACACAGTTATTACCGACCATATCCACCACGCCGACGGTGGATACGATTTCGAACTCCAACGATCGAATCTTTGCAGTCTCAGCGTTATTTCGACCGACGACCTGGGGTCGCCGATATTGTCAGAAATATACGTCATCCGCGATAACAACGTGCTCGTCGGATATTCAAGGACGGGGGAGTTGTATCTCGATTCCTTGCCGCGATATAACTACGAAGTGAACGTTTCCGCCCGGGAGAAGAGTATATTCAAATCTACTATTTACCTCGAATCGGATACAACTGTAACTGCGTCACTGCAACCCGCTAGAGCAAACGTCCTGCTCATCTCCATCGAAGACGATTTGGCGGCGGACTACATCGAAACTAACCTCGGTGATTTTAGCCTGACCGTGGTTCGAAAGGATTTTATGCCCGCTGTGGATACCACGTTCCATTACGAATTCGTAATATACTCGGCGGGCGGCGGTTCTGACGGCGACGTCTGTAGCGAATTGACCGGCCATAAACTCCTTGAATATCGTTATGCCGGAATAAAACTACTAATCGAGGGCGGCGAATTCGCATATTCCTATTACAACGCTGAAAACGAAGAAGTCCTGGATTCACTGCTGATGATGTCCAATTGGAATGGTGACGATCCCGGAACGAGTAACCTCGTTCTCAACGACGAACCTGAACACGCTATCGAATTGGCTTATAATCCCGCGACTTTACCCGGTCTGGTTACACCTCGGGACGTCGGGCATTGGGATTTCGAATACTTCGATCTGGTTACACCGTCGATTTCCGATCTCCTTTATTCGATTGGAAGCACTCCACAGGCCGGCGTTTCGTATTATGCCGATGTCGATTGCCGGGGTTTACATCGAATAGCACACATGTTCTTCAAATACGACGATGCGTTAACAACTCCCTACGCTAACGAGAAAATATTAAAGAACGCGGTGGAATGGCTCCGCCCGCCCGATTTCGAACACGGTGTTCTACTTGCCAGAGCGTGGGTTCCCGGCGGCGAATCGGGCGATATCGGCGTTAACGGCGGCGGCGACACGACAGTAACGTCCGCTGACGGCAGGTTCAGGTTACAAACTCCGCCCGGAACACATTCGCTGTCGTTTTCGGCTACGCATATCGTGGATACAGTTGTTACCGGAATCGAGCTCGGCCCCGGCGAAATTCGGTCCGGGGACGTGTATGTCCTCGTAGCAACAGGGATAGATGAATTACCCAAACCCGACGAATACGCTTTGACCGGGCTATATCCAAATCCCTTCAACGGCAGAATTGCCTTTGAAATTCAGGTTCCATCGGCGGCTGAAATCTCGCTGTCGATATACGATATTAACGGACGAAGAATCCATCAGTTCAAGGACGACTTTCCGGGGAACCGAATACTGGTGTGGGATACCTCTGAGGATAGAGAGTTACCCAGCGGAGTTTATTTTTACAAAATCGAATTCCCGGACAGAGAAGTTTCCGGCAAGATATTGTTGGTTAAATAAGGGCTATCCCTTAACCACTCCGACCGGGACAAGTCTCGCAACCTTTTTTGCGATTCCCGCGCCGACAACGACATCTATCACTCGATCGATGCTTTTGTAGGCTTCCGGGGCTTCCTCCTGCATTGTATGCCGGCCTTCCCATCTGGCGTATATGCCTTTATCGAGTAATTCCTGATGCACCCGCCGTCCCTTGAAACCTCGAATTGCGGCTTTTCGAGACAGCACTCTTCCCGCGCCGTGACAGGTGCTTCCGAATGTTTCCAGCATAGCGTTCTCGGTGCCTGCGAGCAGGTAACTTGCCGTGCCCATATCCCCTGGTATAATGACCGGCTGGCCGTTGTTGCGATATATCTGCGGTATTTCCTGTCTCCCCGGCCCAAAAGCTCTGGTAGCGCCCTTGCGATGGACCAGCAGGCGTTTTTCCTTTCCATCGACCATATGCTTTTCGAACCTGGCGATATTATGAGCGACGTCGTAAACTAATCTTAACCCGAGTTTAGCCCCACCGCGCCCCAGAACCTGCTCGAAGGAATTACGAACATGGTGCATAATAACCTGCCTGTTTGCCCATGCGTAATTCGCCGCACATGTCATCGCGCCAATGTATTGCCTGCTGTCGGCAGATTCTATAGGCGCACAGGCGAGTTGTCTATCTCGAACGGAAATGCCGTAATTGTGCATCTTCCCGACAAAATCTTTAGCGTATTCGTCGCATATCTGGTGGCCGAAACCCCGACTACCGCAGTGAATCATCACACAAACCTGTCCCGGAAAGACGCCGAAAACGTCCGCAAATTCTGGATCATAAACTTTCTGAACGAACTGTATTTCGAGGAAATGATTCCCCGAACCCAGCGTCCCGATTTCATCATTGCCACGCTTACGCGCTTTGGCGGAGACGTAATCCGGGTCGGCCCCCGGCATAGCGCCGTTTTCCTCGCAACGGTCGATATCTTCGTTCCATCCATAGCCCTGATCGACCGCCCATTTCGCCCCCTTTACCATCAATCTGTCGAAATCCCGCCCTTTTACCAATATCTTGCCCCGTGATCCGACTCCGCAGGGGACTTCCGAGTATATCCTGTCGATCAACGCCTCGATATGCGGACGGATTTCCGTAATCTCCAGATCGCTTCGGACTAACCGGACGCCGCAGTTGATATCGTAACCCACACCTCCGGGGGAGACTACGCCGTTTTTTGCGTCCATAGCGGCCACGCCGCCGATAGGGAATCCGTATCCCCAGTGGATATCGGGCATAGCGAGGCTCGCCTTTTGAATGCCCGGCAGTGTAGCTACGTTGGCCACCTGTTTGAAGGCATTATCGTCCAGAGCGTTGCGAATAAGCTCTTCGTCGGAATAAATAATCCCCGGGACGCGCATCCCAGATTGATAATTTTTATTAATTCGCCAGCGGTAATTATCCAGTTTTTCCAGCGGTCCATGCATAGTCGCCTCCTCAGTAAGTGCTTATCTATTAATAAAATAAGAGGGTTGGGCGATAAATCAAGCCCCTTTTTATAAATATAAGGTTTGTCGATAGATGTAAATTAACTTGATAATATAAATCGAGTACATAGATTGAAATAGAAATAAAAAGGGAGATAAATGTCCGACAAACTGGCTTTTTGTGGTATCGATTGTGGAAGATGTCCCATCCACATTGCGACTGTCGAAGACGACGACGAAAAGCGCGAACAAATCGCACGCGAATGGACTACCGAAGAAGTAATATTGAAACCCGAAAATATAAACTGCGCGGGATGTAGGGCGGAAAAAGGCCCTTTAATTAGCTATTGTATGGAATGTAAGGTCAGAGAACGCGCGTCGAGCCGCGGTTATGATAACTGCGCCTACTGCGACGAATATATATGCGAAAAATTGCAGGAGATATATAATATGTGGCCGGAGATTCAGGAACGCCTCGACGAGATAAGGAAATTACTTTAAGTAATACCTATAACTAATTGTAGTATAATTAAATATCTATTCGTATATTAGTCCGATAGCCGCGTTATGTTGCGGATATTTGGGTATGATTACTGGTATATCGTATTTTATCGCCAACAGCTTGGAGATTGCGGAATTTCTGGCTACACCGCCCACCAGGACAATAATCCGCGGTTCCCTCGAAGACAACGGCCCGGATATACGCTGTATTATCTGAGCGTTAACTCCCGCCGCTAATCGTTCTTTAGGAACACCCCTGGCGATTTTCGCTACGAGTTCGCTTTCTCCGAATACCGCACAGGTAGCCGATAGCTGTTCCGGGTTCTCGAAATAGGTCGATAGTTTCGACAGCGACATCCCGAGTATTTTGGCCATATTCTCGATGTATCGCCCCGCGCTGGCGGCGCATCTGTCGTTCATGTAGAAATCCTGCACCTTCGAATCCTGAACCGTTATTACCTTGCTGTCCTGGCCGCCGAGGTCTATTAGCGTGAAATCGGTCAATCCGGTTTGATAGACGGCGCCGTGCGTATGTGCCTGGATCTCCGGAACTACTTCAGCATCTGCAATAGTCAGCGCGTTACGGCCATATCCCGTAGCGTAGATTTCGGAATCTTCCTGGACGCCGAATTTATCCAGGTCGAGCCGGAAACCTCCCTCGCCGGAACGACCGAATTCGTCGTAAAACCTCGTCGTATCGTAATCGTATAACGCCGGCGTTCCGGATTTCCCCAGAATAGCTATTTTAACCGATCTGCTTCCCAGATCGATACCGATTTTAGATTTCATCGCAATCCCCTTAGCATCTCGATGAAAGCCTCCAGACGGATTCTGGTCCTTTCATCGACTTCGAAAGAGCTCTCTCCTTCGACTGTGAGAATCGGCACTCCGAGATGTTTACGGAATATTAAGTCCTCGATTTGCCGAAAACAGAAACTCTGCGTGTAATGGACAACGCCGTGGATGATCCTACGTTCAATCTCGAGTTTTATATCTTCGATCCTCCTGAACACGCTTCTCGGATAAGTGTATTTGGAATATACAGTTAGAAAATCGTCATCGGGGTAGGGCAGAGAGAACTGACGTTGCGTTTCGTTAAAGACCACCCTAGCGCCAAAATCTTCTATTATGTCGTAAATATCCGGGAAGATGGGTGGGACGCCGATGTAACCGAGTCTAATATCCTCGGCGAATGCCTTCCGTTTCGAAGCCTTTTCAATAACCGACGATATTTCCCGGCGATACCCAACGATATCTCCGTCGAAATCGCTCGACGAAACCAGCCAAAGGTGATTCTCGAAACCGCCGATTTTATTATCCCGCCAGGTCATCTCGTCCAGTTTCCAGGCCAAATGCCTGAGTTCTTTGAGAGATTCAAAGACATTGATGATCTCGTCCCATTCGACATCTAAAGCTTTCGCCAAACGCTTTATTTCGGCTTCTAACAGTTCCATATCGCCGTCATAGGGATAGGCGAAAGGTATGATCCCGATATCGGCGTCCTCGAGAGTCTCGGCGAGAGCGTGAGTGTTCGAGCAATCGCCCTGGGTAACTATCACAAGCGAATCGATATCGCCACGTTCGATAACCGTGCCGTAAATACCGGATATCCACGGGCACACCGTTCGAGGATAGCCGTCCCGGTGCGCACGCGATAGGAACCTTTCTTTTAGTTCCGAAGTAACAAAGACGTTATTCAGATCGACCGGTATGTGCCCGGACGCCCGGATAACCTCCTGCGGTATTGTCGTTGTTATTCCAATTCTCGCCATACAATAGAATACTAATTAAAATCGGCCTATTTTACAAGCGGGAAGTTGAAAATAAACCGAATACAATAAAACCTTGTTCGATATAATTATTTTCATATATTCTTGTTCTACTTTGAAGGAGAAAAATGAAATATTCGATATTACTAATTATCCTCTTGTCCTCGATGGCGTTTTGCCAGTCGGAATGGGTATTTGAGGTCTCGGTCGAAGCGCCAGGAACAACGATTTACATTCGATCCTTCGGGATTGCCGACGGCGCGACGGACAGTTACGATACCTGGCACGACCTGCCACTCTTTATCGACGAAGACGATACAACTGTCTTTTTCCCGGTCGAAAGCGGGATTCTATCGGCACTGAGCAGAGATGTTCGAAGCAACAGACCGGCGTCTCATCTGTGGGAACTGGAATTCCAAAACATGCCGCCCTCGATAGTAACGTGGTTGTCTGATTCTTTACCTGAAGACGGCACCTTCGAGGTTTGCGTCCATCATCCTGATTCATCTCCGACCGAATGGGAAGATATGCGGATAATCCCACTGCTACCAATTCCGCTAAGCAGGAATCTTTCTTTTCGATGGTCGATTCCAGTCGGCGAGGATACTATCCCTCCCTATGTTACTAATTGGACTCCCGCGGACGGCGACAGCGACGTCGCTCTCGATACGAATATTTCATGTGAAGTTTACGATGACGAATCGGGCGTGGACAGGGAGACTATCGAATTGCGGGTTAACGGCACAGACGTTACGATGCTGATAGAAATCGACTCGATTCCTGGTGGATATGCGGTAACCTATAATCCCCCTCTCGATTTCGGTTGGGATTCAGAAATTACCTGTATTCTGTTCGCCTATGACCTGGAAACCCCGAGTAATTTAATCCGCGATACTGTCAGATGGTGGACGATGCCGGATTCCATCTCCTTCGAGGTTGCCGGGACCATTTCGGCTGGAGACCCCCCCTCCCCGTTATCGGGCGCGGTCGTTACTATATCGGACAAGACCGACACCACCGAAGGCGACGGTTATTATCATTTCGATAGCATTTCTGAAGGCGCTCATACTATAAGAGCCAGCGCGCCCGGTTACGTTCAGGAATCCCAATGGGCCTGGATAACTTCGGACACAGTTTTCAATTTCTTATTGGAAACGGCTCCGCCGCCCGACGTCCTCATAATAGATTACGATTCCGGTTCACAGCCCTTTGAAGACGATACGACCGGCGAGGAACGAAAAATTGCCGCGCTGTTGGATTATCTCGGATACACTTACGAAATAACGCCGCAGAACCCCGATATAGGCGTTATCGACCTGATGCCATATAGAAATATAATTATCGTTACGCCGGTCAGGGGAGACGTTTCTCATTCAATTATATCCGACCCCGAGCTCGTTATCCTGTCGGATTGGCTCGAGGACGATAACAGGATACTCTGGGTAGCTCCTGACGGCGGCCCGGACTATGCCGAAGGCACTTCGACGGGAGAAGCGTTCTTCGATTTGTTCGGTGCGGTTTACGAAAACGACGGGCGTGCTTACGACACCGAAGGTAACGTAGCCCACCTGATAGGCAATGCGTCTGATTTCTGGCTGGATATGGACGTCGAATACAGATTGAATACCCTCGTCGACAGCTACCTCGACGAACTCAGCGCGGCGGAAACAACCGCCTATGTCGCAATCTGGAGTCAGGATAGCGCCCCCGCGCCGGTTATAGCCAACGGCAGGATGATTCTATACGACAGCGGAACATATAGAAGCGTCCTAACATCCTTTCTTTTCGGTGGTGTTATTGATGGTATTTTCCCAAATTCTGCTTTTAATATACTTCGTGCGGCAATGGATTACCTGAGCGAACCTTCAACTGTAGAAGACAAAGGCTATTATCGCCCGGAAATAACTGAAATAAAAGCCTATCCGAATCCGTTTAATAGCTCGTGTATCATTACTGCGAGGGAGGATGTCGAGATATATGACATCTCCGGCAGGATCGTTAAATACCTGCATACCGCGCAAAACCGGAGGATACTATGGGATGGCCTGGACGATACAGGCCAGGAAATCCCAAACGGAGTATATCTTGTTCGAGGTGTGGAGACCGCAAGGGCTATAAGGGTAGTTCTTCTAAAATAGAAACCCGGATATCTGCGCTTTTATCGCAATCCTTCGAGTGTTTCCCTGGCATCCGGGACGTAATTAAAAAACTCCTCTAACTGTTCGCATGGAAATTCATCGCATCCCCCGCAATTGCGTAATTCCTTTTCGGCGACGCAAGCGCGAATGCCGCATTTATGTGCATGGGCGGTGCTGAGCAGGCCATCTTCCATGCAACCCTCGCAGATGCAATCCAACGGGGTGCAGTTAGCGCCGTAAATATCGCTCCACTTTTTAGCTACTTCTTCGCGAGCCTTTTCATCGTTATTAATCGTAGCCCGATATGCTTCGCATTCATCGCAATTGATTCCACATGCAGAAATTATCTTTGCCATCTTTTAGCCTCTTTCGGATTTAGCTTTATCTATGATTTTTCGTAATTGTATTGCGTTATCTTTGGGCGATGCGCAGGACATTATGGACGAAACCACGGCCACGCCTTCGCAACCGGAACGAATAACCTCGCCTGCGTTCGATGCTTTTATCCCGCCGATTCCTATACAGGGGAGATCCACCGCTTCTACGATCTCCCCGCATCCTTCGATTCCAACCGCACGGGGAGTATCGGTTTTGGTCGGCGTAGCCCAGATGGGACTTATCGCAATGTAATCCGCGCCACCATTTTCGGCGAGCTTAGCTTCTTCGGACGACGACACCGAAACGCCAATTATAAAGTCGTTGCCGAGTAACTTCCGCGCGGTATTCAGCGGCATATCCGACTGCCCGATATGAACACCGTCCGCATCTATCGCCAGCGCAATGTCGATTCTATCGTTGATTATCAGTGGTATCCCGGCCGCATTCGTGATTTCTTCAAGTCTCGATGCGCGTTCATAAAAGGGGCGAGTATCCAATTGCTTCTCCCGAAGTTGCACGATTGACACGCCACCCTCGATTGCCGCTTCGATAGTCTCGAAAAAATCGCCGTGGCACAACTTATCGTCGGTAACAAGATATAGAGAATATTCGACCACTATTCGATGTCCACCTTTTTCAAATCATCGACTGAGAGATTATACAGCGCGTCGCGGAAAGCAATCTCGAAACTGCCCGGCCCTTTCGCCGACTTATTTGCGATTTCTCCCGCCAGACCAAAATATGCGAATGCCGAAACCGTAGCCTCGAAAGCGTCGTCGTTGACGGCAATAAAAGCGCCGACCGTAGCGGATAAACCGCAACCGGTGCCGGTAACCATGCCCATCATCGGGACGCCGTTACCGATTCTGACCGCGTGTTTGCCGTCGGCGATTAAATCGCGTTTTCCGGAAACCGCGACGATGCACTTGCGTTCCAAAGCGAGGAAATTCGCGCCATCGATGACATCGTCAACGCCATGGATCGAGTCTACGCCGCGAGTCTTGCCAGCCTTGTTCACCAACGAATTAATCTCGGATGCGTTGCCGCGAATGACCGCAATATCAACCGCGTCGAGGATTTTACGGGATGCGCGGGTGCGAAGCGGCGTCGCACCGGCTCCCACAGGATCCAGGACAACCGGTATTCCCTTTTTATTGGCGGCTTTCCCCGCGGCAATCATCGAATCGATCCAGTCGTCGGTGAGGGTGCCGATGTTCAGCACGAGTGCGCTCGCAATCGCGACCATATCCTCGACCTCGTTGATCGCGTGCGCCATGACAGGAAAAGCGCCTTCCGCGAGAAGTATGTTCGCGGAGGAATTCATGACCACGAAATTCGTGATATTGTGAACCAGCGGATGTTTTTCCCGGACGTTGCCAAGATTTTTCTCGACTAACTTTGCCCAATTTTTCTCCATGATACCTTCCTCGATAATGCTTGTATTTATAATGCCAGCGGATTCCATCGTGTGTGAGATTTTTCAATATGAACCCGCATTTCAGATCATGGCAAATTATAGGGAAGCCTCGAATATCTTGCAAGCTTTTTCTCGACTTATTACTAATCGAAAAAAATCAAAAAAAAAACAATATAACAATTTTTTGGCTTGTGTAATATGCAAATAATTGCTATTATGAGGTATAACGGTAACCTTGAAATGAAATGGAGTGAAATGAAAAGAGCATTAGCTTTATTGACAATAGGGATTATCCTTGTCGCGGGGAGTGCGATGGCCAGAAAACCGCCCAACGAGGTTTATTATCCCGTAACTATCGACAAAATTGGCGATTTCATCACCGACCTGGATTACAAATTCGACAAAATTACCACATCCGATGGCACCGAACGACTGAATTTGCGGATTCAGGGCGATAATACTGTCCTCGACGTCAACATCCTGCTTTTCGAATCGCTCGATATGATTTACATGTATATTGCGGAATATCTCAGCTTACCGCTGAATGAACCGTCATCGAGTATGATGCTGACATACCTCATGAATAAGAACTGGGGATTGACATTCGGGAAGTTCGAGTGGGATATCGACGATGGGGAGGTGCGATACAGCCATACATTGCCCATCGACGACGGTATTTCGATGGAAACTTTCCAGGCGTATTTCTCCACGATGCTGAACATCGCGGACGAACAATATCCCGACCTGATAGAATCGCTGGAGGAGTTCAGGGATTAGGTGCGAGGGGCGAAAAAGCCCATGACAAATGAGATTTTCCCATGACGAGAGCTACTTTGCCCATGACAAAAGTTACTTTGCTCTTGACAAAAAGCACTTTGCCCATGACGAGAGCTATTTTGCTCATGACAAATGAGATTTCCCCATGACGAGAGCTATTTTGCCCATGACAAAAGTTACTTTACCCTTGACAAAAAGCACTTTGCCCATGACGAGGGTTATTTTGCTCATGACAAAAAGCACTTTGCTCATGACAAAGACTTGAGTATCAAGGAGTTATGGGAAATGACAAATATCAAATGTCAAATGACAAATGAGTTGTTAATCTAAGAGGAGGAAAAAAATGGCACAAAAAACGAGAAGACCTTATCGGTTGTCGGATTCAGATTTCGACACTTTTTGTTGGGACGACATGAAATCTTTTCTCGCGGATCCCGTTTCCGCGCCGCATCGACCGGATCATTTAGTCGCGGATTTCAACACGAAGGCGGATGAGTTCCACGACAAGTTGGACGAGTATTACGCGCAGAGGGATGTTCGCAGAGAGTCTACGAAGGCCTTTTTGAAGGCGAGCACGGCTATTCGGGAGAAATTGCGGTGGATGCAGATGGCTCTCCCGACGCTGACTCCGGGGGACGATGAGATTCTGGAGCCTTTCGGTCTTCATATCGACGTCCCATCGGACAACGACGAGATGAAGAATTATGCCGACGCGGTTAACGCACACTGGCAGACGGTTCGCACTGATCCTCAGTTTTCAGTTTTTCAGTCGGACATCGATGAGCTTGCGACGTTATTGACCGATTACGATACTGCACAGTCGGTTCAGACGGACGAGGAGCAGAAGGAGTTTCTGCTTCAGAACGAGAAGGACGCAATACGCGATGAGCTTGAGGAGCAGGTAATGGCGCTTCTCGATTGGTATCGTATCTATTACAAGGATCCCAATGACGAGTATTGGACGCAGACTCCGTGGGGCAAGGCTTCTCAGGAGGGTAGCGGCGATGTTTTGCCTCCGGTCGAGGGTTTGGGTTTGGAGTTTCTCGACCCGGAGCTGAGGATTTACTGGGACGATATGCCGGGTGCAGACGGTTACAAGCTTTACGTCGGGAACAATCCAGTTTTATTAACGACGACGCTTTATATTGGTTCTGATACTGAGCACACTTACGATCCACCTGGCGGTCATCATTATTATAAGGTATGGGCGATGAAGGGTGACAAGCTTGGTTTGCCCTGCGACGCGGTCGATATAGAGATAGTTGGGACGCCACCGCCAAAGCCTCACGGTTTGAAGCTCGTTCGCGACGGAGATCGTGTTCGTATCGAGTGGAAGCATTCTGGCGAGACGCCTCAGTATTTCAATCTTTACATCGCGATAGTTCCTACGGGCAGTTCGGCGCCATCGATGCCGGACGTTCCTTATGAGGATGAGATAATCACGAATTTCGTTTCGATTTTCGCGCCGGCAGTGGGTAATACTGTTTACGCGTGGGTTACGGCATTTGGCGACGGTGCCGAGAGCGATCCTGAAGGGCCGAGGCATATCGACATCGTATAAGCGACATCTAAAAATCGTGCGGAAAAAGGGAAGGCGTTTTGCCTTCCCTTTTCCTATTGGTTTAGCTCGAGATTATTTAATCAGGGTGATTTTGCGTGTAATCATTTTCGATTCGCTCTTCAGTCGGACGAGGTAGATTCCGGATGCGATATTTTCGCCGCGGGAATCGGTCGCATTCCATGTGATTTTGTTTGTGCCTGTTGCGAGATTTTCGGAGAAATCGCGGACGATTCTTCCGTTGAGATCGACGATTTCGAGGGTGGCGTTCTCGTCCGGTGTGCTGATATCGAACCGCACGGCAGAGTTGAAGGGGTTCGGTGCCGCAGTGATGTTGAGTTCGACCGGGCGTTCGATGTTTTCGTCCACGTTTACTAATTCTACCGGAACCGCCGCCGCGTTGTAAACTTCGCCGGTGAGGTCGTCCTGGACGTAAGCGATGATGTCCATGCTATCGACGACCCATGATGGAGTCAACGTGAATGTTTGTTCGTCTGTTTCCAGGGTATCGCCAGTGAGGTCAATGCCGTCTGAACCGCCGGGAATGGAACGGACACAATGTTCGACAGTGGATAAAGCGGGATCGTCTCCCCATGAATAGGGGATGCCATTTTCCACTACGGCATACCTGATTTTGGGAATTGATCCGACAGGCAGTTCGGCGGTTCGAGTCACGGTCGCGTTGAATGTGCAGTTGACAGCAGTTAATGCTGTAACTTCGAGTTCGACCTCATATGCGGTGTATTTGCTCGTAACGCTATCGACGAGTTGCATATATGGTGTATAGCCGTAGTCGGGCCCGGGATAACCGCCGGAAACAAGATACATGCCGTTGAACACGACGGTGGGGTAACCTGTTACGCCGAAATATCCGGCTATCGGTTCGGAATCAGAGAGGTAGAATGGATCGCTTCCGAATGATGTAGTGCTGTGGTAACTAACGATGATTATGCTGTCGCCGAGTTCATCCTTTAGCATTGAACATCCCACTGCGGCTCGAGGGCAGTATGGACAGCCTACAGAAGTGAATTTTTGTGCGAAAGGACGGCGCGGTGTTGTGTTGTATGTTACAATTGCCTGACCTGTAGAATTGTTATCTGGTGTAGCGTCGCCGGTCGAATCGATCCGGTAACTCACCATATAGACGAGATTTCCCGTGGGGGAGAATGCCGGGAAAGTCGCGTCATCGGAAGTAGTCGAGGCTAATCCGGTGATAGCTACGTTTTCGGAATAAACTGTATCTTCGCCGTGGTAGATTTCGCAATAAACGGTTGGGTCGGCTTCGAGAGCGCCTTCGTTAGATACGGTGACTTCGGGAGTGAACGACGCCGGAGGTAGAACTCTAACGAGTGGTGCACTCACGGCGACTGAAAGGTCGTTATCCGGTAGGGAACCGACTTTAATGTCATCGACTTTGAGCAACCATTCATCGACAGAGATGTTGTGGAATCCGATGTAGATATCGCCGCCTTCGTAAGCCGCCAGAGAAATGGTTTGCCTTTGCCACGTCGTCGGGATACCGAGTTCGGAAAAAATCACGTCTGTGAAATCTGCTGGATTTGCAGTCCCAGTAGAGACGGCCACTTCAATATCATCCGGCCAATCTTCGGAATGCGCGGCATACCAGAAATCGAGGATATAGTCTTCGCCGACCGTAATCTGAGGCGTAATCAACCAATCGTCGTTGCCTGCCGCGTTATAATTGGATGCAACGCAGTTAGGTTCAGAATGAACCGTAATGCCGACATCGGATGAGTAAACCTGCCATCTGACGCTGTCGCCGTCGGCATCAATGACTGTCCATTCGGCGGGAACGGAGGTTACAGCATCCCAATCCTGGTCGATCACGTAGTCAGTCGGCGCCATGAATCTTTCCATCGGCGTCGGTTCTTCTCTTGGAACCTGCTCCACAAATACCCCTTTTCTTACCTGAAACCCGAGTGCCACAACAACCAGCACCAGAGTTGCTAACAAGGTAAGTTTTTTCATTTTCGCTCCTTCTTTTGTGTTGATATAATCTAACATTTTTTCACAAAATAAGATAGTCAACCTATTATTAAATATATATTTAGTGCTCAGGTCAAGCACTAAATTAAAATTTATTCCAAACGTGCAAGAAAAAGGGGAAAATAATCGCTTTCGAACACATTGCCGGCTTGACTTGTGGTGTTTATTTCATTACATTCATAAAACGCCAACCGCGTTCGAAAGGAAAAATATCGATGCTAAAGAAACTTATGATTCTCCTGATTGTTTTAGGGATAGCTTTTGCTGGCGAATTTGTTTCCCGTGAATCCGCCGAGGAAGCGGCCTTATCCCATATTGCCTGTTGTCCCGATTTCGAGACCGGGCCTTTCGGGCACCATGTGAGCCAATATATGCCCGTTACCGATAAAGGAACCGTTGCGACGCTCGGTTACGTTTTCAGTCTCGAACCTACGGGATACATTATAACATCCGCCGATACCGATATTCGCCCGATAATCGCATATTCGGCTGAGAGTCCTTACATTATGGATGACAGTCCCGCAAATACTCCGCTTGATATTATCAAATACGATTTGAAAACGCGTATGACTGCTCTGCCATATATGAAACATAGTGTTATTGAGCGAAATAACGGTTTATGGGACGATTATCACCAGCGCTCGCCCGGGATTTTTTCTATCTATCCGATGGCACTCTCGTTGGGGCCTTATCTCGATACGCAATGGAACCAGGGATCGCCCTACAATATGTTTTGTCCGATTGACCCTATGACGATGGCGAGATGTCCTATAGGCTGTGTCGTAACGGCTATGGGGCAGATAATTAATTATTGGGAATGGCCGCCGTCGGTGGAATTTACCTCCGCAGACGATTACGTTTCGGAAATAACCACGCCGCCTATTGAGATAGACGCCTCGACGGCCAATATGGACACAATCGACTGGAACGCCGCAGGACATCATCCCGACGACTCCACAATGGCGCTTTTCCTGTATGCATGCGGTGTTTCGATACACATGCAATACAGCGACGAGGGTTCGAGTGCCTGGTCGGGCGAAATGGTGGACGCTCTGATGACCAAGTGGGATTATTACACTGCGCTTGGAATCTGGCCTTCCTCGCCGAGTTTCTATTCAGAAATAGCCCTGGACGTTCTCGAAGGGCGTGTTAGCCATCTTAGCCTTAGTGACGGCGGAGACGGTCATGCTATTGTGGTTGATGGTTATCGCGAATCGGGCGAATATCACGTCAATTACGGTTGGGGAGGTGCCGAAGACGGTTGGTATTTCATCCCGGACGATCTTCCGGCCGGTTTCACAACCGCGACTTATGCAATTGTCGGTATTATGCCGCCTGTCATCACTCACAGACCGGCAGTAGAGCTTGAGGCAAAACAACTTAACGGCGGTTATATAAGACTTCACTGGAATGAGCCAACTCTAATTACCGAAGACGTATTGCATTACAATGTATATAAGCGACTCGCAACTGGCGGAACGGACGAGTTCCTCGGCTCGACATCTACGAGAATTTATACGGATACGTCATTCGAGGAACTTACCGAATATACATATTCCGTCGGAGCTGTTTACGATGTTTGCGGGGAGAGCCGAAGGGCGGAAATAGACCAGTATTCCGGAATTTACAATGGATGGACGCGGGTGATAAGCTGGTTTGGCCACCAGGCGTCCTACGCCATTGCACCGTTCGGCACGGGCGGCTTCGTTAGTGCCGGCAAAGACAGGGATTATTCGGGAACGGATTGTGACCTGTTGCTTATCGCTATGGATCTGGACGGCAACACCCTTTGGACGAAGCGATACGGCGGCGATGAATACGACGCCGCCAGGGATATTAAAAGGCTTTCGGATGAGGGTTACATCGTAGCGGGATGGACGGAGTCTTACGGCGCGGGCGGCGCGGATATGTGGCTACTTCGCACGGATTTCATGGGGGATACGCTCTGGTCGAGAACTTTCGGCACCGCGGATGACGATAGCGCGGTATCGGTCGCGATTGTGCCTTCTGGCGGATATATCCTGCTCGGTAATACCGGCGAGGGTTCGTTGATGGTTGTCGAGATCGACGCGGACGGCGAATTGGTAGCGGAAAACGTCATCGGTGAAGGATTAGCCGGCAGGTCGATTGTCGCGTTGAGCGCCGGTGGTTACGCTATCTGCGGATACGCTGACGAAGGACTACTTGGAGGAAAGGATATTTTCGTCCTGAAAATCGATTCCTCTCTCGATTCACTATGGTTGAGATATTACGGCGGTTCCAGCCTCGACGAAGGCAACGATATTATCGAAAACGCTTCGGGAGAGTTAATCGTCGTCGGCAAATCGCGTTCCTTCGGGATGCCGCTTTATACCACGACATATTGCATGAAACTGGACGCCGCCGGGGATACGATACTTACTCGATTTACCGGAGATATGCGGAACTACTCGCTGTCTGCGATCTCAGAATACGACGACGGTTACGTTTCCGTAGGTTTCGTCGATAATAGCAGTCTCGATCTTTACGTCCAATACCTGAATGAAACCCTGGATACGTTGAGAACTCACACCTACGGCACAGTAGGCAATGAAGAGGGAACGGACGTCATTCAACTCGCTGATAGTGGAATAGCAATTTCAGCGATTACATATCTTTACGGTGTCGAAGATCCCTGGCTGTTGAAAGTCGGCGGGGAGCTTTATTATGGTATAACCGAATCGGAACGCGCCGTTCCGGAAGTGCTCTCGATTCGCGCTTATCCCAATCCATTCAATTCGGCGTTGTCGATTGAGGCACCGCCGGGGACTAAAGTCCAGATATACGATGTTCGAGGAAAACTAATTACCGGGATAGAGGGTAATGAAACGAGGCGAGATAAAACCGTCGTAACCTGGAATCCCTCGGCGGAGACCGTTTCCGGCGTTTATTTCATCCGCGCGATAAACGGCGAAAGAACCGGAGTAACGAAAGCGGTTTATGTGAAATAAAAAAGCCCCGTTTGGGGCTTAAATTTGGTTGCGGGGGAAGGATTTGAACCTTCGACCTTCGGGTTATGAGCCCGACGAGCTACCAGACTGCTCCACCCCGCGTCGTAAGTGTAAACAATATGATTATAGAGCAAAAAGTCAAGATATTTTTCTGAAAAAAGTCAAAAGGGTTTTCAAGAATCGGGGAAATGAGATGAGCCATGAAATCGTATCTACACGAAACGCCCCTGGAGCCGTGGGGCCATATTCGCAGGGTTGTATCGGCGGTAGGTTGTTTTTTATCAGCGGACAGATTCCAATCGATCCGAAAACGGGGGAGATGATTACCGACGACATCGCCACGGCTACACGGCAGTGTATGGATAATCTCATGGCCGTTCTAAGAGCAGGCCACGAAAAAGCGCATCTCGTGAAGGTGTGTATCTATTTAACAGATATGAATCAGTTCGGTGCGGTAAATGAAGTTTACGCCGGCTATTTCGACGAAAATCCCCCTGCTCGCGCCTGTATCGAGGTTTCACGCTTGCCGAAAAAAGCATCTATAGAAATCGACGGCATCGCCGTTCTTCCGGAGTGAATACATCATGCCTTTAGTATCAGAAAAAGGTTCTGACGACCCACGCCAACTTTCCAGATATGTGTTATGTTTTTTAGGGATCGTAACCGGCTATACAGCCCTCCACGGCGGCGGTTTCGACGGTTTGCCAGAATGGGTTGCCGCATTTATACCGATAGCCCTTTTCTTCCTACTGCTGACGAACAAGAATCGCAAGTTTTTGATTCCCAGGGGTTCTTTAATCGCGGTATGGATATTGTTGTTTATCTGGATGTGCTGTTCTTCGATATTTTCCCTCGATTCAAACTCCTCCGTGGGGGCGATACTATCCTTTATGGGACTTCTAATCGCGGGATTGCTTGCCTTCTCTCTGCCGGATTCGGAATCCACAATCGACAGGTTCATCGCGATATTGTTGTTAGGAACGGCCTGCGTAACTATTTTCGGATGGATTATCTATCTTCTTGGGAGATTTACCGTTCAGGGTGGCCACGAGATGATCCGGCATTTCATCGGACCTTTTTTCTGGAAAAACCCGATGGGCGGCTATTTGATTCTCTTCCTGCCGCTTGCGATCATTTCGGCGATCAAATATAGAAGAACTGCGTCCTGGCTTTCCACCATTCTCGCAATACTGATGCTCGGGGGGCTCATTCTAACGCGATCCCGAGGATCATGGATTGCTCTGGTCATAGTAATTACCGCTATATTCATACCAGTATTAATAATAAGGAAAATGAAACTGAAGAAGTGGCTGGTTGTTCTGGCTATTGTTGTTGTGGGTTTCCTGTTGGGTATCGTGTTAGCGCCGCCAAGTGCCCTGGAAGAAAGGGCGAAGAGTATCGCGGTAATAACCTCGCCCGAGATCGAAGGGCAAAGTTCGACAGAACGCGTTGCGATGCTCCGCGCGGGACTCGAGATTATTAAAGATTATCCTGTATTTGGTGTCGGCGCGAATTGCTGGCCGTATATAAGAACGTCCTATCTTACTGAACTCAGATTTATACCGAAATATCCCCATAATATGTATTTGAAGACAACCGCGGAATTAGGGATTCCCGGTTTCATTATTTTTATGATAGCGTTGGTTCTATCCTATTTTCCGCTACTAATAAGCGCTTTTCGGAAGAAAACCGGATTACTTATCGTCGGTATCGCCACCGGTATCGGAGCGTCGTTGATACACATGGCAGTGGACTTCGACGCCGCTTTCGCCGGAATTGTGTTTCCACTCGTCCTTTTAGGCGGTCTCGGACATAGGTTAAGGGCTGTTGAAATCGGCAATTTAAAGGAACTCCAATTTCCGCGAGTTGTATTGTTACCGATATTCGGTATTCTAAGCCTGCTATTGGTTGCCAGAGGGTATTCGGAAATTAAACTCGAAGAAGCCCGCCGATACATCGAGTTACTGGAAAATGAAAAAGCGATGCAATCCCTGAAAACCGCGATATTGCTAAATCCAATCTCCTGGGAAGCCCATTATGATCTGTCGAGAATTCTGTATCAGGAGGGGGAGAATAAATCTTCAATCGAGGAATTGAAAAAGACGATCAATATTGCCCCCTCGGTTTCTGAAGTCCACGGCAGTATGGGATTTATGCAGGCGATTATAGGGGATACTTCGCGGGCTATCGAGTATTATAATAATTCGATTGCCCTTTCGCCCGGTTCAGCTCCCGATAATTACTTCGAGCTTGCGGAAATATACAGAGGAATGGGCAAGCCGGAGGACGCGGCGCGAATTCTACTATCGTTAACCGATGCGCTCTATCCGCATTCGGGGAGAAAATATACAAACCAGACGGCTTCCTATAAATACAATATTGCCGAAGCGTGGCGTCAACTGGAAGAAATATACCATACAATGGGCGATAGCGCGGGCGTTCTAATTGCTTCGGAGAAAGCCGAACGTTTCGGCAGATTGCGCGAGAAGGACTATCCGCTGTCCATGATGGGTATCGAAACAAACCCACCCGAAATGGTGGTGAAGAATTTCTTCGAGGCGATAAACTCGAGCGATACATGCGAGCTTAGATCCCTTGTCCTCGACGAAGAAGCTCCATTGCCGAGAGTTTCAGAGGGGTTAAAACTGGAATTCGATAGAGTTCTCAGAATCGCCGAGGACCCCATCGGGGGAAAGGCAACGGTCGAATTTGTAATGGAGAGAACCGATTCGATTCGATCAGTTAAAGTTCCAAGTTCACTGAAGCTTGTTCTGAGCGAAAATAACTGGAAGATTACATTCAAAGAGGAACAGTGATTCCAAAGGAGTTCATAAAAAACGCGCCCGAATAGAGTAGAACATTCGGGCGCAGTTCGATTTGTCGTCAGATTGTTTTAACGAAGATTATCCTACAACGATGTTATCTCCGCCGCGGTGTTGGGCGACATAAAGCGCTCTCTCAGCCAACCTCAATATATCCCGTCCGGTGAAAGCATTGGCGGAAGTGCTTATCCCAATCGATGGATTCGCGTTCTTAATTTCGGTTTTCAGGTTTTCGAGTATCCTTTCGGCCGTGTTTCGAGCTCCTTCTTCCGGGCAATGTGGCATCAGTATCCCAAAGATATCGCCTTTGAATCTGTAGATAATATCGTAGCTTCTGGCCGTCTGTTCGATGATCTTTCCGCCGGCTCGAAGCAATTCCTCGTCATTTTCGACGCTTTCGTCGCCGGGAGCGCCAAGCTCTATTAAAGTCAGCGCCAGATTGGATTTCGAGCGTTTAGCCCTGTCCAGTTCCTTTTCGAGGTCTTCGTTGAACATATTGCTCCCCCGAAGTCCGGTTACGGAATCGGTTCCGGATTTCTCCAGACGAGATTGCAGGGTAACATAATCCGTAACGTCCCAGATTGTCAGGATGATATGATCCTGGTCGAGCGGATAAGCCCGGACGTTAAGGCATGTCCCGTCGTCGAATGTCCGTTCGGCGCTGGCGATATTGTGCGTATCGAAAGATATATAGCTGGGCGTTTTACCGGTTATCTCGGTCTCGTCCCAGATAGCCTCGTAAGAATGTAATCCGACTATTTTATCTTTTCTCAGGAGTTTCCTGGCCGGGTCGTTGGCGTATTCGATTACGTAATCGTGATCGATAATTAGGAGACCGTCCTCGATAACGTCCAAAGCCCTTAAAATTGCATCCTTTTCCATTGTACTCCAATCGATCGGTTATTGGAATCGGCATGGAAACTAATATTCCAAATCCGGTTTGTCAAATGAAATTACAAAAAACCCCGGGTCGATATCCCCGGGGTTGTGAATCGAATGAGTTTTCCCTATCGTTCCCAGAAATAAACAAGCGAAGCGCTTGCCGCGATATTATTATCGATACCGCTGACGAAATTCGGGCCGTAAAAAAGGAAACTCTCGGAAACGGTCAGGTCGAGGGCGAAGTCGCCGAACATCAAACCGGTTCCGAAGTTGATGAACATATCGTTCTGCTCGAATTGGCTTTCGGTCGTCTCGTCGGCGTCCGTCGTCTCGGTGTGTTTCATGAATTTCTTCGTAACGCCGGCTCGAACGACCATCCAATCGAAGGTCGGGACCTCGGCGGCGACATTGACTTCCGGCATGGTCATCCATTTTTCCTCGACCTTATTAGTAGTATCGATCTCGTCCGTAACGTTGATCATATTTATTCCAAGGCCGACCGAAACGATGCCGTCGTCCATTACTGTGTAATTGAGAGCGGCACCCGCGTCGATGAACATCCTGCTGTAATCGCCGTATTCGAATACCGTGCCGTCGTAAGACCGGTCTTCCGCGCTATAGCTGAACGTCGAGAAAGCGATACGCGGAACTATCTCCGCATCGTAACCCCAGGGAATAAAACCGCGAACCGCAACGCCGATATCGCTTCCGCCCGTTGTTTCAAAGGAGGAAACCTCACCGTCAGTATTAGTATCTTCTTCCTTGAGCGAATTCATCGAGAAATTAACCGTTCCCTCGATATCCGCCTCGCCAACCTGAGCGCCGACACCGGCTTTGACAGTCATTACGCCAATTTTGTAACTTTCCTCCTGGCTGGATTCGTCGTAGGTCGTCTTTTCGCTGTAACCCGCGGCGTAAACTCCAAGGCCGACACCCAGTCCGCCCAGATCATAGGCCGCCCAGACGTCGAAACCCGGGTTCGGTTGTGATACCATATACTCCGTGGCGAGATCGAACGCCGCACCCTCACAGCGACGTAACGCGCCGCCGAAATAAATAGCGTCGTTCAGGTTAAGGTTTACCATTGCCCACTGGTTGGTGGGAGTTCCGCCGGCGGTAGTGTATTGGCCGAGCTCAGCATCGACCAGATTGCCGTATTGCGGTGCAAGGCCGGGTGTGTAAACTACGTTCACAGGATCGCGAAAGAACTTCGCGCCTCCTCCGAGAGAAGACTGCCTCGAATACGAGCCGAATAAACTCGCAATGAAAATCAGCGTTGTAAGCAGTATAATTGTTCTTCTCATTCCTTTCTCCTTCGTTAGTGGTTTATGAAACTACAGGGAAACTATGTTATTATTTTTCAATTGTCAATACCTTTTTAACGATAAACCATTTCTGAAAAAAATGGTCATCATCGTCGATATCTCCCTCGATATCGAAAAAAACTATTTTTTATTCGACTAATAGCCCATATTCGCTCAAGTGGGGGATTTTTTGGAGATGAAAATCTATTTTCGCCTAAACTCTCGGAACGTTCGGCTACGTGGTCGGAAGCGACGGATTGGCCTTAGTAAGACCGGAACCGCCTCTTTCAACCCGAATTTCCACTAAAAAACGATTTTTTCCAATCAAAACCTATCGAAAAATATAGAGAAAGGCCGCAGATGTCTTATCGCGGCCTTATTTACATAATTTGACGGCGGATCGAATCGGTTATTCTCCCTCGACTTCTCCCTCCGAGGGGTTTTTCGGTTCGATTACAGCCGGTTCCGCCGCCTTTTCTCTATCGATAGGCTTTGCGTTTTCCGCTTTGCATCTCGAAGCGAGAGCGTTGTTGTGCCTGTCTATCATTTCGAGTGTCTGCCGCCGGGTTATTTCATGGTCGTAGGGATCGACGCTCCTTGTCGTAATGAATGAAATAATCGAACCGATTGAGACGCCGACGCCCGTAATTCCCAGCACAACCGAACCTGCCTGGTCGAGGGTGGAAGGTTCCTCGATGTCCATATTGTGATCGAACCATAACACTCCGGCGACGGACATCGCGATCCCAAGCGGTACCCCGATGAACATCCGTAGATTTCCCTTGCTTTTGCGGTCGTGATACAGCTCCCGCATCTTCTCGGCGGCGGCTTCCTGGCCGAGTCTGTCCAGAAATTCGGCGTCGTTGAGAATACTCTGGTTGCCGTCCCGATACGCCCAGGAGAAATTCTTGTTCAATAGATCGCGGTCGTTTCCCTCTTCGCCCCATTTGGCGTAATTCTCGAATACGTAGCCACGCTTGTCTATTCGGAGTATCGCAGAGACCATGGATTCCTTGTAGCAGGAGAGCGAATCGGCCACAAGCGCCGAAACCGCCAGCATCAATAGGAAGATAATCGTGTATTTCATGTTCTATATCCTATTTCAATAGCACGGCTTTTGTGGTTACCGTATGTTCGTCGTTTACTTTCAGTTTTAGATAATAAATTCCCGACGGAAGCGCGCGCCCGACGTCGTCGCTTCCCCGCCAGATACGGCTGTGACTGCCCATCTCGAGCTCGTCGCCGATTATTGTTTTAACCTTACGACCGGTGATATCATAAGCTGAAAGCTCGACATCGCCGTCGAAGGGGATTTCTACATTGATGAAAGCCGTGGCGTTGAAGGGATTTGGCCGAACACCGAGAGTTATCATCTCAGGGAGCCTGCGTTCGGAATAGGCGATCTTATAAACTCCCGGTTCAAGCCGAACAGATCGGAAGAGCACACGTCTGAACTCCAGTCACACTTGAA
>CAZSHG010000021.1:0-55140 GCA_964606695.1 uncultured bacterium
ACGGGCGGGTCTGAGACCGCGCCCCTACGAAACGGCGTTTTCGTCTGGCAACCCGTCCCATCCCTCCCCTCCGGGGTTTATCTCGTGCGTGCGACGGTTGGCCCTTCGGCCCTTCGACAAGCTCAGGACACAGCAGGCTCAGGGACCGAAACGGCCACGAAGAGAGTCGTGTATCTAAAATAAAAAAGGGGGATGACGTCCGCCATGCCCCTTCGTAATGCTTAAACACGCCCCCCTGCGGGTCCGCAAAATAAAGAAGGCGTATTGAATGTAGAATTTAGAATGTAGAATGGATTCCCGTTTTCGCGGGAATGACAGATAATCCCCCTAAATCCCCCTTTCACAAGGGGGAATTTTTATGGTAGAGTGGCTGGTGGCCGCCCTTTTTGAATGCCTCCTGGCCACCTTTTTTATATACCTCGTCATTGCGATCTTATATTTTAAACTAAAAGATCGAGCGTCTCGCTCGATGTGCGGCGAGACGCCGCATCTATTAATTTTATGCAGATTTTTCCCTGCGCTCGAAATGACAGTTTTTATTATTCTTTAGATTTTATTGTAGGCGGCTGGGAGGCCGCTTTTATATTAGAACCCTCCCGTGGGGTTCAAGCACCGGCCTTCCTACAGATGCGAGCATCGGCCACCTCCCTTGTTAAGGGGGAGAGTTTATAATAGGGCGGTGGGGACGCCCTGGCTTTTAGTTTGAGAGGGAATATTTCCAATAATAGCGAGGGTGTTTCGCCCGGGATTTTGCGGGGAAATCAATCATTAATTAAAAATACAATCTGAAGCTGGCGAAGGCCATGTCGGGGTAGTTGCCGAATTCGGAACCGAAATCGGGTTCTAAGGGAGGGACTGCCTGTTTTTCGTATATGTAGATTATCTTCGCCGATGGGCCGGTGCCGATGAAGGCTCCAGCGGAGATATAGACGTTTTCCGCGACGTTGTATTCGATTGTCGGGGCGATGAGGCCGGAATAATCGTTGGCGTTGAACATGATCTGCCCGCCCGCGCCCCATAGCATGTTGAACTGGTAGCTTCCGCCCGCGATTATGTAGTTCTGGCCGAGTAGATAGACGCCGCCCTGGGTGTAAGCGCGTTTGTCGAGTGCGTCGAGGTATTCCTTCGGCTCGGTCGCGCCCGCGCCGTTGTAGTGGTATTCTCCGAAAATGTAGGTTCCGTCGCTCAGGACGTAATCGGTTCCGACGGTCAATCGGAAATAGGGGTCTTCGTCGATTGAATCGACTGCGATAGCGGGTTGAATATAGGCCGCTTCGAGCCATGTGCCGTAACCGCCGATTCCGCGCGTGATGTCGAACCCCGCCATTGCGTCCTGGCGGTAGAACATGGCGGTAAGGGCGATGTCGGTCCGCCATAGGTAGAATTTGCCTCGCCCGAAGGCGGCCATTGTGCGCTCTTCCCACTTTTCGCCGGGCAGGACGCCGAAATCCAGTTCGGACATCATACCGACCGGGAACCGCATGCGGAGGGCGTCCACGCCGGGGCGCTCCTCGGTGTCCAGGGCGTCGAAAGTGAAGGGCACCAGGACATCGGTTGGGTTGATCGCGCGGGCGTTGCCCCAGGCTATGGGCTGGCGGCCAACCAGAATGTCCGCGAAAGGTAGCTCGACCGAGGCATAGAGCCTGTCGAGATTCTGCTGAAGGACGAAGCCGGAGCCGTCGAAATCTTCCGGCCATATCGGGGATTTCAAATCGTCCGTGCGATAGGACGGGCCGGCAACCGCGCCGCCAAAAAGCATCTCGGTGGAGCTCATGCCGTCAGCGACCAGTTCCGGTTTGATGTCGTAGGAGAGTTTTGTGGTGATGAAATCGGCGGGGGAATAGGTTAGTTTCAGGTTCAGACGATAGCTAACGGAGCCGGTGGGATCATCGTCCACAAGGCCGTCGTAATCGACCGGTTTCACCATGGTGAAGAAATTCTTCCAATAGCCGTCGATAACGACTTTGTCGCTCCCGAAAAGGCAGAGGGCGACTATCAGAAAGGTTATTATCGCGCGCGAGAGTCTCACTGGTTCCTCAACTCGTCTTTCGCGATTTTGCCGTCTTTGAGGACAATCAGCCGTTCCGCCCGCTCGATTACAATATCGTCGTGGGTCGAGAAGACAAAGGTCATGCCGGTCTCCTTGTTCAGCTTGTGCATGATGTCCAGAAGGTTGCCGCCGGTTTCGGAATCCAGGTTCGCGGTGGGTTCGTCAGCCAGGATAATTGCCGGTCGGGACACCATCGCCCTGGCAACCGCAACTCTCTGCTGTTGCCCGCCGGAAAGTAGCGGCGGTCGGCGGTCGTAGAGTTCTTCCATGCCGACCTGTTTCAGGATGTCCATCACCCTGCGGTGGCGTTCTTCCTTGTCGATGCCCTGCAGAAGCATGATGTATTCGATGTTCTCCTCCGCGGTGAGCACCGGTATCAGGTTGTATGCCTGGAAAATGAAGCCGATATTGTCGCGCCGAAAATCGGACAGTTCGCCGCCGGTCATTTCGGACAGGGGTTTGCCGTCCAGCCAGACCTTGCCCTCGGTGGGATTGTCCAGACCCGAGATGATGTTCAGAAAAGTGGTCTTGCCGGAACCGGACGGCCCGATAATTGCCGCGAAATCGCCCTCGTTGATTTTAAGGTCGATGCCGCGGACGGCCTCCACGGGCACGCCGTTATCGGTGTAGGTCTTTTTGACCCCTTTGGCTTCGATTATTACTCTATCTCCCATTTCTCCGCCTTTATGCTAAGTTCTTATTTATCATACACTTCTGCGCATCGCCTTCGCGGGATTCAACCTCGCGGCGTGCACCGCAGGATAAATTCCCACAATCGATGTCAATATAAACACCCAAATCGGATAAATAATATATTGTTCTGTTTTCATTACCGGATACATAAGCTCCTGCACGGTTGTCCCAAGGAATTCCATGCCGCGGTAGTCGATGCCGACGTGGCCGACATAGGAATTGACCGCCAAAGAAATCGCGCTTCCAATGACGATGCTGATTATCGACAGGAAGGCCGCCTCGAATATAATTAACTGGGCGATTTTGAACGGCCTTGTGCCTATTGCCTTTATGACTCCGAATTCGAACATCCTCTCGTGTAGCGACATAAACAGTGTGTTGATTATCCCCAACGCGACGATACCGAATAGAATCACCCCTACTATTGTCTTGGCTATATCGGTCATCTGGAAAACGGCGTCGAGTTGCGGGAAGAGTTTCTCCCAGGATTTCGCGTCGTTGCCGCCGGTGGAATACTTATCCCAGAAGAATAGTGTATCAACCTTTGACAGTTGAATATCTGTGAATTTGATTGCTATCTCGTGGGTTTCTCCCGGTAAAGCAAGCATTTCTCTTGCTGTGGATATTCGGATGAAGGCAAGGCCGGCATCCATTGCGCGGTCGCCAAAATGGTATATTCCCGATACGCGAAATAATTCCTGCGAGAGTTCGCCGGAATGCGCTTGCGCCACGGTCGCGACGACGCGGTCGCCTAACTGCACATCGAGAAGCTCCGCCAGCTTACTTCCCAGGACGACGTTACGCTTATCGTCGCTCTTGAAGAAATCGCCCGTCTGCATAGCATCGTCGATTTTAGATAGTCTCGATTCGGATTCGGGTTGGATTCCGACAAGCTCCACTGACGAAATATTCCCCGCCGAACTGAGCATCGCGAAACTCATCACACGCTCAGTGTAAGCCTCGACGATGTTCTCTTTGTCCAGGCTCGCCATAACACTGTCCAGGTTGTTGATTGTCAGATCGACGTCCTGGGTTTCGCGGAACTCCTCGGCATGTATCTGCGCTTCTCCTAAAAACGACGACGTCGCGGTGCCAATCATATTATTCTCCATGCCGATAATCAGGGCATCGTAGAAAATCAGCGATGCGAGTCCGATTCCTATTGCAGTTCCGGCAATAAAAGTCCGGCGTTTATTCCTCAGAAGGTTACGCCATGCAAGTTTTATATACATCCACATGAGTTTTCTCCCATGATTCGTCGTTTACATTCTCATAGTTTTCGCAGGCCTGGTTCGAGCCGCGTAAACCGCCGGGAATATGCTCACTATCATCGCTGTCACGAAAACCATCAGGGTCGGCAGAAGAAGGCTGTCGCGGCTGACCTCGCTGACCATCTTGTCCATGGTGAAGCCGCCCATGGAAAATTCCGTTCCGAAATCTATACCGACCTTTGCGAGGATAGAATTACCGATTATTCCAAAAGCAGCGCCAATCAAAATACTCGCGGCCGCCAGAACGAAGACCTCGAATAGAATTAAAAAGAAGATTTGCAACGGCGTAGTGCCGATGGCTTTTAAAACGCCGTATTCCCGCGTTCTTTCGAGAACCGACATCAACACCGTGTTCAACACCCCTATCGCCACGATTATGGCTATTACTATTTGCGTAATGATATTTCCCTGTTTATCGGCGGTCATAGCTTCGTAAAAGCTTTTTGCGAAGACCTGCCAGGACTTCGCCGAATACTTCGATGTATCGATGACCGCGCGGACTTTTTTTGTCAAGGGCACGGCTTTTTTAACTTTGTCGGCGAGGATGACCATCTCGTGGATTTGTCCATAAAGAACGAATAATTCCTGAGCATCTTCGATATGCAGATACATCGTAGCTCGGTCGCTGAGATCGTTGCCCGAACCGATTATGCCGGAAATTCGATAGATATCGTTGGCGATGGAGCCGTCCGCGGCCTGCGAAACGATTACAATCGAATCCCCGACCTTTGCCTCCAGCGTTTTCGCCAAACCCTTGCCTACCATAGCGTTATGGCTGGCAGTATCGGCAATCATTTCGCCCGTTTCGACCTTTCCGGAGAAATTCATCGTCCTATTTTCTCGAAGGGGATCGATTCCCACCACCTGAACTCCAGAGGTTTTATTGTCAACCGACGCCAATCCGCCGGAATATAGCCGCGGCGTCCAGCCGTCGATGCCGTCGATTTCCATAACCTTCTCGCCTATTTCCCCATAATCGGTAATTGTATTGTATAACGTGGGTTTGTCGAGATAGCCCTTTCCATGTATCTGAATGTGTCCCATATTACTACGGGTAAAGCCATTGATTACCATGCTATATGAACCATCGCCGAGGCCTATCGAAATCGAGGCCAGGAAAAAGCCCCCGAACATGGCGAGCGCGGTGTATATTGACCGACGTTTCTGCCGGAAAACATTGCGCGCCGCCATTTTGAACATCAGGGCTATCTTTCCGCCAAATATTCGGGCTAAAAGTGTTTTTCTATTTGAGTTTATCGTCTTTACCATATTATCTCACGAGATTACATTCTCATCGTCTTTGCAGGTTTGGTTCGAGCGGCGAATATTGCGGGAAATATACTGACTATCATCGCCGTGAAGAAAACCATCGACGCCGGCAAAAATATAGTTTGAGGCGTAATCCGGGCTGTGGCTTTATCTATTATGAAGCCGGATATATCGAATTCCGTGCCGTAGCTAATTCCAACTTTTGAAAAGAAATAATTCCCGCCAAGCCCCAGTAGCGCACCGATAATCATGCTTGCGCACGCCAGCACAAAAACCTCGAATACGATCAGCTTGAAAATCTGTATCGGTTTGGTCCCAATCGCCTTAAGAACACCGTATTCCCTTGTTCGTTCGAGAGCGGACATTAGCACCGTGTTCAGCACGCCGATTCCGACGATCAATCCGATGATTATATTCACGATGTAGTTACCGGAGAACTTCGCCTGAACCATCTCATAAAAGGATTTAGCGAATTCCTGCCAGGGCATGACGGAATATTTCGACGTGTCCACAATTTCACGGATTTGTTCAATGTATTTAGGAACACGATTAGTAACCTCAACCAAAATTGCGATCTCATGCGCCTGATTCGGCAGAACAAACAACTCCTGGGCATCGCGGATATGCAGATACATCGTCGCCCTATCCGCCATATCGTTTCCGGAAGATATTATCCCGATTATTTCATAGATGTCGTTTGCGATAGACCCGTCAGCCGCTTGAGATACTATCACTATAGAATCGCCGATTCCGGCCTCCAATAGTTTTGCCAGACCTTTGCCCACAAGCGCTTCATGGGAAGGTGTTTCGGATAGATTCTTTCCCTCTTTTACCTTCCAGTTGAAATTTAAAGCTTTGTTTTCCAGTTTTGGGTCTATTCCGATTACACTGGTACCGGCAGTTTTTTCTCCGACGGAAACCAGTCCGCCGGAATACAATCGCGGTGCCCAATCTTCGACTCCATCGACAGACATAATTTCACTCGCAAGGCTGTCGTAATTGAGAATCGTATTATACATCGTCGGTTTGTCGAAGTAGCCTACCCTGTGTATTTGTATGTGTCCCAGGTTGTTACGCGTAAACTGGTCGATTATATCACCGAAGGTTCCAGAAATCATACCGAGAGAAATCGACGCCAGCGCGAAACCGCCAATCATCGCCAGGGAAGTTATAAACGAACGCCGCTTTTGCCGAAAGACATTGCGGAAGGCGATCTTGAACATGGTCGCGTTGCTTTCGCCAATGATCCTCCACACCAACGGTTTTTTCTTATCCGACAATTTTACCTCGTCTTTTTCAGATTTCTGAGAGAGAAAACGTCGTCGTCGAGAGGAATATTAAACTCAATATCTTTGTAGCGAACGATAGTCTTGTGCCCTTCCTCATTCTGCGGTGTGAGTTCCATAACCGTAGGAATCGTTTTGCCGCCCACGGTTTTCACATCGCTGAATTCCATTATGCGGATTAGCTCGTCGCGTTCGTTGTAAAATTTCTCCCACACCGGCAGATAATTGTCTTCCGTAACCGCAAACTCGATTTTCGCCCACACGATCGGTGTATCCTCTTTGGGAGTCAAACGGATATATATAAGGCTGTCCACGCGATTCTCTGGATGGAAAATTGAAGCGACGTAGTCTTCCTTCAGCGAAGATTCGCGCACCAGGTCGTCGTTGGTGAAATCGGATCCCATCCAGCTACTCATCATCATTGAGGGCGGAATTTTCATAACTTTATCGGTCTTCGGAAGATAATTCCACATCTCCTCGTCGATACGCAAAGTTGCTGTTCCTTTTTCCTTCTCAGGAGACTGAATCACGACGAATGATTTATCCATCCCTTCCGACCAGGCTTCCATAATAAGAGTTCTTTCCCAGTGGGGAGTTATGATTTCCATCTCCATAGTAGCGTAACTTGTGTTGCTTCGGTAGAGTTCGTCCTGTTTCGAGATAATCTCGTCGATGAGTTCCTGGTCGCTATCGCCCTGCGCAAGCAAGGTTGCAACCGCAAGCGAGCTAATCACAATTAGTATGATGTATTTTCTCATCTCAATCACCTTTTCCTCGTTTCTTTTCTCCGAAATAGCTCTGTAAAAACTTCGGAAACTCGCGTGAGAACCAGCTATACATGCCTCGCATGTCTTTCAGGCGGCTTTTTTCCTCTTCGGAATAATTTTCTGCAATTTCCAGGCCTTTCTCCGCAAGTTCCACCATCTGGTCGCTCGCTCTGGATTTATTCGCTAAAACTTTACTGAGTGCTTCATCGTCTATTTTGTAATAGGAACTTCTATCGCCGGGGATGCCGATTTTTTCGATGAAACCTATCTGTAGAAGCACTTTCAGCGACATGCTGATCGACCCGGCACTTGCGTCCAGAGCCTCCGCTATCTGTTTCGCGTTCTGATGGGGCGGCCTGCACACGACCAGCCAGCCGAAAATACGGCCTATCATTCGGGTAAGTCCAAAATATTCGAAAAGGACACCGGCTTCTTCGATGAATTCAGTGAATTTCTTGCTATCTTCAGTCATAAGATATCCTCCTGCTGAAATCGAATATGGTGATTTCAGAAGCTTCAGTCAATGCTAAAATTAATAAAAATATTGAATTGTTGTGAAAGCGTTGACCCGGCTGGATTTGCGTGATTTATTTTAACAGTAAAGCCTTGAACGAGGCCTCATATTCGCCCGTTTTAATCCTTATCAGATATATCCCCGATACCGGCGGTGCCGGATTAAAGAGAATTTTATGTGTCCCGCGCGATAATTCCCCGTCGTGGATTACCTCGACCAGATTCCCCAGAATATCGTAAGCCTCGACGATTATCCTGTCCTGTTTTTCCGGTAGAAAAATCTCGAATTCGCCGCTTGAATTAAACGGATTTGGTCTGAATCGGCCGATTGCGATTTTGCTCGGCAGTCTTTTGCCCTCGGAAATATCCGCGACGGAACCCAACCGCAGATATACTTTTACGGTATGCGAATATGAACTCCCCGAATCGAGTAATATAATCGGCACTTCGAGGACAGTATCTTCCGGCGTGTAATTCGCCGTAGTGCACGTTATAGCATCGTAGGTATTCTCCACTATCGAGCCTGCGGGGATATCGCCAACAAGAGAAGCATGTCCGTCCGAATACACGAAGGGCGTAGCGGAAACCCCTGCGTGAACCCCTGAAGCGTCCATACTACCGCCGTTTTTCGTCTGGAAAATTATACCGACACGCTCCCCCGGCTCGATAATCCCATCCCCGTCGCCCAGGTCCTGAAATTCCGGCTCGCTGTAGCGGTATAGCCAGGGAGTAAACTCGGTCGAACCCGAACCGAATTCGAATGAAATAAGTAGAGTATCGTGGTATTCGTAAGTATTGCAATCCGCGTCGATTAGCAAATCGAATTCACGGCTCGGTTCATAATCCAATTCGGGTGAAACATCGATACAGAAACACGGATATAGAAAATCTTTGGCAAGTGTGCCCCAATAACCGTGTTTTGCTCCGCCCGACATTATTTTGATACTATCGTTTGAGACTGAAAACAAAGTCAAAAGGCTCTCGCAGACTCCATATCCCGGATTAATCATTTGGACGCAGATACTTACGGTCTCGCCGGGATCGATCCTATCGTTATCGTTGCCGTAGGGCGCGTTATCCACTATTTCGATCGAATCGACCTGAAGATTGAACCTGTGAAGTCCGGGGAAAGTCGGGAACTTAATAAACCAGGGGCCGTCGGGATGGTCGTTAATATACATCTCAAAAACCAGGGAATCGTTGGCTTCGTAATCTACGGGCACATCGAATTCGATAACGCTCCCGGAAACCGTATCGAAAGTCGCTATATCGGGGAAGGTGCTCGTAGTATCCGCCCAAACGAAATCCCACGGCGTAATCATCAATCCTTCGAGCCCCATGGCTGTATCGCTTCCGAGGTTCACTATTTTCGGCACAAAAGAGTGCGTTTCACCGGGATTGATGAAATCGTCGCCGTTGCCGGAAATCTCGGTGAACTCGACCGGTGCCGGCCATATTAATACTCCGGGCAACGTTAGCTCTAACGTATCGATATGGGGATAAATATTCGCCCCGGAGACCACTAATACTATTGGAACAAGCGGATCCATTATGGGATAAAACTCGACCGAAGCGTTCCCGAATGAATCCGTAATCGCGTAAGACATTAACGTATCTTGATTTAGCGCCACCCTCGCGCCAAATTTACTTTCTCCGCCAACGGTAACTGTAACATCGAAATAGGGGGACTCTGGAATGAACATCGGCAGGTAGTCCACATCGGGAACCCCTATAGGCGCGGTCCATGCACGCATTTCCGGACTGCCGACCAATGTGGTAGTCGTTAATTCCCCCTCGGCGGCATAAGTGGGGCCGAATTCCGCAAGCATTTCGATCTTACCGTAAAGGTGCGCCGCCGAAAGCTCGTTTAGAGAAGCCGGGAAAAAGCCCTCGAATATATGTTTCGATAGCGACGATCGTTCCGGTGTATTTGAGCTAACCGTCGCCTGGCCTATCCACGCCACCGACCCCCGTGGACTGCCGACTGTTCCGGCACGAGTGCTCCTCTCGCAAAGATGATTATCTCCCGACTGAAAGGCTCCAGTAATGCAGGTAATAGACACTGTTACAGGGCATTTGCGCCCGGTATTTAGATCATACAAGCCCTGAAAGGGGATATACCAATCCGGGTAAGCTTGCCCACGATACGTTTCGAACGCACATCCGGCATCAATATAAGGATAAACGTCCGCCGCGACGTGCCCCAGCAAATTGCGGAATACGGGATGCGAAGTGAAACCGGCCAGCGAACACTGTTCCATCGCGTAGATAACCGCCGCGGCGTAAGAAGAATCGTCCGGCCCGAGCGGAAGGTAGGGATCGTCCTCATTTACCACGCCCACCGCACGGATATACCAGTCGTCGGTAGTGTCCGGCATGTATTCGAAGTTGATGCACTTGCGAATTAGCACATCCAGTTCGGAAGTGTTATCGCATGAAAGCCGTCCGGTCAATACCTCCGGGAAATAATCCGCGCCTTCGAGGCAACCGTAAGGTCCGTCGCCAAGTCCCTCGGGGCCAAATTCAAATGTCGGCAGAAAGTCCGTATCCCCTATAAATAACGCGTAAGAGGGCGGCAATTCCCAGGTTTCGTATGCATCCCGAATATAACTCTTAATGTTGATTCTCGACGTTCCTGTCTCCACGGTAGTAACAATTTTGGTGGGAATACCGGACATGACCTTCCATATAGGCCAATTACCGAGATTAGATTCGAACGCCGGGGGAGTGATTATCAGTAGTTCCGCGCCCTGTGAACTGTGCCACGGGCCGTCCATATATATTGGTTCGGCGGGAAGGACGTCCCGTGGATTCACCAGTATTCGACTCAATATTCTATGATATACGGGACTACAGAGCTTTGTGTCGTAATCGAAGTCCCTCGATCCGTAGTTTACACGCAGGTTCGCCGCCAGGGCGAATCGCACTCCGCGAGACGGGTCGTATTCTACGGGGATATATTCCACAACCGCGATATGGACTCCTCGCATATCTGCCGATGTTACATATTCAGCTCTCGCCGGCCTGGCTACCGAATATTCGGCTGGATCGGCGTTATATGATACTTCCTTGCCAGTCCTTTGTGGCACAGGTGCCGGCGAAACGTCTCTCCAATCCGACCAATTCAGGACTTCGAGTTCGACCTCCGGTATAACGCCTTTCGGTATAGCCACGAAGAACAACCTTCCGACCAACGACGGTGCGCCATTTTCGCCTCTATACCCGCAATTTCCCACCGATATACCTGTTTTGCCGTTATCGTAATTGTAAAGCGAATAATCTTTCAGAGATAACCGAATCTCGACGATTCCCTTAGCGGTTTCGACATTATCGACCGTTAAACCAGAACCGAAAACGGGTAAACATAAAAGAATTAAAAATGCCGCGGTCCGCATAAATCTCCCTCGCGAATTGCTACATTATAAGGTTAAGCATTTAAGTGGAATATGTCAAAACGTTTTTGTTTCATGTGAAACCTTATTGCAAAGTTCTTGTGAATACTTATTTTATGTGCATGTATGACGAATTCGACATACTGATAATCGGCGGAGGCCACGCCGGCGTAGAGGCCGCGGTTGCCGCATCTAAACTCGGGATGACGGCGGGAATCGTTACTCTGGACTCGAAAACCATCGGCAGAATGAGTTGTAATCCGGCTGTAGGCGGACTTGCAAAAAGCCAGGTCGTCCGCGAGGTCGATGCACTCGGCGGAATTATGGGAATCTGTGCCGATAAAACGGCGATTCAATATAGAGTTCTCAATAGACGCAAGGGCGCGGCAGTTAGAGCTACCAGATCGCAAAACGACCGAAAGGCCTACGAACTTGCCATTCAGGATGAAATAAATAAAATCGAAAATGTATCCGTAATCGAAGGCGAAGCGACCGCTATAAAAGTCGCAAATGGACAAATCAAATCTGTAATCGTCGATGATAATGAAACCTTCGATTGTAAAGCTGTTATTGTCGCTACCGGGACTTTTCTTGGCGGAAAGACGTTTATGGGCGAAAAGGTCATTCTCGAAGGCAGGCGCGGCGAAAAACCGGCGTCTAAACTCGCTGAGTGTCTTAATAATATAGGAATAGAACTTATTCGTTTCAAAACGGGCACGCCGCCGCGAATCTCTACGAAAAACATCGATTATAATAAAATCCGTAAACAACCCGGCGAAAACGATTATAGCCCATTCTCTATTCACACAGGCGAAAAATTATCCGTCGAAAATCAGCTATGTTGCTGGATTACAAGGACTTGCGAAAAAACGAAGGATATTATAGAAAAAAATCTCGAAAAATGCCCCATGTTCGATGGCAGGATAAGCGGCACCGGGCCACGCTATTGTCCTTCGCTGGAGGTTAAAGTCGCGCTCTTTCCGGAAAGAAGCGGGCACACAGTTTTTCTCGAGCCGGAGGGTGTAAACACCGATGAACTATACGTGAACGGCGTCTCGATGAGCCTCCCGGCCGACATCCAGGAGCACGCTCTCCATTCTATTCCCGGACTGGAAAACTGCGTTATGACGCAACCGGGATATGCGGTGGAATACGATTGCATAGATCCCCGCAAACTACACCGAACTCTGGAACACATCGAAATTTCCGGCCTCTATAACGCCGGGCAAATCAACGGCACAAGTGGTTACGAGGAGGCCGCGGGTCAGGGGATAATCGCGGGCGTAAACGCATCGCTAAAGATACTCAATGAAGAACCTTTCATACTAAACCGACGCGAATCCTACATCGCCGTTATGATCGACGATATAACTGCCACGGGCGTTGATGAACCATACCGGCTCTTCACCTCCCGTGCGGAACACCGGCTACGCCTTCGCGAAGACAATGCCATATATCGACTGCTGGATTATTCCGATAAATATAATCTCCTTCCTCCCAAAATCATCGAGAAATATAGAAAATATAACGAACTCTTTGTAAAGGAGCTCGAGCGGCTTGAGGAAATCCGCGTCCCGAAAGAACTTGCGGAGAAAATTTCCGGGCCGGATAAACCGACAGGCAAAAGGTATCTATCCATCGCGGATACCTCTTACGGCGATTTCGTTTCCGCCGGCATAAATTCCCCCGATTTGCCGGGCGAAATAATCCGACGAATAGAGATAGAAATATCTTACGAACATTTTATAAAGCGCGAGGATAAGCGCGCCGCCAACCGCCCTGCGATTTTGAAAACGACAATCCCGGTCGATATAAACTACTTTGGAATAGACTCGTTGACCACCGAAGCCCGAGAAAAACTGAGCTCAGAAAAACCTTCTACGCTCGCCGAGGCATCGAACATACCCGGTATATCCCCGGCGGCGATTTTTTCTATATATATCTACCTTAATAATCGCAATGTTTCACGTGAAACAATTTAATAATCCACTGCCATGTATAAAGATACGGTTTTCAATATTATAAACGATTCGGGTTTACAGCTTGAAGAAGATGCGATGGATAAACTCGAAATCTATGTCGATTTATTAATAAAGTCCAACCGTTCGATTAATCTGATTTCCCCCGGCGATATTCCCGATATATGGCGAAGACATATCCTCGATTCGCTCTCTCCGTTGTTACTCGGAATAATTAATCAGCGCGGCTTATTAGTCGATGTGGGTTCCGGCGCCGGTTTACCGGGCATCCCGCTCGCAATAGCCGCCCCAAAACTCAGTGTGATTATGATAGAATCCACGGGGAAAAAGGCACGTTTCATAGAGCGAGTTATCGATCGACTCGATATCGTAAACGCCCGCGTTTTCAATACCCGAATCGAAGATTACGAAATCGAAACGAAGTTCGATTACTGCGTCTGCCGCGCTTTCTCATCAATATTAAACTCTCTTCACTTATTTCCCAAAATGACAAAAAGAGCCGGCAGGATAATCTTTTACAAAGGCCCCGGAGTCGAAAGCGAAATAGAAAAGGCCGCGCAAATCGCTTCTAATTCAGGGCTTAAAGCTACTATAATCAAAAAAACCCCCCCGGAAATCTCACCAGAGGGATTCTCTCTCGTTGTATATCGAAGAACCTAAAGTTGTCTGTCGGGTCTATCGTCGATTATACGGGACTCTCCGAATATCAACTCCCTGTTTTTCCAGAAATAATCTACAGCCGTAATCCACGCGAGGGCGAAAACCAAAATCAATGCCGCAGTCCCTACCAAAAACCCCTTTGTCGAGCCACCCGAAACCATGTAAACTATTATCCCCGTTATACTTATCATCTCCACTGCTGTCTTTGCCTTGGCCGCTTTACTGGGTAATATCTTCTTATCCCGGTTCAATCCCCAGAACCTGAAACTCGTAACGAGCACGTCCCGAGTGATTATTCCCACTACCGGCCAGACCGCCGAATATCCAGTCGCGGCAATTATAGCTAATGCGAACCCGGATAATAACTTATCCGCAACGGGGTCCGCGAATTGCCCGAAACCTGTAACCGTTTTGTGTCTTCGTGCAAAATAGCCGTCCAGCCAGTCCGTAACTGCGCCGACAATGAAAAGCCCCAGGCCGGGAATCAGCCATGCTTCGCCGTGGTATATCGCGAGGAAAACCAACGGCGCGATTATTATCCTTATTATTGTAAGGATATTCGGCAGGTTCATCTCAGTCCTCGTCGAAACCTCGCCGGAACAAGTCCGCCACGGCTTCTACGGCCTCCTTCTCGTCCGCGCCGTCAACTTCGAGGATCAGCTTGCTCCCCTTCTGAGCGGCGAGGATAAGCACGCCCATGATACTCTTGGCGTCAACGCTGAGTTCGTCCTTCTTTATCGTAATCTTCGATTTGAAGCTGGACGCAGTCTTGACGAGCATCGTAGCCGGTCTCGCGTGAAGCCCGAGTTTGTTTACAACTTCGATTTCTTTCTTGATCATAGTGTTCGATTATTAGACGTTTTTAGAAAAACACATCCCCGGATGTCTTTTGACAAGGTCTCTCAACTCCAGGATAGACAGGGTCATCAAAACGTGTTGGCTGTCCATTTTAGTCTCTCGTGCGATAATATCTATATGTTTCCCCTCATAGTCGAGCGCCTCGAAAATCACTTTCTCTATTCCATCCAGGCTTTTCGCGATATCCAGCGCTTTCCTTCTCGCTTCTTTGGTTTTCATTGGAATATTCAGGTAATCGATTATCTCTTCCGGACTTGTAACGGCGGTTGCGCCTTTCTTTATCAGCATGTTTGGCCCCTCGGAAGTCGGTCGGTCGATAGCCCCCGGTATCGCGAAAACCTCCCTGCCCTGGTCGAGGGCGTATTTATATGTAATCAACGCGCCGCTTTTCCTCCCGCCTTCGATTATCAACGTCCCCAGGGATAGTCCGCTTATTATCCTGTTTCTCTTAGGGAAATTCTCCGGTGCGGGTTTCGTCCCCATCGCGTATTCGCTTACGATTGCGCCGTTTTGGGCTATTTTCGCATATAATTTTCGATTGATATTCGGATAAATGACGTCCACGCCACAACCCAAAGCCGCAATAGTCCTTCCACCCGCCTCGATGGCCGCTTCCTGCGCGTTTCCGTCGATGCCCATCGCCATGCCGGATACGATTGTTATCCCCTGCTGAGCGAGGTATTTCGCAAACCTGCGTGCCTGGTCTATCCCGTAACGAGACGCCCGCCGCGTCCCGACAATACTCACAGCGATCTCGTCTTTGGGAAGAATCTCGCCACGAACATACAATATCCCCGGCGGATCGAGAATACTGCGAAGCAATTTCGGAAATTCCTTATCGAGTGGAGTTACAATTCGAATATCCTCTCTCTCTATTCTCCCGATTTCCTCTTCGATAAAGGAATCTTTTTCGGGGTCGTAATCCAGCAGGCTGTCTATAGCGTTCGATTTCATAAATTTACCCAGGACAGCCCTATCCTGAAGAAATACCGTCTTCGGATCGCCGAAATAGTCCAATAAACTCTTGACAGTAACCGGACCTACATTCGGCACACGCGATAATGCCAGGTGCCAGTATATCCTATGTTTCTCCGTCGGTTCCATTATACACCAACCACAGAAAGATCGTTCAATTCATTGTAAACTATATTAACAAGTTCGTTAAGCCCCTCGCCCGTAACCGAACTTATAAAAATCGCATCGCCCCCCAGAATTTCTGCCCAGTCTCTCTCCCTGTCTGTAACATCCAATTTGGTTCCGACGACAATCCTCCTTTTGTTTCTAAGTCGTCCGTCGGCGTAGCTTTCCATCTCTTTGTTCAGCATTTCGAGCTTTTCCTTCGGAGAATCGGTCAAATCTACCAGTAGCAGTATTATCCTCGTTCGTTCGATATGGCGCAAGAACTCCAGCCCAAGCCCTTTTCCTTCATGCGCTCCCTCGATAAGTCCCGGGATATCGCACAATACAAATCTCCTGCTATCGTCTATTTCCACTATCCCCAGGTTCGGCTGTAGCGTCGTGAAAGGATATTCGGCAACCTTCGGCTTCGCTTTCGACAACCTCGACAGCAGTGTTGATTTTCCTGCGTTCGGCGCTCCCGCTATGCCGACGTCCGCAATTACCTTCAATTCGAGAATCAATTCTCGTTCCTCGCCGGGCAATCCCGGTGTGGCTTTCCTCGGCGCTTGATTAGAAGAAGTGGCGAACCTCGCGTTTCCTTTTCCTCCTCTTCCGCCTTCTGCCACGATACAACTTCCATCGACGAGATCTACTATTAAATCGCCGGTCCCCGCGTCAATAACCTGAGTTCCCGGCGGGATATGCACGATTAAATCTTCTCCGCTCGCACCGGTTTTTTGTGATCCTTCACCCGACTTGCCGTTCTGAGCTTTATAAGTATTAATGTATTTGAAATCGAGAAGCGTTGCCATATTGTCATCGACTTGCAGTATAACGTCTCCGCCCTTACCTCCATCGCCGCCCGCGGGGCCGCCCCTCGGAACGAACTTCTCCCTGCGGAAGGCGATAATTCCGTCGCCGCCCCTACCGGCCTTGACATTTATTTTAACGCGGTCCACGAACACTTCGTCAGTCGATCCTCCCTTTCATCGAAACCTCGAGGAGTTTACCGAGTTTATCCGGTGTAAGGTTTCTTCTAAGGTGGCCCCTTACCGCAAGCGATATGCCGCCCGTCTCCTCCGATACGATAACGACTAACGCGTCGGTTTCCTCGGACAAACCGACCCCCGCCCTATGACGCATCCCAAGAGTCCTCTGGTAACGGGGATTTGTCGTCAGCGGCAGTTCGCACGCCGCGGCTATTATTCTATCGTTTTCGATTATAGCCGCTCCGTCGTGCAGTGGAGTTCGAGGCGTGAATAACGTTACAAGAAGTTCCGCCGTTACCTGCGAATTCAATTTCTTTCCGGTCTCCTCATAACCTTTCAGCCCAACTTCCCTTTTCATCGCGATTAACGCCCCGACCTTCGCTTCCGAGAGCAGTTCAACCGCCCTAACCACCTCGTCGAGGACAACTCTACTGCTCGATGATACAAGTTTGCCGAGAAAAGGGGTATTCCCCAGCCGGGTGAGGACGTTCCGAAGTTCCGGCTGAAAAACCACCAAAAAAGCAATAACCCAAACCGTTCCAAGACGGGATATGAGCCATTGGAGCGAGTTCATATTCAGCCAGGTCGAGAGAAACGCCAGAAACAACAATAATCCAAGGCCAAAGAGCATGGTAACGGCGCGAGAGCCCCGCATAAGCATGAAAAACTGATAGATAATAAAAGCCACAATCAGAATATCGATGATATCCAGGACGCCGAATTCCATGAAATATAATCTGAATAGCGTCATGATAAGCTCCCATCGTTGACTCGGGTGTATATATCGCCTATTAATTTCAACATCTCCACCGTCTCCCTAACATCGTGGACACGCAAAATATCTGTCCCAAAAAGCGCCGACCAGGCAAATGTTCCGAGACTTCCGAATAATCGAGCGGTAGCTGGAACGCCCCTTAAAGCCCGTCCGATGAACGATTTACGCGATGTCCCCACCACCAGCTTAGAGCCGACGCCTTTAAATCTCGATAGATTTGCGAGAATATCCAGATTATCACGGTTCTCCTCCGTCTGCCTTTTCCCGAAACCTATTCCGGGATCGACCCATATCTTTTCCGTGTCTATTCCGGATTTCTCGGCTGATCCCACTCTCTCCCGCAAATACGCCCGGATTTCTTTTATAACATCCTTATATCGAGGATTCGTCTGCATATTGCGAGGCGTTCCCTGCATGTGCATGAGGATTACTCCGCAGTTCGAAGCCGCCACTACATCGGCCATTTCCGGATCGAAGGTCATCGCCGAGATGTCGTTTATTATTGTCGCGCCAGCCTTAATCGCCTCCTTCGCAACGCCGGATTTATATGTGTCCACCGAAACGGGGATGTTAACCTTCTCTGCGAGAGACTGAATAACGGGTATAATTCGACGCAGTTCTTCCTTGTCGTCCACCGGCTCGGCACCAGGCCTTGTAGATTCTCCGCCTATGTCCAGATAATCCGCGCCATCTTCAACAAGGCGCAAACCATGTTCCACTGCGCGTTTCGCTTCGAAATAAACCCCGCCGTCCGAGAAACTGTCCGGCGTAATATTAATCACTCCCATAATCTTAACATCACGGGGATCGTAAAGCCGAAGCATGGTATTTTCGATTTCATGGCCGGACATAGGCATATAATATAATCGAAAGGACTATTTCGACAAGCCAATATTGCAGGATTTTCGCGCAAAAGCCTGCTTTTTTGTCTATAAATATTGTCTAACAGGAATAACTTAAGCGGGCTCGGGAGCCGTATCGCCGGATATTGCCGGGCCGCGCGATTCTTTTGTTTCGGGGATTACTTCGTCTTCGGCACTTTCCTCGACCAGCGATTCTTCCGCCTCGGCGCGCTCAATTTCTTTCCCCTCGAGAATAACGTCAACTTCCTCACCGGAAAGCGATTCGTATTTTAAAAGGGCTTCGGCTATGCTATCGAGTTTATCCCGGTTTTCGACAAGTAATTTCTTCGCCTGGCTCAACGCGCCCTCGACGAGACTCGTAACCTCATTATCGATCAGACGGTTAATCTCCTCGGAATGTCTCGACCCACGACTTACCAGCTCCTTACCCAGGAAAATCTCGTTATCGCCTTCGTTATAATTCAGCGGTCCCAGGCTTTCACTCATACCCCATGAACACACCATCTTATGCGCGAGGTCGGTGGCCTGCTTGATATCGTTATCCGCACCGGTTGTCGGGTCTTCCAGAACAATCAGTTCCGCGGCACGTCCGCCCAGCATGTGCACAAGCTTGGTTTTCAAATAACTTTTACTATAGACATGCCTATCCCCGACGGGCAAATACATGGTCTGTCCTATGGACATCCCGCGCGGTATAATAGTAACCTTGTGGATAGGATCGCTTCCCGGAAGCAGTTTCCCGACCAGCGTATGGCCCGCTTCGTGAAACGCCGTAATCCGCTTCTCTTCCTGAGACAGCGCCATACTGCGCCGTTCCATGCCCATCATTATCTTATCTTTGGCGTGCTCCAGATCCTTTTGCTCGACCTGATCTTTCTGGTCTCGCGCCGCCATCAGTGCGGCCTCGTTGCATATATTAGCCAGGTCCGCGCCGGATAATCCGGGTGTTCCTCGCGCTATTTCCGCCAGATCGACGTTTTCGTCCAGCGGGATTCCCCGCGTGTGAACTTTCAAAATCCCCTCGCGGCCCTTCACGTCCGGCCTGTCTATCACAACTCGCCTGTCGAATCTTCCAGCTCTCAATAGAGCCGGATCGAGCACGTCTGGACGATTGGTCGCGGCAAGGACTATCACGCCGGTGTTAGCCTCGAAACCATCCATCTCGACGAGAATCTGGTTGAGCGTCTGCTCTCTCTCGTCGTGGCCGCCGCCGAGCCCCGTTCCGCGCTGGCGTCCAACCGCATCTATTTCGTCTATGAATACTATACACGGGGCGTTGGTCAGCGCGTTATCGAATAAATCTCGCACGCGGCTCGCTCCTACTCCCACGAACATCTCGACGAAATCGCTCCCGGAAACACTGAAGAAGGGAACCCCGGCTTCACCGGATACCGCTTTAGCGAGCAAGGTTTTGCCCGTGCCCGGCGGGCCGAGAAGTAAGACCCCTTTGGGTATTTTACCCCCCAGCTTGGAGAAACGCTTTGGATTCTTGAGGAATTCGATTACTTCCTGAAGCTCCATCTTGGCTTCTTCGCAATCGGCGACGTCGGCGAAGGTCACCTTCGCTCTGTCCGGCGTTATCCGCCTCGCTTTCGATTTTCCAAAGGAAAAAATCCCTTTTTGATTGCCCTGCATCCGCATAATAAAAAGGAAATACAACAGTGGCAATAACAGCCAGGGTAATATTGAAATCGCGACGGACCACCAGCCACCGCCCTCTTCCTCCGCGGAAATCTCGACACCGGCTTCCCGTAGTTTCGTTATTAGTTCCGGCGCTTCGAAGGGAATAAACGACTCGAACTCCTCGTAATGAACATCTCTCTTGCCCACCGATACTATCTTCTCGGATTCAAAATCCCCCTCGACCTGCTTGCCGACGAATTTTACTTTCTGCACTTCGCCCTTCTCGACGGATTCGATAAATTCCGAATAACTCATCTTGAGCACCGGATTCCTATCTCCGTAAAACATCTGCGCGAGTATCACCGCGACGGCGAACAGAAGCACCCATAGGGCAAGACCTCTCGCCTTTGTCCTCCAGTTGGAGTTCTTAGGCGGTGGAGGTGGTTTTTTCGCTGGGGAATTCATTTAACTCGTTACCCGACCTTACTTTACGTAATCGCTATTTTCCATAGCTTCTTTACAATCCACGCAATAAGGCGCATATGGAATGGCATTCAGTCGCTGGATGGGTATCTTGTCCCCGCACTCTATACATTTGCCGTATTCGCCCGTCTCGATTCTCTTAAGAGCGTTATCGATTAGCTCGAGGAGTTCGTTTTCGGTGCAGGCGAGGATATAGGCTTTCTCGTATTCCGCAGTTTCCGCACCCATATCGGCGGGATGAGTAGTAAAACTGGAAACCTCGCCAGTCGATTCCTTGCGATTCTTGTGGAGCATATTGTCCTCAAAGCGACCGATTTCGCTCTGTATCTCTTCCTTCAATTTGTTTAGTTTCTTTTTGTATCTCTTAAGTTCTCTGGTTCTCATGTGACTCCTTGATTTTCAAAAAACCAAACATCCTTTTATTATACAGATTTTATTACGAATTGCTATTTCCAATTGAAATTAAACCCTTTTCACGTATATCTTTGCGTTATAGTCGTTTACGTCCCAGGTCTTTTCGAACTCGGGCGAATCGATTGGCCCTACTCGCAATTCCGTTGCCAGGACTTCTCGCGCAATCCACTCGTCGTGCCGCCGTATTGCATCGACTATTTCCTCAACTGAATCCACGCCGACGATTATTCTATCCGTAACCTCGAAACCCGCTTCCTTGCGAGTATTTTGAATGCGGTTTACCAGTTCTCGCGCGTGGCCTTCGAGAATCAGATCGTCCGTCAGCTCGATATCCAGGGCCACGGTTAGGTTTTCTTCTGAATTGAGATGTAATCCCTGCGGTGCCCCGACTGTAAGAACGAGATCTTCTTCCGGATGCAGGGAGACCTCCTGCCCATCCAGGTTTAAGTGGATTACGCCGCTCTTCAAGCCTCTCTTGATGGTCTTGTCGGTCAATCCTTCGATTATCTCCGCCATCTCCTTCATCCGAGCTCCAAAACGGGGTCCCAGAGTCTTGAAATTGGCCTTTGCCGAATAGCTCTGTAATTCAGAAAGCTCCCTGTTTTCCACCGCCTTAACATTCAACTCGCGCTTGATGAGATCCCTCGCCCATTCTGGCAGAGCTTTAGCGGATTCTCCAGCAATATATAAATCCGCAAGCGGTTGCCGGACTTTCAGGTTAGCTGCTTGTCGGGCGTTACGCCCCATCGTAACAATGCGTTCCGTGAAAACCATATCCTGCTCAAGTTCGACATCGACGGCGGTTTCATCCACCGACGGGAATTCCGTCAGATGAACGCTTTTCGACTTATAGGTCAGATTCTCGTGTAATCCACGCCAGAGAATATCTGCTGTCATAGGAATATAGGGAGCGATGAGTTTAGCCACCGTCACGAGGGCATTGTAAAGCGATCTGTAGGCGGCGAGTTTATCGTCTCCCATTCCGCACCCCCAGAAACGTTTACGGGACAGCCTCACGAACCAGTTCGACAGCTCATCTACAACGAAACTGCTGATTTTCCGCGTGGCGTGGGTCAACTGATACATGTCCAGGTCCCCCCTGACATCCTTTACGAGCGAATTCAGTCTGCTGTTCAGCCATTTATCGGTTACAGAAGGCTTTCCATCGTCCATGTCGGGATTCCAGCCGTCGATGTTCGCATATAGGGCGAAAAATCCGAAAGTATTTCTCAGTGTATCGAAAAATATCCTCGAAACCTCTCCTATACCCTCCGGATCGAAACGTGTGGGTAACCAGGGCGCGCTCGTCGTTATTAAATACCACCTGAGGGGATCGGCACCGTAATTCGCTATTACCTGCACCGGATCGGCGGCGTTGCCGAGCCGTTTACTCATCTTCTGCCCGTTGACGTCGAGAACAAGACCGTTTACCAGACACCGCTTATAGCTGGATTTGCCGGTGATAAAAGTCGATATTGCGAGCAACGTATAGAACCAACCTCGAGTCTGATCGACTCCCTCGCAAATGAACTCCGCTGGGAAGAAGTCGGGTTCGAAATCGTCTTTATGTTCAAATGGATAATGCACCTGAGCAAAGGGCATAGCGCCGCTGTCGAACCAGCAGTCGATGACGTCGGGAATGCGGGTCATTCGCCCACCGCACTCAGGGCATTCGAGGTAAACGGCGTCGATGAAAGGTTTGTGGATATCCATGCCTTCTTCGTAGCCCTCGACGGCCATTTCCGCAAGTTTAACACGTGAACCGATAGCTACCTTATGATCGCATTCGGCGCAAATCCAGATAGGAAGGGGTGTTCCCCAATATCTTTCACGCGAAATTGCCCAGTCGATATTATTGCGAAGCCATTCTCCAAACCTGCCCGACCCTATCTCCGGTGGAAACCATTCTATATCTTCGTTTACTGCGAGAAGCTTATCCTTAAAGGCCGTGGTCTGGATATACCAGCTGGCGCGGGCATAATTTACCAGCGGGCTGTCGCAACGCCAGCAGAAGGCATAGCTATGGGTCATCATTTCGCTGGCGAAAAGCAGTCCCCGGGCGTCGAGATCCTCGATAATCATAGCGTCGGCTTCTTTGAAGAACTTGCCGGCGAAAGGCTTAGCCTGGGGCGAAATCAAACCGTCCGCTTCCACCCACTGTATCATAGGCAACCCGTGTTTTACGCCTTCCTCGTAGTCCTCCGCGCCGAAGGCCGGAGCTATATGGACGATACCCGTGCCGTCTTCCGTTGTTACGTAATCCGCGGTGATAGCGAACCAGGCTTTTCTATCGGGTTCGCTGAACTTGAACAGCGGTTCGTATTTGATTCCCGCCAGTTCGCTCCCCTTTTTCGACTCGATAATCTCAGGCGGCTTTTCGCCGAAAACCGCTTCAAGACGAGCCCTGGCAAGCCATAAATATTGCCCGGCAAACTCGGCCTTGACATACTCGACATCGGGATGCAGTGCAACGGCAACGTTAGAGAGCAATGTCCAGGGAGTGGTAGTCCAGACCAGAAAATACTCGTTATCCGCGCCGCGTATCTTCATCCGCACGGTAATCGACGGGTCTTCTACCTCGCGATACCCCTGCGATACTTCGTGATCGGACAATCCCGTCCCACAACGAGGGCAATATGGCAGAATCTTATGCCCTCTATACATATACCCCTCGTCGAAGAATTTAGCTAAAAGCCACCACACGGATTCCATATAATCAGGGTCGCACGTAACGTAGGGTTCGGAAAGATCGAGCCAGTATCCAATGCGTCTGGTGAGGTTTTCCCAATCGTCCAGGTATTTGAATACGCTTTTCTTGCAGGCCGCGTTGAACTTATCTACTCCCGTCGCCTCGATTTCGCTCTTCGACGAAATGCCAAGTTCTTTTTCCGCGCCTATTTCGACGGGCAGGCCGTGCGTGTCCCAACCGGCCTTACGTTCGACCAGTCTGCCGTTCATCGTCTGGTAACGACAGACAATGTCCTTTAGAGTTCTTGCGAGGACGTGGTGCACGCCGGGCAAACCGTTTGCTGTCGGAGGGCCTTCGTAGAATACGAATTTAGGATCGCCCGAACCTTTATCCAGAACCTTCCGGAAAATTTCCTCTTTATCCCAGAAATCCAGGACTTCATTCTCGAGTTCCTGCTGGGTTAATTCTCTATCGATCTCTTTGTATAATTTTTTGTCAGACATAGCATTAAGTCACTTTATTCGTTCGAGTTTTCCTTGCTTTTCACCACGGTCTCGACCTCGAAATCGGAGAATTCGTCTCCGAACCGAAGTGAAATCCTCGCATAATACAATCCTGCCTCCACCTCGTTCCCGCGGTTATCGGTGGCATTCCAGCCTATCGAATGTTCCCCGGCTTTCAGGAACATATCCGGTAATCGGCGAACCGGTTTGCCCGACTGGTCTTTTATCACGATAATGGCTTCTCCGTCATAATTGGTCTCAAAGTCGATTGTAGCAAGAGGTTCTTCCCAGAAACCTCGCCTATATTTGATGGTAATCTCCGTATCCGATTTCGCGAAAGTTAACGCGAGACTCTCTTCCACCGCGTCGATATTGTTTACGGTTATTTTTCCGATTGTGGGCAGGTTCCTGAACCTTATCTGGGGCGGTTTAGTCGGCCTAACCAGCCGCAACTTCCAATCCGCCGATTTATCCGGCTTGCGGATATCCTTCCAGACGGCGTCGAGGAACTCAAAAGACGTATCCGCCATTGGCATATAACAATAAAATCCCACAGGAGGCACCGGCGGCGCGGCAACGTCCAGATCACGATCGAATCCTTCCGTCGCCCCAAATTCCATGCCAATAGCCATTTCCCGCGAATGTTCGCCATCGACAATAACGATGGTCTCCCATCCGTAGGCGCACATGACTATCAACATCGCCAATAATATTTTTCCAAAGTTTCTGTTCATAAGCCACCCTGTGGGTCTTGCTTTTTCATAATCGTATATAATAAGGTTATAGGGTATTCATTGCAAGTAAAAAATTCCCGCTTTTATTTCTTGATAATTCAGCCACGGTTTTTAGCGTGTTATATCTTCTCTAACCATACTCAATCGCCGCCAGATCATCATAACGACGACATTTAACCCCAATTAAACAATAGGATTGACAGTCCTATATCTCGCCTTTATATTCTACTCTCGAAAAATTGAAGACTGAAAATGCCGAAAACAGGAGGAAAAATGGAAGTCAATATAGGCAAAGCCAGGTTTACGATAGTTCAGGGTGATATAACCGAGGCCGGCACCGAGGCCATAGCTAATTCTGCGAACGACAAGCTGTGGATGGGTAGCGGAGTTGCCGGGGCGATTAAAAAGCGCGGCGGCGAGGAAATCGAGCTGGAAGCGATGAAAAAAGGCCCGATACCGATAGGCGAAGTTACGGTTACTTCGGCGGGCAACCTTCCCATGAAGAATGTTATCCACGCGGTCGTAATGGGACAGGATCTCAAAACCTCCGAAGAATATGTCCGCAACGCGACGCGCAATACGCTTAAAACCGCGGATGAGTTGCCCGTTACCTCTATAGCAATGCCTGCCTTCGGCACGGGAGTAGGCCAACTTCACGCCGACGACTGCTCGAAAATAATGATAGAGGAAACTGTTAACGCCCTCCTCGACGCCAGGAATCTGCTCAACGTGAAAATCGTCCTCAACGATCCGGGGATATACGACATCTTTAAACAAGCCCTGGAAAACAAGTTCCGGAGAAAATAAGCTGATTTCGAAAAAGCACAGGTTGATTTTGCCTGTGCTTTTCAAATTTATTCCTGCGTATCCCGGTTGTCACAGTTCTTGCTATCGATTGAGATACAATTCCCGTGATTGGCTGAAGGCAAGAACTGCGCCAACCTGCGTTCCGGCGGCTGTCACGCAACGTGCTACATTTCCTTTTAATTTTTCGCATTCTCTTTCGATGCACGTTTCGCGCCAGCCGCCTTTTTATGATATATTATTTTGGTCTATTTAAGGAAAACGATTCTATTTCAGGATTTTCTTAAAATCGGGATCATCGCGAATATTTTCTAAATCTTCGTCTTTGATTGCCATGGTTGAACGTCGCGGGTCAATTTCGATAGCGAGTCGCAGGGCGGTGATAGCGCGACGGTTTCTCTTTGCGACTGACCATAAACAGGCGAGATTATATAAGCCTTTAGCGTATTTCGGATTGATCTTAACGGCTTTTACGAGGGCCTTCTTTGCCCTGTCGGTTTTTCCCATTTTAAGATACAAAATTCCGAGATTATTCCACGCCGAATAGTTAACGGGGTCTATTTCTGTTGCGGCCCGGAAATATTCCTCAGCCCTGTCATATTTGCCCTGCTCCATGTAGAGATTCCCGAGATTATAAAGCGGCAGGGAATCCCCCGGCATGATCTTCTCGGCCTGCTCATAACATGTTATTGCCTTTTCGACATTCCCGGCTTCTTTGTTCATGACCCCCAACGAGACCCAATAACCGCCGTTGTTTTCTTCGTAACCGATAGCCTTTTCGAAACAATCGATCGCGACTTTCGTTTCGCCGGTTGCGGCGTAAACTCGTCCTATGTGATACCAGGGTTCTCCCATTGTTTCCGCCACTTCGATTGCCTGGCTGAAATACTTGAATGCGCGGGTTTTATCGCCCATACGGGTATGCGCGAGGGAGAGGTAAATATAGTCCTTCGCGTTGGCATCGCCTAAATCGATGCGTTCATTCAGGACGCGAATAGCCTCGTCGTAATCGCCTATCAGGAAATTGGCCAGACCGTATATTTCGAGGGCTAATTTGTTTTCCGGATCGATCTTAAGGACGGAACCGATTTCGTCGAATGCTTCCCTGTATTGCCCTTTGGATATATACCTCGACGCGATGTCAACGGATTTTTTCGTGTCGTTATCGCTCATAGTGCGGTAAAATAGTAGTCAGGGCGTATATTTCCAAACGTTTTTTCATATTGAATAAAAAGGAGATGGAACCGGGATTTACTTCAGATACACGACTCTTTTCGCGGCCGATTCCCCGCCGAAGCGTGCGCGAACGAGATAGACGCCCGAACCGATATTTTCTGATGGCGTCCAGACGACCTGTGTAGGGGAGCGCCCCTGTGCGCTCCCGTTTTGCGCAATGCCGTCGAGCATGAAGGCACGGGGGCCTTCCCCTACGGTCATGCCATCGACGATTCTGCCCGATACATCGAATATTTCTATCGTGCTCAACCGCTTCGCGGATTCGCTTCCGTAGTCAAAGCTAATTGTTACCGCGGAATTGAAGGGGTTGGGATAAACGAATAAGTTGAAATTGAGAGGTTTTTGCGAAACTGAATCTGTAATTATTTCTCCCGTTCTAATAGCCAGATGAATATGAGTCGGGCTGTCGAATTCACCCACGCCACTACCAGAAAGGCCATGTTCTGTCCAACCAATACCGGTCATATCGCTAATGCGGACTATTCGGCAATTGCCTCCATCGACGATGTAGATTCTACCGTCGTTATCAACTTCTAAGTCGGTAGGTCTGCAAAATTGCCCGATTCCATCGCCATATGTGCCATATTCCATCCATCCTGCACCGGACAGATTATCGATACGGACTATTCGGTTATTGTTATAATCGGCGATATAGATTCTATTCTCGGCATCGAACTCGATCCCCTGGGCACGATCAAACTGTCCCAATCCGGACCCACTTGAACCATATGTAATCCATCCCGTTACGCTCATGTCATCACAGCGGACTATTCTATCATTAAATGTGTCAGAGATATACATTTTGCCAGCATTGGGCTTTATATGCTCTGGATTATGAAACTGCCCTACCCCACTTCCCATAGTGCCGAATTCTATCCAACCCGCGCCGGTTATGTCATCGATACGGACAATTTTATGACCAAACTCATCGGCTATATAAAACCGTCCAGAAATATCCTGTTCGATAGATCTTGGCCAAGTAAACCCTCCGAGTTCAATCCAGCCAACACCTGTCATGTCATCGATTCGGATTACTCTATCGTTACCGCGATCTGTAACATAAATTTTACCATCAGAACTCTCTATTACGGAACATGGTCCATCGAAACTTCCTATGCTATCACCAAAACTACCAAATTCTATCCAGCCGCTTCCCGACATATCGTCTATCCGCACTATTCTGTGATTATACCAATCCGCAATATAGATATGAAGGCTATCGGTAAATGAAAACGAGCTGGCAATCATCATACATAGTAATATCAATGCTTTAACGGTGGATTTAACGCTCATAATGCCCCTCCAACAACCCCGTTTGACGCGAAAATGTGTTCATTTAACGATACAATATGATCAATTAACGCAAGTCTATAGCTAATCGATGAACTATAATAGCAATTTGACGCTACGATATACTCAATTAATGAAACGATTAATAGAATTAACGCAACGATATATTCAATTGACGACGCGACCAATAGAATTGACACAACGAGCTGTCCAGTTGACGAACGACAATATCGAACATGTTTCTTTTTATCATCGCCATATTGAATCAATTGATTATATACGTTCGTTTTATTGTCAATTTGTATCCAATAATAATCATATCGTTTCTGATATTCTACTGCGGTCGCGGTGTTTTCTCCCCCCTGTTTCTTATTTCGCCTATCCGTGGGTTATTTTCCAGCGGATCGTCGAAGGGACGTCGCAATCTGCCGGCATCCTGATCGTAATCGGACGTATGATTCCGCTTTCGTCGAACCGTCACGTAGCAATCGAAGACCGCGAGTATCTTATTCAGTGTCCCGACGTTGCCTTCGATCCTGCCTCGAACAATTTTTGAAACCGTCGAACGCGTAACGCCCACCATTCGCGCCAGTTCGGTCTGCGAGAGGTTCGCCCGCTCCATCAGACATTTGATAAAAGTATTTATTTCGGTCATAAACCCCATCCCCGCCTAAGTTTCATCGTATTCAAACAATATTATAAAGATTCACCGCCAAAAAACAACAATTTTTTCCTTGACACCGCCCATGTTTTTTCTATCTTGTGAAACGTTTCACTTTTAGGAACCCGATGAGCAACCGAAAGAACATATCGCCGTTGACAATCCAGAGGTTATCCTTTTATCTGCGCATCTTACGCGACATGAGGGATTTCGGGGAAATTTCCGTGTCCAGCCGTGAAATTGCCGAGAGGGTGGGTTCGACTGCGCCGCAGGTGCGCAAAGATCTGTCCTATTTCGGCTCCTTCGGCAAAAAAGGCCGCGGCTACAACATCGACGAACTGATAGCCACACTCGAAAAAATCCTCGGGGTTGACAAGAAATGGAAAGTCGCGCTGATGGGCGTGGGCAAGCTCGGACAGTCGTTATTACAATATAAGGGCTTCTGGAAGAGCGGTTTCGAGATAATCGCAATATTCGAGAAGGATCCGACGAAAATCGGTCGAAGGCTGATGGGCGTCCCGATTTACCCGGTTGATGATATGCTGAAGATATGCGAAAGCGAGAATATCCTGCTGGCGATTATCGCGGTGCCTTTCGAGTCTGCCGAGGATGCGTTTCAGCTCGCGCTGGATTCGGGTATCCGCGGGATTTTGAATTTCACCGGCCATTGTTGTTTTCAACCACCGCCGCATGCGTTCATTAAGAACGTCAACATGGCCGCGGAAATAGAAACGCTAAGCTACTACATTACAAACTGTTGATATACAACACACTACAACCTTCATATTCTATTTCCGACCTTTTTCTTAATTTTCTCTTGACATTAACGATGTCGTTACGTATGGTGTTTATCCGTTTTGTGAAAAAAATAACTTAGTGTTGTGAAATGTTTAACAAACATAATCCCGGAGTGTTAAATGACGCTCTATTACTTACCAAAAGAGGGACTGCCCGAACTACTGAAAAAGCTCGACGACTGGGGCGAGCTGTTCTGGGTTCGCGGACGGGATGAGGGCAAGGCGCGGCTGGAAAAGGCCAACCCCGAACTCATCCCGGAGTATTTCCTTCCGAAATTCAGGGGAGCCGAACCGGTCAAAAGTATTCTGATGCCACCCAAACAGAAGGTGGCTGAATATCCCGGCGGACCGGACAAAGAACTCGACGATACGCCCGTAAAACGCGTTCTTTTCGGCATCGCTCAATGCGACCTCGCCGGAATCCGCATCTTCGATCGGGTCTATCTGGAAGACGAAGAGTTCATCGACCCCTTCTACAAGAAACGCCGGGAAGGCATCTTCATCGCAACGATGGATTGCACCTACGCGGCACCATCCTGCTTCTGCACATTGGTCAAAGGCAAACCTTACGCCGAAAAAGATTTCGACATCAATCTGACTCCGGTGGACGAGGGCTATCTTATCGAAACCGGCACGGAAGAAGGAGAAAAGGCTGTTAAAGGCATCGGCGCATCGTCCCCGACCGACTCGATGAAATCTTTGCGCGACCAGTTGCGTGAAAAAATGACAGCTCAGATCGAGGAGCAAAACGAGCCGTTCAGTACCGAGCAGGGCTTTATCAAACTGGTCACGGAAAATCAGGATGAGCCGAAAAGTTACGATCATCACGGCTCGACTTGTGTCGCCTGCGGGGCTTGCACCCACGTGTGTCCCGGCTGTTTCTGCTTCGGTTTGATGGACAGGGCCAAAGAGGACGGCGGCTACGAAAGATCGATGACGTGGGACAGTTGCCAATTCCTCAGTTTCTCTCGTATGGCAGGCGATCTCAACCCCCGCGGGCGTATCGCTCAAAGGTTCATGCATCGATATAACCATAAATTCTTCCATTACCCCTGGCGCTACGAAGGCTGGCCGTCATGCACGGGGTGCGGAAGATGCATCGAGAACTGTATGGGCAGAATTGACATGCGCGCAACACTCAGGGATATTTCCGTCAGCGACGTGTCGGAGATGTATCCGGCACCTTCACCACCAGCCGGTGAAAACCCAGCGGGAACATAGGATTGGAGAAGCAAATGACGGATAAAATGAAAAATATTTACTATCCAATCGAAGCGGAAGTTATCAAGGTCATTCCGGAGACACCTACGATTAAAACATGGCGCTTCAAACTCTCCGAACCACTGACCTTCCGCGCAGGCCAATTCGTGCAGTTGACTATTCCGGGCATCGGCGAGGCGCCTTTTACGCCTTCTTCCGAACCTGGAACGGTCGAGGAGCTGGAGATAACCATTCTTCGCGCCGGCAGAGTCACGGATTACCTGCACGATTATGTCACAGAAGGCGACCTGGTGGGAATTCGCGGTCCTTACGGCGAGGGCTATCCGCTCGACAAGTTCGCGGGGAAGGAAGTCCTGGTAGTGGGCGGCGGAGTCGGTCTCGCACCGATGAGAGCCGGTATTTACGGCCTTTTCCAGAGAATCGACGACTTCAAAAGAGTCTCGATTAAATTCGGCGCGCGCACACCCAACGACTTCTGTTTCGATAACCAATTCGACGAATGGGCGAAAAAGCCGCACACCGACCTGACATTGACCATCGACAAACCATACCCCGGCTGGACCGGACAGGTTGGCGTGGTCACCGTGCTACTCGAAGAACTCGACCTGGATATCGAGAATACATACGTAATAAGTTGCGGCCCGGAAATCATGCTCAAGTTCGTCACACTGAAATTACTCGAAAAGGGTTTCGACCCTTATCATATATACCTTTCCATGAATCGCAGAATGAGTTGCGGTCTCGGCAAATGCCACCGTTGCAACATCGGGCCATATTACATCTGCAAAGACGGCCCGGACATGTGCTACGGCGAAATCATGAACTATCCTAATGTCTTTGGATGATGAACGAGGGATCTAAGATGACTAAGGTAAAAACCAGATGTTCGTTCTGTTCGATGCAGGATTCATTCTACCTGCAGGAGACTCCCCGGTCGGAGAAAGCCGCATGGGGGAGGGATTCAGTCTATTATCTCGAATTTGACGAAGGCCAAACTCGCGGCCTTTGCGGCAGAGGCAACTTCTGTAGCGAACTGGCAGTCCACCGCGATCGCAAGTTCAAAGCACGCATCGGCTGGGATTATAAATCTCATAAACAGGTCGCAAAAGACCTGGGCGAAAAGCTGGCAGGGCTTTCCGGAGAACGAGTCGCCTTTTTGCTCGATGGCTCCCTCACTCTCGAGGACACCGCGACTGTAATCGCACTTGCAGAAAAGCTCGGTTCGAAGAAGGTCGCGCTACTGCCCGTTGAAGACGTCGCCATCGGCCCTATAGATAACGATTTCAAGTTCGACGATATCTCGGAGGCGATGACTAATGTAGTAATAGGCGACGCATTCACCCAATCGCCGACTATCACCCGGCTGGTTCACGACGCCAGGATGCGGGGGCGCAACCACACGCATATCACTATCGACCCGATTAAGAGCAGAACCGGCTGGTTTGCCCATCCTGAACTGAAACCGCCTATAGGTAAAACACTGCAACTCATCGAAGCGCTAATCGACGCAATCAACGGCAAGTCCACGGAAGAACTCCCGCTGGAAGAGCTGGGCATCGACACCGGTGATTTTGGCTGGGCGGTATCCGCCATCAAAGACGCCGACGGCAACGGCAATATTATCTTCGCACCGGGATGGCATTTCGACGACCCTTACGCCATCGCGCAAGCTACAAAAAGACTTACCGACGCCGCGGGGTTCAAATTCGGCGCGCTGACAATATCCACTAACAGCCGTGGAATTTACAGGCTTATAGCTTCCGCAGGGATGGATTACGCCGGCGCTATCGAGTCTTTCTACAAAGGCGATCTGGACGCAGTCGTAGCTTTCGATTGCGACCCGATGTCCGCCATGCCCGGCGTGAAATTGCCCGAAATCTTCGCGTTGACCGGACAATTGAATACAGAGGGTTACGATATGGTTACTCATTTCCTGCCTTCCTGCTTCCTGTTTGAAAAGAAGGGCACCATATTCGGCACCGAAAATAACTTCATCGAACTCGACCAGCCCATCTCGTCACCCGGCGTTCCCTGTATACGTGAAATTGTAAATATGATCGCCGACGAGAAAATTGTGCCCAAAGCGAATATCACGGAAATTGTCTCCAATTTTGACAACGGCGACGAAGCACCTATCGGGGCATTGCCACTGCCGGAAACTCAACTATACGGCATCGGGCACGGACACGTCTTCCACCACGCAGACGGCAGATACACACGCCACCTGGATTTCTCGAAAGTCCACGTTCCGGCCGACACAGATTCCGCACTAATTTCGCCGGAACTCGCCGAGTCCATAGGATTGAACAAGGACGACAGAATAAAGGTCTCCAACGCTAACGGTTCCGCCGAACTCGGAATTATCCTGCAGGATTGGGTCGATTCCGACAAGGTGCTACTGCCCATGCATTGGACGGCGGTCAGGGAGTTGATCGACTATTCGAGCAACCCGACCGTGACACCCGTGGAAATAAAAATCGAGAAGGCTTAACGGCTTTCAGGAGATTATAAATGGAAAACACTCAAGTTAAAACAGAAGAACCGAAGCTGGAAAGGCGAAGGGTAATTCTCAATCTGGACAGGTGTATCGGTTGTAGTTCATGCCGTGTCGCCTGCACCAGGACGCATCAGGAGAATCTTAACCTTACTCAGGCTAAGGTAGTGGACGTCGCTTCATTCCCCGGCCACTGCAGACATTGCGAACGCCCGGCCTGCGAAGCCGCCTGCCCAAAGGACGCTATCGTCCGCGGCGAGGACGGCATCGTTCAGCGGTATCCATTCAGATGTATCGGATGCCTCAGTTGCGCGATAGCCTGTCCCTTCGGCGCGATTCAAGCTTCGCTTCTGCGTAACGTAACCACCAAGTGCGACCTTTGCTATCAGCGGCTCGAAGACGGCCTTGAGCCGGCGTGTGTGGCAACATGCGTCTCTGGCGCGCTGACCTTCGAGGTTCCAGAGGAAGTCATCGAGGGCAACCTGTGGGGCGCTCGCACAAAAGCTAAACCCGGCCCAAGGCGCTGGTAAAGGGGGATTTATGGTAGTATTCAATTACCTGGTTTTTCCCGGATTTCTTTTCGCCACCGTGGCGGGGCTTTTAACATGGTGGCTCGACCGCAAAGTAACGGCGAGAGTTCAGTATCGTGTCGGACCGCCCTGGTATCAGACCTTCGCGGACGTCATGAAGCTGATGGGCAAGGAGGTCATCCTGCCGGAAAACGCCAGACGAACCGGCTTCCTTCTCGCTCCGATTATCGCCCTGGCGTCCTCAGCTCTTGTTTCCACAATGATCGGCGTTTACAATTGGAACTGGGATGTTAGTTTCTCCGGCGACCTTATCGTTTTCTGGTATCTTCTCGCGATTCCAGCTATAATGACTGTTATAGGAAGCGCGGCGTCCGGAGGTCCTCTGTCTTCGGTAGGTTCATCCAGAGAGATAAAACTCCTCCTGGGTTACGAAGTGCCGTTCATTATCGTATTAACCATGATCATCTTCAAAGCCCAGACCCTATCCATCGGCGGGATAATCCAGTATCAGGCGGCACATGGCCCGATTCTGTATTCTTTGTCGGGCGTGGTAGCATTTATCACCGTCCTGCTCTGTGTGCAGGGCAAAATGGGGCTCGTCCCTTTCGACGCGCCGGAAGCCGAAACTGAACTGGGCGGCGGAATCTTATACGACTACAGCGGCGCGGCACTGGGAGCCTTTAAGCTCGCTAAAGCCATGCTTTTCTATACTCTGCCGATATTCATGATCACACTCTTCTGGGGTGGAGTTCAAATAGGAAACGGAATTGGATTGCTATGGGCAGTCCTCAAATACTTATTGATAGTCGTTCTCATAACGCTTATCCGCAACACCAACCCGCGGTTGAGAATTGACCAGGCGGTTAGGTTCTTCTGGGGGAAACTGACAATCCTCGCGATAATCGCTTTCGTTCTCAACGTGATTGGCATATAAGGATAGAAAATGGGACTTAAAACAGCAGCATTAAAAAAATCGATCTGGGTCTTTCACGTCGCATGTAGCCCTTGCAACAACTGTGATATCGAGATCCTGGATATTCTAACACCCCGCTTCGATGTCGAACGTTTCGGTATCATCCTGGTGGGTAGCCCCCGTCACGCCGACGCATTGCTTATCACCGGCGTCGCAAACAGGCACGTCACCCCAAGGCTTATCGAAACGTATCGCGCGACCGCAAAACCTTGTGTATGCTTCCTTTACGGCGCATGCGCATGTCAGGGCAACGTATTCAAAGGAAGCTACAACGTGCCCCGAATGGTCGATGAGATACTTCTGGAAGAGGACCAGAACGCAATTATCGTTTACGTTCCCGGGTGCCCGCCGAAACCGGAAGCCATGATATCGGGCGTGGTTAAAGCGCTCTCCGCTTTATAAGGAGAACACGATGACAGACGAAGAAAAATACAAAGTGGCCGATAAGGTCAAAGACGCGCTGGGCGATTTGATCGTCAGCATCGAGCAGCCACGGCCAAACAGGATATACGTGGTTATTCATCAGGATAATTTCCCGGAAGCCGTCCGAATCGTTTACGAACAGCTCGGCGGAAGACTCGCCACCAGCACGGCTCTGGAAGTTCGCGACGCAGTCGAATTGATCTACCATCTGATGTTGCCGGAAGACAAGGTCCTCTGCAACGTCAAAACCCTGGCGGCCAAGCCGGAACTAAAAGTCGGTTCCTGCGCCAATTTTTTCCCTGCCACCGACTGGATCGAACGCGAGATGTCGGAGATGTATGGCGTCACTTTCGAAGGTCACCCGGACCCGCGCCATCTCCTCCTGCCCGACGGCTGGCCGGAAGGTAATTTCCCATATCGATGCGATTATCCTCAGAAACCGGATGCTTTCGGCGAAGAGCTCCCGGACGTTTATCAAAAGGATAGAGAATGAAGAAGACAATACTGCCAATAGGCCCTTTCCATCCGCTCCTGGAGGAGCCGGAATTCTTCACCTTCTACCTCGACGGCGAGACGGTTACCAAAGTCGATTTGCGAATCGGCTACAACCATCGCGGCCACGAGAAGTTAGCAACCGGCCTCACCTGGGATCAGGTGCCCTTCCTGGTGGAACGCATCTGCGGGATCTGCTCGACAAGCCATCCCTACGCATACGTCCTAGCGGTCGAAGACCTCCTTGGAATCGAACCTCCACCGAGAGGCAAATACATAAGGTCGTTAGTAGGCGAACTCGAAAGAATTCACAGCCATCTGCTATGGCTCGGACTGGCCGGCCATTTCATCGGTTATAATACCGTATGGATGTGGGCCTGGCGCTATCGCGAAGAAATTCTGGACGCCTGCGAGAAGCTGATAGGCAACCGCAACCATTACGCGGCGTGCCGTGTCGGCGGCGCGAGAAGAGACATCACCGAAGAGGCGATGGACTTCACAATGAATGCGCTGGATTCCAACGAGAAAGCAACGAAGATGTTCCTCGGCGCGGTCTCCGACGATCCCGTAATCCACAAAAGAACAAAAGGCGTCGGCGTCCTTACGAAAGAAGCCGCAATAGAATTTTCCGCGCTGGGCCCTACCAGCAGGCCTTCCGGTGTCCCCTGGGACATCCGCGAAACCGACCCCTACGACGCTTACGGCCCCAGCCTTGAAGCCGGCGCGTGGAAGGTCGTTTACACCGAAAACGGCGACGTATTCGACAAGGCCGCCGTCAGAATCCTGGAAACACTGGAATCGATTAAACTCTGCAGATGGCTACTGGAAAACATGCCCGACGGCGAAATAGACGTTCATGTCGGCAATATTCCGGAAGGCGAAGGCTGTGGACACCACGAAGCGCCGCGTGGAGAGGTATTCCATTACGTGCGCTCCGACGGATCCAACAAACCGATCCGCCATAAAGTCCGTGCCCCGACCTTCAACAATCTGCCGACTTACAAGGCATCCTGTCCCGGCGAACAGATAGCGGACGTCGCGCTGATCACCGCCTCCATCGACCCGTGCTACTGTTGCACGGAGAGAGTGGGCGTTGTCGCGAGCGGCCGCCATTCATCGCTCACACAGGACGACCTGGTTAAGTTGTCGGCGGAAAAAACTCGCGAGATCGAGAAGAAATTGGGAATTAAATCGAACCTGGCGAAGTTCTGATATAAGGATAACCTATGGAACAAACAATTTCACAGCTCATCTGGGTGCCCGCATTGGCGGGACTGCTTTGCCTTATCCTGCCGCGGATAAAGGTAATCAAGGAACTTATAGCCGGCGCCGCGTCTGCATGGGTATTGTATCTTTCGGCTCAGTTATGGTCGACGGGTGATTTCGCAGTCAACCTCGCGAGATACAACATCGCGGGGATACCTTTCGATATAACGTTCGTCGGAAAACCGCTTAGTCTCATGGCTATACTGTTCGTGGGGCTGTTCGGCGTCCTCGCCGTCCTATACAGCTGGAGATACAGGAGCGGCGAAAAGGGCAACCACCTATATTACGCCTACATGCTCTGGACTATTACGTTCAGCGACGTGGTACTGCTGTCGGATAATTTGCTCGTTTTCCTCATCGCATGGGAACTATCGACGCTGTTCCTCTACGGGCTGGTTAATTCCGGCCATATCGACAGAGCCAAGTCGGCGACTGCCGGTTTTCGCACCTTTGCGATTCTCGGTTTTTCCGAAGCCGCGTTACTGCTGGGTATTATTTTCATCTGGGTGACGTCCGGAAACATAGCGTTCTCGCAACTCAGTATCGCCACAAAGGGAACGCTCAACGTATTCCTCTATTTGATGTTCTTCTCCGCGGCTCTGGCCAAGATGGGCGCGATCCCATTCCACAGCTGGATGCCCTCGGCGGCTGAAGGTGCTCCCACAAGTGTCATGGGTTTCCTGCCGGCAAGTATCGATAAACTGCTCGGCGTTTACCTATTGTATAGAATTTGCACAGACCTGTTTGCGATCAGCTCAGGTATCAAACTTGTCGTGATGATCACCGGCGCTGTCGGTATTATTGTCGCCGCGTTGATAGCGCTCGTGCAAAATGACATGAAAAAATTGCTCGCATGGTGCGCCGTTAATCAGGCGGGATATATGGTCCTCGGCCTGGGACTCGGTAGCGTGATAGGCTTACTTGGCGCGTTATTCCACATGCTAAACAACACTATATACAAAGCGTTGCTCTTTTACGGAACCGGCGCGGTCGAGAAAAGGACGAACACCACGCAACTCGATAAACTCGGCGGTCTCGCAAGGTTCATGCCCGTTACTTTCTTCTCGATGTTAATAGGCACGCTGGCAATTTCGGGCGTGCCACCCTTCAACGGTTTCGTTTCGAAATGGATGATATATCAGGCGACCCTGGAAGCCGGACACCCAATATTCCTGATTGTCGCAATGCTTGGTAGCGCACTGACCCTCGCATACATGTTGAAACTCATTTATTCCGTATTCTTCGGACACAAACCGGAAGCCCTGCCGGAAGTGAAAGAGGCTTCGGTCGTAATGTGGGCACCTCAATTGATTCTTGCGGTAATATGCATCCTTTTCGGTGTCTTCGCGACATGGCCGGTGAACAACCTCCTCGCGCCAATTGTAGGCACGGAAGCCTTTAGTTCAACATTCGGAGCGATGGGTTGGTCGAATCTCGGAACGTTATGGAGTCCGACATTAACCACGCTGTTACTGATTATCGGATTGGTTCTCGGATTGATTATATACCTGTTTGGACGCGGATTTAAACCTCGCACAGCTCCGACCTATTATGGCGGCGAAAAGCTTTCCGAGGAAGATATACGACAGCCCGGAACGGGATTCTATGAGACAATTCAGAAGCTCCCCGTCTTGAGGGCTATCTATAAGGATAGCGAGAAGGGCGTTTGGGCGCCCGATTATTTCTTCTCCGCAATAATCGATTCGATTTTCGTGCGGGGGTTGAAGTTCATGCACACCGGTGTTCTCTCCACCTATCTGTCGTGGAGTATCATCGGGTTGGTAGTGATAATTTTCGTATTAATCATATAGGAGGGCTATTGTGATAGCCATCTTTCATGTATTACTTGCCTTTATGATCATCGGATCGATAGTAGCTATCGAGACGAAGAACATGCTCTCGGCGGTGATCGCCGTCGGCGCGGTAGGATTTGGCGTCAGCCTGATGTTCCTTTTCCTCGGCGCGCCGGATATCGCGATTACTCAGGTTATCGTCGAAGTTCTAAGCCTTATCATCCTGATTCGCGCCACGACCTTCGCCGATAACCGCGCTATCGAAAGGAAGATCGACAATTTCGCCACGATAACCGGACTGTTCTTCCTGGGATTCTTCGTCATGGCTTCCGTCTGGGCTTTCAGGGATATCACGCCCTTTGGCGAGCCGCTGATGACCGTTTCCAAGCGCTATCTGGCTGGAACCGCCGCAGAAACCGGTGCCGTTAACGCCGTCGCTGGAGTCATCCTGGACTACAGAGCTTATGACACACTCGGTGAGGCGCTGGTGCTGTTCACCAGTGTCCTGGGGGCGTTCGTTATCCTGAGACGTCGCGGCAAAAAGGCAGTCGAAGAAGCTGATACCGAACAATTCGGGATCATAACAGGGGGAGGAGAGTGAAGCTATGATTATAAAAGAACTCTCACGGGACGATTCTTTAGGGATGACAGTCATAGTCAAGACCATCGCGCGTCTTGTTATGAGCTTCATCATCCTCTTCGGGTGCTACATCATTCTGTATGGCCACCTGACCCCCGGCGGAGGATTCGCGGGCGGCGTTATCGTCGCTATAGCTTACGTCCTTCTGATGCTCGCTTTTGGAGGCAAGGTTGCTACCGGCAAACTCAGCAATTTCTGGGCGAGTATGTGGGATAATATCGGCGCTCTGGCATTCGTAATAATTGGATTCCTGGGCCTGACCGGAGGATATTTCTTCCTCAACTTCATTAACCATGGCACCCCGGGGCAACTGCTTTCCGCCGGAATCATCCCGCTTGCTAATATATCCATCGCGGTGAAAGTGGGCGCGGCCCTGTATGCAATATTTATCGGGCTATCCGTTTACGGCCGACTGATAACCGAGGAGGAGAAGTAACATGTTCAACAATGCAAGTCTCTACATCCTCGATATGGCTCTGATGGGAATGGGCATTTATGCGCTCATCGCCAAGCGCCACATCATAAAAAAGATAATCGGGATCGTCACGATGGAATACGCCATCAACCTATTCCTGATTCTCGTGGGCTATCGCATGGGCGGCATCGCCCCTATTCAGGACTCGCAGATTTCGGCCGCTGAACTCGCGGCAACGGCTGTCGATCCCCTGCCCCAGGCCCTCGTGCTTACATCGATTGTCATCGGCCTGGGAACACTGGCGCTAATGGCGAGTTTGGCTATCAAACTCTACGAAAAGTATAAAACCTTCGATATGTCGGAAATCAACCGGCTTCGCGGATAGGGGGATAGATGAACCACGCACTACCATTATTAGTTGGAATTCCTCTCGGCATGGCGGTCATCACGCTCATCCTGTCGAAGGCGTCAGCGCGTATCGCGGATTACACGGCCTTCATAACAGCCGCAGTCACGGCCGTCATATCGTTTATGCTGATGGGAACTCCTGTGAACACCTACTGGATGGGCAACTGGTTCCCACCCTTCGGAATCACTCTCGTTTACGACGGCCTTTCCGGCCTCATGCTACTGATAATCAACTTCATCGCGCTTTTGGCGATAATCTACAGCTTCTCCTACATGGAGAAATACACAGCCAAACCCAAATTCTACTCGCTCTTTTTGCTTATGCTGGCCGGAATGAACGGCGTTGCGCTGACAGGCGACCTGTTTAACATGTTCGTCTATCTGGAGATGGCTTCCATAGCCAGTTACGCGCTGGTCGGTTTCGGTGTCGAACACCAGGAACTGGAAGCAAGCTTCAAATACCTGATTCTCGGAACCGTCGCCAGCACGATGATCCTTCTCGGCATCGGCCTGACCTACGCGATAACCGGCTCGGTCAACATGGCGGACGTCGCATCTACCCTTGCAACGATGCCGGCCAAGACAACCATGGCATTCGCGGCGGGCGTTTTCCTGATGGGCTTCTCGCTCAAAAGCGGGCTTGTCCCGTTCCACGCCTGGCTCCCCGACGCTCACCCCAGCGCACCGGCTCCCATCTCCGCGATGCTATCCGGCGTGCTGATCAAAGCACTCGGAATCTACGCCATGGTCAGAGTGATGTTCAACGTCCTCGGAGCCGCTCCGGCGTATCAGGAAGTCATGCTGGTTCTCGGCGGTCTATCCATGGTAGTCGGCGGCCTTTTGGCCATCGGCCAGTGGGACATGAAGCGTATGTTCGCGTATAGCTCAATTTCACAGGTAGGTTACATCGTGATAGCGCTCGGCCTGGGCACAAACCTCGGCCTGCTCGCAGGAATATTCCACCTGTTCAACCACTCGATCTTCAAGAGCCTGCTCTTCCTGTCTTCTGGCTCGATAGAACACGCGACCGGCACCAAGAACCTCCGCAAACTCGGAGGCCTGGCGCAAAAAATGCCGGTCACTACAACCACAACGACAATCGGCGCGCTCTCCATTTCCGGAGTGCCGCCATTCAACGGATTTTTTAGTAAATTACTCATAATAATCGCCTGTATCGCCGCGGGTAAATGGTTCCTCGGCATACTCGCCGCCGCTGTTAGCGTAATAACGCTGATTTATTTCCTCAAAGCCATGCGATTCTCGCTCTTTGGAGACCTTTCCGCGGCGCTGTCGAATATCAAAGAGGTGCCCTTCCCCATGGCGTTCAGCGTGATTGCCCTTGCCGTTATCTGCCTCGGAGTAGGAATCGCCTATCTCATCGGCGGCCCCACCTTCACCGACATCTTCCTGCAACCCGCGGCGGATGTCCTGATGGGCGGCCTGCACAACAATTCGGCTAATTACATCACAACCGTCTTAGGTATAGGAGGTTAGCATGAAAGCGATAATCCAATTTCTGGTTCTTCTCGCCCTGTGGCTACTCCTTACATGGAGCCTCCAGCCGGCGGAAATAGTCGCCGGAATCGTGGTGAGTATCCTCACCGTCGCACTGATGGGGAACGTCTTTATCGATAATGCGGTTCGAATACTCAATCCGAGGCGCGTTTTCTGGATGATAATCTATATCCCCTACCTGCTATGGTATATTCTCGTAGCCAATCTCGATGTCGCATATAGAGTCCTCAATCCGTCGATGCCCATTCGTCCCGGCATCATTCGGTTCAAAACAGGACTCAAGACCGAGATGGGCAAGACCTTCCTCGCGAACTCGATAACCCTGACTCCGGGAACTCTCACAATCGATATTATCGGCGACGAATTCTACGTCCACTGGATTAATATCAAACATGACAACGACCCCAAAGCTCAAGCAGAAGCGGTCGCGGGCAAATTTGAGCGCATCCTCAGGAGGATTTTCGAATGAACGCGCTAATGAACATTTTCATCTGGGCCTTAGCCGGAAGCTCTTTCCTGTGTCTATACAGGATTGCCATGGGGCCGACGCCGCCGGACAGAACGGTGGCCATCGACATCCTCGGAACCCTCGTTGTAGGTTTCTGTGTGATTATGTCCCTGCTATCCGGAAAAGATTATTACATGAATATAGGACTATCCTGGGCGCTACTTTCCTTCATTGGAACTCTGGCCCTGGCGAAGTTCCTGGAGAGGAGGAGCTTCGATGAGTGAGACAATCGCATACGTATTGATTTCCATCGGCGTGGCTTTCGATATTCTCGGATGCGTCGGCCTTGTCCGCCTGCCGGACGTCTATAACCGCCTGCAGGCCGCGACCAAATGCGTTACTCTCGGCACCTGCATGATTCTCATAGGCGCCGCGGTAATCGCTTTCGGAAGAGGCCTCGACGCCCTCGCCGTAAAAGCCCTTATATGCACCGCCTTCGTCCTTCTGACAAGCCCCACCGGCGCCCATGCCCTCGCGAGAGGCTCCCATAAATCCGGCGTCCCCCTGTGGCAAGGCTCCGTAGTCGATAAGTATCAGGAAGCCGAGGAGAATAAATCATGAAGAAACCCAAACTTCGAGAGCTTGGCGAAGCGATAAAGGCCCTGGTCAAAGGCCCATACACGACCAAATTCCCCTTCGCGCCAGCGGAAATCTTCCCCGAATACAAGGGATTCCCCGAATATCAGGACGACGGCTGTGTCCGTTGCGGCGGTTGCGCGGAACTATGCCCGACTCATACGATAAAGAAGATCGACAAAATCGAAGAGGGCGTCCGCGTGATGTTCCGCGACTACGGCAACTGCATCGTATGCGGCCAATGCCAGCTATATTGCCTCACAAATGATGGAATCGTCATGACCAACGAGTTCGACAAGGTTACCCTCGACAAATCCCAGATTTTCGAGGAAATCGAGGACGAGCTGGTTTTCTGCGAGAACTGCGGCGAAGTTATCACGACGAAACGGCACATGAACTGGATTGCCGACCGCCTGGAAGAGCTTTCCTACGCCAACCCGACCTTCTTCGTCTGGCGCCACTATGAAAACGGCCTCGCGGACAAAGACTCCGGCATCGACCGCTCGAAACTCCTCCGCGAAGACCACATGCGAGTCCTCTGCTCAAACTGCAGGCGCAACCTCGTGTTCAAGGAGGAATGGGGCGGCTAAAAAAGGGGCTTGACACAAGTCTGACAATACATATATTTTCTCCGCAAATGGATGTCCATTTGCTAATAATCTCCGGGGAATTGGACTTTCGAGTGCAATTCCCCGTTTCTAATTATGAAAATTAAAGTATATATTGACGGAAGCAATTTATATCGTGGGCTGTTAAATAGCGGTTTACCACCCAAAATTGATATTCCAGGCTTATCTAAATTTCTCGCCAGAAACGACTCTCTAATTGGAACTAATTACTACAGTTCTCCGGTAGATCAGACCATTATGCCCGATGAAGCAAAAGCACAACAACGGTTTTTCAATCTTCTCAAGTCAACATCTGGAATAAATTTGAAATTGGGACGACTGGAAAAAAGATGGACTGATTCAGGCATTTTGTATTACGTCGAAAAAGGCGTGGATGTTATGATCGCAAAAGATTTGATTGTCGATGCGATAGAAGACCAATACGAGAAGGCATATCTCGTTTCCGGAGATGGAGATTTCGCCGAAATAGCCAGCTATATTGTCTCGCGCGGGAAAACAGTCATAGCTGTTTCATCGCCGAAGGGATTCGCATATCACTTGAAACAGAAAGCGAGTGGATATCTAACCCTCGACTACAGCTTAGTAGGCCACCTTTTCCTTAAATAGGTTGTTTCAAGGAGGAGTGGGGCGGCTAAACCCTTTCTCTTTTCCATTACCCATAAGGGCGCGGCGTTTGTCGCGCCCTTTTGTTTGACAAAAGACTTCAGCGCCCTCCCTCGCAACAATCTCTTGCGCCCCGCGAAACCCCCCCCGCCGCCACTTTTTGCTTGACATTCTTAAATTCTCACCAGATATTGAACTTACCATGACAACAGGAATTTCAAAAATCTCGAAAGCTCCCATCATTTGCGGAAAGATTCCGCAGGGTGGCGGGATTTGCGAAACCAAACCGGCGCAACCGCCGAAATGAGGAAAATAATATGAAAAATATAATTTTCGTTTTGATAATTTTGACTTTAGCCGGGATTTGCCGAGCTGAGGTCTGGATCTCTTATGAGACGCCACCTCCATATAGCATTAACGATACGGCGACCTTCACGGCACTTGTGAGGGATTCTCTTGGAAATCCCGTTCCAAATGGAACGGTAGTTAGTTTGCATTCTGCAAAAGGGATTTTTTTATATGCACATATTGGGACAGATTCCGGAAGAGCGATTTCCGAATACCGAACCGATTGCACAATCGGTTTAGACACCGTTATTGCATGGACTTCAGAATTCGGTAGCGATACCGTTCACTTTGAAATCCTGCCCGGCCCGCCGGATACGATTGTGTTCGTGGATATTCCAGATACGCTAAGTTTAACCGCAGACGGCGTGGATAATGCGTTAGTATGTGTCGAGGTCTTCGATTCCTGTGGAAATTTGGTTGGAGACGACTATTTGATATATTTCGATACCGAACCGCCCCTCGCTTTTCCGGAACCTTATTATGCCTACACAGATTCTGGAAGGGCTTGCACGACATTCAGAGCCGATACGATAACTGGAATAGGATACATGGTTGCTATTTATGGCGACACTTTTAGCACAACAGCAGTGCATCCGATTAAGTTGGGTGCGACAGCTATAAATGAAAACAACTACGGATTGCCCGTGGATTTTACTATCGATGCCCACCCCAACCCGTTCAATTCCGCCGTCTCCATCGCCGCCCCGGAGGGGGCGCAAATAGAGATATTCGATCTGAATGGGCGCCGCATCGATGTCATTCCCGACCCCGATCGGGAATCCAGAGGCGCGGCGAAAAACCTGGATTCCCGTTTTCACGGGAATGACAGGACAGTCGTCTGGCAACCCAGCGATAATATCACCTCCGGCGTTTACCTCGTTCGGGCAAAAATCGGGGATGAATCGGTTACCAAACGGGTTGTTTACCTAAAATAGAACAAAAAACATCGGGCGGGGCCGAATAAAAAGTCCCGCCCGCTCCCCCCGCGTAAAAAACTTTCCCCCTCCGCCACTTTCTTATTGACTTTCCAAAAATTCACACAGATATTGTCTTTTACTATGACAACAGGAATTTCAAAAATCTCGAAACCCCCCATCTGCGGAAAGATTCCGCAGGCGGGCGGTATTTGCGAAAACAAAAACAATTAAGAGAGTCAAATCCACAGTTTCCGCAAAGAGCGGATGACCGTGAAAAATTTGGGAGGAAGAATGGCAGACAAAGTGTTCATCACAGATTATCCTGGCGAAGCTGATTACAAAGTCTATTTCACAGACCACCCGGGAGAAGAACAAAACAAGCAGATTATCGAGGGTTGTAGCCTTACGAAATATAAGGGAGAAGCTTCTGTTATAATCTTCATCACTAAATATCGGGGAGAAGCAGATATCATTATAATGAGAAAAAATTTCCCAAGATAAACAACAAAATAAAACAAAAACACAAAACTAAAAGAAAAGAGAAAAGCCATGGGATTGTTCAATTGGAAGAAAAAGGGGAAACTCGGTTCTGAGGAATATCAGATTGAAGCGGACAGCAATGATGCCATTTGTGGTGTAATTGCTGCCGCTTTATTCGCAGACGGATATCCAGGAGATCAAGAATTCAAATTATTATTAACATTTCTTGACATAAAAAAAGGTTTCGATTTACTGCCGAAATCGATTATTTCGAAAAGTCAAAGACTAAAATCTAAACCAGAACTCTTAAACAGATGGGTAGCAGAAGTCCCAAAGGAATCAAGACTCGATATTTTCGAAGCAGCACTTATTGGGATAATGGCAGATAATGAAATTACATCCAAAGAGAAAGAATTTGTAGAGAAATTATATAGATTATTAGAGATAGATGAACAGATCGCTAAGGAACTAGTTGAAACAACAAAAAAAAGATTCAGACAAGGTATCGGGGATTACTTGACTTCTTTACTATGGGCAAAAAACAAAGCTTCTATGTTTAAAGAAGAAAATCAAGAAGAAGAACCAAGTAAAGAAAATGATCCATTTTACGGAATAATTGCATCAGCTTTGATATGCGATGGAATGCCAAAGGAAAATGAGATGAGATTAATAATGGAATACTTGGATTATGAAAATTCTCCCGAAACATGGGAAAAAATTGAGAAACTATTCCAGGAAGCGATTTATGAACGAAACTCATTAGAGATATGGGCTGAGAAAATAAAACCTGATCAAAGGAAAGAGGTTTTCACTGCCGCTCTTATCGCCGTGATGGGTGATAATGATTGCAGTGAGCTAGAAATGGACTTTATTGTTAAGCTGAGCGGTTTGCTACTATTTGAAGAAGAAGAGACCTTAGCTCTGATCGAGGAAGTTAGAAATCGATAAAATAGGATGGTATAAATAATCATGTATGGTGATGCAGATTTAAATGATGTAGTAAAAGAACTCAAAGCTCTCCAGGATGTTACAAAAGGCTTGAAAGACTCTTTTACCCGCGATGTTGTTGGTGCAGCAATATATGTCGATATAAGGAATATCTTGGTGACGATAAACGAAAACCTCTTGATATTGATAAAACAGATAAACTCCAGAACTTTCGAAAGGGACACTAATTCAACGATAATATAGATCGGTCTATAAAACTCGCCCGCTTGTGAAATCGTCCGAAATCGGGGCGTGGAAATCGGGTTCCGGGTCGGGGGAATCGCAAAAAAAGTCCCGGGGAATTCAAATCGACTTCGGGGAAATCGAAAAGAAGTCGAGGGAAACTTGACATGGGTCGGGGGAACCGAAGAAGAACTCGGGGGAACACATAAAGGAGTCGGGGGAAACCCTGAGGCTCAACGACTTACACGAAATCGCACAATAATTGTGCAGAAAAGAGGAAATCATGGCTGATATTAAAGCAAGAAAACCGAGAGATCTGTCGGATGAGAAGTATGACGAGTGGTTTACCGGCTTCGTGACGTGGTTTCTCGCTCTGCCGAACTCGCCGGAGTTCTGCAACTGGCTTCGTCCGGGGCTTCAGGCTCTCGACGACACTTATTTCGCCAAACGTATCGCCGCCATGCAGGCCTATGATGCCCAAATGGATGCGTCTGCGGCGTGGGAGGATCTTCGTTTTGCCCATAATGCCTCTTTTTTGCTTTATGATAGGTTTTTACATGAAGAAATGTTTAACGGTCAGATAAATTCCCAATAAGATTAGGATGACGCCGGTAATGCGCCTCACCCATATCTCGACGGCTGTAACCTTTTTGAACGCCGACGCTACCTTGTTGGCCGCGAAGGCGATTATGAAGGAGAAAACGATGACCGGCGCGCCTGTGCCGAGGCCATAGAGGGAGGGCAGGAGGAAGGCGTCCTTCTGCTGAATGGCGATTGGGATTAGGGAGCCGAAATAGAGCGCCGCAGACACCGGGCAGAAGGCGAGGCCGAGGATTATCCCCAGGGGTATCGCGCCCCAGATGCCCATTTTGTCGATGCGCGCGCGCATTTTGTCGCTCATGCCCTTGCCGCCGATGTTCAGGGAGAAAACTCCCAGCAGAAGCAGGCCTATGGCGATGAAGAGCGGCCCGAGCACCGGCTCCATTATCTGTTGAAGTTTGAAGGATAGGCCGGGGATCGATGTCGCGCTGAAGACAATCAGGATTCCCAGACCGAGATAGACCAGAATTCGCCCGAAGGTGTATAGGAGGCCACTCAGGAGGACTTTCGAGGGTTTGTCGATTCGTCCGCTGATGTAGGAAATCGCGGCGATGTTCGCGGTGAGAGGGCATGGGCTAATCGAGGTGAGAATCCCCAGCCATATTGCCGAACCGATTGCGAGGATATATTCCGTCAATTTGCCTCCGAACCTATGAAACTTGTTAATTCATTGCGGATATAGGCAATGAAGCCGGCTTTATTGTTCCAAAGTTGCCAGATTTTATCGAGGTTTTTCCAATTAACCTCTTTGCCGTCCATTTGTTTTGAAAGAATTACGGATTTTGTATATAGGTTGTAATCCTCAATATAGTGCTGATTGCCCTTTTCATCGACATTTATCATTAGAAACGAAACCTTCCCGCTTTTTACCTCGTCGGCGAAATGGGTGCTAACCGCTTCTTTGGTATGGTTTTCAATGGCGTAACAGGACGCGCACCTTGCGCTACTCGTCATGTAATAGACGAAGTATTTGGCGTCGTCGGGCTTCGCGGTCGGTTCGGCGGCAGATTCCTTCTCCGTAGTCGCTTCGGCTGTCGCGGCTTGCGGGGTTGAGGCTTCGGGGACAACCTGTTCGGCAGGAACCGGTTCAGCGGTCTGTTGCGACTCGGCGAGGTTTGTTTCGGGCTGATTTTTTTCCTCTGAGCATCCTGAAATAAAGACTAAGAGGGCAATTCTTATGGCAATTCTTATAATGACTTTCCATTTCATTTTTAGCTCCTTGGGGATTGGTGGCTACGTTAACAGCTTTTTCAGCTCGTCGGGGGACGGAACTTTGCCGGATAGCACGACCTTGCCGTCGATGGCCATAGCGGGAGTCAGCATCACGCCCGCGGCCATGATTTTGCTGATGTCCGTGACTTTTTCGATTTCGCAGTCGATCGAGTTCTCCTCGCAGACTTTTCTTACTAACTCTTCGAGTTTCTTGCATTTGGGGCATCCTGTGCCGAGGACTTCGATTTTCATAATGTCTCCTATTTTGTTAGTTCTAATCCCTTTTCGATTAGTTCCGGTTTAATTTTTGAGAATACTTTTTCTTTTTTAAGCTGTGATCTCACCTTTTCGAGGTTCGGGAATGAGATGGCCTTGGTTGGGCAAAGATTCATACATGTCGTGCAACCGACGACGCAAGAGGTGTATTTTTCGACCTTTGGCTTTCCATTCAGCCATGAATAGACTTTCTTGCCGCAGTTCATGCACATCGCACAGGCGATGCACTTGGCCTCGTCGATGGTCGGACCCCAATTTATTTCATCTCTCGATAGAGACCCAATCCACGGTGTAAATTCTGTCGTCATCTTGTGGCACCTTTAAGTTCCTTCGGTTCATATTTGAACCAGTGTTTTGTTTTCAAACAGATTTTGACGAGCATGAGCATAACCGGCACCTCGATAAGCACGCCGACGACCGTAGCAAGCGCCGCGCCGGAGGACAGCCCGAAGATCATCGTCGCCGTGGCGATTGCGACCTCGAAATGGTTGCTCGCGCCAATCATCGCTGATGGTGCGGCGTCTTCGTAGTTGAGTTTGAGGAGCCGCGCGAGGCCGTAGGTCATCCAGAAGATTACATTGGTCTGAATGAAGAGGGGAATTGCAATCCATAGGATGGTCAGCGGCCTGTCGAGAATGACATCGCCCTTGAACGAGAACAGCAGAACAAGGGTGAACAGCAGGGCGATAATCGAGACCGGTGCGAGGCGGTGCATGAATTTGGTTACGAACCACTCTTCGCCCTTTTGGGTGATGATCCACTTTCGAACGAGGAAGCCCGCGACCAGCGGCAATGCGACATAGATGGCGATTGACAGCAGTAATGCCTGCCATGGTATCGGCAGTTTGCCGACGCCGAGGAGAAGGCCTCCGAGGGGGCCGTAAAAGAGGAGCATCGTGAGGGAGTTTATCGCGACCATGACCAGCGTGAGGCCGTCGTTGCCGCGCGCGAGGAAACCCCATACGAGAACCATCGCTGTGCATGGCGCGATACCAAGCAGGATTGCGCCGGCAAAGTAGCTTCGCCACAGGGGAATTTCGAGCATTCGAATGCCGTTTTCGAGGACAACTCTTCCCGCGCCGTGAATCGAGCCAACCGCCCAATCCGCGCCGGGGGGGAGTTTGACCAAATCGACCGCGTCCGCGCCGATGAAGTTCTTGAACAGGACGCCCAGAAAGAGATAGGCTATCAGGAACATCGAAAAAGGCTTAACCGCCCAGTTCGCGAAAAGGGTCAGACCAACGGGTTTTGGAGATTTGCCGGCTTTTATCACGCTCGCGAAATCGATTTTCACCATGATAGGGAACATCATGAAGAAAAGGCAGATCGCGATAGGAATCGAGATAACCGGCGCGCCGTTGACATTGATGGAGAGGCTGTCGAGGAAAGTAGCGGTTTTGGGCGCTAATTTGCCTACCGCAATCCCCACAACGATGCAGAGAAATACCCATAGAGTAAGGTATTTCTCGAATTTGCTGAGTGCTCTTGTTTCAGCCATTTTTTATCCTCGGTCCGATATCGGCCTCTATTCAGCTTCTTTGCTGTCGTCTTCGGTTTTAGGTTCAGTCAGAGCGGCGAGCTGTTCTCTTAGCTGTTTGTCGCGAATCTGCATCGACTGGAGGCGGGAAATTTCCTCTCCGGTTTCGTCGAAGAAGATTACAGACGGAACAATTCTTGCTCTGTATTTGCCGCGCAATTCGGGGTTTGCGGATACGTCCACTTCTATGGAGGTGTAATCCCCTGAAACCTCGGCGACGGCGGTCTCGAAAAGCTGAAGAGACGAGACGCAACGTCGTTTGACACAAGCACAGGCTTTGGTATCATTGAAAAAGGCCGCAACCGGTTTTCCGGAAGCGAGGGCTTCTTCGAGGGTAGTTGTTTCAGCCGTGTTGCCGGTTTCAGCTTCTTCGGCAAATGCAACTGCCGCGAAAGCAATGGCGATTAGGGCGATGATAAGTAGCTGAGTTTTCATAGTATCTCCTTACTAAAATATTCTAAACATATCGTGCCTATATTTGCAGATTTTATGCCGAAACGAAAAATTACAGCAACGGCACGAGTAAAACCGGCGTCTGGCTTTGGCGCGCTACATTGTGGCTGACGCTTCCCGCGAAAAGCTCATTGACAAATCCTTTGCCGTGGCTACCCATAATAATCAGGCTCGTGTCTTCTTTGGATTTTTCGAGGATTTCGTTGGCGGGCTTGCCATAGACGATATCTACTTCGACTTCGCAATCTCCGATGTCCATAAGGTGATCCCTGAGGTCTTCGAGTCTCTCTTTATCGATTCGGTTGAATTCTTCGTCGATGCTGTTAAGATCGTTGGCGCGATGCTCTATTTCCTTATCGAGCTTGGGTTTGTCCTGAACGTGGAGTATCGTAACTTTAGTAACCCCTTCCTCGACGGCCTTTTTGACGTATTCGAAGGCGTGACGGGCGTGATTTGAGAAGTCAGTGGGGAAAAGGATATGCTGGAGGAATCGGTTTTGATCGATATGACATGTCAATTGTCCCGACTCTTCGTTTTCTTTAATTGGAACGACCAGCACGGGCTTGGCCATATTGTGAAGAATCTCCGTCGCGGTCCCGCCCATGAACAATTCACTTGCGAAATTGCGTCCCTGGGAGCCGATGACGATAAGGGAGGAATCGTTTTCCTTTGCGAGTCGCGGAATAGTTTTCCCCGGAAGCCCCGGCTCGATTAGCACGGTTGTTTTGATACCGCTATTCTCGAGAATTGCTTTCTGCGTGTTTAGCTCTTCTTTTAGGAACCTGGCTATCTGGTCGGGAAAAGCCACATGCTCCCGAATTGAATAGCACTGAGCTAAAATGCACTCCTTGGCGCCCAGCTCTTTCAAACCTTTCGCGCAGTTAACTACGGCTACTGATGCTTCCGAAGCGTCGGTTGCGAGTAATATTTTTTCGAACATAATCATACCTCCTGAATTTTAAAATATCGATCCGAAAATCATCCCGCTGAATGTCGCCATGACTATGACCAGCGAGACGAAAACGACTGTCTTTTTGTTGCCCATCACCGAGCGGATGACGAGCATATTCGGCAAACTCAACGCCGGCCCCGCCAAAAGCAGAGACAACGCCGGGCCTTTGCCCATACCGGCACCAATAAGGCCTTGCAGGATAGGCACTTCGGTGAGGGTTGCGAAATACATGAACGCTCCGGCGAAAGACGCGAAGAAGTTCGCCCGCAGGGAGTTGCCGCCCAATGCTCGATGCACCCATTCCGACGGGATGATGCCCTCCTGATCCGGCCTTCCGAGGAAGAACCCCGCGAAAAGCACGCCCAGAAGAAGCAGTGGTAATATCTGTTTCGCGAAACCCCACGAGGCCGCGAACCACTCGCCGGTCTCGTCAGTGGATTTGCTGGTGAAATAGGATAGCCCGATTATCGCGATGCCGAAGGGAATTAGCGGCTGACTCGGCAAAAGCAACCCTGCGACTGCAGTGGGAATCGCGATGACAGCGAATTTCCACAGCTTGAAATCGAACCAGGCGATTAGACTCGCGCCCAATCCCACAGCGAAAACCGAGGTGATTATCCATTTATTCTGAAAGACGAAACTGAAAAAGCCACTGGATTGCTCCGGCGCGCCCCAGTTGGCGAAAACCAGCACGCCCACCATGGACGCGAAGTAGAGAATCGTCTGCCAGAGGGGCTTTACGCCTTCCGGTTCCGGCATCTGAAGCTGAGCTTCGACGCGCTCTTTTTCCTCTTTACGGAAGATGAAATGCATCGCCAGACCGATTACCACGCTGAAGATTATCGCGCCGACCGCTCTTGCAATGCCTATCTCCAGCCCGAGAACCCGTGCGGTGAGGATGATTGCGAGGACATTAATCGCCGGGCCGGAATAGAGGAACGCCGTCGCCGGGCCGAGACCCGCGCCCATTTTGTAGATGCCCGCAAAAAGCGGAAGCACCGTGCATGAGCATACCGCGAGGATAGTCCCCGAAACCGACGCGACGCCATACGCCACGACCTTTTTCGCCTTCGCCCCGAGATACTTCATCACCGAGTTCTGGCTGATGAAAACGCCAATCGCGCCGGCGATGAAGAAGGCCGGTATAAGGCACAGCATGACATGCTCGCGGGCATACCATTTAGTAAGGTGAAGCGCCTCCATAATCGCGCCGTCGAAACGCGGAATGCCGACGGGCAAGTAGAAGGCCACGAGAAACGCGCCGACAATCAGCGCGAGCTTTTTCCATTCGGATTTCCAGTTCATAATAGACCTTTAATTATTAGGCCAAATAATAGGCGATGTTGTTCAACTCGCATCTTTAGCAACCCGAACTATTACAACCGGGGCCACATCCGGGTTTAGGCTTTTGTGGTTCAGCTGAAGGGCAACATCCGCCACTCGACTCCGCCCCGATAAGCTCGGAGCCTGCAATTAGGCCGGCCTTGACTATCAATTCGGTCGGTATGGCCTCGTATGACACGCCGTCCATGATCGTAGTTCTGCAGTCATTGTCGCCGCACACAGAACAACATTGGCTCTGGCCGGTCGTTGCGCCGAGCCATTCCTCCAGCGGTTTTTCGCCTATCCAGATTCGATTCGATTCGAGCGGAGCCTCCGAAAAGGCGGAGGTCGTGATTGTCTCCTTCTTGAGGACAACATCAATGCCCAACGGCATCGAATTTTTCAGTTTTAAATAAGCCTCTTCAACCGCGAGGCCGGTGTCGCCGCAACGATCACAGGTCAGGCCTTTTTCGTCAACCAGCCTCTGCCAGCGGATTGTCATAGTTTTCATATTTACTCCATCCGTTTTCCGTCGATTTGCGAACAGCTCGCGAAAACAAATGTAAAAATTATTAGGCAATTAATCAGCAATAGCATTTTTATGTATCTTGACACGATTGATCCTTACAAATTAAATTATCAATACAATCGATGAAACGCAGTAAGCACGGCACTTTCAGACGATACATCATCTTCTGGCCGTTCCGCTCGAAATCGACTATGCCGACATCTTTCAAAACCGCCAAATGTTTCGATACCGTCGAGAAATCCGCGCCGACAAGCTCTACAAGGTCGCACACGCAACATTCGCCATTGGCGAGCTTTTCGACCATCGCCAGCCGCGAGGGATGCCCCAGCGCCTTGAATACACTTGCTTTTGCTTCGATTATGTCCTTATTCATTTCAAACCTCATTATTTTTGAACATTATTTCTTATTTGGCAATAATACCAAATGAAAAATGAAAGTCAAGGATTTTTTTCATCTTTTATCCCTTTAATTTGAACTCTATCTGTTATTGGAGGGGTAATCGCGCGAGATACAAAAGGCTCACCAACTCGTAATCGAACGACATTAAAAAAAGGCGAGCCACCGGCTCTCGCCCCTGCAATAAAAAAACCCTCTCATATATTGTTTGTAAGTGAGGTTGTTCTTTCATAATATTTGAGATAAAGAAATAAGGGTGCATCGGGATGTAAGCGCGTGTCCCCTCAGCGTAAAACGCCATTACAAGACTGCGCCGCATCCCGATCGTCTCCCCTAAAACCTCGACGGTATCTTGTGCTTAAAGCTCTTATTCATGAGGTCAGGTAAAGGGAAACCGCACCCTAAAACGAAAGGACAAAATGAAAGCATTCATCGGAGTCGATGTCTCAAAGAACACGCTGGACGTGGCCGCCGTTGCCACAAAGAAGATAGTGTTTCGAGGCGAATTTGGCAACAACAAAAAGGGAATCGCCGACCTTATCGCGAAAGCGGGAATCCAGTAGGGCGGCCTCCACACCGCCCTAACATAACCCTATTCTACATTCTACATTACTTCGGGATTGCCTCGCCCTCCTCTATGCCCGATTTAGTCTCGACCAAACGGGCAACCACCTGATCGAGATCCTCCAGTTTCCAGTTTCCCGCCTCGGGAGGCTTGTTGAACCAGGTTTCCCGGTCCGTT
>CAZSHG010000022.1:0-52817 GCA_964606695.1 uncultured bacterium
GCCGGCCTACTGGATTCCCGCTTTCGCGGGAATGACAAATGGGGCGGCTGGGAGGTCGTCCTTTTTTTAATGCCAAAGCTCAAATGTAAAATGTCAAATTACAAATGACAAATGTGAGAAAGCGGGCGAGGACGCCCTGGCTATTAGGTTGAATATGAATTTCCCCTATAACAGTATCGGCCCCCCCTGATAATAGTAGCGGCGTGTCAGCCGGATTGCGCGGTGCCGGTTTCGCCCCACGGTGCCGTCAATGACGGAGATAGGACTCGCTTCGGAGGGAAAAGGATACCCCCCTTTGCTCCCCCCCCCCCGCGACGAGGGGGGATTTTATTCGTGTAAAATCGAACATCGCTTGAATTCCTCGAAACTAATTGTATCTTAATGTCGAGGTGAACGATGGAACGAAAGACGAAATTCGATGAGTTTGTGGAGATAGTCGATAAACTGCGGTCGCCGGAGGGATGCCCCTGGGACCGCGAGCAGACGCACGAGTCGATCAAGCAGTATTTAATCGAGGAGGCGTTCGAGGTGATCGAGGCGGTTGAACTGGGCGGGGACGAGGATTTGTGCGAGGAATTGGGCGACGTGCTTTTGCATATCGTGTTCCACGCGCAGATGGCCTCCGAGCGCGGCGCGTTCGATATCGACGACGTGATCGACGCGATTTCGGAAAAGATAGTCGGGCGGCATCCGCATGTTTTCGCCGAGGGGACGGCGGAGTCTTCCGAGGAAGTTCTCCTCGAGTGGGAGCGAATCAAGCTTGATGAAAAGAAGCGCAAGCGAGGGAAGGCGTCGCTGTTGGACGGTTTGCCGATGTCGATGCCGGCGCTTCTGGTCGCGCAGAGGATGCAGGAGAAGGCCGCGCGGGTCGGGTTCGATTGGCCGGACGCGGAATCGGTATGGGAGAAGGTGCGTGAGGAATTCCATGAACTCGATGAGGTAATACAGGAGGGCGACCGGGAGAAGATTCAGGAGGAAATCGGCGATTTTCTGTTCGCGTTGACCAATATGGCGCGATTTCTGGAATTTTCCAGCGAGATGGTGCTTCGGGAGGCGATATACAAATTCAAGCGGCGGTTCGCTCACGTCGAAAAGCGGGCGAAGGAGACGTCGGATAAGCTCCTCCCCCTGGAAGTCCTGGACGAGTTCTGGGACGAGGCCAAGGAGATGGAAATCGAGGACGGTGATTAGATGTCGATCGAGGAAAATGTCGAGAGTTTATTCGATGAGATCGCGGAGGCGTGCGGTCGCGCCGGGCGAAACGTTGACGATGTAACTCTGGTCGCGGCGAGCAAGTATGTCGATGCCGAGGGAGTCCAGAAGGCGTTCGAGGCGGGGATCGGATATTTCGGCGAGAACCGCGTGCAGGACGCGTTGGAGAAAATCGAGAGATGTTCGGACGACATTATCTGGCATTTTATCGGGCATCTCCAGCGGAACAAGGTGACGAAGGTCATCGGTAATTTCGAGCTGATACATTCCGTGGATTCGGAACGGCTGGCGAAAAAAATCCAACAGGTGGCCGAGGATAACGGCGTCGTTCAGATGATAATGCTGGAGGTCAATATCTCCGGAGAGGAATCGAAATATGGCCTGGAATCGGACACTGTTTTCAAGCTGGTCGAGAAGATAATCGGATTTGAAAATGCTCAGTTGACCGGTTTGATGACGATGGCTCCCTTCGTGGACGACGAAAAGATTATTCGGCCGGTGTTTCGCGGTCTGCGTCGTCTTCGCGACGAGATCGAGGAGCGATTCGATGTGGAACTCCCGAACCTCTCGATGGGCATGACCAACGACTGGCGAATCGCTATCGAGGAGGGCGCGACGCATCTTAGGATAGGATCGGCGATTTTCAAGGGATGATATGCGTGATTTGCGTATAGGCATAATCGGCGCGGGGAGACTGGGCGGGGCAATTGCCGTGCATCTCGCTCGTGCAGGATGGCGAATTGCGGGGATTCACGACATCGATATACCCCGTGCGGAAAAAATCGCGCATGTAATCCCTACCGGCACCGCGGATTCGGCGGGACAACTCGCCAGACGATGCGATATACTGTTCCTCGCAGTTCCTGACGGACAGATAGCGCGACTCGCTGAATCTCTGGGCGAGTTGGAGAATTTCAAAGCGCGGTTTCTTTTCCATTTCAGCGGTATTCTACCGGCGAAGGTTCTGCATCTCGCCGGGATGGACAGAGTGGTCTATTCGCTTCATCCTTTCGGCGGAATCCCAGCCGATGCAATCGAGAGAAATCCTTTTGAATATCTATTCTTCAGCGGCGAAGGCGAAGATCCCGCAAAACCTATCGCGGAGCAAATTACAAAAGACCTCGGTGGGAGATTCATCGAGATAGCTTCGTCGAAAAAGTCGGCTTACCATCTTGCGGCAAGTCTCGTAGCAAATCACATGTTCGCGTTATTAGGTGCAGGCGAAAAGTTGCTTTCGGAATGTGATCTGCCGGAATCGGTTGTGATATCAATGATAACCGAGTTGGCCGAAAGCGCTCTGTTGAATTTCGCCAGGCACGGCGCAAGGGATGGACTCACCGGCCCGGTCGCACGCGGCGATGAGTTGACAATCGCAGAACATCTAGTCGAAGCCGATAAACATGGCTTGTTGAAACTTTACACGGCGGGGTTGAAGGAGTTGCGGGAATTAATGCGGGGGCGTGGCGATGACATTGTCGATTAGGCGTGTTCGTCCGATTTTCGCGGCAAGCAATATCAAGACATCACTTTTTCCAATTACATCGATTATCTCGAAATTCTTCGGATCGACTATCGCGATGTAGTCAATATCGAAATCCCCGGCAGTGAGGATTCTGGCACGTATCATCTCTATTATTTCTCTCGAGCTTTTCATTTCACCCGACTTGATTACATCCTTCGCTTCGGTTAATGCTCGATACAGGACAGGTGCGGTTTTTCTTTCCTTCTGCGAAAGATATTTATTACGCGACGACATGGCCAGGCCGTGATTTTCCCTGATAATCGGGGCTATTATAATATCGATGCCGAAGTTCAAATCCTCGGCCATGCGGTTGATTATTACCGCCTGCTGAGCGTCCTTTTGCCCGAATACCGCGATATTGGGTTTCACGATATTGAAAAGTTTGGCTACAACGGTGGTTACTCCAGCGAAATGAGTTGGACGGCTGGCACCGCACAGGATATCGCCAAGAGCTTTTACTTTAACCTCCGTGCGGTAGCCTTCGGGATACATTTCGGCTGTCGATGGGTAGAAGACGATATCCACATTCTCTTTTTCGCAGAGAGTTTCGTCCCTCTTGAAATCTCGTGGGTATTTGTCGAGGTCTTCATTTGGGGCGAATTGAGTTGGATTGACGAAGATGCTCACGACGAGGACATCGCACTTCTTCCTCGCAATTCGCATTAGCGACAGATGGCCTTCGTGGAGGAATCCCATCGTTGGGACAAAACCTATGATCTTGCCGTCTTGCTGGAGAGATTCGGCGACGGACGACATCTGATCGACTTTGCGGATTATCCTCATAAATCAGTTATAACTCTCTTTTTCGTTCGGAAAGTCGCCCTTTTTGACATCATGCAGATATTCTCCGGCGGCTCTGGTAATATCTTCGGATAATTTAGCATATTTCCTGACAAATTTAGGTTTAAATTCGTCAAAAAGGCCTAATATGTCGTTCACAACGAGAATCTGGCCGTCGCATTTCGGCCCTGCACCAATTCCTATAGTCGGAATAGACAATTCCTCGGTGATCGCTGAGGCCAAATATGACGGCACCTTCTCCAGAACGAGGCTAAAGACACCCGCATCCTCCAACGCTATAGCCGCTTCCTTCACCCTGTCGGCGTCGATTTCCTTTTTGCCGACGAGCTTGTATCCGCCGAATTTGTGAATCGACTGGGGCGTCATCCCGATATGCCCCATCACGGGAATGCCCGAGTTCACGATAGTTTTAATATGTGGTATCGCCGCCCTTCCGCCTTCGAGTTTGACGGACTGCGCACCGGCTCTTATCAACTCGCCGGCGTTTTTCACGGCATCGCGCACCGAGGGCTGGTAGCTCATGAAGGGCATATCTCCTACAAGAAAAGCCCTTTCCAGACCCTTCGCGACAGCCCTCGTGTGATATATCGATTGCTCGATGTCCAGTGTAAGCGTCGTTTCCTCGCCGTAAACCACCATGTTCATCGAATCGCCGACCAGTATCAGGTCGATGCCGGCGCGGTCGAGGAATTTCGCGGTGAAAGTGTCGTAGGCGGTCAATGCCGCAATAGGTTCCTTGCGTTCTTTGAAGTCGATAATATCGTGAACAGTCAGACGTTTTGGCATGTTCTACTCCCATAGAGACGGGTTTGCTGTGAAATACTCGGTGCCGTGTATCGGACGGCAAATTCTTTCATAAAGGGTCAGGAAAGGTTTGCGTTGAGTTAAATCGAGGTTTTCCGTATCCACCACAAGCAATGGGCTTGAATCGTAATTGAAAAAAAAGTAATTATAGGCCTGACATATTTTTTCCAGATAATCATCGTCGATACGTTTTTCGTAGCTCCTTCCGCGGCTTCGAATTCTTCTGATTAGAGCCTCCGGTGTAGCCTGAAGATAAACCACCAAATCCGGTTTGGGCGTGTCCGCTTCGAGGTTGCGTTCGACCTCTTGGTAGAGGCGCAATTCGGCCTCGGATAAATTGATATAGGCGAATATTTTGTCTTTCTCGAAAATATAATCGCTTATGATAACATCGCGGAACAGATCGGCATTGCGAATTTCTGAAAGCTGTTTGAATCGTTGAAGCAGGAAGAATATCTGTGTAGCGAAAGCGTGTCTTGTTGGGTCACGGTAGAAATCCGGCAAAAAAGGGTTTTCCTCGAATTGCTCTCTAATCACTATCCCACCGAACTCGTCGGCGATTCTCTCCGCCAGCGAAGTTTTGCCTACCCCAATCGGGCCTTCTATTGCTATGTGCTTGTAGATTGCCACCTGTCGTCTTTAATTATGGATAATATAGTCCTGTCTGCGGGTTTAATTTTCGTAAGATGTTCGTTGAGAGGTTTGCCGGAAATAGGATGAATTGCGTGTGGTGCGATATCCAGAATGGGCATAAGAAAGAAATCTCGTATTGCAAGGCCGCTGTGGGGGATAACGAGGTCGGGATATTCTATAGTTCGTCTGCCCCACATGGCGATATCTATATCGATAATCCTCGGCCCCCAATCGAATTTCTTCTCTCTGCCCATTTCCCTTTCGATTACTTTAATCCGCCTGAGCGTTTCCAATGGCGATAGTTCGGTTTGCAGGCACAATGCGCAGTTTATGAAATCCCGTTGGTTAAGGCTACCGTAGGGTCTCGTCAGGTATAATTTACTTGCATCCGCTATATCGCCTAATTCCGAAAGTCTCGTTCTCGCTTCCGCGAGTGCGCCGACTCTGTCGCCGAGATTGGATCCCATAACAAGATAGACGCTTTCCTTCAAATTTCACCCCTCGACGTTTCTACCTCGATATAATCTAGATGCCCCGGGAAAGGTGGAGTGTTCTTGCGAACTCGAATAATCAAACCCATGGGTCTAAAGGAATTAAAAACCAAATCTGCGATACGCTCCGCAACCGTTTCGGTAAGGTGAAAAGTATTTCTGGTTATCAAATCGCCGACGACGCGATAGACTTCCTCGTAATTGATAGTGTCGCTCAGGTCGTCCGAATTCGCGGCCTTAGCCGTATCGTAGTAAAGTTCGATATCGACCGTAAACCGCTTCCCGATTTCCTTCTCGGCGTCCGAAACACCGTGGTAGCCGTAAAAGGCCATATTATGTATCCTAATGATACCCATAATCGAAGGAAAATAGTTATGCTAACGGCCAATGTCAATAAGAAATCCAGCGTCTCGAAAAAATGAAACGCCGGATTGGTAATCGTTAAGTATCCGAATTTTTTATCCGGTGGATAATCGGCACGTTATAACAATGCGTGCGGCGTGAGGATAGTCGTCTAACGACCCACCGTCCGATACCAGAAGCCGGAAAAACGTATGAACGGTGTTCATTGTGGGGGAACTAAGCAGGGCGAGGGAGATATCGCCCTCGTGAGAGTAAACGAATGTGGAAGTGAAGGGGCGGTATTGACCAGCGGCTAAATACCAAGCCGGCGAACCCGTTAGAAGTATATCATCGTCCTCGAATTCGGAGGTTACGGGCCCTGTAAGGACATCGTCGTCGCAGACGATTATTCCGAGAGTATATTCAGAAGGCGTCGTCGTCGGTGCCCAGGTATCTCTGCTAACCCAGGGTTCTGCATCAGCCGCGCTTACTATATCCTCTGCACCGATGTGAAAAGCAATATCGATCATCGCTCCGCCGTCGTTCATAACAACCAGAGGTTCCTCCTGGACAATGTCCTCGCCAAGCGCGGCGTCATATACAGCCCACACATCGGGACCGGTAACCCGGAAACTGACCTGAGCCTCTATTTTGAAACGCGCGTAGATAGTAGCGGTATTCGTTCCGATATCGCCAACAAGATCGGGCGAACCGGAACTGATCATTTCCTCCGTTGCACTGGGTGACCAGTCGGCAAACACAGGAACCGTAATATTCAGACAAATTAAAAAGCTAATGAATGCTCTTATCTTCATCGGATCATAAATCTTACGAATCTGCCGTTCTTTAAACCGCCATCGACTTTTATAAATACCAGAGATTCATACACTTTTTCGCCGAGGGCTTCGGTTGGAACATCCACGGTGACCATAAACTCTGCGGATTCACCCGAAGCCAGCGTCGCTTTGGGAATGCTCTTGAAGAAAAGGAATCCCTTCTTTTTCATCTCTATCCAATTTCTGTCCGAAATCCACGACTCGTCGTCACCGATAAGGGGGAGGATATCCAGTTTCTGCCCCTCGAGCTCATTGCCGTATGCAGGATGATAGTTCATGAAAGTGTAAGTATGAGTCTCATCGCTATTATTCATAATTTCAAATGCAAGCTCGCCGGATGGCTCTTCGCCCTCCGCGAATTTGCCTGTCCAGATACTGGGACTGACAACCAATGGTTCGTCGATTTTATCCGATAAGCTGTTCGGCATCGATTTGGTTTCGATAAACCACGACGCTTGTGCGCCCAACTCGATAGCCGCAAAACTGCCGCCACTATCATTCAATGGCTTCTGAGATACGGAAACAACAACCGACCAGGCGCGATTATGATTCGCGGGATCGTCCGGAATAGTAACATAAATCGGGACTTCCGCGGTATCGTATGGCTGAACCGTAATCTCATCCATCCCCAACCTAACCCATTCTATATCGGGAACAGGGAAGTAGCCCTTAAGTTTCGATTGAGCCAGAACTTTAATACTGTAAATCATTGGCGATTCGTTGACGTTGATTATCTCCAGTGGGGGTAAGTCCCCCTCCATGCCGAAATCCCGAACGAAAGTCAAACTTGCTCCGGGAGTAATCGAGATGCCCAGAGACAATAGCGATCCCGTAAATAGAATCATCACCAATAAAACCGTTGTCGATTTCCTCATTATATTTACCATAATACCCTCCGATATTTCTAAAGACTATTACATTTCAGTTTAATATCTATTATTCCGAAAAGCAAGTCTTTTTTTCTTGTTATTTCAACCCCATCCTTTTTTTCCATATATCATAAGTTCTTTTCATCCTGGTTAATGCATCTGAGTAAACCGAATCCACGTCTTCACGGGACGTTGCCCATTCCAGCAGGGAATCTGCGGAGGACAGATCTCTCGTTGAAATCAGAGCGGCCAGACGATTCTTAAAATACGTCGTGTCGTCCGGTGAAAGGTTCATCGCTTTCTCAAAATATTCGGTTGCCCTTTCGGCATTTTTATTAATGGACATCGCCACGCCGAGATTATTGTAGCAATCCCCCGAATCGGCACCGTATTCGAGTGCTTTCTGAAAAGCCGGGATCGAAACCTCCGTTAACTGCATCCTGTTGTGTTCGATGCCCCAGTTGAACCATAAAATGGGATTCTCGGGATAAAGCGTATGCGCGGCCTTGAATAATTTCTCGAGATCATCGAACTCCAGAAGGTAAATATAGTAGCTGAGATACCTGCAAATCCCCTCGACTTCGGCGTCGCTCTTGTCGTGCCGATCGAGAAGGGATTCCAGCGAATCCTCATCTCCCTCTTCCTTCAAACGCACAATTTCCCTGAGGAATTCGTCTATCTCGGCTTTGCTGTTGTTCCTCAAGAATTCCCGCAAACATGTCGTATCGACCTCAAAAACCCGCGTTACAGGTTCCCTCGTCTCGTAAACCTGATGAACACAATCCTGATACCGGGCTAAACCGGGTTTGATATAGTTCTTCGTGACCATGTAAATCGGATCGATTATCACATGGGTCATTTTATTATCCAGAGCCCATTCCCACATCGAATCGATTTCGGTCTCCCGAAGTTCGCGTTCCCGAAGTCTCCCTTCCCTTTTGATAATATTCTCCCAATACTGTGGCGTAACGCAAGCTCTTTCGGAGTAATAATAAGACGTTCTTTGTTGCGAAGCCATGATTACGGCTTCTTCGGGTAAATTCTGCCTTATCCATTCGCAGGCGTGGTATAATCTATGGAGTTCGGCGCAATTGGCATAGCGGTTGGTTACTACGAGGGCGTGGGGAGGTTTTATTCCCTTGCGAGCGATACGCCTTGTCACAGAAGTCTCGTTAACGACCATGAAATAATTGGGTAACGCCAGAGCTATAATAACGATTGCAAATACGGTCGAAATTATTTTTCTGAAACGCGGCTTTCCCCCAAATATGCCTACGATAAACTTGAAACCCATTATCACCGACATTAAAAACCAGGGGTATATTTCCATCATGTAACGTATGCCGTTAGACAGAAAAATGCAGATAATAGCGAAGTAAGATAACGCATAGAAATACGGGAAAGCCCTCTCGCGGTCCTTCAAGCCCCTGATTGCACCGATAATAAAGATGATAAAAATTGGAATACCCGTAAGGTATTCGTGAAGTCCTACTCCAAAAAGAATCGCATTCCGGCGAAATAGGGAAAGGAACGGTAAAACCATGCGAGGAAACACAATAAAAGCATAGAAACCTATATTGAAAGCATATCTGGTGAAATAAGATTTCGTCTGGTAAATGTTTTTAGATATATCGTTTTTGACCTGAACCTGAACGGCATATTGAAAATCGCCGGAGACGATCTTCGGAATTACCCATCCCCCGATAGCCGCACCTACTATTAGTGCGAAAATCACAGCTTTCAAGTATTTTTTCCGTAAAACTAACCAGAGGAAAATAGCTACAGTCAAAGGCGCGCCGGGGAGACGAACGTAAATCGAAACAACGGCCAAAATCGCCATGAGGTAAAAATATACGTCCCTGTCGTCTCTTAAATAAAGTAGAAAAAGATATACCGTCAACGTCGAAAAAAACAAAAACGGCGCTTCGGTCATCGTATAGGAGGCATAATAAACGATGAATTGAGATATCGAAGAAAGAATAGCAACGAAGAACGCCGTAGATCTACTGCAGTTCAGAAACTTCACGATAATAACAACAGCTATCACAACCGAAAGCCAAAAACAGAGCAAACTGAATATCTTTACGGCAATCAAAGGTTTGGGATTACCGGTCAATTTCATTATGCCGGCGATTAGCAAAGGATAACCTGGCGCAACGATATTCTCCGGAGGATGACCGTAAGTGTCGAGTCGGACGTAACCATCCCCCTGATAAAGGGCTTTGCCGAGATTCATATAATGATAATTGTCGTCTATCTCCGAAGGTTGAGCGTTGAAGCTCATCGAAATGAGAACAAGACTCAAAAGCGCGGTCATCAGGAGGAATTTCCAGAAAGGTTCATCCCGGGTCGCATCGATAATACCTTTTATTTTATTCCAATACTTCATATCATTATCTAACCCTTACCTAAATAAAGGGATTTTTATCGCTTTTGTCAATAACAATACCAATAAAAAAGGACTATTTGTTTGACATGATTATATATAGATGTTCGCAGAAAAGATTGGCAAAGGATATTGTGACTGGATTTTTTTCTTAAGAATAAATTGCTACTTATACCCGTAGATTAACGATCTAATCAGGATAATATTGCGGTTTACAAATGAGATCGATATTTACAGAGATTCTCGACGGCGATTCAAACGAACATCTATAAAGGCCGCTGGCGCGATACGTGCAACATAAAGAAAAGATGTGAATATAGCGGAGTAGTAGCACGGATCGTGACAGCGGCCAAATCCCAGGATGGCGCAGTTCTTGATTTCTTCAAAGAAGGATGAGACTAACCGTTATTGCTGACAAGAACTGTGACAGCCGGGTGACGCGGGAACGAACCTTAAAATGCATGAATAGACTCTCCTGGAAAAATGCTATAATGGGTAATCTATAAAATCCCCTTGCTTAATCCGGGAATATCAGTAATAATTTAGTCCGTGTTTACGTTTACAAAATAGTCTTAACGATAGGAAAAAGGAAATGTCAAATCTATTCGGCGAAAACGAAGAAAAGAAAGATAAAGAAGTCCCGGAAGAAGAATCCGCTAATAATGAGTATGATTTCGAAGAACCCCAATCGTTTGAGAACGGTATCGAACGTCTGGAAAATCTGGTTCAAGAACTCGAATCGGGTTCGATTGGATTACAGGAATCGCTCCTGCTGTATAAGGAAGCCCGAAAACTGGCCGCATGGTGCTATAACAAACTAACAGCCTTCCAGGGCGAGTTAAAGACCCTGGGACTCAGCGAAGGTGGCGAATTTACTCTGGATGACCTTCCGCCAGTTGAATAAAATGCTCCACACCCTGTTCCTTCTATCCGTCTTTTTTGTGTCGGCACAGGATGTCCGCTATATCGACATAATCGTCGAACCGCCATTCGAATGCCCGGAAGATTATTGGGGACCTTATGATTATAGATGGGTGTATGACCTCGGTAACTATCTTCATATAAGAACAAAACCCGCGACAGTAAAAAGATTCCTTCCTTTCGGGATTGGCGATACGATAACTCCCGAACTTGCATTCGAAACCGAAAGAAGGCTCAGAAAGACCAATTTCATAGCCGAGGCGAAAGTGGAATCCTTCGGCACGGATAGCGGGGAAACTGCGCAGGTAATTGTCCAGGATTTATGGACGACGGAATTATCGCCGACACTATCATACGAGGGAAGCGTTTACGAATGGGGAATCGAATTCGAGGAGGTTAATCTGCTTGGATACGGCATCGAGATCAATGGCAACTTCCGCCATGACGAAGACTACGATAATTGGCGAGTCGGTCTGAGGTTACCTAAAATCCTTCCGTTGGATTCCGATTTATCGATTTATTATTCCGATGCTACGGAGGTTATCGGCCCGAATAGCGCAGGAATAAGGATCAACCGCGAAAGACGACGAGATTCCGATAAATATATTTTTAAAATGGGCGTTTTTACTTCAGGTGGCGAATACCCTATATGGTATGACAGCCACGTCAAAGGGCCGGATTATAAAATCGACGACGAAGGACAATATATAGGTGGAAAATACCTTGTAACAGAGAAATTTGGAATTGGAACAGGCTTTTCAAATCTATCGCTAAAAAGGGAGAAGATTGGAGATTATCCTGAAGCCGAAGATTACTACAGCAGGAAACTACGAGTCGCGACGGCAGGATTTAGTTTAGTGGATAGAGCCTATTATACCGAAACCGACGTGGACGCTTTTGGCAGAACGGAGGATATTCCCTACGGTGTTGCTATCAATCTGGAAGGCGGAATCGGCCCGGATAATATGTCCCCCTATGCCCGCCTCAAGGGAATCGTGGAAATTCCAGTGGGGCCGATTTACGGATCGTTTTCGGCCAGTTTCATTAGATATTCCCAAATGGAATCCTATTCGGCGTCATTCAGGTTCTTCTCGGATAAATTCCTCTGGAGTCGTATTGCAGGACGTTGCTTTTATGGGACTCTATCAGGCGAGCCGCCCGAATCTTTCTATAAAATAGACGGTCAAACGTGCTTGCGAGGGTATCAAACATATACACAAACCGGCGATAGAACGTTATTCGGGAACCTGGAATACAGACTATTCACGCCTTATGAGTTGTTTTCGATAAGATTCGGAGCCTGTGCCTTCTTCGATTTTGGAACGGCATGGGATAATTCGAAGGAATATATCGATTTGAGTAATATCGGAAATGAAATTATCGGAGATTACGGGATCGAATTGAGATTCGGCTCGACAAGTAGCACAACCGGGCAGATTCTACGCGTAAGCGTAGCGCGGACATTCGATTATACCTGGGAATTCGAGTTATCGTCTGGACAGCTTTTTGGAACCTATTTCGACATGGAACACAGGGTTCCATTACCCTGATTATCTTCTTCGGGAAAGTAAAATCATCCGTAATAACTGCATTATCGCCATCGCTGTGGCCGCCACGTATGTCATAGCCGCCGCTCCAAGCACTTTCCTCGCGCCTTCTAATTCCCCCGCCGAAAGATACCCACCTTTCTGAAGGTGAATAGCCGCACGCCTGGAAGCATCATATTCCACGGGCAAAGTTATCATCTGAAATAACACCGCGCCCGAGAAAAGGAAAATCCCTATTTGAACAAGCATCTGTGTCCTCATAAGAAAACCCAATATAAAAATCGGCCAGGCCATCCAGGAACCGAAACGCACTACCGGAACAATCGAATTGCGGAAAGCAAGCGGAAAATAGCCCTTCGCATGTTGAATAGCGTGGCCGACTTCATGCGCCGCAATGCCGACCGCCGCTATACTGTAGGAATTGTAAATTCCTCCCGATAACCTTAGTTTGCGAGATCGAGGATCGTAATGGTCGGTCAAATTGCCACCGACCTGTTCGATTTCGACGTCATTCAGTCCTGCCGAATCCAGTAAACTTCGGGCTACATTAGACCCCGTCAATCCCCGTGAAGTCTCGATACGCGAATATTCACCGTATGTCCGAGATAGCTTATTTTGAGCCCAGATAGCTAAAATAAGAGCCGGTATAAGCAGTATGAATGTCGGATCCAGGAAAAACATTGTTACTTACAATGAAGCAAAGGTCTTACCGTTATAGCCCCAGTTTTCCCGAATATACTCCCGAAAAACGACGTAAATATTGTCCTTTACAGCGATATCATGATTACCGGCTATATCGGACAAACCTCCGGTCAATTCATCCTTTTGCGCCAGATTTAAATTGCCTAATTGCGAGAATTCAAACAGGGCGCACTCGTATCTATCGCCGAGTCGCAAATATTCTCCGTCAACGACTATGACCATTATGTATGACGCCGGTTTGCCCGTAACCGATTTCACGAAGTCGATAATATCCCCCGATATTTTCTTCTTTTCCTCGTCGCTAAGTTCCTTTGGGCAGTATAGTTTGGTCAGTGGCATTGTTATCTCCTATTTCTTCTTGATATTTAAGTGAACGATTGTTGCGCCGTCGCCGCCTTCGTGCATTTCCGCGATCTTCCACTCCTTAATCCTTTTATCTCTGGATAATTTCTCCCTTATTTTGTCACGTAATGCGCCGGTTCCCTTGCCGTGGATAACATTTAAGCGGGGCATCTGGACTACAAGCGCGTCGGTTATCCACCTGTCTATTTCGCCCCAGGCCTGCTGGAAATTCATACCGCGGACGTCTTTAGCTATTGGCACCTGAGGACTTTCATATCTAAGGTTCTTCGATTTTACCTTTTCTTTTCCCTTTTCCTTCGGTTCCATCGCCGCACTGGAATGCATCCTGACTTTCAGCCCGTCGATTTCGACGGTTATGTAACCTTGGCTATCCGTTTCCCTGACCACAATACCGTGTTTCTGCATTCGATAGAGCCATACGCGGTCGCCCTTATTTAATTTATGCGCAGGGCCACGTTTCTGTTTCTTCTCCTTTTTTACTTCGCCTAACTTTTCCTTGACCGTCTCACGTGCCTTTTTCGCGGCTTCCTCGGCCTTACGATAAGAACGAAGTTGTTCGTCGATTTTACGTTTTTCGATTGCCAGCTCTCGTTCGAGCATCTCCAGTTTATCGTCCTCGTATCGTTTACGGAGTTCTTCCAGCTTATGTTCGCGTTCCCGATTGCTTTTAATAAGTGCGTTCAGAGTTTCGCGGTCGTTTTCGATCGAGCGTAGCTCTGCCCGGCTTTTCGCTACTAAGTTTTCGGCATCTTGAGTCTTATTCTGCAAATCGGCTATCAATCTATCTATATGCGAACCTTCTTCGCCGATGAGCTTTTTCCCACGGTCGAGGATATTGTCCGAAAGCCCCAGCCGTCGGGCTATTTCGAATGCCCACGATCGTCCCGGCGCGCCTGTTTTCATTGTATATGTCGGTTGTAGTCTTTCCTGATCGAAGACCATAGCGCCGTTTTCCACGCCCTCGGTTGCGACGGCGAGGGCCTTTAATCCACCGAGATGGGTCGTAACAAGGACATAGCTGTCGCGGTCGATTAATTCCTCCAATAGGGCGCGCGATAGGGGAGTTCCCTCCTCGGGATCGGTAGCGCTACCTAATTCGTCTATTAAAACGAGTGAATTTCCGTCCGCGCTATCGATTGCTTCCTGCCATCGCTTGACATGCGACGCGAAGCTGGACAGCGAATCGTCGATGGACTGCTCGTCGCCGATATCGGCGAAAATCGCCGAGAGATGTGGAATTTTCGATCTCGAATCCGCCGGGATAGGCAGGCCGCTGTTGGCCATTGCACACAATAATCCGCAGGTCTTCAGCGCGACCGTTTTACCTCCCATATTGGGCCCGGTTATCACGAGAGACCTATGACCCTCCGGCAGATCCAGATCGAGCGGCACAACCTTAAAATCCGGGATTTCTTCCTCTTCGATTAAGAGTAATGGGTGACGCGCCTGTATCAACGTAAAATCCTCAGATTCACCGTAAATAGGCGACGTAGCGTCGAAACGACGGGACATTCTGGCGCAAGCCACCAGAAAATCCACCTGAGATAGTATCAGAACGTTATTTTCAAGTTTCTTCGAATGGGCATCGACCATCTCGGTTAGTAACCTGAGTATCCGTTCGCGTTCGGCCTTTTCGGCTAATTCGAGTTCTCGCAACTCGTTGTTCATCTCGACTACTGGAAGCGGCTCGATAAAAAGCGTAACTCCGCTGGCCGATCTGTCGTGGATTACGCCCTGTATCTCAGCCTTGTGTTCAATCTTGACCGGCAGGACGAATCTGCCGTTTCGTAGTGTGATTAGTTCTTCCTGTAGATATTTCTCGTATTTGGGATTATGAAGATAGCTCTCCAGTTTTTCCTGTAGTTTATCGTGGATAATATTTCGTCGCTTGCGGAGGTCTTTTAACAGAGATGTGGCATCTTCGAGCAATTCTCCGGGCGCGACGATCATCTCCGCAATACGGTTGCCCAGTCCGGGGATTTCCTCGATAGATTCGAGAAGAGACCGAAGATGGGGGCGATTTTCGCATCCCCTGCGTGCAAATTTCGCAAGCCTGTTGGAAAGATCCGCTACAAGACCGACTTTCCAGAGGTCTTCCGGTTCGAGGACGCCTTCCTTCGTCGCCAGTTTAATCTGTTTGCGAACGTCGTATATACCGCCGAGATCGGGTTGCCCCGATTTGCGCAGGGATTCCATTATTTCGCCTATCAATGTCAACCTCGCCCGAATCAGTTCGGGATCGTCGAGCGGACTGAGTTCGTTGGCGGCTTCCTGCCCAAGTTCCGAATTACATAAGGACGAAATTATCACCTTAATTCTGTTGTATTCGAGAACCTCGAGTGCGTGTTCGGTTGCCTGTCTTTTCGTTAAGTCTTCGAAATCCATAGTAGCAATCTCCTGATAAGTCAGGACTAAATAATATAATAGAATTCGATTATTTCAAGGTATTTTGTCAAGAAATCGAAATCTAAAAATTCCATTTGCGCGTTGGGGAAATGAGTTGCTAATTGTTATCGAAAAAAAATGAACGGAGGAATATGAAAAATAAAGGCTTTCTACTAACTGTAATCGTAGTAATAATCATTATTGCCACGATCATTGTCCATGCCAATATTATAAAGGGTGAAACCGATAAGTTCGCGATAATTATGACATCCGATCTGCAAAGCCAGATCGCGCCATTTGAAATGAAGGTCGGAGAAGAAATATCCGAAGTTGGCGGACTGGCCAGGGTTTCAACCGCGGTGGGTAACGCCGCGGAAAAGGCCGATTATTACACGGTTTTATCCTCAGGGGACGACATAATAGCGCCCCTATTAAACGTTTTCGGCGGTGTTCCGGAGATGCGGTGTATGACTATTGCGGGTTACTCAGGCGTCTGTCCCGGCAATCACGAGTTTGACCGGGGAGCCGATGTTTACGCGAACGCGATTAAATCTGCGGGATTTCAGATAGTCTCGGCGAATATGGATTTCGAAAACGAGTATTTGCAAAGTCGAATTCACGATTATTACAGGTGGACAACAGGGAAATATAAAATCCATGTTTTCGGGTTGATGACCCCGGATTTCGATCGTCTGACGAAGAGCGACGGCGTGGAGATTAATCGAGATTTTATAGGCGTAGCGAAAGAACAGGTCGAAATCGCCAACCGCGACGGTTGCGACATGATTATCGCCATTACCCACCTGGGGGCGAACCTCGACAGAGAGCTGGCCGAAGCCGTCCAGGACATCGATATTATTGTAGGAGGGCATAGTCACGAATTCGTATATGAAAAAATAGGGAAGACGATTATTATTCAGGATGGGGCGGGGGGAAGCCATCTTGGTGTTCTAAATTTCGATTTCGACGGAGAAGAAATATCGAACGAAAGATGGGAAACGGTTCTGCTGGATTCTACGGTTGGAGCCAATCCGCAAATAGACTCAATCGTAGATTATTATATGAGTGTTTTACAGGATAGCCTCGGGCGTAAAATAGGTTCGACGAAAAAAGAGCTGGATACACGGAAAACGGCGGTTCGGATGCGAGAGGCCGCAGTAGGTAATCTAATAACCGATTCGTGGCTGACATGGTTCGAAGATGCGTATATAGCGTTAATTAACGGCGGGTCTATACGCGGAGACAGAATTTATCCAGTGGGAGAATTGACCTATCTCGATATCAATTCGATATTGCCTTTCAGGGGCGAAATTATTCGGGTCGAGTTATCGGGCGCGCAAATAAAACACCTACTGGAGATGTCGGCGTCGGCGGTTAGAGTCGATGGCGACGATTGCCCGGACACCTGCCGTATTGCGGAAGGCGGTTTTCTCCAGGTAGCGGGTATCGAATTTGATATAAATCTGACGCGACAGTCCTTCAAGGCCATATATGAGGGCAGAAGCGTTTCCGGCGTGATAGATTCCGGCGATCGAGTTTCAAATGTAAAAATAAACGTGGATGGGCAATGGAATCCGATTTATCCTGAGAGGAAATATTCGGTTCTAGTGAACGACTGGTTGGCTTCCGGCGGCGACGGCTATTACATTTTCGTCGATGAAGAAATAAAAAAGATCCCCACGACTGTTTATGCCACCGACATGCTGATCGAGTATGTGATACATAACTCACCGATTTCGCCTAAAACCGACGGTCGAATAAATATAATCGAATAAACGCTGGGGAATTTGGAATAAAAAAGGCGGAGGACGTCCTCCGCCTTTTCATTTTTATATCTGTCGAAATTACCTGAGTAGGACAACCGTGCCGTTGCAGATAACCTCGCCGTCAACCATGACAACATAGAGATATAAACCAGATTTCACGACCCGACCTTCGGTATCCCTGCCATTCCACAGACGTCCAACCGCCTCGTCGAACCGGGTTTGAACCGGGGCTTCGCTTCGCCATATCTCGATATTTTTAACGTCAAATACCACGATAGTTGCAGGTTTACTCATCATGTTCGGGTAAGCGAACATGGCGATATCGTTTATTTCGTTGCCGTCCGGGGTGAATGGGTTCGGGAGCACCGCGCAGGTAACTTCCGGTTCCAGGTAGAAGAGCCAGTCGAACTCGGCGATGTTGGCGTCGCACCAGTCCGGCGAATCCGTGATTTCCAGATGGACATCGACTGTATCGCCGGACACGAAACTAACGCCTTCGGACTCAGGCTGGAACACGATTATTCCACCGCCGTGGCCGTCCGGGCTCCATGTGAAGTCTGCGTCGGTATATGTTACTCCGTTGATGATCAATACAGCGTTCCCGATATCGACTCCCGATAGGATTTCGTCCACGTCTATTTCGATGTCCTGTTCGCGGTCGCTGGTCTGGCCGTTGGGGATGGGTAGAGTCATATCGGCCACAGGCGGCGAAAGATCGACCGTAAACGACCAATCGACGCTGGACGAGATGTCGTTGCCGTAAATGTCCTCGACATGGGTTAAGGAGACGTTTACTACCGTAGCGTCAGTCCAGGCGGGCGACGGGCGGAAGATCAAATAGGGATCGTTCCAGGTTAGTTCCGTGTTTGCCGTTGTGTATGTCGAGCCATTAACGATGAGTTCAATCGATGTCCCCACCACGCCGTCCGGGTCGATTATTTCCAGGACGATGCTATCCGGGTCGCAGGCTGTAAAATCGCCCGAATCGGGGCGGATGATGGTCGGCACCGGCGCATTGGGATCGCGGAAGAACCACGCGAAATGCGTAGTGTCGATATTCGGCGGACAGAACGTTGTGTCCGGGGCGTCAGAGGCAATAATCTCTATCACTATCGAATCGCCCGCTACCCAGCTTTCGCCCGCCGCAGTAGCGTCGAAAGTTAGCGTTGGAGCAGACCAGGTGAGAATTGTGCCATCGACCGTGTAGAGCGTATATGGGCCTGGAGACGTTCCAACCATTGCCACTATGCCCGTGCCATCGACACCGCCGCAACCGGCATCTGTTACCTCGAACTCGAAGGTCGAAGGCGACGACGTCTGATCGACCAACGGCGGTGTTATAACTACGGGCACCGGCGGACTTAAATCGACATAGAAGTTATTGCAGAAAGGCAGATCGTTTACGGTGTTAGAATCGCTATCGAAGGCCTGTGTCAGGCAGAAATTGACCTCTTGACCGTCCATCCACATCGTCGGCGGAATGAACGTCAGGTCGGGATTAACCCAGGTCAAAGTCGTGCCGTCAACATAATATTCGGTACCCTCGACCTCCAGGATTATCGAGCTTTCGACGATCGGAAGCCCGCTGTCCGGTTGTTCGATTCGAATGACTATCTCCTGATCCTCGCAGGACAGGCACGCGCCGTCGTAGGGTGTAAGTAAAACAGGTATAGCGGTCGGGCAAGGCTCGGTATGGAACGGTGGATCGAAGCCACCCGCAAAGCTATCCCCTACGGTAACAACGCCAATGGAATCTATAATGCCCGCGCAATCTATCGGATAACAGTAATTATAGGATTCGATATACCAGAAATGGGTAACGCCGCAGGGATAGGGGCCGACGGAATAGCATGTGTCGGTGATTCCTTCAATTACCGGTGTGCCGTCGATTATAACATCGAAATATATCGGCGCCGTGCCCGATGGCATCTCCCAGCAGAGTTCGACTATGCCGATATCGACGGTGTCGTCCGGTTCCGGCGAGTGCCAGCTGAAGGGGCCGGGCACTTCGTGTTCGTAAAACACGATGACTGAATCGATGCTGGTGCACCCAATGGAATCCGTTATGACGAGTTCGAAGCTGTCAGTTTCCGTTGGGCTGTAGATAAACGGCCAGCCGGTGTGAACGAGTGAACCTTCCATATCATACCAGCTCGTGTCCACTGGCGGAACAACGCTTCCGGTGAGAATCGGGTCGCAACCCACCGACGCGACGCCGTCGGGGCAGGCCGTTATATCGCTTCCGGCTATCGCCGTCGGGTTACTCATGCCGATGAACACGCTGTCTCTAACCGCACATCCAGTAGAATCCGTAACTGTGAGGATGAAATATTGGGCGCCCGGGCCTACAATATTCACGAGGCCATCTTCAACCGCAGGATCGTCAAATAGCCCGGCTGGTTCCCAGCTATAGGAATATGGTGGCGTGCCGTCGCTGGTGGTCGCCGGAATGATGAAGCTGGAATCATTGACTCCGCAAAGAATGAGGTCGGGTATATCAATTGATAAGGTCAGATCGCAGTCGATTATAAATATCGTCCAGCAAGATGTGTCGATATTGGCGTCGCAGTAGTCCGGGGAATCGCCCGCTATAGCGCAGAACGTGATTGTATCGCCGCGAGTGAAATCGTAACCGGCACAGGATAGATCGAGTGTGAAATTGCCCAACGCATCATCCCAGGTTACACATGGATCGCCAACACAATATGTATCGTAATATCCGGGACCGTCCACGGTAATACAGACCAACATCGAATCTACGCCACTTAACACGTCTTCTGTATGGAATCCCGCCGTGGTTACGAAGCCGGGCGCATATCCGCCGGCGGGAGGCGTTAGACCGCTGAAGATCGGCGGAGTGTAATCGACGGTGAAGCTGAAGGTCAGCGGCATTGCCAAATCGACGCCGTAAACATTCTCGGCGTGAAGAAGAGATACGCTGACGACATCGCCGTCGCTCCAGAAACCCGCGCCGGGGGAGAAGATAAGGGTATTCGGCGCAATGAATCTCAGGAAGGCGTGGGAGGTCGCGTAGGATGTGCCGTCAACCTCAAGCTCGATAGTCGCCTCGACAATGCCCGATGTATCGTCGATCTGGATGATGATACTTTCGGGATCGCAGGCCGTAAACGCGCCGTCGAAGGGGCGAATGATAGTCGGCACCGGTCCGCCGCAAGGGTAAGTGTGGAAAATTCTGCCCGAATCTGCGGAAACGGCATAATGGGTGTCCGGGTCGTCTATCCATATATATGTCGAATCGCCCGAAGTGTCGGCTGTGCAGTAATAATATTCGCTGGAACACATATTCTTGGCGATAATTGCCCACGTATGCGTCTCGCCGCATGGGAAATCGACCGCGTATGTTGTTTCGGCTATATCGGTCGCTACGACAGCACCGTCGATGATGACATCGTAAACTAAACTACCCGTTCCGCCCGGGATATTCCACACGAGGTCGGTGGACGTAGGCGAAGGCGGAATAAGCGCCCCGCCAGCCGGTGAAACGAGAGCCGGCGGCGTAACCGGAACGAAATCGACGGTGATAGTTATCGAATCGTAATCCTCTGTGGACACAGCGGCATCGTCTATTACGTGCACGATGTAAATCGTTGTTACCGTGGGGCTTACGTAAGGATTCGGATCGCTACTGGTGAAGCCCGCCGGAACACTCGTCCAGCTATATGTGTATGGTTCCACTCCACCGTAACCGGTCGGGGAACAGCCTATCTGGATCGAATCGCCCGGACAGAGCGTAACATCGACGCCCGCGTGTGCATGAACACTCGGGGGTGGCATAATCAGAGTCCAGCAAGTGTCCAGATGATTGGCCGCGCAAGTATCGGGTGTGTCGGCGGCATCGACACAAATCGTTATCGTGTCGCCCTCAGGGAAGGACACGCCCCAATCGACGGCGTTCCATGTCAAGCACGTATCGTCCGTCGTCCAACCCGAACCAAAGGTGTATTCCATTCCATCGACGGTTAGTATAACTGAATCGCCATCCAGTTGCGCGACAGAATCCCGCAGGCAGAAGTATATCGAAGGTTCGGTGCTCGGAGTCTCCGAACCGGGTGCCGGCGTGATGCCGTATATCTCCGGCGGAACGAGGTCCATGCGGAAATCGGCGCAAACCGTATCGGGCATAACATGTGCCATCGAATCCTCGACACCGTAAAGGCAGATATTTAACCAATCGTAAACGCCCCACGGGACACTCGGTATGAATTGGTAATAACCGGAAGTCGCGGTGGCAGGTGAGAAACTCATTTCCGACGATGTCATATCGAAAACGGATGTGCCGTCATCCACGTAGCCGGTAGCGTAATTAATACCGTTGGACGCCTCGACATACCAAATTACGCCCTGATATTCACACGCGCTTATAGTCCCCAATAGGGGATCTACAACAGTAGCGATAGGTGCGGCAAGGTTGACTATCAACTGCCAGCAAGTATCGGCCGAGTTGGAATCGCAATAGTCCGGATTGTCGTGCGCGCCCATCAGGCAGAATTCTATTATATCGCTATCGGAATAGGATAGCCCGAGAGCCGCTAAATCGGCCTCGAAAGTCGTGCCGTCCCATGTTAATCCGGCCAACGGCGGAGTATAAGGCATCCCGTCGATAGTGATATAAACGTCGCCGTCGATCAAACCGAGACCGTCGTCGTAGATGTTGAGCGAGACAGTCGGAGAAGCTCCGACATAACTTCCAGGCGGCGGCGTTATAGCGGTGAAATAAGGCGGCGACAGATCGATCACGAAATCGCCTGCAACAGGAGGAGAGAGCGGTGCACCGATTATATTCGAGGCGGTGAGATTGTATGTATGAGTCCCCTCGCTTCCGCTCCAGCAGGGCGCTATCGGCTGGAAAATCAGAGTATCGCCAATGAGAGTAAGACGCGAGTCGGTTATCGTTATCGGCGTTCCGTCGATTGTCAGGATGATAGTCGATTCGTCGATTCCGAGCTCGTCGTGGAGGTAGAATATAATTGGTTGGCATGTGCAAGCCGAAGCGGACACGCCGTCGGTGTTGAGGTCTATCGGCTCGGTTATCCAGGCCTCTGGTTCCGTCATGATAATATAGAATTCCCAGCAGAAACTGGTGTCGTTCGGCGGGCAGTAATCGTAACCGGGGGCGTCGTAGAGACTATCAAGGCATATCAATACCGTGTCGCCCGATGTGAATGTAAGGCCGTTTATCGTGAGCGTCGGGTCGCTCCAGGTGTATGTCCATCCCGCGACGGGAACGCCGTCGACATATATCGTTATATGGTCGAAACTCGTGGGATCGACGCCCGCGGGATCGTCTTCTATAGTTAGCGAGATGCCGGGGGAGGCCTCGAACAGGGTATCGCCGTTAGGAGGAATGGTGTCGGTGATAATCGGCGGTTCGAGATCGACAGTGAAGGTGCATGGTTCTACGAAAGTCCAGCAATAAGCCTCGTTCATAGCCTGCACGAGTTCGCCGTAAACGTCGTCGCCGTGTAGCCATCCGGTAGAAGGCGTGAACGTAACGAAGGTCGTTTCGCCGACAGTCGTAGTCGTCAGTTCACCGCCGGGGTAGTATTCTGTGCCCTCGACATTGACGATAGTTGATTCTTCTAAGACGCCAACGGTCGTATCGACTATTATCCACTCGAATTCCTGGAACTCGCATGAGGTAACTAAACCACATGGATCGGGGACGATAATATCCGCAAAGGGTGCCGGTGCTATATCGATAAATACCCAATCGGTGTCCGCTTGCGCGAGGCTGTCTGTAACCACAAGCTGATAAGTGGTGGGCACAGTCGGTGAGACTATCGGATTTTCCTCAGTGCTGGTGAATCCTGGAGGATCGCTTGTCCACGAAACAGATAGGGGAGGAACCCCGCCGCTTGCCGCCGGGTAACCGCCTATTGTAACGCTCATTCCTTCGCAGATAACGGTGTCGTCTCCAGCTAATGCCGCCGGTTCAGCGGGCATAAGCACCTGAACATCATCCTGATGGCCAACGTGGCCTCCACCATTGGTGATTCCATTGCCCGAATCATCAACGCAACCCACGGCGTTATCGAAGAGACCGACTACACCAAAATCTATGTCCGCGTCGAACGTGATAACTATCGAATCGCCGACGTTCAGATCGAATACTCCCCAATCGAGGATATCGTCGCCGGGGGAGGGATCGACAACGGAAGTTCTCGTCGCCGTTCCGAACAGCTCGATAGTAAACGGACTCGCAGAGAGATGGAATCCCGGAGGGAGTGTATCGACCACGTGCAGTCCCGTCCCCGGGTCACCGTCGTTCTGGATAATTACGATTCGCCACGTGGTTTGAGTTCCACTATAAGCAGGTGTTTCGAGACAATATTTAATTATCGAATATTCAGCGTTAATCGGGTTAAGGTTCTGTCCCGCTACCGCGGCATAAGAGGCCCAATTACTATCGAAACCATACATCTGAATCATCATCGTAGTATCTGCTTCAAGAACATGTCCTCCCGGTTCCAACGAAATCCGCCTGCCTCTGAAAGAAGTGCTTGGGATATTGAACCAGGGGCCGGTGTATGTGGGCGGGCCGCCGTCGAGAGTGATACTGCCCTCGTGCCCCGATAAAATCGCTACATTTAGATAATCGTTGTTGTAACCGCTGGGCGTAAGGAATATATATCGTTTCGAATATTGTTCTTCGGCGGGAATGAGCATGAAAGCCGGGTCTCCGAGAGGATCGGTGAAATCGCCTAAAATATCCGTTCGACTGCAAATGCCCGTGCCCATAATGAATTGTCCGCATAAAACTGGTTTGTCCGCTGTGATGCGTGTTGGACTGTCCAATGTCGGGCCGTCGCAATACCCGTCAGCAAGCCACGAACCCGGGGTGCAGGGCTGGCCGTTCCATTCAAAATCTTCGCCCCTATTGAGAACGATATTCGTTGTTCCACCCGCGTCCTCAATTGAAATATTCGTGCCGTCCTCCGAAGCGAGTATCTTCAGGGCATCTTCCTGCCAGTAATTTCGCTCTTCAATGGGAAATGCGTTATATACTCTTCCCCAGGCGACTACAGGCGGCATCTGCTCGATGAGGTAATCGGCGGCGACAATTTCATTAGGAACAATAGCAATCTGATTGCCGGAGATAACGCCGATTGGATTGTCAGAGGTTATATAAGAACCCGTAAGGTCATATAAATCGGTTGTAGATGGAGAATTAGCTAAAACCTGATAGCATTCATAGCTATCGAGGGTAACGTTGAAAGGAACTCCCGCGGTATGCCCGCCCTCGGTGTCCACCGAGGGCGTTATAGTTACTGTTGTGCCGTCGTAAGGCGCGAAAACTACGAACATGGTCGGGCCTCTATCGAAGAAAGCACCATAAGGCCAGGTCGGGATATTATCGCGCCAGCACATTGTGATATAATCGCTTCCCAAACTCGGAACGGGATAAATCAGCGCCATGTCGTTCGTCGAACCAGGCGTTTCATAAGCCAGGAAATACGCCGAAATGTCCCTGTCCGATTGAATCCGCAGGGCTTTCCTCTCGACAGTTTCGGTCGTGCTAATCCAATGGGAAGTGTCGATAACAACCGTAGTTACGCCGTTGGGTGGTATCGAAAAGGGTGTTGACCAGCTTCCGTCCCAATTTCGAACCGTGCCGGTTGTAGCGAAAGTCGATGTGAGGATTATCATGCCGTTATAAGCGGCGAGGGGGTCCCCTCCAGGTTCTCTGGCGGCGTTAGCCGGATAACACAGGAAGAAATCCTTGCCCAGATTGGTAAAAGCTATCCCCGCCGTTACACTCAAGATAAGCAATGTTATTATAATAAATCGATACTTGTAGAACATTTAAACTCCTTATGTAAAAACAAAACTAATCAATATACTATTAAAAAATAACGTCTTTATCAATAAAGTCAATATACTTATTTATATTTTTCCGGAAAAAATCCGAAACGATATTGTTATTGACTTGATTTCCAACTGACATATTTTAACTCCGTGAGAGTGAAGATCAAAATATCCTTCGACGGCATGCAATTCTACGGATGGCAGGTTCAGCCCCACGAAAACACCGTGCAGGGCGAAATCGAGAAGGCGCTATCCACCCTTTTCAACAAGGAAGTGTCCGTTACCGGCTCCAGTCGAACGGATGCCGGTGTCCACGCCCTCGGAATGGTCGCCCATGCGGATATATCCGACAAATTCGAGCTTTTCGATCTGCAATATAAACTCAACGCCATTCTGCCGGAGGACATCGCTGTCCGCGAAATCACCGAAGTCCCCGACGATTTCCACGCCAGATATTCGGCGACCGGCAAACGATACGAGTATCGAATCATCTTCGACAAACGCCCCGAATTGCGATTTTACACTCATCGCATAACCAAACCCGATTTCTTGCCGATGGTGCAGATGGTCCTCGAAGACCTCACTGGACGAATAGTCGGGAAAAACGACTTCTCAGCCTTCGCTCGCAAGGCCGAATTGCCCGATAACCCCGAATGCGAAATAACATCGGCCCGCTGGACGATCGATGACGCGGGCATGGTGTTCGCCATCGAGGGAAATCGGTTCCTGTGGACTATGGTGCGTTCTCTGGTGGGGGCTATGATCGATTGTATTAACGGGAAGTTTTCGCCGGGGCAGTTCGGGCAGATGTTGCGAACCGGCGAGAGGAAATACGCCTACCAAGTCGCTCCCGGTAAGGGATTATGGCTTGTCGAGGTCTTTTACGATTGAGAGGTTATTATGCCGAGAATCAAACTGGAAGAAACACTGGAATACCTTTACGACGATATTCAGCCGTCGTTGGCTAAGGCGGTCAAAGAGGTTCTGCCAGACGCCGAATTTGAAAGCGGTCTGCTTTTCCGCGCCTTTCTTAAGGAAATCGGTCGCCGACAAAGGGATTGGGTAAAAATACCGAATAAACTGGTGGATTCGACCTGGTAGAATGAACGCGAAGACCAAAAATACGCTGACCCTTGCGATTAAGGTCACTATCAGCGCGGCGTTGCTGTATTTCTTGCTGACCCGAATCGACCTTGAGAACTTCATAATCGCCGGGCGGGAATTTCCCCTATGGTCTTTCGCGCCGCTGACTCTGCTTTTCATCGGAACGGTTTTCTTCGGAAGCTGGCGATGGCGCGTTTTCCTCCGTGCCCACGGTATCGAGCAGGGGATTTTCAAAGGGGTCGAGCTGTATATGGTCGGATATTTCTTCAATAACTTCCTGCCCAGCGGTGTCGGCGGGGACGTCGTCCGAGGATACTCCGCCGGCAAGACCCACGGCAGAATGTCCGAGGTTTACGCCAGCATCGCCACGGAAAGATTGGCCGGGTTGCTTGGGACGTTGCTTATATCTCTGGCTTTCATCCCCATAGTCAGACCGCCCGCGCCTCTGCCATTGGTAATCCTGATTCTCAACGTCGCGTTCTGGGCCGGAACGATAATATTCATCTTCCTGAACCTGGAAGGGTTCATTCGTAAGGTTCTGGGCAAACTACCCTTCGGCATAGGCGAAAAAATCGCCGATTTCGTGGAGGCCGTCCGTCATTTTAGACACGACAGGAAAGCACTAATCAACGGGCTACTGCTCAGCGTGCTGTATCAGGGGTCGCTCATACTTTTCGTCTACATCGTCGCGCGAATCGCCGGCGTTACCGAAATCCCCTGGACGGCCTACTATTGCTTCGTGCCTCTTATATGGATTATCTCACTGATACCTATTTCGCTGAATGCCCTGGGTGTTCGCGAGGCCAGTTTCAGCTATTTCTTCGCGATGTGGGGAGCTTCCGAAGCCAAAGGTTTGTTGGTCTCGCTGGTATTCTTCGGCACGAGTATTATCTGCGGAGTGATAGGCGGAATTATCTGGGCGATATCCGGCCATCGAGCCAAAAGGACCGTTATCATGGACGGCGAAGCAATAGAATAAAACCGAATTTCTGTAATTACTTTTTTTCTCCTTGCATGACTGCCGTCCTTTCAATATATTCGACGGCACAATCGGGCGGAAGTCCGCTTGTTTTTGACAAATGGAGAGGTGTCCGAGCTGGCCGAAGGAGCACGACTGGAAATCGTGTATACCGCAAGGTATCGGGGGTTCGAATCCCCCCCTCTCCGAGTTAAGGAGTCCGGGAAAGACTTCCCCTAACGTCCAATCTCCGAAATCCCCAGCAGTCTTGATTCGAACCCCATGTTGCGGCGCCGCATGGCGCTTCGAATCCCTGCCTCTCCGAGTTTTGAAGTCGGGAAGAAATTATCCCCGAAGACCAATCTCCGAAATCCCAAACAGTTTAGATTCGAACCCATTTCGCCTGCGCCGCATGGCGCTTCCAAAGTTCTGCGGGCGTTCACTGAAATATTGTGTTGACTTTGGAATGTTACTGCCGTATTATTTCAATGAACATAAGCAATCTTCCAAAGGAGGATTATGAGAACTCGTGAACGCTTTCTTCAAATCGCATTGATAACCTTAGTCGTGGGAGCCGCTGTCTCAGCCGCCCTCGCGCAAACCTATGTCTCCGGCGCGGTGTCGGGAGTGTGGGATTCCACCGGGTCGCCGTTCTACGTTACGGACTCGGTATGCGTGCCCTCCGGCGACAGCCTGCGTATCGGGCCGGGCGTGGAGGTCATATTCCAGGGGCATTACAAATTCTGCGTCGATTCAAACGCAGTCCTCAAAGCCATCGGCACAGCGGAGGATTCTATCATCTTCACCGCGGAGGATACGGTGCTGACCGACTCGACGGGGGGACATCACGGGATAAGGTTTCACTTTTCTGCGGAAGGTTGCTCTCTTTTGTTTTGCGAAATCGAATACGGCAACGCAATCGGCCCATCCCACTGGGATAAACTTGGGGGATGCATCCACTGCAGAAGCTCTAATCCCTCAATAATCAACAATAGTCTTCATCACAGTTATGCCGATTCCCTGGGCGGGGCTATTGAATGTCTTGAATCAAATCCAGTAATTTACCGAAACTCGATTTATTCCAATGAGGCCAGACGTCAAGGTGGAGGTATTAGTTGCGATTATTACTCTAATCCTATTATCGAGGAGAATGTTTTTTTATATAATACTGCTGGAGGAGGCGATACAGCGCCGGGCGGAGCTGCAATTTTTTGCTACCGTAGTAATGCAACGATATCTGGAAACGATATTCGATATAATATATCACCAAATGGCGCGGCTATAGTATGCGGTTGGTATTCAAATCCTGTTATTTCGTCAAATTACATAGATAGTAATTCTGCTGGAGGAATTTCGTGTGTTTACAACTCGAATCCGATTATTGTTAACTGCATTATAACACTTAATTCTGGCGGATACAGAGGAGGAATATACACCTGGGATTCATACCCTACGATCGTTAATTGTGCCATAATTGGGAACACAGCAGACTCTCTGGGAGGAGGGATCTATTTTTCTTATGGTAACGGGAGGGCTATCGTAGCTAATACGATAATAAAAGATAATGAAGCTACATATGGAAATGAAATCGCCTTAGGACGCAATTCGGCAGTAGCCTGTTCGCTATTTATAGATAATTCTAATTACGAATTAGGTGATTGCTTTATTAATACGAACTGCGCTATTATCGAAGGACCTGGCAATATAGACTTCGACCCCATGTTCGTCGATACCGCTTCCGGCGATTTTCATCTGCAGGAAGGTTCGCCCTGTATCGACGCCGGCGCGGAATCGATTTATATCGCTATCTGGGACACTGTCATCTACGCGCCCACCTTCGATTACGACAGCGTTGCGCGTCCGCAAGGGCTCGGATGGGATATAGGCGCTTACGAATCGCCCTATTCGGCGGTTTGCGAGATCGAGATAAATCGCGGCTGGAATCTTTTCTCGATTCCATCGACGACTTCGGAAACGACATCGGCTTTCGGAACCTCTGTCTATGGCTACGACCGCGCGGTGGCGGATTACTACACGCCCGACAGCCTTTTATCCGGCGACGGCTATTGGGCGCTGGGGATGGCATCGGAGATGGTCGAAGTGCCGGGTAATCTGCCGTCGTTCTGCGACACGCTCTACCCCGGATGGAACCTAATAGGCGCGATTCGCTATCCAATCCCGAACAGCCACATTGTCACGGATCCTGCCGGTCTCGGGATGTCTCCGCCCTACGGCTGGGATGGCGCGGATTATTTCCTCGCCGACTCACTATACCCCGGTCACGGCTACTGGTTCCTATCCACCGGCAACGGGCGAATAACCGTGGGGCCATGAAATCATCGCAAATAAAAATATCTAATAGAAGGAGCAACCATGGGGTATAAGTATCATAATTCGGGGGATAAACGGAAAGCACGAAGGGCAAAGCGAAAACAGCGCGACGAGAAACGTTTAGCTAACCGGAAAATCGCCAAACAACGCGTGGAGGTTTTGATGCGGCAGATGGCCGAAATGATAGCGGATTCCGGCTACTCGCGGCTCAAGATTTCCGTCTATTCCGGTGTCTGCACGACGACTGTCACGCGAATCGCCAAAAGACGCAATCCGACCTCCGCTCCCTTTTACTCAATCGTCGGTTTGTGTAGGGCACTCGGTTACAAAATCGAGTTCAAGCGTCTATCTCCCGATGAGGACGAGTTTGCCGACGACAGATGGGTCAGAAAAAGCGATGTCTTGAAGATGAAAGACGACACGGAGCAGTAATTTTCCCTCAAAATTTTCAGTTTTACCCCTGTCGATTTCAGTAGATATGTAACCGATTTAGAAATATATGTAACGGAGTTCAGTAGATATATAATCGATCGTGTATAATATATAATCGTTTACGGTCAATATGTAATCGATGTGGGTAGATATGTAATAGATTACAGTAAATACGTAATGGAGAGCATCAAGTATGTAACCAATCTCGAAATAATCGCCGTCGAGATGGGTAAAACCGTCATCTGCCTGTGAAAAATCGTCAAAAAGATGGGGAAAAACGACAGGAGTTAGGGAGATTCGGGGTAACGCCGATTTAGGCGAGTTATTCCTAACGACCAACGACAAACGACTAACGGCTTTTTATAATAGAGCCGCTGGCGCGACGTTTGCATCGAAGAGAAAAATGCCAAAATTAGAGCGAAACGTAGCAAACGGCGTGACAGCGGCGGGGCTTAGGTTGGCGCAGTTCTTGCCTGCAACCAATATGGGAAATTCCAACTCAATCGATAGCAAGAACTGTGACAACCGGAATGCGCGAAACGAAATTATATATAGTAAGATTCGCCTTTTTTATTTGAACTCATGAAAATAATTAACTATATTAAATAATAACTATGGAGGGAACATGAAACATAAGGCAATTTTTTCAGTTATAATCGTTTATCTGATATTTCTCGCTGTTGGCGTGATGGCATTCAGCTGGCCGCAGTTCCACGGCGACGCTCAACACACCGGGAGGACATCGTCCGAGTGCGATTGCGAGACGCCGGAAATAATCTGGACTTATCCGACCAGTGCCGCTGTGCAGTCTTCGCCGATTATCGAGGACGACCGTATCTATTTCGGGTCGTTCAACGATTCGATTTACTGCGTCGATCGCGCGACGGGCGCTCTAATCTGGGTTTTCGGTGCCGACGGCAGGATTCGCAGGGCGGGAGCGCTTACCCGCGATTCGATTGTCGTATTCGCCAGCGACGACAGCACGGTTTACGGACTTCATAAGGAAACCGGCGCACTGCTATGGTCGGCGACCACCGTGTCGGCATGTATGGGCGCGGTAACCTGGGATTCCTCGACGGACAACGTTTTTTTGACATCATATTACGATAGCGGTTGGCACGGCTGGCTCTACGCCTATAATTCCGACGGCACTTTCCTCTGGAATCAGGATCCTCCCGGCGGCGGCACCTGGATGGTGATTTCGCCCGCTATCGACCAATACGGCCACCTTATCACTGCGGATTTCCACAACCCTACCGCAAACGTTACCGCCTACGATTCGGCTACCGGCGCGGTTGAGTGGAACATCAACCCGACGACTCCAGGCGGCGAGAACGATATTCATTCGTCCCCCGCTATCGACATCACCCGAAACCGCATCTATTACGGCGAGGACAGCGGCAACGAGCGAATCATGGCCATCGATTATACACCGTCTTCTGCAAGTGTCGCGTGGACGTATCTCACCGGCGACAGGATTCATTCCTCCCCCTCGATTACCGAGGACGGCGCGGTGATAATCGGGTCGTCGGACAACCAGCTTTACGCGATGAACCCCGACGGCACAATCCGATGGACCTTCCCGACCGGCGGCTCGGTGTCGTCCAGCGCACTTATCGATGCCAACGGCGCGATTTATTTCGGATCGAACGATAACAATCTTTATTGCCTCGAACCTTCGGGAACTGAAAGATGGCGCGTTAACCTCGGTGGGGCGGTCCTGTCGTCTCCGGCGATGGACGAGGACGGCATAATCTACGTCGGTTGCAACGACGGCAATCTATACGCGATTCGATGCGAATATCCCCTGCCGGAACTCGATTCCGTATGGTTCTGGGAGGAGACCGACTGCAACGACAGCAACATCGTCTATTTCTGCTACGATTTATTCGAAGATTCCGCTAACGTGATTTTCCAGATGACCGCAGATAGCGGCGCGACATGGACACCGGCCGGAATGGATTGGTTTGTATCGCTTGGTGACACTCTTGGAGATTTCGGCGACGGGGTCGCGCCGGGGAATCATTGTTTCCAATGGGATATGAGCGCGGATATGCCTGGCGTCGAGCAGGACAATTTCGAGGCGATGGTCATATCGCAACGCGAATTCAAGGGGCACACATTTTTCCTCGAAGACTGGAACGACGGCGGAATTGCCGACGACGGATGGGTTACGGGAGGCTATTGGGATTGCGGCAGGCCCTGGGATTCGACTCTCGTTTCGAGTTGTTGCGACGGCACGCCCGCAGTTTATATCAGTCGGACGGTTTCCGGGGGAAGCTGGAGCGGATACGCATATCTCGGTAAGACCTTCAGCCCGACCGTTGCTGATGTCGATTCGCTCCTTTTCGATTTCTGTTACGGCTATTTCGCGGGTAGCGACAGCAACTGTTTCGATATCTTCATGCCATCGGTGAGGTTGATGTTCGAGGACGGCAAGCAAGTGGAATACCGAATGCGCGGATATCGCGTGGATACAGATCCCGCATCGCCGACCTACCTCGAATATCTTCCCTACACCGTGGATACGACCGATACGCTACTTCCCATCGACATTTCCGGCTCCGCAGATTTCGACGAGGACGAGTGCTACCGGATTGCGAGGTGCGTCCGCGACGACGCCGGATGGTTTATTACCGCGCCGCTCAAGGAAATCAGGCTATATTCCTATTGCGGCAGGCGGGAGGTCGGCCCGGGATTGTGTTCGGCATCGTGTTATGTCGAGTTCGACAACATCCGCATGACGAAATTGCCCTCGGAAATTGTCGATACGGTGCGATTCATCGGCCCGCTGGATTCCAGTCCACCGCTTGTCGATTTAACTTGTTCCGCCGAAACGCTTTCCTGCAGAGATACCTCGGTGTTCTCATGGATAATAGACGATATGTTCCCGACCTCGGCATCGCCCTGTTCCCTTTTCATAGACTTTTGCGAGGGTATCGATACATTTATAACTTACGACGACAGCGTCCTTTGGGAAGTTCCGCCTATCAACTGCGACAGTGCGAACGCGATCATCGCCGTCGCGGATTCCTTCTGCAACTGGGGCTACGACACGATAGAGTTCGTCCTTGTCTGCGACACTATCAGCCCCGTCGCCGAAATTGTCAACCCCTTCGACGGCGCGTTCTCAGCTTGCCACGACGAGTTCATCGCGATGACGATTACGGACAACGAAGCTGTCGATACAACAACGATACGCCTCGTCGTCGAGGGCGGAACTTTCGCTATCGCCGACCCGGAGCTTATCTTCGAAAACGACACGCTCTATTATTATCCCGATCCCGCTTTCTTCGACGGCCAGACGGTCGATGTCTGCCTCGTCGCCGCAACGGACATCTTCGAGAATGTCCTCGAAGACAGCGTTTGCTGGAGCTTCACGATGGATCTCACGCCGCCGTTGAGCGAGCTTATCATCCCGGTTCAGGGCTATATGACGCGCGAGGCCACCCATCAAATAGAAATCGACATTGCCGATATCGAGTGCGGTATCGCCGCAGAATCGCTCGTGCTCGTCGTCTATGGCGAAACCTTCTCCTACTCAAGTGGCGGGTTCCATTGGACTCCCGATAACATCCACGAGGGCACGATTAATTTCGACCCCGCCGAAAACGGAATCTCCTTCCAGCGCGGGGATACCGTCTTCATCGAACTCACGGCCTGCGACCGCCCCGACCTATGCGCGTCGAACTGCAGTATCGGCAGATGGTGGTTCGTAATCGAGCCGGACGTCTCATGCGCGGTCTTCCCGAACCCTTTCACGCCCAACGCCGACGGCACCAACGATTTCGCCGCGATAAAATATCCATACCTATACAGCGAGCCGGCGACGGTCTATTTCTTCGACCTGCGTAGCGTCCTTATTCGCGAGATGCAAATCGCGCCACCGGAGTTTTTCGAGTTCGAAAGGCTCCCGACATGGGACGGCAGGGACGACCACGGCGAACTCGTCGAGCAGGGGTTGTATATCTACATGATTAAGCAGGCGGGGCGAATAATATGTAGCGGCACGGTTTTGCTGTTGCGATGATTGTTTGACAAAAGAGCAACAATGCAAATCAAAATCAAAGATGGGCAAGTCATTATCGAACTGAAAGCCGCCTGGCGGTTCGAAATGACAACCCTCCCTGCCATTGCGAGGGAAGCGAAGCGACCGAAGGAAGTCCCACGGACGACCAAAGGAAGCCCGCCTGGGGCACGAAGCAATCTCCTTTCGCCTACCCTGTCATTGCGAGGCACGAAGCAATCTCTCCCGCGCCGCGATAAATATTGACGCCGCCGCCACTTTATTGCTTGACAAATTTAAACCCGCGCCAGATATTGCAGTATGAACTTAGACAATTCAAATACCAAGTTTCCCCCCTGCGGAAAGACAACGCACGCAGGCGGGATATACGAAACAAAACCGACGCTGAGCGCAACAACCTGGAGAATACTGCCATGAAAATTATCCTCAAAAAAAATCGTGTTATTATACAACTGACCGAACTCGAGTTCCAAGCCTTCGAGAACATGTTCGCCAACCTCAACGACAACCACCGGATTATGCTGGATGGCCTCGACTGGCCGCCCGGTAGCTACTTCGATGGCAAATTCTCCCAGACAATCCTGCCCATGCACCTATGCCGAACCATCGGCGAAGCGTGCGCCGTCGAACAGGCCGGGCCGCTGGATCTGCTCTCGCTGTATCCTTTCTGGAAATACGGTTTCTGCTTCTCGGAGGAGAGTTCGCTCAAGCTGGAGTTCGCGGAGATCGACCCGCACAAGAAGGCCAACCTCGCCGACGAGTTCGGAATGGGGTTCACCGCGTGGGCAATGGAGGAGCTTTTCAAATGCGTAGCATGGTGCGACACCGCCGACGCCCTGACCCAATGGGAGATAGAGAAGATAGGCTCCCGCCTGCCGGATTTCGTGTGTTTGTTCGATGACGGCAGTTTCGGGGTGTTCGAGGCGAAGGGGACTACCACCACCCTGGGCACCGCCAAATCGCAGACCGAGGACGGCAAGGAGCAAACCGCCACGATAGAAGCCACCGGCGGAAGCATTGCCGTTCGTTGCGCCTGTGGAATCCACCTTGGCAGAACCGGCATATCCACCCTGGTGTTGCGCGACCCGCCGCCCGGCGACGCGGCTATCGAAGTAAACCTGACCCCCGACGCGATAATCCGAGGCGCGGAGGCTCGCCGTTACCGGGAAAACCTCTTCGGCGACATTCGCACATTGTTCGTTTCCGACGCAGGCGAATTCAACCTCGTCCGCACGCCCTATATAGAAGAAAAGCGCCACGGCTGGCTGAACATCACCTAATTCCCTTGCGCCAGCTGAACGAGAGATTATATTGAAAAGTGAAAACTGAACTTTAGGGAGAACAGAATGTCTGAACTACTGACAATACAGCAAGCGAGCAAATGGGCGAGTGAACATCTCAAGCGAAATGTGACCGAGGCCAACATCTCGTATCTGGTTCAATATGGCCGAGTCCGCAAAAGAGCCGATAACGGTAGCATCCTGATTGATAAAGATGAACTCATCGAATATTACCGCTCTTATTTCGGAAAACGCGAAATTTCCTGGAAAGACCGTCTCGGCCACGACGTCAACTGGGCTTTGTCCTTTGAAAGCTACAAAGAGAAGGAAACGACGAAGCATGTCCACCGTTTGCACCCATACAAAGGGAAATTCATTCCCCAGCTTGTTGAATATTTCCTCGACGACCACACGGACGATTTTAAAACCGAAGTGTTCTTCGGAAAGGGCGATATCGTTCTCGACCCCTTTTGCGGAAGCGGAACAGCCCTTGTTCAAGCGAATATTTGGGAGAAAGGAACAAAATGAACGAAAACATTGATCGAGTCGTTTATCAGATTACAGAAGGAGATCTCCAAAACGAAGCAAATTATCATTTAGGAAGACACTTAAATGAGGATGAGGTAAAAAGAGCAGTAAAATTGCTCGGATACGGTATTGGAGAAAGTATAGGCATTATTTATCGAACGATATTCACGGAAGGATTGCAGAAGTGAATACCGGTAAGAAAAAAATGACCCCTGCCGATAAATTGTTTTCAGAGTTCCTTGAAGAAGCTGATCAACTTAGTAATGACGTAGAGTTAATAAAGGTATTGAAGTCACGAACATATAGGATAGGGGAAGCGAATGTTCTCATTAGAGCCGCCGCAGTAGCAAAACCAAGATACTTCTTTGGGATTAACTATATTACACTCGAAGAGATATCCAATCTGGACAATCCTTTCATCGCATTTATATGTGGCTCAGTAGATCATGTAGTTATTCTACCTGCACAAGTTCTCTTTTCTCAAGTGAACAGAATCAGCCGTGACAGAAATGGAGAACTGAAAATCAATCTGGATGAGGACCTAAATATAGTTTTATCGGGTAGAAATCAAAGATTAAATTGCCAAAAGTATATCAACTCATGGGCATTACTGCTTAATCCACCTGAAATAGCTTCTGAGATAAAAAATACCGTTGAAGAGTCTTTGCATTCGATTATTCAAGGAAGACTTATTGAAATTGGTAATATCCGAGGTTTGGAAACTTATTGTCCGAATAAATCTAAGAGATTTAACGGACGAAACATAGAAGAAATAATGACATTGAAGAAATGTCCTGAACTTCAATTCTCAGATTATGATCTTTTAAGGCAAATCGATGTATTATGGTTTAAATATAGCGGTGAGAATATCATCCCTCAAAAAGCATTTGAAGTTGAATTATCAACGGGTGTTTGGTCTGGTGTTGGCCGGATGTCTACTCTAATTGATTATTCAAATGTCGATCTTTACGTGATTTCCTGGGACAAACGGAAATTCAATCAGGTTATACGTTCTCAACCTGAGTATCGAAAGAGGTTTAGTTTTGTTCAAAATGAGGCTTTAGGGCAATTATATTCAGCAGAATTAAATCTAAAGTCTTTAAGAATAGATATAGGTTTGTAATCCTATGTTTATCCACTCACTAAATACAAACTTCGGCACGAGCATTTTCGAGCCGGTTGCTATGGCATTGGCCGAACCAAACTTTAGGCTCGTGGATAGACAGGCTATTGCTGGTAATACTATTAGCGAAACAGCTAAACTTATAAAAGAACTTCTCTTGGATAAAGTTAGGAACAAGATTGAGAAATATGCCCCTGAGACTGATTACAGACCATTTCATTACGGTCTCTTAGGGAGAGACAGATACGCTGTTTTTGCCTTCATCCAATCGATGAATACAACATTTGGAATGTCTATTTGGGAACAGACTGCAAAAATCATTTCGGAAAGCTATTCCTTTAATAGTGAACGACAATATTCACTTCTTGGCTCAATTGACTCGGAAACTGAAGTAGTTATCAGTGGCATACTTCACAGACTGAGAAAGGGTCAGGCTGATGCTGAAGTATCAAATGAAAAACAAGAAATCCGAGCCTCAATAAAAAACGGTTTAGAGGAAAACGACCCGGACTCGCGGGTAGATTTCTATTTGGAAAAAGGAGACCAGGAAAATTATTTTGACATTACGTCAGTAAAGCCGAACATGAAAGAATTTGTAGCTCTGAAAAGGAAACTTCTTCGGTGGACAGCGTTAAGGCTTAGCATCGATAAGGATGCGAACGTGAGAGCCAGATTAGCTATACCCTATAATCCATATCATCCCGACGCTTACGACAGATGGACATTGAAAGGGCTTTTTGATTTAGACGCCCGTGAAGTCCTTGTAGGCGAGGATTTCTGGAATTTCTGCGCCGACGGTAAGGTCTATGACGACCTTGTGGATGTTTTCAATGAAGCCGGCGAAATACTAAGACCTGAACTTGACGCTAAGTTCGAGAGTTTCCGCCAAAACTAACCCCCGCCGTCGCGGAGGGTTCATCGAAATGACAACAACCAAAGATAACATAACCGCGACCCGCCGCCCGGCGACGCGGCTATTGGAGTAAACCTGACCCCCGACGCGATAATCCGGGGGGCGGAGGCTCGCAGGTTCCGCGAGAAGATGTTCGGCGACGTCTCGACGATGTTCCGCTCGGAGGGCAAGAAGCTCGACCTGATCCGCAAACCCTTCGTGCCGGACAAAAGGCATGGGTGGTTGGAGATTGCCTGATAACCAACTCAAGGAACTAGCAAACCAAAAACCACAAAGCCTTACGCGATTTTTGGGATTTTAACCCGTGAATGATTTTGTAAGGCATAAGGAATATTGCTTGATATTTTTAAAATACATCGTATATTTGCAAATGTTACGGATATTCAAACTATACATGAGATAATTATGGAAGAAACACCGAGAGAAAGATTTGTGAGATTAGCTAGTAAGCGCGTAAACGCTGTTTTGCAGAGGCTTGACATTCTCGGCAACTGCTCTAACAGCCAGTATTACGAATACACCGAAGAGGATATCAAGGAGATATTCCGGGCAATCGAGAGCAGAGTAAGAGAAATCAAAGGGAAGTTCGACATAAATAAAGGCAAGAAGTTTGAACTCTAAGAATTGGAGATGAGATGTGGCATTTTGGCGAAATAAAAAAAGGACAACCGGAACGAGATCCTCATGAAGCGGAATTCTTCAATTTAAATGATCCTCCTAATTCACTTGTAAGAGAAGTTATCCAGAACTCATTAGATGCTAAATTAGAGCATGAAGAGAAGATTAAAGTCTGTTTTAGCTTTGGAAATACAAGCAAACTGGATACGAAGGACTATTATGAACCCCTTATACCTCATCTAAGGGCATCAAAGCTAATTAAAGATGAATTTGAAATTCGAGAAGATATCAGATTCATAAGTATTGAAGATTATAACACAAAAGGGCTTGATGGGGCGATTACAAGAATTGAGAAGAATAAGGGAAATTATTATAGTTTCTGGTGGTATGAAGGAAAATCGAATAAAACAGGAGCGAGTGCAGGGAGATGGGGTTTGGGAAAAACCGTTTTCCATGCTTCCTCAGAACTCAAAGCTTTTTGGGGGCTTACTGTTAGATCAGATGATAGTAAGGAGCTTTTACTTGGAAAAGCCGTGATGAGAACACACCCTTTAAAAAATGAATTGTATGACTATTACGCGTATTTTTCAGAAAATAACATGATGCCTATAGAAGACCAGAAAAGGCTTGGCCTTTTCAAAGAAGCTTTTCAAATAGAAAGAGATAATGAGCCAGGTTTATCAATAGTAATACCTTTACCTGTTGAAGAAATTACCCCGGATACTATAGTTAAAGCCGTCGTAATACAATACTTCTATCCTATAATAAAAGACCGGCTTGAAGTTTCTGTTAAAAACGAAGATTGTGTTACCAACATCAATCAAACAAATTTAAGAAATCTTGTAAACCAGTTGTGTTGGGATGATACAGAGTGGAGTAAAAGAAATGTTGATAAATTAATGGAGTTCCTTGAAAACGCGGCTACTTCTCCAGAAGATAATATTATACATCTGAAAAAACCGGTCGAACGAATTAAAATGGGGAGCAATTTGCTCCCCGGCAACATTGAGACTTTTTCAAAGAAATATGTTAGTGGAGAATTTCTTGCTTTTAGGTTACCCATCCAAGTTACTGATTCTTATAATTCAACTTCTGAATCTCAATTCGATGTTTATTTGCAAAGAGATGATGAATTAAATCGCGCTGACGAGTTTTATATCAGGTCAGGAATTACTATTACTGATTCGGAAATGAAACAACTAAGAAGCAGACCCGTGCGTGCTTTGCTTTCAGCGCAGGATCTATCTGTTTCTAGGTTTCTGGGGGATGCTGAAACGCCGGCGCATACTTTCTGGAACGAGAGGACAGAGGATTTCAAAGGTAAATATGAAAACGCTGTATCTACGCTGAGATATATCAAAACAAGTATGAGGGAATTAGTTAATCTTCTGGATATTCCGCCTGAGGGGAAGCAATTAGATTTGCTGAAAGATATTTTTTTCATTGAGTCTGAGAATGAGATTGATGATGAAGAAGGTGTTGAGAAGACAACTACTCCACGTCCAATACCACCACAACAACCTGCAAAATTCATTGTGAATAGAACGCAAGGAGGCTTTTTTGTTCGAGCTACAGATGAGATCAGGGATTTCCCGATAACTGTAATAATTGAAGTCGCCTACGACATACGAAGGAGAAATGCATTTACAAACTACAGTCCCTTAGATTTTCAATTTTCATCAGATGAATTGGATTTTGAAATCGAAGATGGCAATTTCCTGGAAAGAAATAGTAATAAGCTAACCATTAAGGTTTTGTCCAGTGAATTTTCCCTAAGAGTTACGGGTTTCGACAAGAACCGGGACCTTATTACAAGGTTAATTGAGGTGTAATTATGATAAGGAGATTTAACTATACAGATCGCAAGAGAATCCCCCGAGAGAGGGTATTAATATCAGTTAGAAGAGAAGAACAGAGCTTGAAAGACTTTGAATTCACTATGGAACTAAAAGGGATGGCTCTACCTGAAGAAGCTTCAGTTATAGTTGAGGCATATCATAGAACTGACAATTACAGGTTTGATTTCGGGACAATAAAGGAGATGATACAACCTGATACTGACCTCTCTGATTTCGGTTACATTGAAAACATTAAATTTAGAGTATTAATAACCGAACAGCACAGGAACGGCGGTTTGATATTGGCAATGGCCGATAAATTAAAGCCTATTATAGAAGGCGATGAGGATACAAATAAAAAGTGCATATTGCCTGTTATATGGGAGGATCTGGGTTGTAGATTCTGGTCAATTTCAATTGAAGGTGATGGTCCAAATCTTCACGTCAATTCAGAAATCCCCAATATCCAAAATTTGATTAGAAATGACCCAGGGTTCTTTTTCTATGTTTATCCTGCAATTATTAAAGAGTTGTTAATTCGCTTTGTTTATATTGATCAAGTCAATTTCGATGACCCAATAGAGGAATGGCAGATAAACTGGATTAAATTTCTCGAGAGATTAATCCCGCTAACTGAATGGCCGGCTTCCGTATTAGATGTTGATTCTGATAAAGATCATCTTGAGATCGAAAGATGGTGCGATGAAATGGCAAACGAATTCGCCAACAGGTATTATAACAAATGGCGAAGCTTGCTGAAAGCTATGGGGTAATTATGGCAGAATTACGCGTTTTAAATGACTCTGGTAAAGCTGAATTTCTTAACTACCTGAATTTGTTAAAAGATGATGGAACCAAAGCCACTCCTGTTAAGGAGTTATCATCTGATAAGTATTCATCCCGATTCACCCCTAAAATTGAAATAGAACAGATTGATTTTAAAACAAGACATTCAATGGGATTATATCTAGTAAAGAAACTAAAAGATGTCAGCAAAGCTAAAATTATAACAAACGACGGGTTATGGAACTGGTTAGCTTTAGCCTGGTTTGATCTTGTATGTCCAGTTACTATCCACGGGAAAAGGAAGGTTAGACAAATTGCCCGATATATTTGCAGTAGTGATTACCGCAATTACTACCGTCATTATATTGCATCAAACTATCTACTCATGGATTTATTAGGTTCTGATAGTTCTAAAATATTTCTTTACTCACCTCCCCATATACACAACGATTTCATTGAACAAGTAGCCTCCAGGCAAGACTTAATCACAAATCGTGGACTCATTATGACTATTAACCATCTCTATTGGAGTTCAGAACTAGAAAGGCCAAAGCCAAATGCCTCAAACAGGGAAGTTAAAGGGAACTTAAGGAGATTACTTATTCTCTTTCAACAACTTGAATTAACGTACGATACGAGGATAATGAGTTACGAAGAAATAGAAAAAATTCTACCTCCCGAATACGATCAATGGAAGAATGACTAAGTGTCGTAAATTCACATTCATCGACCTTTTCGCGGGTTGTGGGGGGCTCAGTGAGGGATTCGAGCAGTTGGGCTTTATCCCGATAGCTCAAGTCGAAATGGATAGCAGGGCATGTGAAACCCTTCGCACAAGGCGACTATATCGCTTATTGCGTGCATCGGGACAACAGGACGTCTATTTTGGATATCTCAAAGGCAGTATATCGCGCGATGAGATATATCTCGAATTCCCTGATATTATGGAGCAGGTCGATAAATGCGTGATCGAGGGTAAAATGACCGAGGGTAATCTCTGGAGTATAATTGAGAAAATAAATGAAAATCTTAAAACTGAAAAGCATTCAAGCGTAAATGTAATGATAGGTGGCCCTCCATGTCAGCCATATTCTCTTGCCGGGCGTTCGAGAGATCCGGACAGAATGCAAAACGATGAAAGGCATTTTCTCTACAAGCATTATCTTGAGATGTTACAGGCATATAAACCTGATTTCTTCGTTTATGAAAACGTCCCAGGGCTTTTTTCGGCCAAAGCGAAAGGCGAAGAAGTATTTAAAAAACTCCTGAAAGACTTCTCAAACATTCAACCGGAATATGCGATCACCCCACCTCTCGAAAAGGTCGTCCTTGATCCGGGTAGCTATATCCTGAACAGCGTAAACTTTGGGGTTCCAGAGACAAGGCGCCGTTTAATAGTTATCGGATACAAGAAAGAACTTGAAAAAGAAAATCCAGACGTAGCTGACATCTTCGCTAAGTTACAGAAGCGATCTAAAATAGGAAATAAGGAGGTAACGGTTCGGGATGCAATTTCGGATTTACCCGCCCTTGAACCTGGCGAAGGCGAAGACCAGTGGTTTGGTCCATACGACCGCAAACACAATTTAACTTCGTATCAAAAGCAGATGAGAAAAGAATCGCCCGGTGTAATTAATCACAAAGCCAGAACACACATGGAAAGAGATAGAAAGCGTTACAGGTTCTTCATCGACCAATGCGAGAAGGATGGCGGTCGTGCCACTTTAAAAGACCTTCAGGAGAAACGTCCAGACCTCCTTCCTGAACACAAGCATCTGGATAAGTTTATCGACCGTTTTAAAGTTCAGTGCTGGGATAAACCTTCATCAACAATCGTAGCCCATATCTCGAAAGACGGCCATTACTACATACACCCGGATCCGGAACAATGCAGGTCATTCACTGTCCGGGAAGCCGCTCGATGTCAATCCTTCCCTGATAATTACATGTTTGAAGGACCGAGGACAGAGCAATTTAGACAGGTTGGTAATGCTGTTCCGCCTATACTTGCAAAAGCTATCGCGCAAGCGATCTTAGAGGAATTGAATAGTATCTATGGATGATTCTATTCAGCAGGCTATTTTCCAGAATTATTCCAGAAATGGTCGAGTTTATCCCTGGCGGGAGACGAAAGATCCGTATCGGATCATGATTGCTGAATTTATGTTGCACAGGACCAGAGCTGACCAGGTAGTTCCAGTCTATCAGGAATTCATTGAACGCTATCCAACCGTTGAATCTCTCGCAAATGCAGAATACCAGGACATTAAAGATGTAACCGATCATCTCGGCCTGCACTGGCGGAGCAAACATTTCGTAAAAGCCGCTGAATACGTCGGCGAAAGATTCGGCGGCAATTTTCCGGATGAAAGAGAAAAACTTTGTGAAATACCGGGCGTCGGAGATTACGTCGCTGGAGCTATTCTGACGGTTTGTTTCCAGAAGCCCGTATATGTCGTGGATTCGAATATTGCCCGTTTCATTAACCGGTATTATGGCCTGGGCTTAACGGGCGAAATCAGGCGAAAGAAAGCAATCATCGAAAAAGCCGAAGATCTTTTTGAAACTGAAAAGCCCGGCGAGTTTCTCTTTGCGATTATCGATTTCACATCGTTAATTTGCAAGCCGCGAAACCCGCTTTGCGAAGAATGCGAGTTAAGAAAAAAATGCGAATTTTTCCCTGGCACCAACGCTCCCGCGTAGGAGCTTTTTTATGGCGCTCTGCGTCGAATTGTCCTGGGAAGTAATTACCGCGGAGCGGATAGAACGAGGGATATCGTAAAATCGGATTACGAAAAAAAGTTCGGCGGGGGGCGAAAAACGCCTTGACGGGGGATTCGATGCGGGGTATTTTGATAATGTTAATTTAGTTAATAGGTCGTTCATTGGAAATGCAAGTTCGGTGGGCCGAAAATCGCGGCCTTACCTCAAAAAGAGGCGTTTTTGCGCAAAACCGCATGGTTGAGCCGGGCGAAGGCATTTGCGCCTCGGGCGGAGGCCTTTGTATCTCGGGCGGAGGCATTTGTATCTCGGGCGGAGGCCTTGGTATCTCGGGCGGAGGTGTTTGCACTTCGGGCGAAGGCATTTGTATCTCGGGCGGAGGTTTCTGCATGGCTTCTTTTTTGGTCTGTAACGGTAATATTTTTGTTTGCGGCGTTTATTTTTTGTTAAACGGCCGTTGTATTTTGTGCTGTATTTCAAAAAAGTTTAAAAGGAGGACGGAGAAATGTCCATGCACACCAGAAAACCTTGCAAACTCGACTATAAAACTTATCTCACCTGGATGCGGGAGTTCGTGAAGTGGCTCACTGCACATGCCGGGGACTCGGATTATCCGTCGCATATCGTGCCGAGTATCGCGGATTTCGAGGATTTGATCGATCAGTTCGAGTCGATTCTGGGGCCATATGAAAATCTTATAACCCTTGCAAACGCCAAAAACAAGCTTTACACGGCGGCGTTTGAGAACCTAAGCGATAAATTAGTGCAGATAAAAATGGCGCTGGTCACTATCGCCGAGGATCCGGATATTCTTGCGCTTTTCGACCCTCTCCCTCGTTCCACAGCTCTTTCCTCGTTTCCCTCGTTCCACAGCTCCAGCTGTGGAACGCCACTGCCCTCGAAGCTCCGCTTCGACTAAGCGAAGCATAGCTTCGGACGCATTTTCATCGCATAGCTGGAGCTATGCGGCGAGACGTGAAAAGGAACAGTTGGTAAAGGGAAAAATCTCCTTTCGTTATTCGTTCCGGTCGATTATTTTCTTTCCGCGATGAATTTGTTACTTCTGACATGCGAAGGATTTCTCACCGGGGCGACGCGATCGACGTCGCTACTGGCGACGGGTTTGGTGGGGCGAGGACATCGGGTTTTCATCGGGTGCCCGCCGGGATCTTTGCTGGAGGGGCTTGTCGATGGTTCGGGCGTAACCGTGGTGCCGATGGAGTTCCGAAACAAGATTGATTTCGAGACAATGCGGAAGATACGGGACCTCGTTCGGGCGGAGGATATCGACGTGGTCAACGCGCAATCGAGCACAGACAGGTATTTATCCATATTCGCGAAGAAGCTCTACAAGCTACCGGCGCACGTGGTTCACACGCGTCGGCAGAGGTCGCTGAGCATGGGCGGCGCGATACAACGGAAATTCTACGTCGGAGGGACGTCGAAGATTGTCCTCGTCAGCAATCAGCTCAAGGTGCATTTCGTCGAAAAGGGATATCCGCAGAATCACCTGCATGTCATATACAACGGTTTTTCGCGCGGGTTTTTCGATCACGCCGACGCGGATCGAATCGACAAATTGAAGCAATGCTACGGTATTAAACCGGATGACACGGTCGTCGGATGCATATCGCGATTGAAGAACCAGGAGCAGTTGGTTCGCGCGGGGCGGTTCCTGCCGGAAGATGTTAAAATTTTCTTTGCTGGCATCGAGCCGGGGCTGTTCGACGATCTGGCGGAAGAGTTGAATATTCGCAACGAGATAATCTACGCCGGGATGGTTCCGGTGGACGACGTCGTTAATTATTACGGCCTTCTGGACGTTTTTGTCCTGCCCTCTACAATGGACGGATTCGGGTTGGTGCTCGTCGAGGCTATGGGGATGGGGGTGCCGGTGGTTGCCACGCGGTCATTCGGCATCATCGATGTTCTGGACGACCAGCGCAACGGCCTGTGGTTCGAGGACGGCGACGTCGAGGGACTCGCCGACAAAATAAAACTCGTCCTGTTTGACGCAGAGGTCAGAGGGAAGCTTATCGAGAACGGCAGGAGAGCCGCCTTCGAGAGGTTCACTATCGAGAAGACCGTCGATAATTACGAGAGGTTTTTTAGGGAATTGATAAAGCGGGACGATTAAAGTTTGGGTTTTGGAAGATTTACTTTATCTGATGGAGATTGAATTTTCGGTAGAATTTGCTTCTTTCGGTTAAACCGTATATTTCCACGCGTTTGATATCGGCGTCGGGCGGGAAACGTTCGTCGTGTTTCCGCAGGTTTGAAAGCTTGAGCCAATAAGTATCTCCTCGACCCGCGATGAATTCGATTTGGTGGATATAACCTTCCGACCAGCATGAACCGTTGACATCTATAACGACTTCCCTAAGGCCGAAATCTTCGTGGTTTTGAATTAATAGTCCGGGTGTTCCTTTTCTGACCTCGTAATGCGCCTTGATATTTACCCTTTTGGGCATGAAAGAGCACTTAGGTATCCACACTCCCAGGAGGATTGTCCCGAGTGCGACGGCGATAACAATCGCGACAAAACCAAATATATTACTTAATGGATTCTTCTCCATTGGCGCTCCCCATATTCTATTAATAATATATTTATATTCAGTTTAATGTCAAGAAAAATGTTTGGGATTTATAGATATTTTTCCTCGAAAGCAGTTCCATTATACAAGAGAGAAGTAGAGAATAAAGGTATCCGTAGGATACTGAAGGATTTAGAAGAAAATATACGAGACGATTTGCCGTCCTGATTTGTTAAACCAGGCATGACATGGAAGGCTAATTATGGATGTCAACAATTGTTATCAAGCAATAAAAAAGGGCGGCGGAATTCGCCGCCCTTCGACCCTTCGACTTGTCTATTCCTGTTCGGAATGTGGTGGTTGTTTAGGCGGTGGTGGAGGTGGTGTGCCGCTTTTAGCCGCCTTTCTTGCCTGACGTTTTTTCCTGGTCTTCTCAACGATGTATTTCACGAAGGCATAAATAACCACGATCAAACCGCCGATTATCCAGGGAATCGAAATAGCCACCCCGCTAACCGACAGTATCCGCGCGATACCCGACAATATCAGCAGGATAACGAATCCGATTAACAATGAACCTATAAATACACTGAATATTTTTTTCTCGCCTTTCGATATCTTGTCGAAGATCACCAGCAGGCTTTTTGCGAAGATATAGAACCCAATAATTGCCAGAAGCACCACGATGAAAGATAGGAAGTTCTTGATACCGCGCCTGGTGTATCTAACCTTAACTTCAGGGAACGGGCCTTCTTCGTCCTCGGGCACCACGAACTTCTGGAACCGATGTAGCGCGCCGACCTCGGGTATATCTATCCGCACGGGCATTACGCCCTTCTGGCTCGATGTGTAACTTACCTGTTGGACGGCCTCTTTCAGTTCCTCCTCATAAGATACCTGTGATTCCAGCATACGCTGGGATTTCGCCTCCTGCGGGGCGATGTTGACTCCGAATTCGTCCTCAACTTCCTCGTTCCTTGCGCGCCCGAATTCTCCAGAAGAAACTCCGCTCCAGCCTTCCTGCATATTGCCGCCGAAACCGGTATAGGTGTAGCCATAGGGCAAATACAGCGATAGGTTCATGACGCTGACCGGCACATCGACCTTGGGCAGAGTAACCCGTCGTTTCCCGAAAGCCCCCAGTTTCTTGTCTTTCACGAAGTAAACGATCTCGACGGGGAAGGTCGTTGCGTCCTCGCCGCCGCGCGATTTTTCCATCGGGACAAGAACCCGATTCTTATCGCCCTTGCCTGGTTTTGAAGGACTTCCGCCGACGAAAAGCGACCATAACTCCGCGTCTTCGGGCAGATCGAGCGAAAGAAATTGTTTGAGATTATTACGGATGCTATACGTCCCGCGAATGATATAATTTCCCTCGCCGGTCAGGATTGCAACGAACGACGCGTTATCAGCCGTAGCGACTTTGACGGGAAGATCCTCGTGCTTCTCGATGTCCAGAACGATCTTATATGGTGTTTCGAGATATTTGAATGCGAGGATTATCGGATGGTTCGTTCTGTTCCAGAGGTTCTGCGGTAGTTCAGATCGATCGATGCGTGTGGCAACGTCCAGCGCATCTTCCATAAGAGTAACCTCGACGTTCGTAGTCGCGACCACGCCGATGTAACCTTTCTCTCGATCCACGCCGACGCACTCGACGTTCGGCATTTCGACTACCGCACTGACGCCCTCCATGCTTCTCTCGTAATCGCAGGTTACCGTTATCGTCCCCGAAGCCGGGAATTTGAGATACGCGCTGATAATACGCACATCGCCCTCGTCCTCCATCTTCCAATCGCGGAGGTTGCCCGAACGGACGTCGAGTATTCGCACGTCTTCGGGCACCTCGAACCTGAGCACATCGACTTTACCCTGAACCACAGAGAAAACGATTTCGGAGGATCCTCGAACAAGCCCTTCGCCAACCGAGAATAGTGTCCTTACTTCGGAATAAACAATCGGTTCGAGTTCCTTTTCCTTTTCTTCGGGAAGCGCCTTCATCCATTCGCAATAAAGGTAATCCGTGGAGGGCACGAAAGCATCGATCACAGTCCGGTTGCGGGAAGCTCGACTCGAAATCCTGCTCGCCGGATTCAATTTGACCTCGATGTCCCTTTCAGGCAACGTCAACGTGAACCGTGTCGAACTGGTCCGCGGGATGTTGAGCCGGAAATTAGTCACGTGTTCCGTCAATTCCATCACGAAACCGGCTTTGAATGTGTAATTTCCGGGGCCCTTGAGAACAAGTGTGTGCTTGCTCGAATACGGCAATATCGGCGCGGTCTCGCCATCCAACCTGGGCGACGATAGTGGAAGCGACTGATCGAACAGAGGCACCTGCACGTAATCGTCCTTCAACACGACTATCGGGATCGAAACGTCCCCGCGAAGGATGCCGTCGGATATCACAGCCTCGTATTCCGCGTAGGGAATGATGTAATCCACCGGCGGGTCGAGTTGCGTGTCCGAAGTTTTCATCGAAAGCTCGATTAGTTCGCGAAGTTCCGTCCACGGGATATCCACGTTGGTTTTTGGCAGTGTCGGAAGAGAATCGACTGTTTGTCCCGATAAGACCAGAACAATCGTTAGACAGGCGATAATGATAACTTTTTTCGACATGACCCCTCCTCGGAATCGAGGTTAAATTTCATATCAATATACAATGTCTAAATCAACTGTCAATACGAAACAAGCGGTTCCGGAAATCTGCAGAAAAAAAATTCATAAGGAATAGACTTATTTAAATAGGCTTCAATTAAGGTTCCGTTTTACATTCATTTTCGTTGAAAAGGCTATCAAAAACTATGAAGAGGCTATCACCGTCTGAATAGGGGATATTCTCCAGAAGCACGTTCCATCCGGTGCCCGGGATTTCGGTCAATGTTACGTCTGCCGAAGGCCCGGCGTAGCTGTAATAGTCGCTTCCGCCGGCGAAATGGAATACCTCGACGCTTAAGAATACACTCGTTGGAGAAGTCGAGCAAAGGGTATCTGCGATAATATAAGAAACCGTTTGAGTCGAACAGGAACTGAAAGTCCCGCATGGTGCACAGTCGAGTATAGCCTCGAATTCCGGGCAGACGATAAACTCGACACTATCCGATCCCCAGTTGCAGAATGAATCGCGCACGGACACGATTGTCAGCACTGAATCGCAGGTTGCCGGTGCGCTAATAGTCAGAAACGTATCGGAAGAAGTAAAAGTGTCGGCGATTCCGTCATAAAGCACCTGAATTATCGCATCGTGTGTTCCCGGATGAAGGTCGGCCGTTAACCATTCCAGATCGACAAGTCCTCCAATGCTGTATCGGGGCTCGATCCCGCCGATATCGACATCCGGCCCTCTGGAATCGACAGGTCCGGGCGCGCTGTTCACCCATATCGAATCCACAGAAGCATATGCTCCACCTGTCGTCGTATCGATACCGATACCGACCATCCAATCGTCTTCCTCGATACCCGGTAAATCGTCACTCAGAAGCCAATTGAAACAATGATCTCCAGGAATTATAGATAGCCCCAATTGATCGATTGTATCGGTTACAGTCGATGCAGGAACGTCCCATGTCGCTCCCATATCGGAACTTATTCTCCGCACCGTGTTTACGGTATCTCCTGTTAACCGGTAGCAAATTGTAATCCAGTTGAAACCGTCACAGTCCGTTTCCTCATAAAACCAGACCGAATCGATTGTTCCGAGTATTTGATAGAACGACCAGCACGTGTCGGTAACATTTTTGCCGCAAAGCTGAGCCAGATCTTCCGAGTGAATGCATATTTCATTCGAATCGTTTAGTGAAGTCAAGTCTGAACACAATAGGAGCGTATCTCCAAGCCAGGTCGTAGAGTGGGGAATTATCGATCCGTTTAGTTCGATATCGATTGAAGCCGGATCGATTCCCGACATCCGGTCGAATAGCCATAAACAAACGCTGTCCGTTCCGGGAGATAATGAGCCATCGACGGGAATAGTCGAAGATACAACATCCGGCCCGGACAGATCGACATAGAAAAGATGGCTCAACGGACTCTCTGGCGACCAGATTCCCATATCGGTGTAAATTTCGTTCAAAATGGTTTCTACAGTGTCGCCGTCGCTAAAGGGTGTCGATGGAGTGAATATGAGAGTATCGGAAAAGGGATATCGGTTGATTGCTAATTCTGAAGATGTTATTGGATAATTTGTGCCGTTAACAGTGAACGTCAACCGGGAGCTATCGACCTGCACGCAATAATAATCAAAAACGGAAATAATTTGCTGGTATTCACAGGAGGTGTAAATACTCTCCGGCGGGAAAACGAAAGCCGGATCCACTGGAGTGCAATTTTCCGATGAATAAAAATCCTGTCCGTCGTCTGAATCCAGATCCTGCTGACGGATGTGAATTCCGTAATTCGGTCCTGCAACCCAATGATCGTAAATAGTATCGATATTGAGATATACCCAGCCTTCCCAATCGGGAAATGGTGGCGTAAATTGATCGGAGGATATGCCCATATCAACCGTCGGTTCGGTATCATGAGTTATAAGATGTTCGTCCCAACTGCCTGTTACGAGATACCCCTGTATCCAGTTTGTATTCGTTGCCGTTCCGTATTTATACATCCACAACTGCGCATTTTCCAGCGAATCGTAGGACGTTACAAGCGAATCGAATCGTATGAAAACCCTTCGAGTCCATTGCCAATCTTCCTTCAAAGCCAGATGGCAAAAGTCCCCGTAATTATTAGAATCGCAAACTCCCGTAATCAGATTCCAACAAGTGAAGGCGTCCTCGCCTTCATCGCAGGGCTGATAAATCATGCTGTCCAGAACACCGCTAATCCAATAATATGCCTTCAGCTTCGGCACCAGCAATTCCTGGGCGTAAATCTGCCCCGTTAGAACTACAATAAAAAGGATTATCGAATATTTCATCTGTCTTTTCATATTTTCCCTAAACTATACTAAAGTCTAAGATATTCGATTTCTTTTGTCAAGTCAGTTTGTAAAAGGGGATAGCAAAAAAGTAGAGCAAATAATAATGGATTAGCTCATCCGACTTATCTCAACAAATCAAAGAGAATAAACGTGACTTAGACAGTAATTTCCTCGGACATCTCTTCGAACACGCCCGATTCGGGATTTTTACGGACGTTATCGCTGTCAAAAACGCGACCGTTCATTACGACATAAACGCCCTTCGGTAGAAGCTGACAGGCCGTGATACTGCATCCGAGATTGAAAACGGCATCAGAATGACTCATAATATAAGGTCGCAGAGAACCGGTTAGCACGATTGTCTTGTCGAGGTTAGCCTCGCCGAGAAACTTCGCGGTCTCCGCCATAGTGTCCGTTCCGTGCGTGATCACGATGTTTTCTTCGGGAGCTTCGCTACATGAATTAAGTATATGGTGTCTGTTCGGCTGTTGAATATGCAGACTGTCTATTAGCTGGTTGATTTCCAGTTCGATGGGAACAGTGCAACGCGTGTATTGCAGAATCTCCAGCAGATGCGTATCCACGAAAGTCAGATCGCCCTTAAGTTCGTCGTAATGCTTGTCGAAAGTCCCGCCGGTTATGATAATTCTTACAGCCATAGTGTTTTCCTCTATCCAGGATTAATCACGACAATATAATGCCGAATTATACTTATTAATACGAGTAATTTCAACCTCGAAATGCGACGATTCTTTTGTAAATATCTTGCAGAATGTGATTCGACTGTTATTTTATTAAAATAAATAATAGGGGAGGTTATTATGAAGAACTCAACCTGTGTATTTCTGATCTCAATTCTTGTTTTGGTTTCAACCGGATTTGCTGAAAATATCGTTTATCTGGGCGATGGCTCAACCACACCGGTTGTCGAGGACGAGTTGATCGACAGAGTCGAGAGCCCCGCGCCGGAATTCCGTCGAACAGCAATCGAAAAACCGGTTATCGAGCCTATGGAAAGCGCGGACACTGTGGACATTCGCGTCGCAATTCGTCCCGGAGAGGCTCTTCAGGTCGAAAGCGACGCCAACACAATAGCCCTATGGCATTTTACTGAGGGAAGCGGCACGGCTACCGGCGATTCCTCCGGCAACGGCCACGACGGCACACTGGCCAACGGCGCGACATGGGGCGACGGCGTGATAGTGACCCCGATACAGGGAGCCACGTGGACCACCGGCCCACTGCCCACCCCGCCGGAGTTTGCTTACGACTACGACTGGGAAAACGACGCAACCT
>CAZSHG010000023.1:0-46284 GCA_964606695.1 uncultured bacterium
GCTAACAGCACCAGGAGAATGAATTTGGCAAAGGGCCCGGTGAGAACTATCATTTGCCAGAGGCTTTTTATCATCGACCCCTCCTATATCTCTAACAATTTCTTAAATAACCTTGCGTATTCCAATATATATAAGCAGGTTAGACCGCGCAAGTTCTTTCGTTTTTTAACAAGCGAATTCAATGCCACACTCGCTATAATCGACCGTTTATAATAAATATCGATATATTTCGCTACAAATCGCCCGCCGGGCGAATACTTTAGCTTGCGTATTCCTCGGTTAAGCCTTCTCCGGTATCGGCGTCCAGGACGAAAAATTCGTCCGGACGGACAGTGGGATCGGGAAAACACTCCAGTCGAACTTCATAGAAGTTTTCCAGTTCGTGTAATCGCTCGCTTCCCTCCGCAGATAATTCTTCCGCAACCAGCGGATGGGCAATAACCAGGAACTGTTTCTTTATAATATTCGATGCCGCGCGCATCAACCATCTCTCGAGCTTGGCTATTACAGTAACCGGAGAGAAGACCGTTCCCAAACCGCCGCAGGTGGGGCAGGCGTCGGATATCCTCTCGATAATACTCTGCCGAACCCTTTGCCTTGTCATAATAATCATACCGAAATCGTTTATCGGTAGGATTTTGTATCGCGCGCGGTCATCCGCCATAGCTTCCTCGAAGGCGTTTTGGAGCTTCTTCCTGTTTTCTTCCACCTCCATATCGATGAAGTCGATGGCGATAATGCCGCCGAGGTCTCGCAAACGCAATTGGCGCGCAATTTCCTCCGCCGCAGAGAGATTAACCTGAAGGAGAGTATCCTCATAGGATTTCCCTCGTCCGATATTCCGACCCGAGTTAACGTCGATAGCCGTTAGCGCTTCGGTGTTATCGATTACGATAGAGGAACCTTTCTTGACCCAGATCTTTCGATTGAGCATATTCGAAATCTGCGGTTCGATATCGAAAGCGTCGAAAATGGGGGTGCTTTCTTTATAGAGTTTGATTCTATCTACAAGATTGGGCACGGTTTTCTTTGCGTATTCTCGAATTTTATCGTATTCATTCTTTGAGTCGAGTATAAATTCGCTCATATCGGATGAAAACAGGTCTCGGACCATAGCCGCTATCATGCCCTGGTCTCTGTAGAGCATAACCGGGGCGTCCAGGACTTCCGCCTTCTTCCGGATTTCCTCCGATTCCTTAACCAGATATTCCAGGTCGCGTTCTATGGTTTCTTTGCTTTTTCCCTCGCACGCAGAACGGGCGATAATACCTGCGCTTTCAGGTTTGATTTTCTTGATGATGCTCCTGATTCTGCCGCGCTCTTTTCTGGATTTAATTTTCCTCGAAACGCCGTAATGGCTCTGTCCGGGGATATATACCAGATAACGTCCGGGTATGGATATTTCCGTTGTGCCGCGCGGGCCTTTCGTTCCCATCGGCTCTTTCGTGATTTGAACCAGAATATCTTTGCCGGATTTGATTTCTTTTCTAATATCGGGTATGTATCTTCTCCGATGTCCTTTGCGCCCTCCCGATTCGTCCTCGTCCGTCTCGGTATCTGCGTATGGGTCGTATCCGGCAACATCCGAAACGTGCAGGAAAGTGCGTTTCTCCATTCCAATATTAATGAAAGCCGCCTGGATTCCCGAAAGAACACGTTCGACTTTGCCCTTAAATATATTTCCGACCATTCTTCTCTGGTCGGGTCTTTCTACTATTAGTTCCACAAGTTTCCCGTTTTCCAGAATCGCAATTCTGGATTCGTGAACCTGTGCGTTTACAATAATCTGTGTATTCATGTTTATTTCTCCGTTTATTTTTCTTCTCTAAGCTCGGAAAGCATTTCCAGAGCTTTTTTCATGTCGTCCATATCGACTTCTGTATCGAAACAGGGGCCCTTTGGACGTTGGTTCGGTATCCCGTAAACCGGGAATGGATGGGCGTCGATTATCCCTGATGAAAGGTCGCGCCCACAAGCCACAGCAAGGATTATCGTCGGTCTGAAATCGGAAATGACCTTCCTGGCAAGCGTTCCTCCAGTAGCCACTCTGATTGCGGTGCCGTATTTCTCGGCTAATTCCGCAATAGACCCGATTTCACATTTGCCGCAGTGCCTGCAGTTTTCAATGTCGAACGTGATTTTCCATTGGCACTCGTGGTGTTGTAGGCAATGGGGCAGAAGGATCAAGACTCTCTTCGGCGAAATCCTCTTGTGAAGGGCGTGTAAAAGAGCGTTATTCGTATCGACGAAAGCCTCCCGAAGTTTGTTTCTGTCGATACGTAAAATACTGCCTATGAACAGAACTACCGGGAACAAAACCCGCATAGTTATCGGTTCTCCACGATGCGGATAAAGAACGTCCCAGCCCGTATATACCGCAATAGTTATCAGCAGTAATCCCCCGCCGATAGTAACGGTAATCAAACCGGCGATTATCCAGAAAACCGCGGGAAGGCTCTTATGGATGGAATTCAGGCGGGGACTTATCAGATATACCGTCAATATGAGAAACGCCAGAACGATTAAATAAGCAATCCAGGATAAGCCAAGAAATAGATTTTTGCTGCCTTCGAATCTCATTTCAATATCGTTCCCACGGGGATTTCGTTTCCAAGTAAGTAGCTCTTCGCGTCCATAGCTCTTTTGCCCGGCGGCTGTAATTTGAGGATTACGACAGCGCCGCTCCCACATGAGATAACGAGGCCGTCCTCTGGATTGGAAATAATGACCTCTCCCGGTTTTCCATCGCCAACACCAACTTTAGACCGCAATAACTTGAGCTTATGCCCCGCGTAATCGCATAATGCGCCGGGTGTTGGGGATAGTCCTCGGATAACGTCGTGGACTTCTTTAGCTGTGCGTTCCCATTCTATGTGTCGTATCTCAGTATCGATTTTCGGCGCTTTCGTGGCTTTAGTCTCGTCCTGTTTTTTCGGTTCGATTTCTCCCGCAAAGACTCCATCGATCGTTTTCAGCAATAAATCCCCACTGATTTTTTCGATCCGCTGGAAAAGTTCTCCCCATGTTTCATCTTGACCGATTTCGATCCTTTTTTGAAGAAGGATGTTCCCTGCGTCGGGTTTATCTACAAGGCGAAATGTCGTTACGCCGGTTTGTTCGTATCCTCGGATAATCGCCCATCTAATCGGGGCCGGGCCGCGCAGTTCCGGAAGGTCGGAAGGATGCACGTTGATAGTCCCCAATCGCGGGGCGTCATAAACCTCTTTTGGCAGTATTTTGAAAGCGACGACCACGCCCAGTTCGGCTTCGACAGAACGCACCTTATCCGCGAAATCCGGTGATTTCATATCTCCGGCTTCATAATAGGGGATACTCCTTTCGATAGCGAATTCTTTAACAGGCGTAGGAACCAGTTTCTTGCCGCGTTTTCCCGGCCTATCCGGTAAGGTTATTACCAGAGTAATAGGGTATCCAGCTTCGACGAGTGTCTCGAGCATCCGAACAGAATATCCAGTTGTGCCTAAAAAGACGATGCTCATTTTCGGTTGTATTCCTTCGAAATTAGCTTCAGGTCCTTTTTCAGCAGGCTCCGTGCGGAGAAGCTCAGATGGTCGATGAAAACCACGCCGTTGAGATGGTCGATTTCATGCTGGAGAATACGCGCCAGAAGCCCCTCCGCTTCGAACGTCCTTACGCCTTCACCCGGAAAATAGGCTTTCACTTTGACGCGATACGGTCTTTCCACGTCGATGTATAGCTTCGGGAAGGATAGACATCCTTCCTCCGCTGTCCTGGTCTCCTCGCTTTGCTCGATAATTTCAGGATTTACGAGTGCACGAACGTCCGAATAATCGTTTTCTTTCGGGAAACTAACCAGACATATTTTACGGTCGCAATCGACCTGTTGCGCGGCGAGTCCGAGGCCGTCGTGCTCCTTCAACTTTTCGCGCATTTTCTCGATATATTCCGCCGTCTCCGCCGATTCGGGGTTTTCTACTTCGACACCTTTCCTGCGCAATATCGGGTTGCCCCAATAGCAAAATTCCAATATTTCAGGATAGATATCGGGCATCAGCCTTCTACTTTTCCTGTGATATAGCTCTTGCCGACTTCCGCTTTGAAACCTTCGCCGAACCTGAGCGTAATTGTCTCTTCCTGAACCCCGACAACCGTTCCGATCAAACCTCCGGAAGTCATCACGCGGTTACCCTTCTGTAGCGCGCTAATCATTTCCTGATGTTTCTTCTGTTGTTTCTGCTGGGGTCGAATGAACAGGAAGTAGAAGATGACGATAATCACAATAAACGGAAGCAAGGACATGAAAATGTTGGAATCCTGTCCGCCTTCCGGGGGTGCCGCCATCAGCGGTAATACTTGAATTAAACTCATCTGTGCCTTTCGTTAAAGCTTTTTAATCGTCTAAACCGGGTCGGGCTATACACAGAGCGTGTTCTGCTACTCCGCCCGCCCGGGCGATAGTTCTTGCCAATTCACGGGTCGTCGCGCCCGTGGTTATTACATCATCGATAATTATCAAATGTTTGCCTCTCAAGTCGATATTTATTTCAAAAGCGTCCTCAACGTTCTTCTGGCGTTCGTCATAGTCGAGTTTAGTTTGAGAGGACGTGTTTTTTTTGCGATGGATTCCTTTGGTTAATATTGGAATTCTGCCAAGGGACGAAATCCCCTTTGCTATAACCTCGCTTTGATTGTAACCTCTATCTCGCTTGCGTGCTTTATGCAGTGGAATGGGAACTAAACCGTCTATCCCATCGAGAAAACCTTCCCTCGAAGCCCTGTTATAGATAATTTCACCGAAGTGAACGCCGATATCCCTTCGGTTGCTATATTTGAGAAGATGAATCAAATCCCTGACGAAATCGTCAAAACGGAAAGCTGGAACGAAACAGGAATAGGCCGGATGAGGATGTTTCGCGCACGCCATGCCGGTTATCTCTCCGCCGCACTCCGGGCAGAAAACGCCGCTTTCGGGGTGCATCCCGTCGAGGCACATGCCACAAACGGGCGCGTCCTCGGTTCTCGAGTTGCAGATAGCGCAATGTGGCGGCCAGAGTAGGTCTAAGAAGGCAAAAAGCCCTTTTCTGAATGTTTCAAAGACTTGTAGCATTTTTCTTCTTCAAAGTATAACCGCGTTTGCCGAGAATAAACATCGCCACGCTGAAAGCAAATAAAATTAGCAGGACGATCTCGTTTACGGTGAATTTTATCGGCCCAAGATGTCCGAGTATCTGGTTGGCCTCGTAAATCCTGAATTGATCGACCACAAATCGGTCGATGCTATATAATCCCAGAACCAGCCACGACGTGTATCCGTCAAAATCGCGCCATTTTTCCAGCCACAGAACCAGTAAAAAAAGCAAAAAACCTGCGGCGGAAGCATATAATTGCGTGGGAAGTAATCCCGCTATCTCTTCGTGGGGATGAGTGGAGATATAATGTTGCAAGAAACTGCTCGCCGCGCCATCGGGGAAATTAATCCCGCAAGCGCAGGAGGTCGGCTTGCCGAAACAGCAACCGTTCAGGAAGCACCCGATTCGCGTTATCCCCGCACCGAGTAGAAAAGTGGGCGCGATTACATCGGCGAGCCGTGGGAAATTGATTTTCTTGATTAACGCGTAAATCGCCACGGCAACGACGACCAGAAACACGCCGCCCATCATGGAAAGCCCGGCTATACCGAACCCGCCCGGCCCGGCGAAAGGATTTACTATCTCCAGCAAATTGCCGCGAAATTCCTCGAGATGGAAGATTACATAAAATATCCTGCTACCGACAATCGCGGACACAACCACGACTATGATAAGATCGTAAATGAAGTCGCGTTTCATTCCCAGCTTATCCGCCCTCTTAAGCGCGATGAAAAGCGCGACTATAACGCTCAGAGCCATAGTCAAACCCCATGCTTTTATAGAAATCGGGCCAATCCTGAGAATCTCCGGATACATCAGCCGTCCCTCCTTCCTCCAAAACGCCTGTCGCGGTTGGCATAATCGAGAAGTGCCAGACAGAATTCCCTGTGATCGAAATCCGGCCATAGCGTGTCCGTGATATAAAACTCCGAATAGGCCGTCTGCCAGAGGAGGAAATTAGAAACTCGCATCTCGCCGCTGGTTCGCACCAGTAAATCCGGGTCGGGAAGCCCGGCGGTGAAGAGTTTCGATTTAAATAATTCCTGGTCGATTTCACCCGGCGATGACTCGCCCTTTTTAACTTCTTCCGCTATGAGTCTCGCCGCACGGACTATCTCCTCGCGCCCGCCGTAATTAAGCGCGAGATTCAAAATAAGTTTCTCGCCTTTAGATGTCCTTTTCATGACCATCTGCATCGCTTTATGCTGGGGAAGTGGCAATCCCTTGATATCGCCGGAGACGATTACTTTCACGCCCTCCTGGATCAACTCTTCCACCTCGCCGTAAGCCGACGACGATAAGAGAGACATCAGCGCACTTACTTCACTCGCCGACCGTTTCCAGTTCTGGCGGCTGAAAGTATAGAGAGTAAGAACCTCCACGCCCATCTCGTGGGCTATTTTTATACACTCCTTAGCTGTTTTAACTCCCGCCGAATGGCCTTCTTTGACCGGAAGATTATGTCTCTTCGCCCAGCGGCCATTACCGTCCATGATTATAGCGACGTGCACGGGGATATTATCGATCCGCTTTATACTGGCCTTGAGTTCGTCCAGATTAAGGTCGGTGTTTTTCGTTTCTTCAGAATTCACAATCTTATCCCGCCATGTGGCGATAATTTAATTTCACAATATATATCGATGTATGGAGGAAATCAACTTAAAAGGATTACTCAACGACGACCAGCCGTTTCGAGGTTTTTATCTCGCCGTCGATTAGAAGCGTAGCAAGATAGACGCCGCTTGCCAGCTCGTTTGAATTAATACGCAACGTGGTTCTTCCGGAGGGAATCATCCCGCTTTTCAACGGCGTTTTGGCAAGACGTCCGTTAATGTCGTAAAGTCTGACCTCCACGAAAGTAGGCGATGGGACGAAGACCGACATTTCGGCCACGCTGTTAAAAGGATTTGGATGAATCGAGATGTCAAAACCTGTTGGGAGTGAGTTTCTCCATTCGCGAACAAAAAGTTCGTGAAGTTCATAATAAGCCGTGATCACGCGATCGACGAAGTCCTGTTGAAGAGAAACCAGCGCACTAGTATCTTCAAAATAGGACGGCCCCGTTCCATATACGTCCTCGACCTCCGAATAGATCATCTCTTCGCAAGAATAGTAAAATGCAAGTAGGTCGGCGAGGGGATAAGTGTTGACGGTCATCGGTGTCGTATAAACGAGAGATTTGAACTCGTTAGCGAGCTGGCATAGTTCGCTTCCCATGGGCGAACATAGTTCCTCAGGGACTTCACCCGCTTGAACCCATAACGGCACCGGTATGGCGACTATCGGTTGGCCTAAATACTCCCAGATAACTCCCGGCGCACCTGTTTTTCCGACACCTTTGATTACCGTAGCGCTGGAGGTGTAATACCTGTTCAGGGTATGTTCTGTGCTGATAACTCCCGGCGGCATAGATCCGTGAGTTCCCGTGAAGGGGAGGGGATACGGGTCGAAATCGTAAGCGACAAGGTCGCGTGCCATTATGAAGAGGAAAAGATAGGGATCGATCGTCCCGGAAATGCTAATGATATCTTCGGCTCTGGCGCGTCTCTCCTCTCCAACAAGAGTATCCGAACCGCAGTCGGCGTAATTAGTCCTGATTAGCACGCCGTCTGGCGAGTCCGCGGCATCGTAACGGACATAATCGTATCTGCCGGCCTCGAAAACGGCGGAGCCGCCAAAGGCGTCTATTACACCGTAACAATGAGTGGATCTTCTGCCCGCGTCATCTGTGCTGTCCAGATATGCTTCGAAATCGTCGATTGTAAGACAATTCGACAGCGCCCAATACATTATCTCGCCGTCGTCCGGGCCTGTAGTGCCCCATGTGCCCTGGTTATATGTATCCGTGTTGACGATACCAAATCCGACGTCGTTCAATCCTGCCCATGCCCGGTGAGTCTCGCCTTTGTAAACATTGGAGATGAACTTGTAAGGAGAAGTATCGAAAAAGCGCATTTCCTGGTCGGTATTATGGACGTCTCTGTTTTTCCAGAGAATGGGATATCCCCCGGTAGCCTGAGAGACAACCGCTATCGTGCAGGATAAAGATATTCCGGCTACGAATAATATCAGGATGAATGATTTTTCGAAAACTCTGTTCATATCATATATATTATTGCTTTTTTCAAGTCATTTGTCAACTACTAAACCGTTTCGCCCTGAAGTTCTTTCCTCCATTCCGATAGTATTTTGTCTATCCTCTGGGAGATAACGTCGCTATCCTTCTTGAATAAACTTACGATGGACTTCATCAAATTCTCCTCTTTCCATTCCGATTTGAAAAGTTTCAAAGCCCTCATTAATTCCTCTTCGGGCGGGAATCTATCGATAGCGTCGAGCATAGCCATAATGAATTCTTCCGACCGCCCCGACGGCAGGGACGTCGTGTAGAAAGTCCATGTATCCAGCGTGTCGAGTATAAACCGCCTCGCTTGGTCGCCGCCCAACCTGCCAACGACGCGTATTATCTCCGGCCACTTGTCCCGTCTTAGATAGAAGAATTTCACGAGCATCGGGGTGGCGGTTTCCTTGTCCATCCTCGAAAGGAAAATCTCGAGGTTTTTCTCCCAGTTTTTGTGATTATAGAGATAGCTTACCAGAAACCTGACGGCGCGTTTCGACGGGATTCTGGATATCGCATCGAGCGTTGCGTTACGAACTTCCGGGTCGGTGTCGTCGGCATTGACTTCCAGGAAAGATATTCCAGCGTCTCCCGCCAGGATAGAAAGCCCCATAATCGCGCCCAGCGCCCTGCGTTTAGTCTCCTTATCGGGCAATTCTCCCAGCGGATTTCTTGTGATTTTGTGTATTTCCCTGACGTGTCTTGCAAAAACAACCGATACGTTCTTCCGGTTTACTTCAAGCATCTTAGCGGCTTTGACGGCGAAGTTCCGGCTCTTGTTTCCAGCCTTTTCGAGGACCTTTTCGGCGATTGCTTCAGAGTCGAGAATCCTGAATATCTCCTGTAATTCGGTCTGTATTTCCAAATTATGATCGTCGATGTCCTCGACGAATTTATTTATCAATGAACTTTTTTTAACTTTAGATAAGAAATCCTCCGCATCTTCTTTTAATTGCTCCGGTGTATTTTCCTCCTTTAACCTACTCTCGTAAATTTTCATTAACTGAAGCGAACTCAGCATCCTGTCAAGTTTCGCTATGTTCATTAAAATGAAGAATAACATCTCGGTATTCAGCGGTGTTTTTGAATCGAATTCAGTCTCCTCCCGTTTCTCGCGCATTCTGCCCTCGACAAACCGGTTTATTATGGTCTCCGGACATCTATCAAAAAGGGAATTTACGAATGGGGGACAGGTCAAAAGCAAATTAGGATTCATATCTTCGGCGAAGGCGTCTCCAAGGACTTCATACAGGTGATTTATATCGGGGTTATCCGCCTCGGAAAATATCCTGCTAAAAAGGGATTCAAGCCGATTTATTAGCTCATGCGGTTGTTCGCCGGTCCTTATCAAATGGATGTATTCTTCAAACTCTTTGAAAAGCTCCAGTTTAGTAAACTTCCTCTCGTCGTCGATCATTTTCGACGTTCCCGAATCGGAGTCGAGAATCATCTCGTCCTTGATTTTTTCGAGTTTTGCCCTGAGTCTTTCCTTCTCAATTTCGCTCAAACTCGATTCGAGTTCCTCGATTAACTCATTGATTAACCTGTCCTGTTCGCTACTATCCTCTTTGAGTATTCTTTTACGGAACTGGTTTATGACCTCGTCTATTATATCTGTTTCGGTCAATTCTTCGACTACCTCAGCCTTATCTGACGGTCGAGATTCCTTTTTTCCAGAGGCCCCAATCACCTCACGGAAAACCTGTGGGTAATCGGCCAAGAGGGTTCCCAATTTTTCCTTTCTGAAATACTGTTGAGACTCCTCATAATCCTCATCGCCGTGGACTATTTCATACCGGATTTTATTGACCTCTATATGCGATACTCTTTCTTCAGAAAGATATTCCCCAATGTCCTTGCGTTTGTCTTTTTTACCGATGCGTTTTTCGAGAAAATGAACCAGAGACATCATCTCGCGGGATGTAATATCCCTGTGAAATGTAAGCGAAGATATGCTGTATTTATCGAAATCTTTAGCGAACCTCCTGGTAAAATAATCGTCGGGCATAGCTATATTATCCACGAGCATTTTGCCCTCTTGACTCAATGTCAGTGTGATATTCGGCTGATGGTTGAGGAATTCCGTTAGGAAATAAAATGTCTGGTTAGCGGCTTCGACTGCCATAGGATGGTTAACGCTATACATCTCGACTTTCTGTATAGCGAAATGGAGACGTTTGATTAATTCACGAGAGAGATGGTCCGCGGTTTGAGACTCGATCTCCTCCCGAATCACCTTTCTTATCTCTTTTTCGTTTAACCCCTTTTTCCCTGAGGAATTGGGGCTGTTGACGTCATTTTCCGTCATTCGATTACCCCATAGGCCGTTCGATATCTTTATAAATCGAAACTAAAACCAAATCATAACGTCTCTCTAACCAACTACGCTTGGTTCGATAACCAATTCGCCCCTGTCGAATCTTTCCATGGAAAGAGGCGATATGTCCACGGGCGGCTTATTGCCGACTATTTGTTCGGCCAGGCATACGGCGGTCATCGGCGCAATCATGAACCCATGGCCGGAAAAACCGACCGCGTTGTAGAATCCCTTTACTGTCGATGTTTCCCCGAGAATCGGTGCCGCGTCGGGAGTGCGGTTGTAACTACCGCCCCATTGCCGGACGACCCGAAGGTCTTTCAAGACAGGAATTATATTGAGTAATTCCAGGGTCAGGAATTCCAGCCATTGCCACGTAGAACGGATATTGTGGTTCGATTCTTCTTTCTCCCCAATGCCCGTTACGAAACTACCGTGTGGAACCTGTTGTAAGTAAATACCTATCTGAAAACTTATGACCATCGTATCGAATAGGCGATCTATCGGTTCGGTCGCGAGGCATTGGTGTCTTTCGGAATAAGTAGGGATATCCACGCCGGCCATTGCGGCGACTTCTTTCGACCAGGGTCCCGCAGAATTAACGACGATATTTGTCGAAATGTTTCCTTTGTCAGTTTTCACCGATTGGACAGTGTCATTTTCGATTTCGATATCGAGAGCTTCTGTGTATCGGAACACCTTTGCACCTGCGCGTTCCGCCGCGCGAATATACGCGAAATTCGTTTTGAACGGATTGGCATGGCCGTCAGTTGGACAGTAAGTTGCTTTGACAAATGAGTCCGTGTTAATCGGAGGGCAAATCTCGCGGGCTTCATCATAATCGACGAATTTGCTTGGAATCCCAACGGAATTCTGTAGTTCGATATTCTTCTCGAATTGCGCTACCTGTGCATCTGTATGTGCCAGAACAAGATAACCGCCCTGCCTGAATTCGATATCGTAATCCAGTTCTTCGGCAAGTCCCTCAAAAATATCAACCGAACCTTTTGCGAGACGGCAGTTCATTTCGAGGCCCCATTGTTGTCTAACTCCCGCGCCGCAACGCCCGGTAGAACCGCAGGATATATAACCTTTTTCGAGAATCACGATATCTCGCATACCGCGTTTGGTCAATTCATAGGCTATTGCCGCGCCCACGACGCCGCCACCTATTATTACAACTTCAGCGCTTTTCGGTAGTTCAGGCATTATTATCCTTCGATCCAAGAGATATTGCCGAAAATGTGGTTACCTGTTGGGGGGGTCTCGTAGTAGGAAGATCCACGTCGCTCGATGCTACGCCGAGATGGAAAGCGAGTTCTCTGCGTATCAGGGGGAGACATGTTCGTCCGCCGCAGGGGCCCATTCCGCATCGAAGATAGCGTTTTAACTCCTCGAAATCCGTATAACCGTCAGAAATAGCTTTCCTGATTTCATCCAACGTCAGGTCTTCGCATCTGCAAATAATGATTTCCTTATCCTTCACAGCTACTCCTTCGTTTATTCATATAGTATAAAACACCGATAGAACGAGGTCAAGCTTATTTGAATATTTTTTGAAAAATGGGAAATAAAAAAAGCCGCCAATTATGGCGGCTTTCTTTAGTTCTAATTCTGTCGATTAGGGCGTCGTAGCCTTTGCCTTAAGGTCTAATCTTATTATCTGTGTCGGTGTCCAGGAGCTGACATCGGTTGGGAGATGCAATTGTAGCCAGAGGTTTTCCGTCCGGAAAACGCTATCCGCGGTAGATTCCTGAATTTCCCATCCGCCCGGTCCGAACAGTGTGTCTGGATCAGTCCCACGGCCAGAAGCCCAGGTAAATCCGCTGTCATAAACGGCATCCGACAAAGTGAAAACCGTAGGCGGAATGGCTTCATCGTCGAAATAACCTCGCAATGCGTATCTATCCACACCCGCGGATTGTTCGAGGTCCCAACCGGTCGCGGGATAGCCCTTGATACCCATATCGATATCGACGTCACCGTTATTCTTGACTATGAAGAGGTCGCCGGATTCCATCGTAGCAGTATATCCGTATGAAAGGGTTTCCTCGATAGTCCAGTCGTTACTGTCGGCCTGGTTAACGACCACCCATTCCAGAACCTGTTCCTCGTATCTCGCCCATGCCTGATAATCCGGCGTTGTCGGCCAGGGTTCGACATTACCCGGCAAATCGTAAGCTCTGCAACGGAAATAATAGGTAGAATCCTCGTGGACGGTTTCCGGAACGGTCGGGCCGAAAACATCGCTAGTCAGGACAGTCTGAATATGCCAGTCCTCCCATGAGCCGCTGTTTATACGATACTGGATATCGTAGAAACGAACGCCCCATCCGATACCGTCTTCGGTCGTGGTATCGGCTCCGCCCCAGCTAATAGGGAAATTAGGCGCGCTGGAAACGGTGTCAGACCCGAGGTCGTTCACCGATGTCAACGGATAGCGTTCGTCCCAATCCACCTTCCGGAAGCCGGGTCTGTTGATGTAGGAAGTCCCGTCGGTAAGGAACGAATCCGTGAAGAAACTCGCGTTGCCCAGATTATCGGACAGACGAAATCCTCCAGTGGACATCCGCATATCTCCCTCCGAACCGCCGTTTGTAATAGCGCCCCATCGGAGTTCGTAGCCGCCGCCGGATGGCCAGTCGGCTATAGCGCTTATCGCCAGAACTCCTACAAGGATTGTGAAAAACATTATTCTATTCATATTCACTCCCGGTTATTTTTTCCAATTTAAGTATAACAATTGGATTGCGCAAGTCTTTTTTTACGGTAATTGTCCGGGTTGCCCTCCACCCCACATTGTACCGGCAGAATTTGTATTAAACGCGCCTGGGACGGGGGTAAATGTAGAACTATATAAATCCAGGACATTATTACTCGCTGTTAACTGAGTAGCTCCAGTTTCGGACAGGTCCACACCCGATCCCCCCTGGGCGTTGTTATATATCTGATTATTAACGACCAGATAACGCCCGATTGATAGATCCAGACCATTGGATACATTCTTGTAAATAATATTATTATCTATGGGCATAAGAGGATCCGTTGGAATCGAGTTCATATCCTGGCAGGTAACACCGGTATAATACCGCTCGATAATATTGTCCTTCACAGACGCCAGACAACCTTCCTCCGGGCTAGATAGAATAATACCGCCCGTCGTCCCGGCTATCAATCCCTTTCCGTCGATATGATTCCCAATAATGTTAACGGCAAACATTTCACCCAGGCTACTGGCATCAATCACCGCTGGCGGGTTGGAAATTCCGCATGCATTAAAGTCATTCGAGAGAATATTCACTTCGCCGCCGATGATATATATTGCTTGCTGGCCAATTTCGTCGAAATGGTTCGCTTTGATTTCCGCCTGTCCGCTTTGTATCATAATCGCGACGCCTTCGAGCAACTTGAATACGTTGGATTCGCAGTAGAGTTTACCATTCTGCAAATTAATTGAACCATTATATGTGAACTGGTTACCGCAAACATGGAAATCGCCGCTGATTATCGTGATTGGAGTAATGATATTATTATCATCGATATCCCATAAACCGGTCGCATTTGTCGTTATTTCCAGATAACAATCGAGCAACCGTCCTCTATCAACCAGGTTCATTGGAGATATTGACGATTGGATTCTGCATCCGAGTATTTCTGAACCTGTCATAGATGCCGCTGAACCAGCATCGACTCCACATTCGAACCAACATTCGTCGGCTCTTCCGAAGATCGATGTAACAATACCATCACCGGTTACGTGGATTCTCGATATTTCCCCCTCGACGGCAACATTTGCTAAAATTATCGTCGTAACGTCCATTCCAGAACCCCGTAGATGGACACCTGTGGGAACGATAATATCGCGTGTCGGTGTATAACTTCCCGGCGCGACATCGACCAGGACATTCGTCCAGGCGTTGACTGTAATTGCATTCATAGCGTCTTCTATAGTCATGAAATCGGCGTTATCCTGTCCAACCGTAATAACATACAGCGGTTCCCAATCGGTTCGGTAGGTGGAATCATCCAGAAGTGAAACTCCCCCAATGACATCAACGCTGTCGTCCATCTCGATAATATCGCCGACGGCCTGAATGCTGTCCGCAACGAGTTCGCCCATCACTTTCAACGCTTCCGAGACCACTACCGTATCGTGCCGAGTCGCGTTGATAGTATCGAAATCGACCGAGCTTGCTGGCAGGTCGACCCAGCTGACATCCGAACCGTCGGTTGTTAGCACCTGTCCCGCTGTTCCGAAGCTGGAGCCGTCGTAAATGCCGCTAATTATATAGACATCGCCGTCTTCTTCGATCGAGAACACATTGACATCGCCCGAATTACGGACATGGAACATATTATCCGCGTCGTTGTCGGCGTCTATCTTGGCTACGAAATCTTCATTGCTCTGGTAGATACCACTGCTTGTATGGAAATTGCCGGTGCCAATGGAGATATTACCGGTTGGCGACCAATAATTAGCGTCATTATAAATACCATTACCACCCGATGTATGATTCACGTATAGTGCATCTCCGGATGAAGCCGTAATACTGACCGCATTACCCCCGGAAGTTGTAATGCTGTTCCCGCCATCGTAAGCCGCTTGCAAAGAACCGCCGCCGCCCCCTGAACTTACATTTATTGTCGATATTCCATCGTAATAATATAGGTCGTCGTCCGCTGAATCCACGAAGATGCCGGGGACACCCGTTGGCAGAGGATTGCTTGCTACGGGTTCGAACCCTACGCCGGTCGGATCGAGCACGCCGGCGATATGGGCGTCGCCGAGGACTATCAGGGAGTCGGTCACTGTAACTTTGCCGTCCATCATAACGTCGCCGACGAAGAATCCCGCATAATATAACGGATCCATGCTAACACCACTAACCGCCGCGTTAATAGCCGGTCCCGAAACACCGAGTCCTCCCATTGCAGACGGCCCTGCCATGCCTTCTACGCCACCGTAAGTGGCCGCGTATTGTATGGATATTGGATCGTAACTTCCAAATCCTCCTAATAAGTGATGGACACCCCATCCGCGAAGCTGGTCGTCGCGATAATCGGCATAACCAAGTGAATAGTTGGCCGGAGGAATCAGTCCGAGATGATCTTGAACGAGTGAAATCCCTTCTTCTAATGGAAGTGGATATCCATAATACGTTCCGTAGTCTCGAATATTGCCATTTACGCCGGCGGCTCCCCAGACCTGAATGCTGTCGTCCAGTTCGATAACATCGCCTGCCGCCTGAATGCTGTCGGCAATTAGTTCGCCGAGGATTTTAAAATCGTTCATTACGACGAGTGTATCGCGATGCGTTCCCTGTATTGTGTCGAAATCGACAACACCGCCGCCCCAGCTTGTGCGCCATGCTCCGTCCATCCAGATGGAATCTTCAATCCAGATGGCGTCTTTGAAATAGGTATATTCGTTGCGGGCCTCAATAGTATCCGCGACGAATTCCTCCGCCCAGAGTTTATCATGCACGAAAACCGTGTCGCCGTCGGCGTATATATCGGTAACCTGAGCGGTATCAACGATGATTCCGCCGGAGAATATCTGCGCGGCGAGATTACCGCCGATAAGGAAATTATGTTGCTCGCCCGATGCGGAAGGATCCGGCGAATAGTATAGAGCATAACCGAGTGGGCCGTCTCCATAGTAAATATAAGAATTATAGCTGAATTGCAGCGTTTCTTCGACGAAGATATTGTAATTAAATGTAGCTGAAGTATCCACATATAGCTCGCCGCCGGTGAAATAGCCGGAATAGCCCAAGCTGTTACCATCTCCAAGTATCGCTGAATTCGCCCACGGGCCTGTAAGATAACCGGGTTGCGAGGTAGCGTCGTCGGTCAATCTACCGTAAACACCAACCGAATACCAGCTGGTTGTTTGGTCAGCGGAACCGAGAACACCGATAGCCTCTCCGTAGTAGTCGCTGGATGGGCCATCTGCAGTTCCCCAGACCCCAATAATGTTATAATCGTAATCGTCCGTCTGCCGGCCATATCCGAAGACGGCAGAATGGTCGCCGTCGTTATAACCGTTAACCGCATAGAGACCGTAAACATCGTCGGCTTCGTAGGCGCGGATGTTATCGTTACCGATTACACGCTTATATATTCCGGCGTCTTCCCACTGGCCGGCACCGCCGCCGCCCCATGTGGTATGCCATGCGCCGTCCATCCAGATGGAATCTTCAATCCAGATGGCGTCTTTGAAATAGGTATATTCGTTGCGGGCCTCGATAGTATCCGCGACGAATTCCTGCGCCCAGAGGTTTGATTCTACGAACACAGTATCGCCCATGAAATTAGTAATAACAGGTGTGCTGACGAGTATATCGCTGATAATTGCGCCGTGCATCCATAAATCGCCGATTCCCTCGATAGCGGTTGGACCACCCAGATTCCCGACGAACATCGCCGGGCCTGCTGGATTATAGCCCAGGACAGTTAATACCGTATCTGGAACACCCATACCATCGATGATTACAGGACCGGCATCGGCCTGAATTATTCTGCCGCCGCCGGGAGCTAGATAATCATAAGCGGCATCGAGACTGCCTGTAGCACCGCCTCCCGGCCAGGCCGTGATTGTTACGCCGTTAAGCGTCATCGATGTGTTTGCATTAACGTCGTTCGATGCGATCACATCGACAGCCCGGACGGTTGCATCCGCATTTAGATCGCCGTGAACATCGACATGGTCGTCCATTTCGATAACCGGGCCGACCGCTTGAATCGAGTCGGCAATTAACTCGCCATAGACTTTGAGTTGAGACATAACAACAATAGTATCGTCCGGATTCCCGGATTCGCTCCATATAGTATCGTTTTCGACTCCGCCGCCTGTCGGCCATTCGGTAATAGTAACGCCGTCCAGCGTGAAACTACTACCTTCGATATCGCCGTCGGCGGTTATATTGCCGTCGCAAATATCGACCGCGGGAGGTGGTGCGCCGGTGGGGGCGGATACGACCAAATTATCGACATGTATATCGTTGCCGTATTGGCTAACGAATAAAAGTGCTAAATATACGGTCGCCTGGTTGTCGGCTGCGGCTGGAAGAGTAACAGATTCTGTCGCCCAACCCGTTGACCCATCGTATCTTAACCATGTTGTTACTGGCGTCCAGATTGCACCATCAGTAGAATAATGTAGGACAACGCTATCTAAATTAGTATATGTAACGTCGTGATAAACGTCCAGATTGACCATGATATTCGAATACCCGACAGTGGAGAAACTGGTGGTTTGTTCTAACTGAATTTGATCGTCCCAGGAAGCCGTCCAGGAGTTAAATATTACCATGTGAGTTCCATCGGACGGCGTTATACCGGTGGGATGAGAAGAAGTAGTGGCATAACTTAACGCCGCTGAACCTGTCGCTCCAGTTTCTGCCCAACCAGTCGGGGTGGAACCACCGTCGAAACTCTCACTATAAATCGTAGTAGTGGGCGCGACTCCGCCGCCGAAGGTTCCGCAGCCATCGACAGTGATATTGTCATCGAGGAATATCATATCCGCGACCGCCTGGATACTATCGGCAATAAGCTCGCCGTTAACGAAGAAATTGTCCATTGCGTAAATTGTGTCGCTGACATCTCCTAGATCGCCCGCCCAGAGAGTATCGAATGAGGCTCCCGATAATTCGTCTATAGCTTCCTGAACATTGGTTGCCGCCAGACCGCTCGTAGCGTTATCGTAGCCGACGATTCCAGCGCCGCCGGTTGTCGTGAGACCGGTTCCGTCGAAAATAACGTCACCCGCCGGGTCGATTAGCTCGATATTGCCATTGGGGCCATCGGCGATGATTTTCGGAGCGGGTGTAGAATATTCGGTGGTAAAAACGCGAACGTTATCGACCATGAAATACCAATCCCATGAATCAGCATAATAATAGAAATCGATAATTACGCTGTATCCGATGTATGGATCAAGCGAAATCGATACAAGTTCGCCCGGTCCATAAGCGCTATGGTCTTCTTCCCAATGGAGAAGGGGAATCCAGGTTGCCCCGCCGTCGGTGGATATATTAACATTTGCAGAGTCCCCACCAATATAATTATAGGATGCGATAAACTCTAAAGTTGCATTTGATAAAGTAGAAATGTCGATGGAGGGTGTTTGAAGATGTCCATCGCAAGCACCACCGTATGCGTCTGCATCGGCATCGGCGCAATAGCCGTCTCCGCCGGCATAATTGGTTCTTCCCCAATTGTCGTTCCTGTCCCAGGCTACACCTAAGATTGTCCATCCCACGACCGGCCATGTGCCTTCGAATTCTTCGTAGAGAAGATCGATTTCGGTTGCACTCATATACACGCCGAACTCGCCTTCGTTCTCAATCCAGAAATCGGCGTTCTGGGCGGCAGTATCTTGATCCCAGATGAAGTCGCCGGTCGGGCCGGTTCCGCTTCCGAAATCCTGCCAGCTAGCGCCGTCATGCCATTTGAGTTTGCCTTCGCTGTCGTCATAATAAACTTTTCCTTCCGCGCCGGTGGGAACAACTGTCTGCGGTTGGAAAGTAACGGAAGCCGGATCCAGTTCGCCGAGAATCATGGCGTCGCCATGCTCGTCAACGCTGAATACGGTCACGCCAGTATCGTTTACCACATAGAACATCTCGTCGGAAACACTTTCGTTCTTATCGAGATGAACCTTGATATCGTCATTGGACCATATCTCGCCGTTTATTCGAAGGTCGCCCGAACAGAATATCGCGGGACCCGCACCGGCGTTGTAAACGTAAAGAGCCTCTTCGGCGTCGTCGTTCGTGCGAATTTCGAGAGCCTCGCCGTCGGATGGGCCGGTATATGCAGTTCGAATATCGACCGGGCCGGAATCTGCGGTGATGAGATATCCCGCGCCGGGGCCGCCCTGATCGTAAGCGCCGTCGAGCGTGTTCGGTAATAGATCCGTCGCCACGTAATTGCCCAGGCTGTCGGCCTTCACGGCATAATATGCCGAATCGACATACTGAGCCGAAAGGGCGAAGGGAACAGTCGCAAGCTGAACAAGCGGATCGAAGGCGCTACCCTCGACGACCAGTTCCATATAAAGATCGCCCATAAGTTCGGTCTGGTCTAAATCGACGTCGTATTGGATGTCGAAAAGTCCCTTAACCACCGGAACATCGACCAACGCGTCCGTAGATAATAGCGTTGCAGTCCCGGCGTCGGGGCCGTCGTAGATATTGATTGTCATATCGACGGTGTCGTTGATTCCGACTCCCGATGCGTCCGTAAGCTTGCCCTGATAATTAAAGATTTCGGGCACAGCAAAACTGGCTGTTACGAGAGCGATGAGAAGCAGAAAGAGAATCTTTCTTCCCATAATTCCTCCTGATTTATTTTTTGTTTTTCTGGACATTCAAAATTATACCGGCAAACACCGGTGGGTTAAAACCAATAATCAGATTCTGTAAACAATATAACGCGACCGAGTATCAGTTACAAAATAACATATTTGTATGGTTAAGCAAGACATTTTTTATTAAATACTTGATTAATCTTTTTCGTCCGTTAACGGAGGACAATTAACTTCCCCACCGAAATTCTCGTTGTAGAATGGACCTTAATCAGATATTGCCCGGAGGGTATTTTATCGTCCGGTTCCCAGATGAAATATCCGTCGGACGAGACCTTTCCTTTAACGGACGTCGCCACCAACCTTCCGGAACAATCGTATAACTCAACGGATTTGACATTTTCAAAAGGCGCTTCAATACTGAAACTCGAATTCCCAGGATTTGGATATACAAAAATATCGCTTAAGTCCGATGGTTTGTGTCTTTCCTCGATCTTAAGCGGGAGATAGCGAACTTCCACAGAATCCATCCAATCGGCAGACTGAATTGAATCGCCATAAGCGTATTGTAAGACACATTCGCCGGTGTCCTCGAATTGATAATGATACAGGAACGCCGTTGTATGAAGCCGTGCAATACTCCTTTGTTCCTCCCTCGTGATATCCGCCCCGGAATCGAACCAATCGCAAACACTGGATTCGTCACAATAATAGCAATGATTGGCACCATTAACCAGCGCAAAAGCTCCAGGAGGAGGTTTGTCTACCCAGAATGCCGAATAGACGTCTTCCCATGGTGCCGTGCCATCATTTTCACCGGTCAGCATCATTACCGGCGTGGTGATATGCTCATCGACTGTTTCCGGGTCACTCTGCGGACTTGCGTAAGACACTATAGCCCGGAGCGTATCGCCTATATGATAGATGCTGTCAGGATAATTGACATACCTGTCGCCAGCGAGGAGCGATATGCTTCCTCCCATACTGTGTCCGACAAAGGCCCAATTATCGACATCCACCGCGCCCTCGAAAATGTCTCCAGGGTCGTCGTTTAGATCGGCGACATAATGAGCCGCAGTGATAATCAATCGCGAACGGTAATTGTGATTTGGAGTGAATACCGGATTCGAAATCGTCGGCAGGACTGTGATGAAACCGTGACTAGCGAAATGTTCGCCGTAACTGTAGTATTTGTCGATACCGATGTTGAAACCGTGTCCGAAAACAACAATAGGGCATGGCACGGCGGCGGCGGGAATCGTATCGTTGATTACGGGATAATAAATTCGAGAGCCGGACATCGTTTCATCTTCCGAAGGTATATCCTCGGTTCGATACGACAAATTATAAGGTCCCGGTGAGGAAAAATCCGGGCATTGGGCGAAGACCGGTGTCAGCAAGAGAAGAAATGTGAGAATTTTCCGGTTCATATCCAAAAATGTTGTGTTACAAAGGGCGATGAAGGTCTAAAATGCGACAAAATAGCCATCAAAAGCTAAAAATGCATCCGTTGAACCGAAAATCAAGCCAATATTGAAAATAACATATTTGTATGGTTAAGCAAGACATTTTTTATTAAATAATGATTGATGTTCGATGAAGCATGCGAGGGGCGAAAAAGTCCATTTCGGAAGGCATTTTCTCTTTGCAAATCTTACTTTTCTCTTTGCAAATTTAACTTTTCCCTTTGCAAGGATTACTTTGCCCTTTGCAAGGATTACTTTTCTCTTTGCAAATGGCGTTTTGCTCATTGCAAAGACTTGAGTATCAAGGAGTTAGGAGAAATAACAAATTTCAAATGTCAAATGGCAAATGAACTACATCGTCATTGCGAGGAGTTTTTCGACGAAGCAATCCTTTTCGTTATATGGGAGATTGCCGCGTCGGGCATTTGCCCTTCTCGCAATGACATAGGCGGACGGTTGGGTCGGTTTCATCGATTAATAAGTTGCATTTGGCGAATGGATTTCTATAATTATCGTGATATTTGAAATCATGAATGGAATCGCCATGAGAAAAAACATCTTCATTATATTATTATTGTTTGTCTCGATTGCAGTTCACGCGAGGACGCCGGAGGAGAAATGCGGCACGATATCGATTATGAAAACCCTTCGAGGCGACCCGGGCGGCATGAACCCGGAATTGCTTGCTGTCAAACGGATAACGCGGCCATCGCTTCCTTATAATTACGATACGCCGGAGGGGAATTTCAAGATTCATTACGCCCTCGACGGTTTCGACGCGGTCGATTCGGTGGGTTATGCCCATAAAATCGGCGATTATATGGAGCATTGCTGGAGCTTTTATATCGATAGCATGGGTTACCTCTCTCCGCCTTCGGACGGCATTCTTGGCGGCGATTCCCGCTACGATGTTTATCTTCGGAACATATCCGCTTACGGGATGACATATCCTGGCACTGATGGCGGCCAGCCGTGGGACGATCTCACAAGTTACATCGAATTGGACAACGATTACGACGGCGTTTACCCGAACGACGACCCGGATGGCCCCGTGGCGGGTGCGATGCGAGTAACTTCGGCGCACGAGCTTCATCACGCGTTTCAATTTGGGTTATATGGCGGTTGTGGGGTCTGGATTGCCGAGATGTCCAGCGTATCGATGGAGGAGAGGTTATATCCTTTGGTGAACGATTATGTTTGGCTTATCGATTATATGCTCGAAGCGCCCGATATGCCTATCAATTATAATTATGGTTGGCACATGTATGGTATGGGTCTTTATGCTCAGTATTGGAACATGGTTTATGGAGATGCTTTTCTGGCGACGGTCTGGGACACGATGCGATATATTCACGATGAAGAAGCGCTTTTCGGGACGTGTGCGAAATATTCAATCGAGTTGGCCGAGGATATGGCCGATTTTGCCTGTAGGGCTTTGTTCGTCGGTTCGCGCGACTGCGGTTTCTTTCCTGACGGTGCGGGTATGAGTGATATGGATGTTTGTCGGACACATTCGTCTTATCCGGCGTCGGGGACGCCATCGCCTCAGCCTTACGGTTACGGCATGAGTTTCATCTTATTCGAGGAGTTTGGTGGCGAGGCGACGGATATGGTAGTCGAATTTGACGGCGCGGACGGCGCGGATTGGGCGGTTCGAGCAGTGTGGAAGAACGGGGATTCTATCGCGGTTTATCCGATATATATCGGCGATTTCGGAGTGGGGGAGGTTACGGTGCCGCTTGCGAACAACGCGGAGATGATAGGTCTGGCGGTTGTTCCCATTGGCGATTACGGCGAGAGATATAATTACAGTTATTCCTCGTCGCTCGTCCCGAGTTCGATAAATGAGAGTGAATTTCCTGATGAGATAGAGTTTTGTTTATCGCCTAATCCTTTTAACTCGGTATGTGAGATAAAACTTCCTGAAGCGTCGGATGTGATAATTTATAATTTAAAGGGGCAAATAGTTCGCGATTTTTCGAATTCGAAATCACGAATACTATGGGACGGCAGGAATTCGAACGGCGACGAATTGCCTTCCGGGGTTTATTATATCGCCCTGCAAGATGTTGGATTGTCCGCCCCTGTGGTTTTATTGAAGTAGTTTTCTGACTTATTTCGGAACAGTATTCAAAGAATCAGTCGTTTTGATTTGCTAATTCTCCTAATTCACTTAAATTATAGATAACTGAAGTAAACCTCTTTTTGGAGGAATGATGAGTCAAAAGCCCATTTACATCGCTTTTCTATGGCATATGCATCAGCCGGTTTACACGGAACCCGGCTCGAACGTGGCTCTTATGCCGTGGACGAGACTTCACGCATACAAGGATTACGCGGATCTTCCACTCTGGTGTGAGGCTAATAGATTTCCCTGCACCTTCAATCTCGTTCCCTGTCTTCTCGACCAGATAGAGGGTTACGGGAAAGGCGAATTGACAGACATATATCTTCGGCTTTGTGAAATACCTATAGATGAATTGAGTAGCGACGACAGAGCCTTTATCGCGACCAGGTTTTTCGTAGCTAACGAGCAAAATTTAATAAATCGTCATCCCCGGTATAAAGAATTGCTCCACAAGAGGGGCAAAGACAGTATGCTGGATGCGACTCGTGCGGCGGGTCTTTTCGATGATCAGGAGATTCTCGATTTGACTGTTCTTCAAAATCTCGCATGGTTCGGAGAACATCTTCGCAATAGGGACGAGGTCAAAGAGTTTATCGATAAGGGGCGTGATTTTTCGGAAGAGGACCGTGCGAGGATTCTGGAGGTCGGTCGAGAGTGGATAAGCGGCATTATTCCATTATACAAGAGATTATGGCATGAGGGTTTCATCGAATTATCCTTTTCGCCATATTATCATCCTATTTTGCCGCTCCTTTGTAGAACTAAGGTTGGAACTGAAGCCGATCCTTCGACTCCGTTGCCTGAGGAATCGTTCCGTGCACCAGAAGATGCCAGGAGTCAAATTGTTCGCGGTCTTGATAGGTTCGAGGAATTTTTCGGAAAAAGACCTATAGGCATGTGGCCCAGTGAAGGCAGTGTGTCGGAGGATGTCATGCCGCTTCTCAAAGACCTCGATATAAAGTGGATTGCCACCGACGAATCGATCCTTCATAAGTCGCTTCAGTTGTCTTCTTCCTATGAGTTTGGAAGATTTTGCACTGCAACGCTGTATCAAGCTTATCAGGTTATCCGTAAAGGGAGACCGGTAAATCTGTTTTTCCGTGACCATAGGCTTTCGGACAAAATCGGTTTCGATTATTCTGGTGCGAACCTGGATGAGGCTGTGGACGAATTCTTAGCAAATCTTGAACGTATCCGCAACAGCCTTCAGGATGACGACGACTATATCGTTTCGATAATCCTCGACGGCGAAAACGCATGGGAATACTTCCCGAAAAATGGCCAGGAATTTCTCAATAAACTCTTCAGTCGGATCAATGAAACGGAATTTGCCCAGCCTATAACTTTTGAGGACTACCTGGAAAAGCATCCCGATTCGAGAGTATTGGAGAGGATAGCCGCAGGAAGCTGGATTAACGGCGATTTCAAAACGTGGATAGGCGCTCAGGAGAAAAACCGTGCCTGGAACGAGTTGATTTGTGCGCATGGGGCATATTCTGGAACTGTAAGCCTTCTGGACGAAAATGCGGTTAAAGGTGCATATAATGAGATTCTCATCGCGGAAGGTTCGGATTGGTTCTGGTGGTTCGGGGATACTAACTTCACGCCTAATATAGAGGATTTCGATATACTATTCCGATCCCATCTTCGCGCGGTATATGATAATCTCGGACTTCCTGCTCCGCCTTCACTCGACGAACCGATATTTTCCGGCAGTCCGGTGAGAAAACCGGTTCGTCCGCCGTTAGAGCTTTTCACACCGAAGCTTGACGGTCGAAGCACCGACTATTACGAATGGGCGATTGCGGGGTTGTATGAACCGTCCGGTTTTGCCGGCGCGATGCACGGGATTTCCGAGAACCGGATGATAACGAGGCTATACTTCGGTTTCGATAAAGATAATCTCTATATCAGATTAGATACAAAAAACCTCGCCCGAAACATGCTGGCAAAGACTGAATCTATTGCGGTGGAATTTCCCGGCAAGAACCGTTACCGAATAGTTATCACTCCCGGCATCGACGGCCCGATGTCTTTTCTGCAGGAGTTCAAAGAAGACCGCGCTAATTGGCGCGGCGTGGATGGTGGAGTTAAATTCGCCGCCGACGACGTTGTCGAAATGGCAATTTCGTTCAATTCCATCAAAGCGGTTCCGGGGAAGCCGAGAGAATTCTTCGCATACATATTCTACGGAGATAAAATAGTCGAGAGATTCCCTACCAGCGGCTACCTTCAAACGGAAATTCCGGGCGACGATTTTGACGAAATTCGCTGGACGGTCTAAATCTGGAGGGATAAATATCGGGTATTTAAACGAAATCGCCGAAGTTATCGAAACCGATCCATACAAAATCAGGGTGAAAGTTCTGACTTCCGAGGGATGCAAGACCTGCTCCATGAAAGAAAACTGCGCCCTCTCCACGGGCAAAGAATGGCTTTTAACCTTAAGCCCCGACGAGAATATAGAAGTCGGCGATCTTGTGAGAATAGAAATCTCCAGTGGAAATTACCTCGCCGCGGGGGCGCTCGTTTTTCTTCTGCCATTACTACTCATGGCAATAATGTATTTTATCGGTCGAATGCTGTTTGATAGCGGTTTTGCAGTTGCAGGCGCGTTCGTTGGATTGGGTATTGGCATATTGGTTGCGTATCTTATCGGTCGTGGTAAGGGCGCCGAGAAGTTTCGATACAGGATCATCGAAGTCCTTCCGAAAAACCCTGACGCCCCATGAAATTGAAAACTGGAGAAACCAACGTTCGACGATAGGTTTTTTACTTGACATTTCGTTTGAACGGGTAATTTTTATCCTCACGGTTTCGCCGCAACCTGAAGGATACGATGAAACACGTAATAAGAAGGTTTTTCGAAATAATCTTAGCACTCGTTTTGCTAATCGTGTCGTTACCGCTTTTCATCGCGGCAGGGATTATCGTGCTTATCGATTCGCCGGGACCTCTGCTACTTAAACAAAGACGAGTGGGGAAAAACGGCAAAATCTTCAGGCTCTATAAACTCCGGACAATGAAAAAAGGCGCTAATGGTAACTGGCCGATGCATACACAGGTCAACGACCCGCGTTTTTCGCCGATTTGCAGGATTATTCGATCCACCTGTATCGACGAAATCCCCCAGTTCTGGAACATAATCAAAGGGGACATGACGTTCATCGGCCCGAGACCGGAACGCCCGCCAATCGTCGAAGCTTATACTAATAGACAAAAAGATATCCTGAATTTCACGCCCGGCCTTTTCGGGATAAGCCAGCTCGTTTTTCGCGAGGGCGTTGTAGTGTCCGAAAAAATCGATGTGGAACTTCGATATTACGAATCGAGAACAATTTTCGGGGATATAAAAATACTGCTTTACACGCCAATTGTCCTGATAGCCCATATCGCAGGCAAAATTCGACCCGATAAATACGCCACCAATCACAAACATGTCTGGCTGGAAAGGGCTATACTTGGGCAACGGACGGCGTTGTAATCGAATCGAACTAAATAACCTATCTCATAAAAAGGGTTGCAAAACCCTTTTTTATTATCATTTTATTTACCTGTTTCACGAACTTTAACCTGCGAAAACCGCAGATATGATTTGAACGTGTTTAACGCCGAAACGATAGATATTACCGCGACATATTCGCCTTTTTTCTGGGGAATAGCCCTGGTTATAGCCGCCGTCTTCACCTATCTATCCTATAGGATAGTAAACCCGCCACTGCCGAGATTCCGCAAAGCTATACTTATCTGTCTCAGGTTCATAGCGTTTCTTATGATTGTCCTGATGTTGCTCGAACCTGTCATCCAATGGGTAACGGCGCGGGAAGTCCAACCGAGAGTCGCGGTATTGTGGGATAATTCGATGAGTATGGCGCTCAGCGACAGGTCGGGGGACAGGAGCATTGTGGTCCGCGAGATGCGGGATTCCGAAGCCCTCGACCGAATTATATCGGATTCTCCCGTCGATCAATTTATGTTCGCCGATACGTTGGCCGAACTCGACGATTTGACTCTCGACGACGAACCGACATCTATGGGCGGAGCTTTCGTTTCACTTAGAGAAAAATACTCGACCGGCGATCCCTTGGGGGCGATTGTCCTGGTATCCGACGGACAGGCGAATTATGGAATCGATCCGGTAAGCGTAGCCTATAGGTTGGACGTTCCGGTTTACACAATTGGCGTCGGCGACCCGACTTCTCCGAAGGACGTCATATTCAGGAGACTTACCGCCCAACGTGTAGCTTATATAGGCAGAGAATTTCCTATAATAGCGGGTATTAGCGCTAACGGCTACGGTGGTTCGGAGACGACAGTTCGACTTTACGCCGATAGAACGAAGCTCGACGAAAAACGAATCGTTCTCCCCGACCGCGGTGAGATGATCGACGTTACTTTCGACGTCGTCCCCGACACGGAAGGCACGGTTACCTATCGTGCCTATATACCGGCTCTGGAAGGCGAATTAACGAACACCAATAACTCGCGGAACTGTCGTGTAGAGATACTTCCGAGTAAGAAAAAAGTCCTGGTTATCGGCGCGAATCCGAATTGGGAAGTTACTTTTCTTTTGAGGACTTTGAACGCTGATCCCGACCTCGAAGTCGTTACCGCTTTCTTTGGTAAATCCTCCCCCGCGGGCGATGTCCGCGTGCCGACTAATCTGTCGGAGTTACAGGAATACGACGCGGTTTACGCGATAGGATGCCTGAGAGAACTATCAGTGAATAACATCGACGTTACTCTTCTGGATTATCTCGAATCCGGAGGTGGTTTGGCCATACAGCTTCTCGACGATGCAAACCTGGGAACTACTTCGACCTGGAATCGAATCTTCCCGTTTTTGTATTCAAGCGGTTCGCACGTCTGGACTCGCGACAAATTCGTCCCCGAGTTAACCGTTCAGGGGCTTATCCATCCGGTAACGAGATTATCCGAGGATATTGCGCAACCAGCCGAGTCTTACGCCAAACTCCCGCCTCTCAGCGGTTTCGCTATGGTCACGGGAAATATTCCCGGTTCGGTGTCGCTTCTCACACATCCGAGGTTGCCGGAAGTTTCCATAATCGCCGTCCGCGAAGTCGGTCCAGGGCGTGTGCTTATGTTTAACGGCGCAGGTTTCTGGCGATGGGCTTTCATACCGATTGGATTCGGCGGCGACAACAAAACATACAACGCTCTGATATCCGGCGGGACGGCATGGCTTTTGGCCGCCGGCCAGGGCGACGCTTTTACTGTCGAAACGGATATGCCGGTTTATCGTAGCGGCGAGGACGTAATCATTACGGCGAGGCTTCGGGACGAAGCCAATCATCCACTGGGCGGCGCGGAAGTTAGCGCCAAAATAGTCGATACAAATATCGATAGCGGTGAAATCGCCAATACGTTCGAAATCATCCTCGAAGAACGCGAGGGTGGAATATACTCGTCAAAATTGCCTTCGATGGGCGTGGGCAACTGGAGAATAACCGCAGTGGCGGAATTGGAGGAACAGGTAATATCGAGGGCGCGAACGAATTTTCTCGTCGAACCATATTCTCTGGAAATGGAAAACGTTCGACTCGACGAAAACACACTCAGGAATATCGCAGAAATAACCGGCGGATACTATTTCCGTGCATCAAATATAGATTCGCTTCCAGCAGAATTAAACCTTAAACCGCTCTTGCGGCGTGAGGAAAATGAGCGTGGCTTTTGGGATAATCCCTTATTGTTGATAATATTCGTCCTCACACTGTGTGGCGAATGGATAATCCGCAAACGCTCCGATTTGCCGTGATAGATTACTTTTCGGTAAAAAATCGCAAAATTTGAGCTTCACCCTTGCAAAACGCAACGGCCATTCCTATTATATTATGATTTTGTTTTATTACAATGGAGCAATAATGAGAAAAATTAGTCTTGTGTTGATTATAACGATAACCTTTGCGGCGTTTGGAACGGAAATAGCAATCGATGACGCCCGTTTCGTCGCACAAAACCATCTAATAGCGAAGAGAGAGTTTGCCCGCGCCTCTGCCGGAATTCCACCCTGGGACGAGGATTTTGAATTTAAGATATATTCTTTCGAGTCGTTGAATTCAACTAATGGCCTACTTTTAGGATACGTCGCGGAATTATCTCCCGGCGGTTATATCGTAGTTTCCGCGGATACGGATATTCGACCGATCATCGCGTATTCATTTACGGATAATTTTCGATGGGACGAATCACCCGACAATTTTTTGCCTTTAATGTTGAAGACCGATCTCGAATTTAGAAAGGCCACCGTTCTCCAGCGCGATAGGAAGATTATCGAGGAGAATAACCGACTCTGGAATATATATTTAAGTTTCAACGAAGACGCTCTAAAGACTCTCGAAACAACCGAGACTATAGGCCCCTGGGTGGATTCCAACTGGAGCCAGGGATCGCCTTATAACAATTACTGCCCTATGGACCCCGAAACAGGTGAACGTTCGGTGGTCGGTTGTGTTGCCACGGCCATGGGGATGATAGTCGATTATTGGCAATGGCCGCCGTCAGTGACTTTCAGCGGAAGCGACAGTTATTATTCGGAGGGAACGAGTCCGCCTATATGGATTAACGCCACAACCGCGGATATCGACACTATCGATTACAATTCCGCCGGACATCAACCGGATTTGGATACGAGAGCGAAAATCTCCTTCGCATGCGGAGTCGCGTGTGAAATGCATTATAGTTCCGATGGTTCGTCGTCCGACACGCGCGAAGTTCCCGACGCCCTTCTTTATAGATTCGATTACGATTCCGCCGATGGCGTTACTATCATGTCGAGTCATTTCTACGATATCCTGATCGAGAATATCGAATTGGCAAAACCGGTCGAGCTGGGAATTTTTGGAATGGGGGTCGGCGGGCACGCGATAATAGCCGACGGTTGGATGTCAAGCGGAGAATACCATCTCAATATGGGATGGGGCGGTTACTCGAACGGCTGGTATTTCCTTCCTGACGGTATGCCGGAAGGTTTCAATATCGTCGGCCATCAGGCGTGCGACATCAAACCGCCGGTTATTACGCTGAGACCACCCTACGGGCTGTTAGGGCGCGCCACAACCGAAGCTACAATCGAACTTATATGGGAAGAACCAATGTTCGTCACCGAACCGGTTCTATATTATTCTATATACCGCAAAACTTCAACTACCGATTATGAACTGGTCGGAACGTCATCTACATTAGAATTCACCGATACGGACGTCGAAGAACTCACATATTATAATTACGCAGTCAGCGCTTTATACGACGCAGGGGAAAGCGCGAGCGTTAGTTATTCTCTTTATTCCGGCATAGAAGACGGTTGGGTGAGGAATTGGGGAGGTGCCGGCGAAGAGGCCGCAACGGACGTCGGCCCTACGCCCGACCTGGGATGCATCGCGGTCGGTAACCATAGGTATTCTATATATACCGATAGCGAAATATACATTATTCGCACTGTGCCCGGAGGTTCGGTGATGTGGAGTGAATTTATAGGCGGCGATGGCGACGATTTCGCCTATTCCGTAATTTTGGACTCCGATTCGAATTTCGTTATCGTCGGAGAAACCGAGGATGATGCTACCGGAGATTTCGATATTTGGCTCCTGAAGTTCGACGGCGGCGGCGATACGCTCTGGACGGCTACATACGGAACTCCCCAACACGATGCGGGTCTATCCGTAGCCGAAACGCCGGACGGTGGATATATTATTGCCGGATATACTGGCGATTTGGGTACGGAACAAGCCTATTTCGTAAAGACCGACGGCGGTGGCGAGATGATATGGGCGAGAACCTACTCCAACATGACTATCGTCAATGAAGTTTGTAATGTAGAAGCGGGCGGTTTCATCGCCACTGGTTTCACTGACGACGGTCCCCACGGCAGAGACGATTTTTACCTCATCCGCCTTAATGATTCCGGAGATTCGCTATGGGCGAAAAATTCCGGCGGCGATTTCAACGACGTCGGAAATTCTATAATAGAAACCTCGGACGGCGGATTCCTCATCGCCGGGGATTCCTATTCTTATGGTATCCCCGTTTTCTCCGGTATCCACCTTCGCAAGGTCGATTCTTCTGGAGATTCCGTCTGGGCGGTGAATTACACCGCTATGAGCGATTATACGGCGAACTCGGTAGCCCCGCTTGGAACTAATGATTATCTCATTGCGGGAAGCGCCGAAATAGCCAGCAATATCGACTTCTTCATCCTGGCGTTGGACGAAACCGGCGATTCCCTATGGGCGAGACTTTACGGCACGCTGGGAACAGATATCGCATACTCGGCTGTGCAACTCGCGGACACCGGTGTGGTCGCCGCCGGAGTAACCTTCATGGACGGTAGCGACGATTTCTGGATTATGAAATTCGGCGGCGATGTTACAACCGACATTGCGGACCGCGACTCCCGTATTCCCGCGGCAAACCGTATCTCGACCTATCCCAATCCGTTTAATCGCGCTGTTTCAATAGAGACATCACCTTCCGCCGAAGTAACAATATTCGACCTGAACGGTCGTTGCGTTACGAGAATGGAAGCGGATATTCGTGGAAAGGCAGTATGGATTCCATCGCGGAATGTAAGGTCGGGTGTATATCTCATCTCCTCCTCAATAGAGGGGACGTTTGAAACAAAAAAAATAGCCTATATTCGCTAAACCAGATGTCCAATATGATCCAACCGAACCCGTTCTCAAATAATACCATGTTTCAATTTGAAGAACAGTATAAATATCCCTTGACATCCCAAAACGTGCACTATTTATTACCCGGTTATTTTTTGATGATTATAGATAATTTCGGCCCGGAAAATAACTAATGAGACACGGTAAATACCATAAATATAAGCATTTCAGGGGATTAAGGGATTGTCATGAAGATTCATGAACATCAGGCAAAGGAGATTTTCGCCGACTACGGAATCCCGATTCCCGGCAACGCCGTTTGCCGGACGGTCGAGGAAGTAGTTACCGCATATAATGCAAAAGGCGGGACTGTCGCAATTAAGGCGCAGGTTCTGGTCGGCGGCAGGGGCAAGGCCGGCGGCGTTAAATTGGCAAGATCTGTCGAAGAAGCCGAAAAGCACGCAAACGCAATACTCGGAATGGACATCAAGGGCTTGAAAGTCGAGAAAGTTCTCGTCGATGAAGCCATAGACATCGAATCGGAATACTATATAGGCTTCACGAATGACCGCAATTCCAAATCGGTCATGATGATGGCCAGCGCGGAAGGCGGCGTTGAAATCGAGGTGGTCGCGAAAGAATCGCCGGAAAAAATTATAAAGGTTCCCATCGATCCTCGCTACGGCCTTATGGATTTTCAGGCTCGCAACGTGGCGATGGAACTTTTCGGCGATGTCAAAATAGCACGCAAAGCAGTTGGCATTTTCAAAAGGCTTTATAGATGCTACATGGAAACCGATTCATCGCTCACAGAGATCAATCCGCTGGTGCTGACACCCGAAGGCGACGTAATCGCCCTCGATGCCAAGATCAATTTCGACGACAACGCACTCTATCGCCATCCTCAAATCGCGGAAATGCGCGAGGTTACCGAAGACGAAGCGAAGGAAATTTCGGCTAAGGAAAAAGGCCTCAGTTATATCAAACTGGACGGTGAAATCGGGTGTATGGTAAACGGCGCGGGCCTGGCTATGGCCACCATGGATATAATCAAACTCTACGGCGGCAATCCCGCGAATTTCCTGGACATCGGCGGCAGTTCAAATCCGGAGAAGGTCGTAGAGGCGATGAATATACTGCTTTCGGATGACAACGTCCAGGTCGTGATGATCAACATCTTCGGAGGAATCACCCGTTGCGACGACGTGGCGAGGGGGTTATCGCAAGCGTTGGACATGCTGGACGTCGATTTGCCTATAGTCGTCCGGCTTTCCGGAACGAATGCGAAGGAAGGCAGGGCTATACTCTCGAAAAGAGACCTGGTTACGGTTGAATCGATGGGCGAGGCGGCGCGTAAAGCAATCGAACTGGCGAAATAGGAGAGGATAATGAGCATTCTTATAGACGAAAAATCCAGAGTAATCGTGCAGGGCATAACCGGTCGCGACGGCGCTTTCCACGCCGGGCAGATGGCCGAATACGGCACGAAGGTGGTCGGCGGAGTTACCCCCGGAAAGGGCGGTCAAAAAGTAGATGGTGTTCCGGTGTTCGATTCCTGCCATAAGGCGGTTGAGAAGACCGGTGCGAACGTCTCGATTATTTTCGTTCCCGCCAGATTCGCTATGGACGCTATGTGCGAGGCCGCCGACGCCGGAATAAAGTTAGTGGTTGCGGTTTCAGAGGGCGTCCCAACCCTCGATGTAATGAAAGCTGTCAAATTCCTGGACGAAAAGGGCGCGAAGCTCATCGGCCCGAATTCGCCCGGCCTGATTTCACCGGATAAGTGTAAAGTAGGCATACTGCCGGGGAATATCTTCAAATCTGGCCCGGTAGGGCTCATATCTCGAAGCGGGACATTGACCTACGAAATCGTAAACTCGCTCACCGAGGGCGGTCTGGGGCAATCGACCTGCCTGGGCATCGGCGGCGACCCAATTGTCGGACTGCATTATCTGGAACTCCTGGAGATGTTCGAAAACGACCCGGAGACGGAAGCGGTCGCGCTCATAGGCGAGATCGGGGGAGATGCCGAAGAAAAGGCTGCTGAATATATATCGGAAAAAATGACCAAACCGGTAGCGGTGTTCATCGCAGGTAGAACAGCGCCTCCCGGAAAAAGGATGGGACACGCCGGTGCGATTATCTCCAGTGGAACCGGCACCGCAGGCGAAAAAATCCTCGCTTTCGAGGAAGCCGGAGTTCCGGTTGCCGAAGAACCCTCTCAAATCCCCGATTTAATTCGAGGTAAACTGAGATAACAACTAAAATGAACGATAGTATCGAAAGGTCGAAATGAGAGAGATTCATGTAGATGAGATCGTCCCGGTTGTGCGTGAATTGTGCATGAACGCGAACGTCTATATCGGGAAGGACGTGATTCAGAAACTCCTCGAATTCTACGAAAAAGAAGAATCACCCACCGCGAAAGAAGTCCTGAAGATAATTATTGATAATTACGAACTCGCGAAAAAAGTGAAAATGCCGACATGTCAGGACACCGGCGTGGCCGTGGTGTTCGTCGAAATCGGGCAGGATGTGCACGTTGCCGGCGGCGATTTCGTGGAAGCCATTAACGGAGGCGTCCGACGGGGTTACAAGGACGGCTACTTGCGCAAATCGATGGTGAATGACCCTATTATTGAACGCGTCAACACGAAGGATAATACGCCTGCCATTATTTACACGGACATCGTTCCCGGCGATAAGCTCAAGATCACGGTCGCGCCCAAAGGCGGCGGGTCGGAGAACATGAGCGAGGTCAAGATGATGAAAGCCGCCGACGGCCTGGATGGCGTGATGGATTTCGTAGTCGATAGGGTGCGCCGTTCGGGCGGAAATCCCTGCCCGCCGATTGTTGTAGGTGTCGGTCTCGGCGGCAATTTCGAGCAGTCCGCACTGTTGGCGAAAAAGTCCCTGCTCCGCGACCTCGACGATACTAACCCCGATCCAAAATGGGCGAAAGTCGAGGAGGAGCTTCTCGAACGAATCAACAAACTCGGAATCGGCCCTCAGGGATTGGGCGGCAGAACAACCGCACTGGCGGTTAAAATCCTCGCCAAACCCTGTCATATAGCCTCTATGCCGGTGGCGGTGAATATGCAGTGCCACGCCGCGAGACATAAATCCGCTACGATATAAAGGAGTCGAAAAATGGCCAACGAAATACATCTGCAAACACCGCTCAAAACCGAAGATATAAAAAAGCTAAAAACGGGCGACAAAGTCCTCATTTCGGGCATTGTTTATACCGCCCGCGACGCCGCACACAAACGTCTTGTCGATCTTCTCAAACAAGGCAAAGAACTCCCTTTCGACGTCGAAGGCGCGGTAATCTATTATGTCGGCCCGGCTCCGGCTCCTCCCGGAAGGCCTATCGGTTCCGCAGGGCCAACTACCAGTTACCGAATGGATCCCTTTGCCCCGGCTTTGATAGACGCCGGGTTGAAGGGAATGATAGGCAAAGGCCCGCGCAATAAAGAAGTTATCGACTCGATGGTCAAGAATAAGGCCGTGTATTTCGCCGCAATAGGCGGTGCGGCGGTGGTAATCGCGGATTCTATCAAAGAATCTAAGATAATCGCATACGAAGACCTCGGCGCGGAAGCAATCCGTGAAATGGTGGTCGAAAATTTCCCATGTATCGTTGCCAACGATACGCAGGGAAACAACATATATAAAGAAGGCGTCGAGAAATATCGAATCGAGTAAAACATTCACATATAAAAACTCAACGGAAGTAATATGAAAATAGGAGTTTATCTATGCCAATGCGGAGGTAATATCTCCAACGTCGTCGATCTCGAGGTTTTACAAGATTATGTCGAGGGAGGCGATGATATTGCGGTTGTCCGGCAGGAATCTCATCTGTGTTCCGGAGCCGGACAGAAAGCTATAATAGACGATATCGCAGAATACGATCTGGATAGAGTCGTCATCGCGTCTTGTTCGCCGCAATTCCACGAAAAGACCTTCCGTGCGGCCTTATCCAAAGCAGGATTGAATCCATACATGATGGAGATAGCCAATTTCCGCGAACATTGTTCATGGGCGCATAAGGAGAACCCGGAGGCCGCGACGTTAAAAGCGACCGATCTCCTCTCTGCCGCTTTGGCCAAAGTCCGTCACGACGTCCCTTTGCAGGAAAAGACGATGCAGATGGGCGACGACGTTCTGGTTATCGGCGGCGGTATCGCGGGGATACAGACATCGCTCGATCTGGCCGATGCGGGCAAAAACGTAACGTTAGTCGAAAAACAGCCCACCATCGGCGGCAACATGGCTATACTGACGAAGACCTTCCCGACCGAGGATTGCGCGTCGTGTATCCTATCGCCTAAAATGGCGGAAGTTCAAGCGCACCCGAACGTTAAGCTCATCGTGGACGGCGAAATCGAGAGCATAAAAGGGCACCGCCTGCATTTCGAGGCGAGAATAAAGCATAAACCGCGCTACATCTCGCCCGAAATCAACATGGACGAGTGTATCGGTTGCGCGCTGTGCGAGGAAGCCTGCCCGGTGTCTGCACCAAACCATTGGGAACAAGGCGTTACACAACGCAAGGCGATTTTCATTCCCGCGCCACACGCTATACCATATAAATATATCATCGACAGGGAAATCTGCCTGCACGATAAAAACGGTTGCACGGCCTGTCTCGATGTCTGCCCGCAAAAGGCAATAGCCTTCGATCAGGAACCCGAGTATTCCGATGTCGCCGTGGACGCAATAGTTGTGGCTACCGGTTACAATATCTTCGACGCCCACGAAAAGCCGGTGTTTGGATATGGCGTTTACGAGAACGTCGTAAACGGGTTGGAGATGGAGCGCATCGTCGATCATATAACCGAGAAGAATCCGCCCAGGGAAGTCGGCAAACGAGTGGCCTTCATTCAATGCGTCGGTTCGAGGGACGAACAGATTGGCAGAGAATATTGTTCGCGCGTCTGTTGTATGTATTCCACCAAGCTCGCGTCGCTACTCAAACAGGCAAGGCCCGATTCCGATATTTATATATTCTACACTGATTTACGTGCTTTCGGCAAGGGTTTCGAGGAATACTACAAACGCGCCCAGAAGATGGGAATCAAGTTTATCCGCGGCAAACCTGCCGAGTTGAAAGAAGATCCAAAAACTAAAAAGGTTACGGTTCTTGTCGAGGACACGCTTTCGCGGCAGATAATCGAATCCGATTTCGATCTGGTTGTGCTCGCGGCGGGATTGACACCGTCTAAAGGCACTGAAAAGATAGCCGAAGAACTGAAACTCGCGGTCAGCGACGACGGTTTCCTCAAGGAAGCGCACCCAAAATATAGACCGGTGGATACTCTTGTGGAAGGTGTCTTTCTCGCCGGCACGGTTCAGGGGCCGAAGGATATCCCGGATACGGTTTCGCAGGGAAGCGCGGCGGCGGCGAGAGTCATCGGAGCGTTGGCTAAAGGCGAATTCAGCGTCGATCCCATGCTCGCATTTATCCACGATGATAAATGCACCACCTGCGGAGAATGCTATAATATTTGTCCTGTCAACGCGATCGCGAAAAAAGACGACGGAGTAGCGGAAATCAAGGAAACGTTGTGCGTCGGTTGCGGAGCGTGTATCGGAGTTTGCCCGGAGGAAGCTATCGATCTGAGCGGTTTTGCGAACATACAACTCTATTCGGCTGTCGAGGCGGCACTTGCAAGCAAAAAGCCAGGTGAAAAGCGCGCCATCGTTTTCGGCGACAGCAATTGCACCTACCGTGTAGCAGACGCCGCAGGTGTCCGAAAGATGAAATATGCCTATGACAACCGCGTGGTTATGGTGCCATCTTCCTGCAGAGTTACATCCGAACTTATATTATTCGCCTTTGCTAAGGGTGCAGATATCGTTCTGGTTGGCGATTGCCCTGAAAAAGGCAACCGTTTCGATTGGGCACACGAGTTCGCGAAAAAATACATCGAAGGCGCGAAAAAGAAACTTGCGGAAAAGGGCGTAGAGGGCGACCGTATCCTGTTCGACGCTTTCACTGCAAGCGATCTGGCGAAATTCGTCGATACGATGAACTCGATTTCAGAGAAAATGAAGAAACTGCCCGATATAGATCGATCAAAACGCGACGAAATAAAACCCATGGAGAAATAAATGGATGATAGAATAAAGAAAATCAAACTTACCGACAGGGGAGTCGAGTTCCTCCGGCAGGTGGAAGAGATAAGCGGGGAATCTATCGCCGTCTGCGAACAGTGTGGCACGTGCTCCGGTGGATGCCCCTTCGTGGAGGAGATGGATATAACCCCGTCGCAGATAATGCGTAAGGTGATGATCGGCCAGGAGGATGTCCTCGAAACGCGAACCATGTGGATTTGCGCGTCATGTTTTACATGCACAGTGCGATGCCCGCGCAAACTGGACGTCTCCAAGGTCGCGGAAGCTTTAAGGCAGATTAAACTGCGCGAGGCCATCGACCATATCGATATTAACGACTTGAGCGATAAAGAGGCCGAAAGACTCCCAACAATCGCTCTGGTAAGCGCATACCGAAAGCTAACCGGGTAGAGGAGGAAGATGATGATTAAGATACCTTATTATCCCGGATGCACACTCAAGACCACGGCAAAGAACATGGAAGATTCGGCCATCGCTTCGGCGAAAGAGCTTGGAATCGAAATGGTCGAGGTTCCCGATTGGGTCTGTTGCGGCGTTGTAGCTTCGCTCACCAGCGACGACCTTATGAGACACTTAGCTCCGGTCAGGACTATGCTTCGGGTCGAACAGATGCGCGAAAGAGGCGAAACCGAGGATAAACGCCTCCTAACTCTATGTTCGATGTGCTACAATACATTACGGAGAAGTAACCTGCGTATGAATGAGAACCCCGACGATCTCGAATCGGTAAATAACATGATGTATCTCGAAGAGGGCGAATATAAGGGCACTACTGAAGTTGTCCACCTTTTCCAGATGCTCGATGAAATGGGTTTCGATAAGGTCGCGGAAAAAGTTGTAAATCCCCTAAAGGGGCTGAAATTAGCATCCTACTACGGCTGTATGCTCACTCGCCCGAAGGAAGTCGGAATCGACGAGCCGGAGAACCCCACGATAATGAATAGGTTCGTCGAATCTATCGGTGCGGAACCGGTTGATTGGCATTCACACAGTCTTTGCTGTGGTAGTTTCCATACATTGAATAATGTAGATATTGTGGTTAAACTCGGTTACGAGATAATCGAAAACGCCAGAAAAAATGATGCTACGGCGATTATAACGTCCTGTCCGCTGTGCGCTTTCAACCTGGATGACAGGCAGAAGGATATCGCGGAAAAATATATCGATTTCAAACCGATACCGGTGCTCTATTTCACTCAGTTGCTGGCAATAGCGTTCGGTTTGAGCGAAGAAGTATGCGGTTTCGATCAGAATTACAACGACCCGAGACCTTTACTTAGAGAAAAAGGACTCCTTAAAAAATAACTGGAGGCTGTAAATGGAAGTTCAAAGAAAAATGTTAACGGTTTACATCATGGGCGAGGCCTACGAAGTTCCCGAAGGCTCGACCATCCTGATGGCCATCGAATACGCCGGCTTTCAGATAAAGCGCGGCGTCGGTTGCCGTGAGGGTTTTTGTGGTGCTTGCGCGACGGTGTATCGGGAGAAGGGCGACTACAAACTCAAGGGCGGACTCGCCTGCCAGACTGTCGTTACTGACGAAATGTCTATCGCGCAGATACCAAGTGTCCCGGCGGAAAAGCCAATTTACGACATTACGAAACTCGAAGCCGACGAGAGCACGATCAAGGAATACTTCCCGACCGTATTTCGATGTGTGGCTTGTAACACCTGCACCAAGGCCTGTCCGCAGGATATCAAGGTGATGGATTACGTTCAGGCACTCAAACGGGGCGATCTCGCCCGTGCCGCGGACATATCCTTCGACTGCATTCGTTGCGGTCTTTGCGCCCTGCGTTGCCCGGCGGAAATCGTCCAGTATAATGCGGCTATTCTCGCCAGAAGGCTTTATGCACGTTATCTTGCGCCGAAAAGTCCCGAGGTCGATATCCGTATCGAGGAAATCGAAGAGGGTTTATATCAGCCAGAAATCGACGAGATGAAAGCTATGTCGCGCGAGAAACTGTCCGAAAAATATTACGAACGTGACATTCAGGTAGATTAATAAAGGGGAGAACATGTATCCTGATTATATGATGGAATCAATTCGCATGGTCGAGCGCACGAGACCGAAACGTCTCGAAATCGCCAAAAAAATGGGCAAGAGTGTTTTTCCTCCGATGTCCGAATCCGAGAGGGAAGAGGTTCTTAATAAATACCATCCCGATTATACGGAAGAGGCGCGTAGAATTATTAATATCGGCCCGAACAAGGGTGAAAAAATCACGACCAAGGTCGCCGATATGCTCGAATCACATTCGCGTATCGACCCGGATATGATCGATCTTTCCGAGTTCGATATCGAAACCGACGTTCTGGTAATCGGTGCCGGTTCAGCGGGTCTCGCCGCCGCACTGGAGGCTTCAAACGCGGGTTCGGACGTCCTTGTCGTTACCAAACTTCGTCTGGGCGATTCGAACTCAATGATGGCACAGGGCGGCATTCAGGCCGCCGACCAACCGGACGACAATCCGGCGATTCACTATCTCGACGTCATCGGCGGAGGACATTTCGATAACAAACCGGAACTGGTAGAAGCTCTGGTCAACGACGCGCCGCCAGCTATCAAATGGCTTGAGGAACTTGGCGTGATGTTCGACAAAACCGATTCCGGCTCAATGACGGTCGCGGCAGGGGGAGGCACCAGCCGCAAGAGAATGCACTCGGCGAGAGACTACACCGGTGCGGCAATTTGTCGCGTTCTTCGCGACGAGGTTTACAACCGCCCGGATAAGATCAAATACGTCGAATACACAGCCATTATCGAACTCATTCTCGATAATAAGGGGCAGGCAATCGGCGCTTTAGCCTATCATCTCGAAAACAGGCAATATTCGCTTATCAAGGCGAAATCGATAATCATCTCCACAGGCGGTTTCGGAAGACTCCATGTAATGGGTTTCGAGACGACCAACCACTACGGCGCTACCGCCGACGGTCTCGCGCTTGCGTATAGAGCGGGCGTTCCGTTGCTCTATATGGATTCGGTCCAGTATCACCCCACAGGCGCGGTTTTCCCTGAACAGATCGTAGGCTTTCTCTGCACGGAGAAAATCCGAGGGTTGGGCGCACAGCCGGTAAATCGCAACGGTGAATTGTTTGTATATCCACTGGAGCCGCGCGATGTCGAAGCGGCGTCGTTCATCCGAGAATCGACAGCCCGTGAACTCGGCGTCAAAACGCCTTCCGGTCTCGTGGGTATCTGGCTCGATTCTCCGATTATCGAGCTATTAGACGGCGAAGGCACGATTCAAGCCGCACTGCCGGCTATGGTCAGGCAATTTGCGCGATTCGATATCGATATCACACAATACCCTATGCTGGTTTACCCGACGTTACACTACCAGAACGGCGGTGTGGAAATCAACGCGAAATCCGAAACTATTATTCCCGGGTTGTATGTCGCGGGCGAGGCATCCGGCGGTGTCCATGGGCGTAACAGGCTGATGGGCAATTCGCAACTCGACGTCGTCGTTTACGGCAGACGTTCAGGAAAGTTCGCCGCGGAGAGGGCTAATGCGGGAGTCAAATTCGGAGAACCGACCCTCGATCACGTTCGCAAATACAACAAGGAAGCCGAAGCTCTTGGAATCGACCGGAAAAAGGTATCCCCGGTAATTCTACCGGATTACATCCCGGATCACGTGAAGGCGAAACAGCTAACAGCACAATACGAAGGCACCATTATATAAGTAAAACAATTAGCCGGGAGAATAGACCGGTTAATTCCGAATCGAATAGAAAAAGAAAAGGCGATCCCAAATCGGGCCGCCTTTTTAAATAAAACACTGTGCTTTAGTCTTTAGATTCGTCGATTCTCTCTTTTGTCAGTTCTGGGTGTCTTCTTTCATGAAGGATAGCTAAGATGGTTATTATTTGAGTATCTACAAGATAAATTAGCTTATATGGGAACCTACTAATTAAGTGCTTTCTTGTTCCTTTATACTCGATTGGATGAATTTCAGGAAATCTGGCAATAAAGTTGATGCCGGCTTCTACTTGTAATAGAAAATCGTAACCCAATCCTTTTCTTCTATTTTCATACCATTTGAAAGCTGATACAAGGTCTTCTTCAGCTTCTGGTCTGACGATGACTTCGTAGCTCATTATTCACTCGTAATCCTATTGTAAACATCCTCCCAGGGCGAACCAGCTTCCGGATTCTCATGGTAGTTTTCCAGTCTATTATCGATTACGCTCTTTTCCTCTTCCGTTAACTCAATCAAATAAGCCTTCGATTTTATCGTGTCCCAGATATCCTCGACCAGTTGAATTCTTTCTGGTATCGTTAATTCGAGAGTATCCGCCGCGGTTATTTTTTTCATTTCATTCCCCTTTCTTCTCCGGCAAATCCAACATCAGCTTTCGGAAATATTTGAAAGCCTCGTCGATTTCAGCGAATCCCTTATACGCCCGCGCGATATGATAATTCGCAACGATCATTTCAAGCTTTTCCCTGTCTTCACAGTCCACGCAAGTCGGCGACTCGATTCCAAATGTATATAACATATCCTGATCGTGAACCAATTCCGAAACCTTGCCCTTTGCTCCGAGATGTTCCGGATCCAATTCGACCACGCGATTAAAACACGCCAGCGCTTTTTCGATATCGTTTATTCCAAGATAGGACAGGCCAAGATGATACTGCACCGAAACCAGCGTGCTATCCTCCTCCGCAATCTTCTCCAGTATCTCGATAGCCTTATCATATTCGCCCAGTGCCTTGTATGTGATCGCCATCTGGTAGAAACCCAATGTCTCCGTCGGAGTATGCTCCTGAAGATTCTTGAACGCCTGAACGCTTTTATGCAGTTTACCCGTATGGTAAAACGCCAGCCCCATCCAATAGTAAGCCATATACAAATCCGGCTCGACCTCCAACACACGCTCGAATACCCTTATCGCCGCCCGAAAACGCGTCGCCCTATAATATGAAATCCCGAGTTGATATAGCGCATAACTATATTCAGGCTCCTTCTCGCCCACTATCTCATATTGCTCGATAGACTTCTCGATATTGCCGAGGACATAATAAAGCGAACCCAGCGAAATCCGCACCTCTACCTGCTCCGGATCGAGGTCCAGAATCTCATTTAATTTCTCGATTGCCTCGCGGAGCCGCCCGTGATGTTCCAGCTTGAGTGCTTCCTTCATCAGTTTATCTATTTCACTCATATCGTGGCCTTTCTATTTTTCAATACAATACAATATACATATATCCGCCCAATTTGAAAACATTTTTTACCATAATCGTCATAAGATATCTTCCCAAATAGACTTCTTACCTCGAAAAACAGAGTCTGAATTGGAAGGTTTATGTTTTGAAATAGGAATTTTCCGGTTAACTTCATTCAAACCGATGAACTCTTAATCCAAATATAAGGCAATTCAGTCCATGCCTATTTCCAGCCGATTTTACGTCTATTTCGTTTGATATAAAAAGGGAGGACAGTGGTCGTCCTCCCATAAACGCCGTTTTATTTCAATGCTAGTCGGTTTTATTTCGAATCGCCGTTATTATTTGTCGCCGGTTGCGTAACAGCGGGTTGATCCTTATACCTCAAAATAGCTATCCACATAAACTCGACGTTCGATTTACCATTGTCATTTTCCTTAACGGTAAACCCCGTATCGTCGGTTTTAGATACATGGAGACCTTTACAGTCAGCCGTAGGCGTTACGGTAATGACTATATCGTATAAGGGGCAGATGTGGCCTTTGAACTTAACGCGTAAGACCTTGCAAGCCACTAATTAGCTAACTTAAATCAAATTTCTTTCGATTAATGACACAAATGCCGGACGCTCATTCGAGAACATCCGGCATTCGTATATTTTATAACGCTTCAACGAGGGGTGGGGAATATTCCCCGCTATTATCTCAATTCGAATTCCTGGACACCTTCTGGACTATGTATCTCCATTTTCCTCGATGGCGGTTTGAGTTCTTCTCCCTCATCATCGTATTTTCGATTATCGAATATTTGTTCGTTATCGACCTCTTTGCTCTTTTGGGAAGGCCTCTCTATATCGAACCCCATTAATTGAATCTCGCGCTCTGTGATGCTTCGGCCTGATTGTAGCAGGATTCTCACATGATCAGTTTCCTCTTTCTGGTCCTGGACGGCATATCCAATGATTGGTCCGGGTTCGGTAGCTAATTGGGCTTTGCCGGGGACTTTGGAGCTTGTGAGGAAATCACCGCCTTTGATTAGCCTTTCCGATTCAACAAGATTTACATCGACACGACCGGTGAGGGCAACTGGGGGGCCTTCCTCCGGGGAGTTGATAACTACGGATGGGTTTTCGGAAATAACTCCGGTAATGAAGGGGTCGTAGGGGACATCACTCAATTTGTAATCGTCTTCAGAGCCAACATTGTATGACACGACCATTCCGGGTTCGAATACGCCTTTGACATCGAAATGCTCGGCGAGGTCGCCAACGCTGTAGGTGTTGTTTGCATAAACTCGTCCAGCGGCGGCTAAGTCTCCTGTTTGTAGGCCTACGGTATAATCGTAGTAAACCTGAACTTTTATATTTAAGGCGTGCATATAGTCAGACCATGAACCACCGTCATCGCGAATACGTGCATAAACGGTTGGAGCAGATGAGAAAGTCCAGTATAGTCCTGTCTCCTCGGAGTTGAAATTCCAGTCAACATCCAGGAAGCCGTTTGTGTTCGTTTCGGTCATCCCAATCGCATAACTGGTTGAATTAACGTATATCCACATTCCATATCCTTCGTTACCATCTTCATGATACCCATCGAAATCGCAGTTTATGTTTCTTATTCTGATATCTGAAGCCCCCGCAGGAATCGGTATTGAACCTAAAGACCAGGCGTAATATCCGCCATCGACCGAATAGTGTCCCGTCCAATAGAATTCTTTCATTTCGTGGCGAGTTGTTGAGCCGCTTGTAGGGTTACCGACTTTCAGATAACCGCTAACCTGTCCGTTTCCTACGACGTCGAGTTTATCGTTGGGGCTTGTAGTTCCGATTCCGAGGTTGTTTTGAACATAAACATTACCCGATGCGAAATAACCCGCCCAGTTAGTCGTGCCGCCGGAGGCTGTCCCATAGATACCATATGCAGTGGTTCCATTATATGCGTAACCGCGAACACCGTAGTTCGCTCCATAATCTCCGCCCATGTAGGCATAATTATAGGATCCATAATTAGGACCATCGTCATAACAGTAAGAACTATTTCTTATACCATACTGATTACCTGTATTTCCGCTTGCATTGTAAACCCTGTTATAGATACCGTAATTTGTTGCGTAACCAGTATAATTATTATCTACGTAATTGTAGATACCGTATTTCGTTCCCGAGGAAGAAGTGGTTAGGTTAACATGTAGTTTTCCGCTCGGGCTTGTTGTTCCGATTCCGACGTTGCCGCCGGTAAGAATTTCGAGGTCCGGATTGGCTATATCGTATTCGCCGGAGATTTGCAATGCGTCGTCGGAGGCTATCACGAAACGCCAGGAGTTAGTGGTCGTAGCTCCGAGTGCGCCTTCGTAAATACGCAGGAAATCTCTTCCGGTGCCGTCGTGGTTGATCATAATCGCTTCGCCGTTGGTTTCGTGGAAGGAACTTCCCCGGACGTGAACGTCGCCGTTTACGTCGAGTTCCGCGTTTGGGCTTGTAGTTCCGATTCCGACGCGGTTATTTACATCGTCGTAGTAGAAGGCGGATTCGCCTCCGAACGAACCGCCGTTATTGTATTGGACATAACCGTCTGCGCCACCTGGGGAGCCGCCTCCGGAGGGCCAGGTGGTTCTTCTTGTGCCACCAAGAGTGATTCCGCCGGTAACGATCAGGTCGCCTTCAAAGCTTGACCCCGGAGGAGCTGTGGCTCCAATTGCGACATTGTGGAAAGACGCACCACCAGAACCATTTTGCTCAAATTGGCCATTTACATACATATCGTTACCATTTAATGAGATATAATCCGGGCTGGTTCCGCCGACAGATAGGTTATCATAAACATGAACGTCGCCGTAGAAATAACCGGCCCAGGTGCCGTTTAGAGATGTTTCGTCCATA
>CAZSHG010000024.1:0-45537 GCA_964606695.1 uncultured bacterium
GACGAGTTCTACACGCAACTGCCGGACATCGAAAACGAACTCAAGCACTACACCGCGCATTTCAAGGGCAAAACGGTCTTCTGCAACTGCAAACCCCAAAAATCAAAGCATCCATCAAATAGAAATGATAATAAATTTACTGTGTTGATAAAAACAAAAGAGAATTCAATATGAAAATAGACATCAAGGACAAGAAGATTATAATAGACCTCCCAATCACAACTCCGACGGGCAAAGTCCGGGTAAAAAGACCTGTCGAAGGATTCGCACCGGAACCGGTCGCATGCCGAAGCAAAGAGATACTCGAAAATGACTATCTCGAATGGCAAATCGGATACGATACCGATAATTTAAACGAACCTTCAGTAATTCATAAACCGCCGATTCAAAAGGAAGTCGGGACTCGGTATGGCTACGAGCTCACGAGATTGATTATCGAGGGTTCAAAGCTGGGGCTTATTACCGAAGACGAGATCGCGGAGTTAAAAGACTTAATAACCGCAGATTTTGACGGCGTTGAAGAAACTGAGAAAATCGAGCTAAAACAAGCGCCACACTCCACACAATATATCGGAGAAAAATTCGGGTTCACACGCCATCAATTAATAACGCCTGACTATATCAAAAAAGTGACGAAATATGCGGTCGAGATCAAGATTTCTCATAAGCAAAGAGCTGTCGGCAATCAGTCTATGATTTTCTTAAATCTTCCGGTGCGTTTCTGCACGGCGCAAGACGGTTCCTCGATTATCGGGAGAATCGCGGAGAAGAAGGAAGAAATCCTGTACGTTATCGACTCCACAAACCGAAAACTGATATTCGACACGACGCTCGCGTTCGTCGTCGGCTCGAAAGCGCATCGAAAAGACATTGAACTAATCTTCAAAACATTGAAAATATGAGATTAAACGAGATAATACAGGGCGACGCCTTCGAGGAATTGAAAAAAATCCCGACCGAAACCGTTCAAGCGGTTATCGCGGACCCGCCATATTACAACGTCCTCGACGAAGATTGGGACACCCAGTGGACCGAAGCCGAAGAATATCTCGAATGGTCTCTTCAATGGGTTTCCGAGGCTGTCCGGGTTTTGAAGGATGACGGCTTGCTTTTTTGTTTCGGCCAACTTGGCAAACGCGAACACGTTTTTATCCATTTGATGTCTTATCTTTGCTATCGATTTCAGTTCCACGATCTGATTATATGGGATCGAGCGGTCGGATACAACGAGCGTCGCGATAGCTTCACGCCGGCATACGAGATGGTTTTAATTCTACGAAAAAGCGATAACCCTAAATTCATCAAGGACGCGGTCAGAGAGCCTTACGACGCAAAGACCATCGAGACGTACCTGCGGGACAACCGATATAAAGACAAGGAAGCCCGTCTAAAGCACCTTCAAGCGGGGAAATTTTCGACGAACATAATCAGGATTCCGAGTCTCAAAGGGAGTTCTAAAGAAAAGTGCGGCCACCCAAGCCAGAAACCCCTGGAACTCATAGAAAAGCTCATAGCTTGTTCGACCGATCCCGGCGATGTCGTCCTCGATCCGTTTTTAGGTTCCGGCACGACCGCCTATGCGGCACAAGAGTTAGGCAGGGACTGGATAGGAATCGAAAAGGAAGCCGAATATATTGAAATAGCTAATCAACGTTTAGCTATAATCGATAACCAACTGAAGCTATTATGAGAAAGATACCAAAAATTGCTGGCTTGTCGAAGGGTCGAAGCCCTGAGCCTGTCCAAAGCCCTCCCGCTTTCGCCCACCCCGTCATTGCGAGGCGATGTCCTGAGCACTCGTGCTGAGCCTGTCGAAGTATGTCGAAGGAAGGGCGAATGCCCGACGAAGCAATCTTTCCAAATGCAAAGGAGATTTCTCCCTTCGGTTCGAAATGACAGACCGCCCTCTCATGTCATTTCGACAGAGGCCTTCAGGCCGACGAGAAATCTCGTCCAAATGCAGTGTCATTGCGAGGGCCTTAGCCCGAAGCAATCTCTTGCGCCCCGCGAAAAAAAGTAATTTTAGCCCTTGACAAGTTTTATTCAGCAAACAATATTGAGGTTACTATGCAATGTGAAGTATTAAATACAGATAGGCTGGGACGACAGCAAACACAGCGGGCGGCCAAACGCCCCGACCGCCACCGAGCCAAACTCCAAACCACCGGAAGGACATAGCCCGATGGGTAACGAAGACCTCATAAAAGCGAAAAACGCGAAGAAGGACGAGTTCTACACGCAACTGCCGGACATCGAAAACGAACTCAAGCACTACACCGAGCATTTCAAAGGCAAAACGGTCTTCTGCAACTGCGACGACCCGCGCATAAGCAACTTCTTCTACTACTTCGCCTTCAACTTCGAGCACCTCGGCCTGAAGAAGCTCATAACCACCTGCTACAAGAACGACACCCCCGACATGTTCAGCGTGCACGACAAGGAAAAGGCGATTTATCTCGAATACGAGGGCGACGTGGACGGCGACAAAACCCGCCCAAATTCACCCCAAAGCAAACCGACGCGTTGCGTTAAAGGATAATTATTAGAATGACGAAACAATCACTATCACTACTTGAGCCGCCCGAAATAAGCCAGAATTATTCCTCTGAAAAAGAAATTGTCTTGAGGGCTTCAAGTGTTTTAGATTTTCTAAAAGATATTCCGCACGATTCTCTATCCCTAATTATAACTTCCCCGCCTTATAATATCGGGAAAGAATACGAAACTGAAGTTAGCTTATCAAAATATCTTCAGCAACAAGAGCAAGTAATAGAGCAATTGGTTACAAAATTAAAACCCGATGGGAGTATTTGCTGGGAAGTGGGAAACTACGTCAATGATGGAGAAATATTTCCCTTAGATATCTATTTCTATGAGATTTTTAAGAGAATTGGACTAAAACTTAGAAATAGAATTATCTGGCATTTTGGCCATGGCTTACATGCTTCGAAAAGATTCTCAGGACGCTATGAGACTATTCTCTGGTTCACGAAAAGCGATGATTATAAATTCAACCTTGATAGCGTTAGAATTCCCTCAAAATATCCGGGGAAAAGACATTATAAAGGCCCAAATAAAGGGAAACCATCAGGGAATCCTCTTGGGAAGAACCCTTCTGACCTTTGGAAGTTCGTAGCGCAAGAATGGGATAAAGAGCTTTGGAATATCCCAAACGTGAAATCTAACCATCCTGAAAAAACTGGTCATCCATGCCAATTTCCAATCGAGTTAATTGAGAGATGCGTTTTGGCCCTTACAGATGAAGGGGATTGGGTATTCGATCCATATGTCGGTGTAGGTTCGTCACTTATTGCGGCCCTAAGACATAGTAGAAAAGCGATCGGTTGCGACAAAGAAGAAACCTATATCGAGATAGCAAAAGAAAGAATAGAGCTTTTTTACAATGGGGAATTGAAGATAAGACCTATGCAAAAACCGATTTATCAACCAACAGGAAGAGAAAAGACATCCCAAAAACCTAAAGAATGGAAAGAAGAGAGCAAAAAAAGGAGTTTATTATGAGAATAGCAGGAAGATATTCGATTAAAAATGGTGAAGCTGTTTTACAGGAACAATACTCGTGGGTATTATCCGAAATTGAAGATATATTATCAAACGTCGATGCTAATTCCTCGAAAATAAAGATTAGCAAAGAGAAAACGATGAATGGAAAAGAGCTTTATAGCCCGGTCGATCTCAATAAGAAGATAAAAAAAGGTTTCATCTCAAGAGGGTGGCAAAACGAAAAAGTAAGGTGTGATTATCCAACTGAATATTATTGCGAAGGCTACGTCCCTGCTGATGAAGTAAGAGGGGCTTTTCGTGATATGGACTTCGTTAAAGATAAAGTTGGTGTCGAAGTCCAGTTCGGTAAGTATTCATTTATGGTTTATAATGTCTGTGCAAAAATGACCATATTTCATAAACTCGACTTAATCGATATAGGGATTGAAATTGTCCCAATGAAAAACCTTGCTAAGGATATGTCATCAGGAGTATCTTATTTCGAGCAATTGGTTTGGGATTTATCAAATAGAGGTGAAGCAGATATAGATATACCCGTATTAGTTTTGGGCATAGACTTAGATAGCCAATTTGATTGAATAAGAAAACGACGGAACCATGAGAAGCGCGCTATACAACAAGTTCAAGGACGAGGTCTTCGACGCGAAGGCGATAGAGAAAGAAACCGCTCTGCTTGTCCTCGACGACGATGTGTCGAACAAAAAGGGCATATATCCCTACATCCTCACGCGCGACGAGAAACACCTGAACATTCGCGCCTTCACGCAGGCTATGAAAATCAAGGTTTTCGAGTTGCAGGGGTGCAACTGCCCGATTTGCGGCAAGCATTTTGAACTTGGCGAAATGGAAGCCGACCACATAACGCCCTGGTGCGAAGGCGGCAAAACCGACGAGTCCAACTGCCAGCTCCTCTGCAAAGACTGCAACAGGCGGAAGAGCAGTAAATGAAAGAACTAAATCAAGGAGATAAAGATATGGTTAAAATACCTAAACAAAAAGTTTTAACGGAGCAAGTCTTAGAAGTTAGAAATCGGGTATCTGGTTTGTTTTTAGACGTTCGAGGAGAGGTTGCGGATTTTGTCAGAGACAACAATTTTCTTCCGCATTGGAAAATTGAAGCGAATGTAGTTAACTTCTTCGATGAAGAGAGCAAAATAGAAAAAGAAGGGGCTTTTATCGGTTATAAAAATGCAGGATATATATCTCTTAACCCGCCGACGGATAACTTTTTTAAAGAAAAAGCGAATAAATTCTGGAAGCTAATTAATACAAACAAACGTTATCAAATACCCGAGCCTACAAGATTTGGTCTAAGAACGAAGATATTCATTCCTTCACAAAAAACATTCGAAGAAATTAATAATCAATTTTATGAATTGTTGTTTTCAAGCAAAGGCCGGTCATTATTAGGTGGTAAACAGACTGATTTACAATTTACGGTAGAATTGAATGAAGCTGGTTTTAACCTTCGAATAACTGGCGGCCCTATTCATAAAGATGAAGCTAAACGCTATTTCCAATTCGATGATGATGAGTTTAAAAATACTGGTTTGTTTTTAGATATTGATATTTTCAAAAATGATAATATCCGAAAAGAAGAGATACCTTCATTAATTCAATCCGCGGTTGATATGACATTATGTAAAAGGAATGACTTTTACTCTTTGCTTAATAGTTAAATGATATTAAAAAGATACACAATAGACGTTTATGACACGGAAGATACTCCGCAAACTACTATCCCTATACAATTTCCCGGTTTGCAAAACTGGAACTTTAATCAAACAGAACAACAAGCTACACCTGAAAACCAAAAGGAGAATGTAGAACAAGAAATTGCAAACGAAGGTGAACAAGCTGAAATACAAAATGAAATAACCGGTCGGACTATTCCTGATCTAATAGATAAATACTTGAATAGTTATGAACTTATCGTAGTTTTTCTCCTTTTGGGCTTTGTTATTTCGATTGGTAAATTTGAAGATATCACGGATATTTGGAGGCCTCTTGTTATTGGCATATCATTGTCGGTTTGTTGGGGTGTTATTAAACTCATTAAATGGATAATGACGAAAAAAAATAACAAACAGTTTTCAACACCACCCCCTCCTTCGCCGGGGTGCGGGTAAATAGACGCCCTGCGTCGATTCGTTCTTTAATAGATTTAATTCATGTTATCCCGTAGGGTTTCGTAGGGCGGTTTGAAACTCGCCTGCTCTTTGCATGGCAATCGGGAAGGTCTCAGACCTTCCCCTAAGGTTTGAAAATAGAATCGGAATTGGGTAATAATGCCCAAAAGTGATGAAAACGATGGAGAAAATAGGGAAAATGGCTGGATTTGGTGAAATAATAGGGGTTTTTGGCGTCCGGGGGCGAAATTGGACGTCCGAGGCTCTAAATTCTTCGCCCGAGGGCAAGATTTTGCGTCCGGTGCTCGAAATTGGACGTCCGGTGGGCAAGATTGAACGTCCGGGGCATGAGATTGAACGTCCGGTGGGTGAGATTCTCCGTCCGGAACCCGAGATTGAACGTCCGAAGGCGGCAATTCGCCGTCCGAAAACAAAAATTCAAAACTGAAAAAGGAGGGCTATCATGGCCAAAAAAACAAGAGACCCGCTACATGATCTTAATCATAACGAGTATGTGCCGTGGCTAAAGGATGTCGATAAGTATCTGGTCAATCATTCGGGCGACCCCGCTTATCCGGCGGAGTTGCACGCCCGGCTGACGCCGCTAATCGCGCCGCTGGAGGCCGCTATCAACGACTATCAAACCAAAAAGGACGACGAGGACGCCGCCAGCACGGATTACACGGCGGGTTACGAGGTGCTTGTCGCCAAGATGCGGCTCGCGCGGAATCTTTTGCCGACGATAATCGACGATCCGTCGGTGCCGGCTGAGTTCAGTTTAGCGGAACAACTTCCGAATGGCCGGGACGAATTGGCGGTTCGGGCGCAGGCGTTCGTTACGAATTGGGAGGAGGTTTGCGACCCGGCGGTTCCGCCTGAGTATGCGTCGCTGGAAGCTCTTTTCAACGAAATCGTGGTGCTTTTCGGGGATTATTCGACACTGAAAGACGCTTACAGCACGGCGTATTACGCGATGGTCGATGCGCAGAACACCTTGCTTGAGGCGCGTGAGGCCTGCAACGAGGCGGAGCGGGATATATTCCATTGGTTCCGGGGTTTCCATCCCAAGGGCGACGATGAGTTCTGGACAGAGACGCCGTGGGGATGTGTTGGCGAGAGTGAGCCGGAGCAGTTGCCTGCGGTTACGGGGTTGGCGCTGGATTATGAGGATCCGAATTTGACCGTGACTTGGGATGAGGTCGCGGGCGCCGACGGTTACAAGCTTATAATGGGCAACAATCCGACTATTCTCACGACGACGCTCTATGTCGGGCCGGAGACGAGTTACACGTTCGATCCGCCGGGAGGGCATCATTATTTCCGCGTCTGGGCGATGAAAGGCGACGATTTGGGCGAGCGCGGGGATTATGTCGAGATCGAAATCGAGGGGGTTCCGCCTGCAAAGCCTCACGGTTTGAAGGTTAAGCGCGAGGGCGGGTATCTCAAGTGGGAATGGAAATCTGGCGAGGTGCCGCAGTATTATCGGCTGTATATCGCGATCGTGGATACGGGCAGTCCGGAGCCGTCCATGCCCGACGAGCCGGAGCATGACGAGCTGATTACGTTGAGTGTCTCGACATTCGCGCCCGAATCGGGCAAGACGGTTTACGGTTGGGTTACGGCTTTCGGCGACGGAGCTGAGAGCGATGCCGACGGGCCGGTGAGAATAGATATCGTGTAGAATTTAGAATAACCCCCCTGCCCCCCTTGACAGGGGGGGGTTATATTAGGGCGGTTAGGAGCCGCCCTTTTTATATACCTCGTCATTGCGATGTTATATTTTAAACTAAAAGATCGAGCGTCTCGCTCGATGTGCGGCGAGATGCCGCATCTATTAATTTCATGAACCTTACTCAATCCGTAATATGTCCTCGAACGAACCGCGAAGGAGAGTTGTGCAATGTCGTCGATAAACCCGCAGGTTACGCCGAAAAAGCTCGAGGAGCTTCTCGCGCGTATGGAGAAACTTATCGAATAATTTTATCCCGATAAATTGTAAATAACGCTGGAAATTCTTACAAATTTTCTATTGCGTTTTTAATTTTTCCGGAGTATCTTTAGGCAGGTTATATTTATTATCAAAGGAGTTTCAAATGCTAAAAGCTTCGTTCCTGTTTGTTCTTGTTTTAGTTACCTTCCTCGCAGGTGCTATTCCAAATCAAATACAATATCAAGGCAAACTGACCGATTATACGGGTGTCGGCGAGAATGGCGATTTCGATTTCGTATTCAGAATTTACGATGTAGAAACCGGCGGACTATCTCTCTGGTTTGAAAACCATTCCTCGGTATCGGTTACACACGGGCTTTTCGAGGTCGAACTCGGTTCGAGCGTCCCGATTAATCTCGATTTCGACACGCAATATTGGCTCGAAATCGAGGTTGAAAGCTCTGTTTTAATGCCGAGAGTCAAATTAGCGGCAAGCCCTTACGCCTTCCGCGCGGCAATTGCCGACAGCATCGCCGGCGGAACGATAATTAATGAACCCGACACCTTTATCGCGCACTGGGACAGCGTTCGCGGTATCCCGGCAGACATCGCAGACGGTGATAACATCGACACAACAATCGCCCAGTGGGCATCTATTAGAGATATTCCCCCCGCAATCCTCGATGGCGATGATATGGGTTTCCTGCAACTTCGAGCTGAAGCGAACCCGTGGCTCCTCGACAGCGTGACTTTTATCGCGGGTGATAATGTTACTTTGACCCAGACCGGCGCGACTATCGAGATAAATTCGGTCGATAATCAATGGTCGCGCGCCGGAAGTGATATCAGCACGAAGTTCACGACGGACTGGGTGGGTGTTGGTATAATCGCTCCGCAACAAAGGCTCGATGTCAATGGCGCTATCCATATTGGCAACACCGACGACGATATTGAGGGTTCGATTCGCTATCGCGCAGGGCATTTTCAGGGCTATGTTGCCGATTCTGGCTGGGTGACTTTGACCGGCGGCACGGTTGTTTACGATACTGTCCATCTATGGGCACAAACGGGAAGACATATCCATCTAACCGACGAGACCGACAGCGTGGGTATTGGCACGGACGCGCCGCGTAGCAAGCTCGATGTCGAGGGCGGAGTGGCAATCGGCGAGAGTTACGCGGGCGCTCATTCCGCACCCGGTAACGGCCTTATCGTCGAGGGCGAGGTCGGAATCGGCATCGCGATTCCAGCTTCACAACTACATGTAGCTACAGGCACGGAGGCGTATTTAACTCATGGCGGATATATAACAGCGGGTCATATGGGTGATTACAACGTCGTGATAGATAACGATGAAATTCTTGCGCGACATGATGGATTCGCTTCTACCTTATATTTGCAGAATGACGGCGGTAATGTTGATGTCGGAAATAATTTAGTAATCCATGGTGGGATCGATGATGGAACAGACATGGGAAGCGTCGGCCAAATTTTATCGAGCACCGGCGGTGGACTCGACTGGATAGACGCCCCTTCTTCCAGCGACGGCGATTGGGAAATCGACGGCACAAATATGTATTCGATTCCCACCGGAGACGTTGGAATAGGCACAACCACGCCATCCGAGAAACTCGATGTCCACGGCAACACCAAGACACACGAAATCCACCTCGCCGCGCCTGGAGTTACCGGTTGGCAGAACCAAATCGCATGGTTCGACGACGACCGCACAACAATCAATCATGTCCTGTATATGGACGCTGACGACGGCGACAAACTCAAGCTCGATATGGGATACGGCGGTTCCGGCGCAACACGAGTGTTCGAGTTCGACAACGGCAGTATCGGCCTTGGCACCAACGAGCCGGACGCCCGCCTGCATATCCACAACGGCACTGACGCCGACACCCTCGGCGGCGGATATATCGTCCTCGGCGATGTCGGTGGCGAAAACATCGTCATCGATAACAACGAAATAATGGCGCGGCACGACAGCTCGACCTCGACTCTCTTAATTCAGCTCAACGGCGGAGATGCCGACTTCGGCGGAAATGTCATCCTGCGCGGAGGTATCAGCGACGGCGCGTCATACGGCAACATCGATCAGGTCATCGTCTCCGACGGTGCCGGCGGATGGAGTTGGGAAAATTCCCCTCACGTCGAGTTCATCAACGACCTCGACGACGTCGATACAGCCGGTGTCGTGGACGGCCAGGTTCTCAAATGGATCGCAGTCGCCAACGAATGGCGCCCCGCAAACGACGTCGGCGGAGCGACCGGCGCGGACAACTGGGGAACTCAGGTCGTTCTGACCGATTCATCCATCCTCGGCGACGGCACACCCGCTGAACCCCTCGGAATCGACTGGGACACCCTCGACGCCCACATCAACCGCTATGTTGACCTAAACGATCTTCGCAATGTCAACGACGTAGGCGTCTCTGACGGCGAAGTCCTCGCCTGGATAGCCGCCGCCGGAGAATGGCGTCCCCTCGACCTGGACGAAGGCGGCCTCGGCGATAACTGGGGAACGCAGATTGTCGAAACGGACGCCTCCCTTCAAGGCGACGGCACCCTCGGCGATTTGCTGTCAGTCAACTGGGACACCCTGAATGCATATCCCGACACGATGATGGTCCTCAACGACCTCAAAGATGTTTATACCGACAGCCTCAATTACGATTTCAAACTCGCGTGGGACCACGACAGCTCCCGATGGGTCGGCAAATTCGACAACGACGGCGATATGGCCAACGAACTTATCGACTCCCTCGTCTGGGAACCGGTCGATAGCGTGGTCGATACCAACTGGCGCACCCTCCGCATCATCGAACATTCCGTGAACTGGGACGTCGAAATCCCCGTCAACAACGACAGCCTTCAGGACAACAGCATCTTCGAGCTAGAAGACGTCGATACGACCGACCTCGCGGAAGGCACCGTCATGCGCTGGACCTTCATCGAAACGACCTTTGTCGGCGACGACACCACCCTTCAATATAAATGGGTGCCCGTCGAGGTGAGCGAAATATTCGCCGAACACAAAATAAGCGACCTCTCCGATGTCAACGACAGCATCCCCATCGACAAACATGTCCTCCAATGGAACGCCGCCACCGAAACATGGGGACCGGGAATCGACCCCTCGGAATTCATCAATGTATGGCAGGATCATCACGGCTACATAGCTCCCCTCGCCGACAGCTGTGTCGATTTCCGCATCTACGATTTCGACTCCGCGATGGCCATGTCCATCATCGAAACCACCGGCGTTGCGACTGACACATGGTTCGGCATTTACACCGACCGCCGAGGCGTCGCGGCCTCCGACGGCTACGGCATCTACTCTCACGCCGGCACCGACGCTGGAATCGCTCCGGGAAGCGAATTTTACGGCGTCAAAGGCGTAGCCAACGGCGGCCACGTCGTTTACGGCCTCTACGGCGACGGAGACTTCCCCGGCGCAGGCGGCACCGGCTACGGCGTTTACGGCCGAGGCAAAAACTACGGAGCTTCTTTCCGAGGAACCGGTGCAAACAGCTACGGCATCTACGCCACCTCCGACGATCTCGTTGGCGGAATGGCCGCCTTCCTCAACGGCTATGTCGGCGTGAACACCGACCACAAAAACGCCCGCTTCGAAGTCCATCATGATCAGGACGGCAACAACATCCCCAGCGCGATTTTCAGAATGCACGACTCCGGATTCGACGACACAACCTATTTCCACCAGAAATGGGGCGGCGGCGGTGCCCATGAACGAGCACTCATCCACGCCAAACACAATGGCGAAACCGCATTCAAGGCTCGCACGGACGGCAGGATCGAAGACAAAACCGGATTTGTCATGCCCGTGGGAACGGTCGTTCCTTACGCCGGAAGCACCGCCCCCGACGGCTGGCTCACATGCGACGGCGCTTTGCACGATACTACAACTCACAACGACCTTTTCCATGTAATCGGCTATAACTACGGCGGCTCCGGAGATTCTTTCCGCGTGCCAGATATGCAGGGCCGCATTCCCGTCGGCCGCCATTCTACAGATTCCGATTTCGACAATCTGAACGATAGCGGCGGCGAAAAAACTCACACGCTGACAGTTTCCGAAATCCCGGAACATAACCACGGCGGAAGCACTTCGACCAACGGTAACCATTATCACGATATGCCATTCGATGACGGTGACGGCGGAGTTTACGGAGCAACCGGTATCACAGTTCATAACGCAAACTGTGGTGGTGGAGATTGCGGTGGCAACGGCCTCGGCTTTACAAATAATACAGGCAATCATACTCATACAATTTCAAATCAGGGGGACGGAAATGCCCACAACAACCTTCAACCATACAGAGTGCTGAACTACATTATCAAATATTAGCCCATTCAATCCGCAGGGGAGGGGCGCGTCCCCTCCCGCCGGCGGATAGAGCGGGATTATACGAACTAAATGAGGAAACGAAATGATTAATCTAACGGCGATAATAAAAAAAGGCAAAAAGGCAGTCATATTATAATGACCAAACAGACCAAAACCGAAAAAAAAGGAAAAAGATATGACTAAAGTAGCAGAATTATCAGTTGAGGAATTCAAAGAACTCGTTCACCGGACTGTCGAAGATAGCCTTGATTCGGTTTTCGAGGATATCCTCGCCCTGTCCAGCCCCGAATACCTCAAATCGATAATCGAAGCGAGAAAAGACCATAAGGAGGGAAGAACCAGGACTTTCGAGGAAGTATTCGATGTATGATATTGTAATAACTGATAGGGCTGAAGCTGATATTGAAAAACTCAATCCTTCCATCAAGAGAAGAATCGGTGAGAAGTTAAAACAATATGCCGCCGATCCTTATCATTATGCGACTAAAATAAATCGAATAGAATTGGGAACATTCCGATTTCGTATCGGCGATTATAGAGTCATTTTTGATATCGAAAGCGAGACTATAATTGTTTTGCGTGTCGGTCACAGGAGCAAGATTTATGAGTAGAACCCTACGGAAGAAGTGCGTTTTTCCCTTCGGCGGCAATAGAATATGAGAGAACTTGAACGAAATATAACAATCGCCGAATTCGGCCTCGATTATCCCCTTCGAGACCGGGGTAGAGTTGCCTCGATCCTCGAAATAGAGGGGTGCGGCGTCGATTTTTATCTGTTCGTGCTTAAATATTATAGGAACAACGTCGAATTTAAGCGCAACATGGCCGATATTAAGCGAATCAGCCCTAATCATAAACGCGACATCGTAATATTTAATAGAATCGGGCAGACATTTAATGGCGACATCCTCAATCTAAATGGAAACAGCCTCGAAATTAATCGCAACATCCTCAAATTTAATTTAAGTTTTAGGATGATGCGTTTAAAAATGGCGATGTTGCGTTTAAGTATGGCAATGATTCTTTTTGAAACGACAGCGTTCCCATTAATATTATCACTGTGCATATTAAAAATGGAGAGTGATAATTTATGATTAAGAACAATCGCATTACTCAGGACAGCGACGGCACAAGAATGCTGAGATTAAGCCTTGTATCCAAGCACGTTACAGAATTTTCCGCGGAGTTAGGCCTCTCGCCCGACAAGGTGGACTGGGCGTTAAACGCCGAAGGGATATGGACGGGTATCGATTCATCCGCCGCAGTCGATAAAGGCACAATCGACGAGGCTTATCAGGAGTTTCAGCTCAAAGTGGTCGAGGCGGCGAAGTATTACGCGAAATGCCGTGCGTATCTGACCGCCCTTATCAAGGCCGAAGGCGTGGATGACGAGCTTTTGCGGTCTTACGGTTTTATCGGAGGATCCCCGCGTCGTTTCAAACAGCTGTCGAACGCAATCGAACAGTGGAAGGAAACCCACGACGATATGGTGAGCGCGGGTGATTCGCGGGTCGTTATCGACGATTATATGAATCAACTGCTGAGTTTGCGCGAGGCGATGATCGAACGGCATCAGGAAGCTCTTGCCGCGAGGCGCCGTTCGGCGGAATCGTTCAAACGCAAGCGGGAGATTTTCGACAAAGACACCGCGATGCTTCAGTTTTTGTTTTCGCTCTGCAAATTGACCTGGGGCCCCGACAGTTCGAAACTTGAGCTTCTCGGATTCAAGACCCGTTCCGGCGTCTGGTCGGAGAAGAAGAAGAAAATTGGCAATGGGCAATGAGCAAGAAAGATAGATGAATATCAGATTTACAAAACACGCGCTACGGCAATGCGAGGAAAGAGGAGCTTCCAGAGAAGAAGTTATCGAGGCGATAAAGAACGGTTTGCGAGAATCGGCCAAACACGGCCGTTTTATCTGCAAAAGTAATTTCCAATTCAATGGTTATTGGCAGGAAAAGTTCTATACTATCAAACAAGTTGCCCCGATTATTGTCGAGGAAAACGACGAGACGGTTGTTATTACGGTTTACACCTTTTACTTTTAGGAGCGAATGCTATGAAAATAACATACGATTCTGAAATCGACGCCCTCTATATTCGAATACTCGAAGGCGAGCATGAATGCCGAACACTGCGCCTTTCCGAAGAGATAGCTCTGAATATCGGCAAGGGCGAAAAACTGGTCGGTATCGAAATACTGGACGCCAAAGAGGTCCTCGGACAGGATGATCTGCCCAGTATAGTCCTCGAGAACGTGAAATACGCAATTGCGTGAAACATTAGTATTACGGCGAACGGGAGCACCCTTACGGTCGGAGGTATATTATGAGGAAAATGTATTTATTATTGGTGTTAGCGGCTTTCGCGCTGGTGGTGTTCGCTGATGAGATTCCACATGAATTGTCGTCGGGGGAATCGGAAGGGAAGGCCGGGGATTCTGCGGTTGGGACTTATGTCGCGGAACTGCCGTCGGCGTCGGGGATGGGGCGGGTTATTCTCCTGCATATCTTCGAGAACGGCAACGCGATTCGCACAAGCGTTTATGTCGGCGAGCCGAAGGGGGATTTTGTCGAAGAGGGCACGTGGACGGTCAAAAACGGCATCCTGTCCCTGACCCTCGCGAACACTGCCGAGGACTCCGAGGAAATCGAGCTTCAGTTCAAAGTCGAACCGGAGGGTCTGCGGTCGGTCGAATACGACGAAAGTCCTATGGGCAAAGGCGAAGTGTTTTTCACTCGAATTCAGGAATCATTTTGATGGACATAACTCCGTTTAAGGCGGTCTAATATGAGATATTTCACAATTATTGCGACAATGACAATTATGGCGGCGTCGGTTTTCGCTCAGGCTCCGTTGGCGGGTTTGGACGAAACGCCGTGGAACTCCATCGCGGATGAAAGGCCGGTTATTTCGTGGCACGACGCGGCATTTGGCGCGGGGAAGATGGTTATCCTGTCCGCGACCTACGATTCCGACGGCGGGCTTATCGAGGGCAGGATTATTCCGCTGGTTGATGTCGATGGCGGTTTCGCGCCTCTGGACGATATCCCCTTCGGCACGATATCAAATAGCGAACGGAAACCCTGGCGCGGCTTCGACGAATACGGCGCAGAGGGAATCGCGCCTTTCGCGAATAACCCTCCGGCCTCCGACGATTATTGCGCCGTGATGACGACTATTAACGCCTGCCCGAATTTGAATATTCGCGAGGGCGAGAATGTCCGGTCGGTCAATCTGGCGTATATCGACGCGGGGGAGACGTATCTTGTCGGGCATACGGAGATTGAACTTCGGCAGGTGTTTCAGGGCGAAACTCGTTCCCTTCGCACCGGCCAGTTATTGGACGATTATTTCCGGTCCGATTTGAGCGCGATGCTTTTGACCAGCCATTTTGCAGTGGATACGGCGGGCGAGCTTTTCGTGTCGGAAGAAGCTCAGGAGTGGGCGAGAGCATCCAACGGCTTGTTCGCGGTCAACGAGGCCGGCAAACGTCGATGGGTAGCGTTCAATCGTTCCTTCACCCGCAGTGCGGCTATCGATGAAGCTTATTTCGAGAATGACGTCTGGCATGCAGTTGTTTATGCATCTCCCATTTCGAGGATAAGCGCGGTTATCGAGGATATCGACGGCCTGGATTTCGGCATCGACAATTCGGTCTGGTTTGGGGAATCCTCTTTCGATAATAGTTTGCCTACAGCCTCATCGGAACCTTTCGCTTTCACCGTCGAGACGCGTTCGGCGGAGATGGATTTGTCTCAATATCATTTTCCGCGCACGCCTTTGCGGAATTTCGAGGAAGCGAGAATAAGCCCCGAGGCGAAGATTATTCTCGGCCTTGACCCATATAATGACGACAGCGACGGGGACGGCATCTCCGATTATCTGGAAATCCTCATGTTCTCCGATCCCACCGATGCGCACACGGAAAAGGAAGATTTCAACGACTTCGAGCTTTATTTCGAGATGGGGATGTATCCGCCATTGACCACCCGGAAGCAGACTCCGGAAGAGATTAAAGCGCCCCCTCCGAAAGTTTATGCCCACGACCATAATCCGTCATCGACTATTCGTCCGATAAGCACCAAACGCGGTTCTCCCATGCAGATTAAATTCGAGAGCCTCGTTTATGAGGGCAAAATCGACGACGCGGAATCTGTCCGCGACCGGTTTGAGCTTCAGTATGTCTTCGTGCAATACGGCGAAGCGGCTATGATAAACTATGCCGCTAACAGGGGCACATATCAGATTATGCGCAGAACGGAAGAGTGGGACACGACTCTCTACGGCTCGGCGGACATCGATGAGGACGGTATTCCGGACGGTCTCGAAAACGCCGGCAGACTTTTCGGCGGAGAGAACTACCCGCATTACGGAATCCATTATTGGGAAGAAGACCTTCGTCTGCGTATGGCGTATATGCTGGGCGCGGAAATCGACGGCCTGAATATTCGCGAGTTCATCGATACGACTCACTGGGGCGAGCTTGGAATAGTTTATATCAAAACATCTGCGGAAACCCTCGGCGGCGCCAACGGATACGACACGGACAACGACGGCCTCGACGATTATGCGGAATATCTATGGTGCAGTTGCCCGCTATTGAAAAACTCCGATCCGACATCGAGTGCGCCTAACGATTTCGAGTATGTTCAGCATCATTTTCTTCCGCCTCGGGTAGATTGGGTGGCCTGGTTCCAGGACTGGGATCAGGACTCGATTCCCAATGGCGCGGAGCTGTATTATATTCCCGAATTGGGTTACGGCATCCTCGACCCATATTGCAAAAGCTCGGACTGGGATCAATATTCCGACCGTCTGGAATGGATGAGCTGGCAGTTTAAGAATTGCCCTACCTGCCCATATCCGCTGGACGATCCTTTGCCGCTTGTTATTCGCAACGGCTGTCATCCGCTTATTCCGGCCTATCCGGAGCCAAGTATAGATAATTACAATAATTATATTACTATCCCCTTCGGCAATGTGATTGAATCATCCCGAGGTATTTCCGGCGAAGGCTCTTCGGAAGCAAAGGTTTCTGTAGAAATGGGTGCAGAAGCCGGACAGAAGTGGTGCGGGAACCCCCTTAAGACTGAAGGGCCATATGTAAAACTGTTTGGAGGTGGAAAATTCGAAGCCGCGACCGAGTGGAAGGTCTCAAACGAATGGGAATGGTCAACCCATGAGGAATTCGATTATGCCGATACTTATGTCTGGAATTGGCTGAGACTCAAAAATATTGGAACAGAACCCTTCGATAGAAACGTTATGGGAGACGACTATCACCAGATGCATTTCGATTTTTTCTGGCCGGGTGATCCCACGAGAGTATATGCTCCCAATGAACTTGTTTCCGGAATGGACGGCCTTGTGCCTTATACTGGCGGAACACTGGGATATCCGGATTCGGTAGATTTTCTGATTAAACACCAGCTTCGCGAGATGATCGGCCTGGGTGCAGATTTGGACCTGCCTGACCTTGATTCCCTTTCAAATGTCTCAAGTGCCATGGACAAATGTCGTTTTGCTCAGTGCGCTATGCTTATTGCCGCAGTTCCTACTGCTGGATTAGCGGCAATCGGTTACGTTACAACTTTGGGCATAGAGTATAAAAATGGTCTGAATGACGCCGAAGCATATGAGGATGTGGACGATATCTACGGATCTTTCGTTAATTCCGAGATGGATGGCGAGACTTTTATCGTCCAGCGCCGTTCTGCGGATTTTTTCAATGATGGCGACGGCACTTTCACATGTAGTAACCTATGCGACTGGACTTCCATTCAGGCGGCTCATAGAAGCTATGTAACAGTGATGTGCGTTTATCCCGAGGAGAGCGAGTATGCCAATATGGTCAGGGAATCCCCGATAAAGGATACTCCGACCGCTGAAGATTCTTTTTATACCCTCAAAGAATTTATCGATAAATACGCCAGTGGCTCCCATGGACCTCCGAAAATCGAACATTTCACCTGGAGCGACGACGCCGCCGAGACCCTTATTCAAGTGGGATGTCTGCCCAATGTAGAGTTAAACGGCACATGGATACCGCCCTCCGGATCGACTTGTGATACTATTAAATATGCCGCCCAATGGGTTGTTGTATCGAGTATCGATACTATCACCGAGCCTTCTCGGAAGGACGATCTCTGTTCGAGAAGCGATTCTCTATTCCTATGCGGAAACACAAAACTCAGACCGGGGGATATTTTCGTTTTCAACTACATACGCGATTCCGACAACGATACTCTCGAAGACAACATGGAGATTATCTTCGGAACTAATCCCCATAAAGCGGACTGCGACGGGGACGGCCTCTTCGACGGCTACGAAATCAAACTCGGCCTGAATCCGCTAAACCCCAATTCGGACAACAGCCTCTACGAAGCCTCCGACGGCCCGGAGATGGAATGGCTCTTGACCACCGACACCCTCCGCCTTCCCGTGGAGACTTTCGACGGCGATACTATCTATCCTCCGAGAGTGAGCTGGGACAGCACCCTTGCCCACAGTCCGCGTCTTACTTCCGATCATCGGGATTTCGTGCCGTGGTCATACAATGACGGCGCATATAACGCAAAAAACGATGACCAATTCATGGACGCCAATCTCAACGGCCTCGCAGACTGGGTCGAACACTATTTCCGCGACCCGAATAATTACTGGAACGGCAGGTTCAGAATCACATGGGACGGCGAACAAACGCGCACCAATCCCTTCGGTTATTCGAACAAGGTGAAAGAGTCCCGCTTCGTCCGCAGGGATTCGACAATCACCCATCTTTCCGATACGACGACCCTCTACGGCGGCAACCGCGTCCTCGAAATAGCCTGCTGGGACATGACCGGCGAAGGCGCGGGAATGTGGGATCATGCGTATGCATACTTCAAGCTTTTCAACTGCGAGATAGAGGTGAACAAGTATCTCGAAATTTCCTACGACCTCTGGCCAAGAACAGCCAACGGTAAGCATATCTGTATCGACCTGCTATTCTCCGACCACACCCGTGCAATCACCGATTCGACGTTCAAAGATGACAACGGCGCACGGATGCATCCGGCGTGGCGGCCATCGGCGGTATCGGTCGATACTTTCCATCGTGTTCACGCCTCCCTTGCGCCTTTCGACGGCAAGACAATCGTCGGAATTATGGTCGGTTACGAGGATAACCCCAACGACGAACACGGCCTTGTTCACGCATATCTTGATAATCTGACTATCACTAACAAAAACCTCGTCCTTGAATTCGAGCCGGATCAGGCACCGGAAGAAGGATTCAACGTGAACACAACTAAAGGAGAAACGGTAGGCTTCCGATCCTGGGAGGACGCCGATGTCATGCCTTCTTGCTCTCTGGCAATGCTCTCCAGCCCCGATCCTCGGGACACTACGGATATACCCATCGATACAATGCTCTACGGCCCGCGCGGCATGGTTTACGAAGTCAACGGCTACGCGGACCCGATGATGGTCGATAGCTCCCAGTTCGGCGAGTATCATTTCATGTTCTCCCTTCTTCCGGAAGACCTTGATTACTCCATCGAACCCTGGACAATTCTCGGCTACTACATCTGGCACGAACACGCGCCGAATCTCTACCATGAACGTCACGACCTGCCCGACCTAGTTCCGCCGAAGGTCATAATAGATTTCGAGATATACAATCCCTTCACCCACGAAACAGTATTTATGCTCGATTATCTATGGGCAAATGACGAGGAAATCAAAGACCAGTGGGGGAATTCTTATTATCCATGGGAACGGAATGAGATAGATCCGGAAGATGATTTGACTTATCGCCCTGTCTCAGGCGACTTCTGGCGTTATGTCGATATTCAACTGCCGGACATCTTAAACGACTGGCTGATAAAGGATATACTCATCAGATACTCTTCAGACCTGCCGCTCATGGGCAACCTGCGGAGTTATATCGACAACGTCGCGATTTTCCAGCGCCGCGACAACGTCTATGCCGACACCTTCGGCGTTTACATCCACTTCGGCGATATGCTCGCCGACGACGTCGATAACAACGTCGATACAATCGTCGATTGGGAAGAGATTCACATCCACAAGATTCCCGAGTCTCATCTCACACAGGATTTCGTTGCGAAAACCTACGCATCCCTTCTGCTTTCAAACGATATCGGCCCATGGTCTTTCACGGTTGATACGGTCAGCGGAGACACGAGCTGGAATTGGTTCGAGATTGACCACGCCACGGGAGACACTTGCTACAGTTGGTTCGCGGAATTTGCTATGCACGAGGCGGATTCTTCCTTCAAACTGGCAAACACATGGATATCCTACGAGGACAGCCTTACGACGATAATCGACGTCGATAGTTTCTCGACAAGCGATTTCAACGACGATGATTCCCTGCATAATTTCGGCTTCACGAGCAATATTCCGGGGGATATCGACCATATTTATAACCCTAAAATCCTCTGCCAGAGGGTATTCGCCGCCCATGAATTCGAAGGTGTTCTCCTTATTCAATCTTTCACAGAAGGGTTCCTTTACGAATTCATGGACAGCACAAAACTGTTCGACGTTCGCCAGCTGAATCCATGTTCCCTATGCACCCAGCGATGCCTTTTCATGGTCTATGAAGCTTGGGCCGAGACCGGCATAATTACTATGGGCTACAAGCTCGAAGGTTTGGACGAGATTATCTGGTTCGAACCGATTTCCTCGCCCGTTCAGGCCGAATACCGCGACGCCGTGCCCGATACATTCACACTCGGCGACTCGACGAGGATAGTCGAATCGGTTTGGGTGAAGGCCTCGCCAAACGCGAAGGCTTTTATCGATAATTTCATGTTGCGACGAGCCTTCTTCGCATCATTCGAGCCAAACGACCCCCCGACCTTCGTCCACGACGACCTAAATTTTGTCGAGAACGTCACGGCGGACACCTGCGACATTTTCTCCCCCGCCGGCTTATGGCCGACTCCGACCAACGCCGATCACTACCTCATGATTCACGGCGAGGTCAACGGCTTCAGTCCGGCGCGCTTCCGCTACGACTTATGGGAACTTCCTCCTTTCGAGGAACTCGAACTGACCGACAAGAGCGCGCTGAGCTTCGACATTTATTACCATTTCGACTTCCCGGCGACCTTCGGCAACGCAATTCTCGACCTGCGCCTGATTAGCTTCGACGATACCGATACAAGCTGGCTCTCGGAGTATTTCCTTCCGGACGAAGCCGGCGAGATATACGCGCCGCACCTACGCGTCGATGCACTCGACAGATGGGTCACGGTGCGCGTTCCGCTCGGTGACCTGCCGGACATGAGAAAAGTGGACCGAATTTCCGTCTATTTCAACAAACCCTCGGTGGTCTCGCCCGGCGAATACCGGATTTTCATCGATAACATCCTAATAACAATATAGGAGACTATAATGAAAACTCGACATTTAACAATTATCCTTTTCGTGTGCGTGTTTGCGGCGTTCGCCTCGGATGAGCCGCTGATTTCGAGCGTCGTCGCGGTAGAGAAAGAAATCGGCCGAACCGAGGTCGCGCTCAACCTGAGTTTTTCAGAAAAAGCCCTACAATCGAAAACAATCCTCATCGAATGGCCGGCAAAATCGCTCATACTTATCGAGCCGGACATCGACGGCGTCGATTTTTCGGTCGAGGGCGACAAGCTCGCGCTGTTCTTCCCGCAAAACTGGACGAAACCTGTCGAAATCGCGTTCGAGTCGCGCACGACCACGCCCATTAGCGGAGTTCTGAACCTTACTATGCTTGAATCCGCCGACAGCGAACCCTCCATCTGGCCGGACATAGTCGTTTTCGAGAAGACGCTCGAAATCCCGCGCGAGGTTGCCGATAATCCCCCCGACGGCCTCCCCCGCACGCTCGGCCTGAGATGCATGCCGAACCCGTTCAACGCGAGCGTCACTATCCAATGGGATTTGCCGGGCGATTCCGACGCGCGCCTCGCGGTTTACGACATCCTCGGCAAGAAAATCTCGGAGCTATGGTCTGGCCACAAATCCGCAGGGACATATAGCACGGTCTGGAACGGCACGAACGCGGACAACTCGCGCGCCTCATCGGGGATATATTTCGTGAAACTCGACACCGCCGCCGAATCGAAAATATTCAAAATCCAATTGATACGATAAACAAGGGAGCATGCTCCCTTGTTCACGTCTCGTCGCATAGCTCCAGCTATGCGACGAAAGTGCATCCGAAGCTCTGCTTCGCGAAGACGAAGCGGAGCTTCGGATGCAGGGGCGTAACACAGCTAAAGCTGTGTTACGAGAGAACAAACTACTCTCAATTAAGGAGTTATATTGAGTTACACACCGATGCGTCAAAGCTCTATCACCTCGGTTGCGGAAAGGTTTCGCTGAACACTATGTCGAACGCTCTTGCTCAAAGGCCGTCCGAAGTTTTCCGAGACTTTTTCTATCGGCTTTTACAAAAAACTCCCAGAACACAGATGAAGATTGGTAGAAATTTCAAGAAGTTCGTTTCGATAGTCGATGCTACATGCATGCCTATGAAGGGGCACGGAACCGAATGGGCGAAGGGTGGAAAAAGCCGTCAGGAAGCCCGTGCGCACGTTTTGATAGATGCTTCGGGAATGCCCCTCGACATGGTCGTTTCCGGTGCTTCGATGCACGAGATAAAAGGCATGAGCGGACTCGATCTGGCGGGAACCGAGGTTTTGGTTATGGATCGCGGATATTACGGCTTCGATCTTTGGCGAAAGCTCGATAAACAGGGCATCACGTTCGTTACGCGTGCAAAACGAGACGTTCGGTATGAAGTAGTCTCGAATCGTCGGGGAAGACGTCCCAAAGGTGTAATCGAGGATCAGGAAATCCGGTTCGATAACCGCAAGAAACGTGATGCTATCAAGGGTTTACGGATGAGAAGGATAGTTTTCATGTCCCATAAAGGCAAACTAACCTTCCTCACCAACGACCTCGAATCGTCGGCAAGCGTTATCTGTGAACTATACCGAAGCCGTTGGGAGATTGAGGTTTTCTTCAAATGGATCAAGCAAAACCTTAAAATCAAGCGGTTTTACGGACGGAACAAGAACGCAATCGAGTGCCAGTTGTGGGTTGCGATGATTGTTTATTTGTTGATTTATATGTTAAAAAAAAATCATTCTTATAAGGGGTCTAATTTGACCTTAATTCGGTTAATTAGCGCGAAACTATTCTCGAACGTTACCATCGCCCATGCGCTAAGTCCACCCAAATCAAGCTCTTACAAGAATGACCATCAACTTAAACTCTTTAATTCTTTGGGACAGTAGTTATCTGAAATTAACGCTTTTTTATCTCGCCGGAAATAGGGAATAATCGCAAGAAGCCGCTTGTATTTTTGGCCGAAGTGGATTATTTTTTGTTAGCGTCGCTATTTAACAACATATCCTAAAAATAAGGAGAGAGAATGACCAGACATATCATCACACTAATCGCTATATTCTGCGCTGTAACGGCACTTTTCGCGGAGGGGATTACCGTAAATATCCCCCGTGAAGAACTCCTGTTGGCGCCGGGTGTAACCGAACCCGTAACGGCGCTCGAAAAGGGGAAGGAATACAATACCGGCGTGGCCGCGTATTCGCTTGAGACACTGGATTCGCTTTTCGTCGAGGTGTGTTTGCCTCCGGGGAGTTACGCGGCTGTTTATGTGGATGTTTCGGCTGGAACATTGGGTTACATTCCTCCGGAAAGCCCTTTGGACAGCACGATGCAATACTGGATTGATAACGCGCCGGAAGGCCTTCGTCGCCAGCTAAGGGTTAATCTGGCCGGCCTCGATTCCGAATTCTGCGTCATCTACGACGATATGTTGAATGACGCCGATCCGTTGTGGCGGGACGAACTTCTGTATTGTCTCGGCCATCTCGCCCGTGAGATTTTGATGCAAATCGAGATGAGTTATCTTCTGGAAGAGAACGTGAGGGAGCTTTATAAGCGGGATTCGCTGTTGTCTTACGTCGAGATAGCCGATGAGGGCACGCCGGGTTCGGGGGATCATCGGACTGTAGCGCGTTACGTTACTATCGACACTGGGATGACGGTTTACGATACGGTAACACTGACCGCGGAGATGTATTACAAATACGTGATGTTCCCTAAGATCACGGACGAGATACCGCGCTATATCGAGCCTCTCACCGGCGATCCGGTGGATCCGTGGTCGGGCAAATTCTGGCGGACGTGGTTCTGGGACGTCGCTGAGACCACCGGCACCTTCGAATGTTGGGCGCTGGGCGATTCGCTGATGTTGGTCGATGCGGTCTGGTGCGGATTACATGGCAGTCCCGGGGAGAACGGCGCTGTGGGTGTCGTAACGCAATGGATTCGCAATTGCCTTGAGTTCGATTCCGACTCCGAAAGACCTCATCAGCCCGTTAGGATTTACGCTAAACATAAGGGGCGTTGCGGCGAACACGAGGATATAACCGCCGCCGCCGCGAGGGTGGGTCTTATTCCCGTGCGGGGTATCGAAGCAATTAGCACGGATCACGTGTGGAATGAATTCTGGACGGGCTGGCGCTGGGCTGGATGGGAGCCTGTTAATAACTATATCGACAACCAATGGGTATATGCCGACGGCTGGGGCAAGGAATTCGCCACGGTATATGAACACACCGGCAAGGGGGAAATGGTTCCTGTTACTGAGAGGTATTCGCATGAAATCGCGAGCGTTAATTTGACCGTAACGGACGCCACTGCCCGGCCTGTGGATGGTGCCGAGGTTCTCGTCGCCGCGGATTATTCGACCTCGATCGTTTACGATTGTATTCTTTTCACAAACAGCCGCGGTAAAACGGCTACTATGGTGGGCGACAACAAACACCTCTATTGGCGCGTCGATTCGGAAGTCGGCAGTGATCCCGGGCCGGGTTACGTCGATAATCTTGTTACTTTGACGATGGACGGCTCGAATTATAATCGGTCTAAAAACGTTCCGGGGACGATTCCTCAACTGAACTGGGTCGAGGATACATCGACGGCCTCCCCCGCCGCTTATCTCGGATCACGGTTAAGGCCGATCGGCGAGTTCATAGGGTATCAAGCGCCCTTCGACGATATCGAGGCGACATATCAGAAATGGATCGACGACGCTTATGGTTTTGCGTTGTTCGCTTTAGACGACGAGGAATTCGCCCGGTTCGAAGCGGGAAGCTCTTTCGCGGTGCTGACCATGGACGAAGCGTGCGACACCGGCGCGTTTGAGATTCCTGTTGAGGATGTCAATTATTGGGTAGTCGTATCGAATAAGGAAAACCTCAAGAACACTTTGGTAGGTGGTCTGGCGGTCATGTTGCACGATTCGAGCACGTCGGTCGATGAGGTTGTTCTGCCGAAGAACCTGTCAATTCGCACATATCCGAATCCCTTTAATTCCGCGGTGTGTATTGCCATCGATGCGCCCGAAGGGGCGTATTGCAATACGCCCCCACGGATGGAGATTTTCGACGTGGCAGGGAGAATGATCCAGCCGCTCACTGAGCCTGTCGAAGTGCGCGGCGGTGCACACGGTAATCCATCTTCGCCCCTTCGACTTCGACAAGTTCAGGGTATTGTAAGCTCAGGTAACGTGTTCGTCTGGCGTCCCGACGACAATATCGGTTCAGGTGTTTATCTGGTGCGGGCTGTTTTCGGAGAGGACGCGGTATCGAAGAGGTTAGTATATATCAAATAACTCTTTGTATTATAGATAGTTATATTGATTACATAAATACTTACTATAAGTATTTAGCAGAAGTCCCTTAACGTTAAGGGACTTCTGCGTTTTTAATCCGATTTAGCCGGTTTCTATTTTATTAACATCATTCTCTTGGTGTCCGAGAACTCGCCTGCGGATAGTCTGTAGAAATAGACACCGCTGGGGGCGTCTTTGCCCGACGCGTGCCAGGTTACACGATAATGCCCGGCGCTTTGGGTCTCTTCGACGACGACATCTACGCTATGACCGAGGATGTCAAATATCTCGAGTTTGACGTCCGATTCGACGGGCAGGTTGTATTCTATCGTCGTTGTCGGATTAAATGGATTCGGGCGCGCGCGACCGAGGGAGTATTGCCTCGGCGTGAATTGTGTGCCGTCGAGGACGACACGTGAAGCGGCGTCGCGGATATCGATAACCGTCATGTTAAATGTGTCATCGCCCTTGAAGGAGATAGACGCCAGATCAACGTCGCCGAATATTTCGGCGCATTCGCCGTTATTAGCGAGCCTGGCTGATGCGATTTCTATAGTGCCGTTCTCGATATCGACGAATCCGGTCTTTATCGCGCCGAGTTCCGTGGAGAGGATTTCCGTGCGCGACGGGTCGAATTCGATAACCAGACGGAACATACCGAAATTTGTCATATCCATGGCTTTGATCGATGCGGTCTTGCCGTCGCTCGATACGAATACCGTTCCGCCGGGGCCGGTTTTCGGATGGCCGAGCACCGTCAGGTGATACCAGTTCCACATCCTGCTGAATACGAAGAGGTCTTCGAAATTCACCATGCCGTCGGGGGAAGTCGAGATAACCGGCGCTACTCCCGATCCCGGGCCGACATCGCCGTGGCTGTTGTTAGCTGGTTGCCAGTAACCGCCGAGGAGGACGAAATCGCGCGTGTCGATGTCGCTGTCGCAGTCGAAATCGCAGAGCAAGCAATCCGTAGTATCGCCCGGTGTGCCACCGCCTGTGCCGCTTAGATAGCGTATATAAGCGAAACTATCCACAAGCGTGGGAACTTCTACAAAATCCGGGTCTCGGACATCGACCTCGCTGAAACCGAGCATACTGGTCGGATCCTGGGCTATAACGTTGAAGAACAGTGAGGCTATAGTGCCCGAACCGTTAATTCCCGTCAGAACGCCGTTGCGGGTGATGGAGGCATCGACCGTTCCCGTTCCCGTCGTTATGATATTCAGCGGAGCGGAAGCGCCGCGTGCGAGGAATTCACCGACCTTAATCGAATCGAGGTCGAGAATAGCGGGATCCCAGTTCGCGACGAAATGGACGTCGAAGAGGTTCATCATGGTCGCGGCTTTGATATCGACACGGAAGGAATAACCCTGTCGAGTGTAGGTCGTTTCGGGCGAGAAATAGAAGCCTGAAATGGACGGCGCGTAATAGCCGCCCGTTTCGTAATCGGTATAAACCGTATCATCGACTTCGACACTCCCCTCGATTTCAACGTCTCGCCAGCTACCGTCGGCCACGGGATTCGGCGTTTCGTATGTAATGGCGTAGTGGCCGACGTCGCTACCGAGATAAGAATCGAGACTGTCGAGTATCGACGTGAGAATCTCGATGTTGACGTAGTATCCGTCGGCGCTATCCGCGAGCATTAGCATATCGGCGTCTTCCGGCCCCATGATTAGCGGGCTTATGTTCATGCTCCGCAGGTAATCGACGGTGCCCATCGTTGTGTATCCGCCTCCCGTAGCGAAGGGATGTGCGGAGACGTAAATCATCATTCTCTGCGCACCTTCCGTCCACATAAGATCGCTCATGCGGGAAATGGCTTCGAGGCCGTTGGTTTCGTCGGGATTATCGGTTGTCAGTTCGAGCGCGGTTTCCGCCCATCCGCGAACTTCGTCGATGTCGTCGGAGAAGTCGTTCAGGGATTTAATCTCGTCCGTGAAGGTGATAAGGGCAACCTTGAATTCGCGGTCGATTGAATCGACGAGAGTGGTAACCAAACTCATCATCATGTTTTTCACTGTGTCATAGGGTTCCATATAACTTGAAACATCGAGAAGCGCAACCACGTCTATTGGCCCGACGTCGATGTCTTCGTCGCGCATACCGCTCTCGACTGCGGCAATATAATCGACCGTGAAATCCGTTATGCGAGTGCTTTCCTCCCAGAGGTCGAAATTGGATTCGTCGAGGCCGGCAATAGTGAGAAGCGGGTTGGTTACGGAATCCACGACGGTTAAATAGAGAGCTACATTTGGATAATCGCCGGTCGAAATGGAGAGTAGATTCAGCGTGATATCGCGTATATCCGATGTCGGGAGTTCGGGGACTGTAATCGTCCTGTTCATATCGTTCGAATATCCTCCTCCGTTTGCAGTAACGGTATATTCCAGAGTTGCCGTGGACGAACGGTCATCGGCGACGACGTTCCAGGATACACTGCCTGTCTGGCTCGCATCGAGGGACGAGGGGTCGACGTCTTTAGTGGCGGTCTCGCCGGATGCCAGATGCAATCCCGCAGGAAGATCGATGGTTGCTGTAATGCCGTCGATTGTCGCGGAGGTCGTATTCGTAACCAGACAGTTTACGGTAAAGGGATTGGGTGAATATTCTCCGGCAACCGAATCTACCGACAAAGATAATGGGGCTGTAATATTCAGCGCCAGTTCGCCTATCGCGACGCTTCCCGCGCCGATGCCGTAAAGCGTTGCAACGCGGTATGTCGAGCCTGGTGAGATCGCCACCGGATACCACCATAGTAAAACCGCAGAGTCGCCATAGGGACTACTTCCGCTGGTGTAATTCCATTTGACATCGTCATAGGTGCCCCATTGGCCAAGACAGAATCTGTCCGGCATGACTGCATTGGACCCGATGAGTGTCCCCTGTCCCACCAGCAGGGATTCAGGTTGTGTTGGCGACTGCTCGAAGGCCTGCCAATATTGTGGCATATTCGGCGGAGTGAAATCCTGCTCATTGCCGGTGTATCCAAACGAGGTCGAGATTTCCGCGGCGTCGTTATAATGGATTTGCGTGTCCATCTCGAGAAGGACACCGACGCTTGTAGTTGCCGACGAACCGTTGTAGATATAGTATTCTATGAGAATAGTGTCGTCGTTGCCGGTAGATGCGCCCTCCACAATACTGAGACGCTGTGTTATATCGACGTCGGCGTGGGTAAACGTCATCTCGAGTGCATCGCCGTCCCGGTGAAGAGCTTCGGTGATTGTTCCGGCAACTCCCCAGCTTGTCCAGTTGCCGTAACCAAGCGTATCGGAGCCTACGATTAAATTAGTATGGCTCGTAGAACCCTCGTTCGGAAATCCATATAGCAATCTGCGACCGTCCGCGGTGCCGATTGTAAACTTGCCGTCCGTTCCGCAGGCTATTTTGATGAATGAATTGCTCACGGTGTCCTGGACCTCGAAAGGTTCGGCGGTTTTCGCAAAGGTTATCGAGGAGAATGCCAATAGGATTATCGTGAATATAATTGTCTTTTTCATTTTTAACTCCAATGCCTTTAAGAGGTTACGCTTAGCGACAGATTCTCTCTCACGATATCCGACCAGAGATTGCCGTTAGCTTTAAAAATCCCCAGGTCGCTGTCCGCGCCGTTATCTATCGAGATCGAAAGAGATGCTGAACCCGCGGATAGGGCTTTGACGCGTATATCGGCGATTGTATGATATACGTCTTCCTCGTCGCCGACCGACATGGACGTCGGGAAAACGGCCAGCACTATTTTCGCGTAGCCCTGATCATTATTGGTCGTCAGTTCCATCTGCTGGACGGTTCCGCCTTCGGATGCAAGCCAGGAGTCGTCGCGGGTAATCTCGACTATTTCGAGCTTATATGGATCGTAAACAAGCTTTATCCCGACGCCCGCGATTTCCGGAATAGCCTTAATCGACAAATCCGTCTGGATTATCTCGCCAATAACCATCGATGAACTCGACGATTGCAAAGCTACTGTCGGTTCTGGAACCGGCGGCTCGCTTTCCGTCCCGCAATCGCAACTGGTAAAGAGCATTGCGGTAAGAATCAGGACAATTGTTACGCTAAAGAATTTTCGTTTCATTCTGTATTCCTTTCTTTTAAATTTTTTTAATCCGATAATAATGCGTATCTAATTCTTTTTTACAATATTTATTTTCTGAAAATCAGATTTTATTTATCTTTATCTGTAAACTTTAAATGGCAGTATTTCGTTTAAGTCTTTATCAATCTTAGATTTACGGGTTAGTATAAATCCTTAGGATTTAATTATAATTCGGGAAATAGAAAAAGGCGGCAAGTTGCCGTTGTAATATTGCGACGGGTTGTCGATTTCGATGAAAATACTCTGCGGGTTGTTATCGATGAGTATCGGGCCGACCTCGAACCAGTGTGAATAGAGTTCGCCGTTGAAGGCCTGCGCACGTGAATAAACTTCGCATTCGTTAAGTTCTGATGTCCAGATATAAGGCGATTCGCCCTCGGTCATCACCGTTATCGAAGTTCACGTTTCGCCGTCCCGGATTCGATAGTGGAAATCACACGAATCGACCAGCCGGGAGTTTCGGATGTCGCAGTTGACGGCGAAATTCCTGCAGTTGCAATCGACGAGGAGGGCATCGTCCTGTTTGATATATCTAATCCCTGCAAACCGACGCAAATTGCCCATCCTCTTCAATGAGGGCGGTTCCATTTTTATCGGATTACCGAGGATTAATCGCTATCGAATTCATTTGAGGCCGATTATTAATTGGATAAGTGAAGAGTAAGTATTAATGACTGATATATGATATATTATATTGTAATTATTATTAGATATATTAAACAATAATTATCGATCGGTAGTTTATGTTCGTATTTTCCCGGTGTCGACGATATTTCAGAGAGAGGATGATGCCTATTGGATAAGTGTTCGGGCGGATTACGTCGTGAAAGCCTATATCGAGAAAAACGGTATTAATAATAAAGTTTAGCTTGAATAGGAAATTTATATAGTTATATTTATAAAGATAAATTTGAGCTATGTATTCTTGATAATTATTAATCTCACTGGAATAAGTGATGTGTTTTAGAACTATAATCTGGATTATATGTTTCATATTTACATTAGTATTCTCGATAGTAACTTTAATCGGTCAAAATGCGTCTTCTAATTATTTTCGAGATCCTTCCGGAATTCTGGAGCCCGATGCGACGGCGACCGGGACTGTTTATCGCTCGGAGAAACTTAGGACGAGAACCGCTATAAAATCGCGCGATAGCCAGTTACCTTCCTCCCCCGGCTTTACAGGTTCTGACAAACAAGAGATACTGGCTAACAATCGGATAGCCGGTTTAATCTGGTTCAAAGCGGCGAAATTCCTCTGGACGGAGGGGCTACCTCCGGCTATCGCTCCAGAACTTGAATCTACCGATTTCGACAGGGATTTCGGGTATTATATTGTTAAGTTCGACGGTGAAACGACCAAAGAACGCAAACAGATAATTCTCAAAACCGCTGAAGGCACGACTCTTGGAGCAGATATTTTCTACTACGTTCCGAATAATTGCTGGATATTCCGGCTTGGTAAAGATTTTATCGATGATGTTAAAGTGCTTCCTTTTGTTAATTGGGTCGGTCCTTTGATTCCATCTTTTCGTATCAGACCAGAACTACTTGCGGAAAAACATCTCCCCGACGACGATGGCAAGGTAGGCATTTCCGTTTGGGTATTTCAAAGTGATGATTATCGGGGACTTGCGGAGCAAATTGAACAGTTCGATATCGAGATGATAGATGTATCGCAGGGAGCTTATCATGAATTTATAGAATTTCGAGTTTCGCCGGAGAAAGTTCGGGAAGTTGCTATTCTAATTGCTAATTACGAAGGAACCGAATGGGTGGAGAGGAATTATCCTGATTATCCGCTCAACGATTGGTCGCGGTGGATTACGCAATCATATAATACGACTGGGATGGGAAGTCTCGGTTCGGGCTGGAACGCGCAGATGTCAGTTGATTACGACCATGTTCCGATATACAGGCGCGGATTATATGGACAGAATCAACTTGTAGGTTATCTTGATTCCGGTTTGGATACGAACTCGGTTTATTTTTGCGATCAGGGAGTTACCGTCCCCAAAACCACGGGTTGGATACCACCCGCCGAAACCGGTCATAGAAAAATCAGAGCTTATAATCGCGGTAGCACGACCTCTGGTGATTTCGACGATATCGATCCTACGATGGGTGGACATGGAACCCATGTGGGAGGTTCTATTGGCGGGGAGGATGAATCGAACAGTCCAACGGGTGGAACTTACGACGCTGGCGACGGCATGGCTCCCTTATGCAGACTGGTTTTCACGGACGGTGCTAATGGCACCAGCGGGATATATACTCCCGCAGATATGAACACCCTTTTCGGTTACGCACAGAACTGCGGGGCGTTCATTCATTCTAATTCTTACGGAAGCACAAGCCCGACGACTTACGGAACCGATGCGGCGGAATGTGATGAATTCATGTGGAATAGCAAAAGTTTCCTTGTTATGTTCGCAAATGGAAACGAAAACAACGATACGCCGCCGACACCTGCCGCAGATTATAACTGCGCTAAGAATATAGTCTCTGTTGGCGCTTCCGAAAGCGGTTCCGGCTGGGGATATACAACCTGGAATAATCCCGGCTCCAATTCCGGGAATAATCCGGAGAATATGGCTGAATTTTCGACACACGGCCCTACAGGCGACGGACTGATGAAGCCAAATCTCGCGACACCGGGCGGCTGGTATATTTTCTCGGCCGATAACGTCGATGGGGGCAGTTCCTGTCATTCAGGTATGGAATATATGGGCGGCACTTCGATGGCCTGCCCAACCTGTGCCGGCATGACGGCTTTAATTCGGCAGTATTTTATGGAGGGATATTATCCTTCGGGAAGCGCAACTCCGGCGGACGCTTTTACACCGACAGGTGCGTTGATGAAAGCGATGCTACTGCTCGGCACTCGAAATATGACTGGTTCTTATACTATAGACGACCTTGGCAACTCAGGTCATCAGGATGCGCCCTCCAACGGTCAGGGCTGGGGACGAGTCGTTCTGGACGATTGTATGTTCTTCGACGACGGTTATGGAACGGATACGCGAAAATTGTGGGTTCACGAGGAATCTCCGGGATTCAATGCCTCCGGGCAAAACGACGTATATACGATTTATACGGGTTCTAGCGTAACCGAACCGATTAAGGTTGTGCTTTCATTCACCGATTATCCGGGTAATCCAGCGGCGGGCACACCTAACGTAAACGATATCAACTTAACGGTAGATATATCCGGTAATACATACAAGGGCAACGTTTTTGCGGCTTCGGGCGCAAGGTCGATTACAGGTGGAAGTTACGACGAGATCGAGAGAGACGAGATCGTCTGGTTAGATGCAATTCCTAACGAGACAATGACCATTACAATTTCTTCTTTTGCAATCAGGACTTCACCTCAGCCGTATGCATTAACTGTTGCCGGTGATATTTACATCAACAGTCCTCCCGAAACACCGGAGCTTACGAATTACTTATTCGATAACGAACGGCAAAATAGTCAACGACCAACCAACGGCTGGAAAGTCCCTGCCGATGGAGAGGGGGAAGACCTTCATTTCCGTTTTCAATGGGATGACGACAGTGATTTCCTTACACCACTCGGCGACGTCGAAACGGACACCGATCCCGGTTTCACGGGCGGTCCTTTCCCGGTTACTGAGGGAACGGGCAGTATTATCACCTATACTTTCCAGAGTGATTTAACTGACGGTAACACTTATTGGTGGAGGGTTTGCGCCAACGACGGCAGTGGGTATGGAGGTTGGACGGAACCGCGTAGTTTCACAGTTCAAATTTCTGCATCTTACTCCGATTGGTTCCAGACAACGGAGGATCAGTTCGATACGGATTCGCTGGTTGGCCTCGTAACCAGCGGAGATGAATTAGTATTACAGACGATTGCGGCGGTATGGGATACGCTCTATCGGGACGATGGATCTTACGAAGCTTATGATGGCACCGGCTACGATAATAACGATTTCAACTGCCGGGTTCCCGCGCCGGCGGAGGCCTGCACGCTTATGGGCGCGATGATATGGGTGCGTAATCCGAGTTCTGACGCCTGCACTTTGTGGATGTTAGCTGATTCCATGCAGTCTGCTACGTCGCATATTCCGAAAAGACCGCCTTCTGCGTGGATGGAAAGACGTTTTGTCCCGAACGACGATTCCTGGACTTACATAAATTTCACTGACCCTGAGAAATATTATCTTGCAACGCCACAGGAATTTCACGTGGTGATTTTCACGGAAAGTGCGAACACGAGGATAACTCTAGATCAAACCTCGGATTTTGATGATTCCAACGGGGATTATTATTCAAAGAATAACGATCCACACTCACCCTGGGAATGGAGTTACACCTATTCGAGTAGTGTTTTCCTCTTGCGGGCGATGGTAAAATATCCAGCTACGATCTATGATGAAGGCGAGGTTTACTCGACGCGTATCGCTTACGCCGATAATCCCGGCAGTCCCACGAGCTGGGATAAGGTAACCTGGACTGAGAACGACGGCGATAGTGTAGTTATCAGAGTGCAATATCGCGATTCCGGTAGCTGGGTCGATTACGCCGGAACGGGGACAGTATTATCCGGGACTAGCGGCGAATTCGATATTTCGGGGTTGGGAACCGAGGATACGATCCGCGTGGTGGGACTTCTTTATCGAAAGGGCGGTTTAACCCCCACATTGAAAGATTGGGCGGTTTCATGGGCGTTCGGGCCGCCGAATAATCCGCCGGTTGTGTCGAACGTTTCCGACGGTTCCGGCTGGCACGGCGGGAATATTACAATCACTTATGATCTCTCAGACGACGACGGCGAAAATTGCACGGTAAGTTGCGAATGGTGGGACGGTAGCTGGCACCCGACCGCGAACGTTTCCGGGGACGGCATAGGGAGCCCGACCGCACCCGGAACGGGTAAATCTATCATTTGGCAATCGGCTACCGACTATCCAAACAACGAAAGTTCTACTATCCAGTTCAGGATTACACCGAACGACGGACACGAGGACGGCACTCCGGGCACGGATAACGATTGCGACGTCGATAACAAGGCACCTGTAATCTCCGCGAGTGGAAGCGGTGTTAGTGGGACGTGGGGATGTTATACCACAGGCGATATAACTTTAAACGGCACCGACGGCGGTTCGGGTTTCGAATCGGGTTGTCCGAGATATAGCTGGACAGCCGCGCCAACCAATTGCGGTCTTGGAATTGGTTACACCGATGGCGGGAATCCGTCATCGGTTCCGGCGGGCGATAATACATTATATATTTATGGACGGGATGACGTCGGTAACGAGGCGTCGGACAGCTATAACTGCAAAGAAGACTGCGACCCGCCTACGCAACCGGGAACGCCGACAACGTCCTCCCCCACCTGCGACGATACGCCGACCTGGACATGGACGGCATCGACCGACGCCCTTTCCGGGATGCGCGCGTCGAACACATATCATGTCTTTTGGAGCACGACGCCCGGCGGCGAGGATTTCGACGCATGGGTCGATAGCCCGACATACACGCACACGGTCGCACTCGCGTCGCCCGATGTCTGGTATTGTAAAGTAATAGGTTATGACGAAGCCGGGAATCCATCGACGGTTAGTGACAACGGCTCGGTCGATATTCTCGAAGTTCCGGCGTCGATTGTATTCATCGCGCCCGGGAAAACGACGACGTCGCTAACGTGGAACTGGAACGCGGCGGCCGGCGCGACTTCATACGATGTCAATTACGAAGCTGGCGGCTGGACTGGCAACGGCGCATCGACGTCCTACCTGAAATCCCCGCTGGGCGTGAATACCGAGCATTATCTGAACGTTCGCGGTGTCAACGCATCGTGTATGGGGCCGGAATCGGGCGACGAGTATATGTTCACATACGCGAACGTTCCCGACGTGCCCAATTGCGCGGTCGCTGGCGAATTTTCAATATTCGTCGATGTCGAACCGAACGGAAATCCATCCTATACGGAATTCGCGATTTACTGCGTCGAAGAGGGGGAATGGGTTCAGGCGGGAGGCGCACTGGGCGCAGGGGAAGTCTGGCAAAACGACGCGACATGGGGCACGATAGAAGTTACGGGATTGAGTTGCGCAACCACGCACAATTTCCGGGTTAAGGCGCGCAACGGCGATAACGAGGAAACGGCATTGGGGGCTTCCGGTTCCGCGACTACGGCGGCGTGTGGAAACCAACCGCCGAATATCCCCACTATTTACAGCACGGGAAGTAGCGATCAACTTTGCTTCAATAATGTTAGATTAACCGACCAGGATGCCGCCGGTGGGATTCAGCTTCGGTTCAGGATGACCGTAACAGATCCTGATGCACCGGCGGACGATATCCAATATTACATTCAGATAAATTCGGTACCCGATTGGAGCGGGACGAATATATACAACGGCGATTTATCCGGCGTCCATTCATCGGGTGCGGTTGTGGATAAATTATTTACCTGTTCGACCGCCCCCACCGCCGGAACAACATATTACGTTCGCGCGAGGGCGAAAGATCCATACGGTAACGGTTCTTACGGCAACTGGACATCCGGGACATGGACGCTGACTTACGTGGACACCGGCGATCCGGAATGGCATCAAACGACCGATGAGCAGTTCGAGACGGGAACGTTAGTAGATGTCGAAACCGACGGGAGCAACAGGGTAAAACTAAGTGGTGGAGCACCAACCGACCTTTTAGTCGATACCGGCTGTGCGGATGGAAGCTTCCCAAATGGCCAGAATTATGAGATATACAGCCGATGGACTCCCTCGGGATCGGGCACCGTTACGGTAACTCATCTCTGGTTCTGGGATGGGAACGGAAGCATCAGCACCGGTGAGCAAATCGAAATGGCTATGTATAACGATGGCGGCGGAAACAACAAGATCGGCGGTTCGGACGCGACATTAACCGGTGCCGGCACCATCGGTTGGATATCGGGAACTGTAACAACGCCTTTTGATATAACTCTGGGTAACACCTATTTTATTGCCGTAACGCCGGCCAGTTCAAGCGAGAGTTATGCAATATACCGCGATAATGACGTCGATTGTCCGGGATATCCACCAAATGGTTCAGCTCACGGAAGTTATTATCAAAATACAGATTACACTCTAGATACATCTGTTCCAACAGGTAACCAGACAAGTAGGAAATATATTATCCCCGGAATTACTTACGAAACCGGAAGCGCTACGGGCACGATATTCTCCTCCCCCATCGGTTTCGATTTCGTTTCTGGCGGCGCGGATTGGAACGAACTTCTATTCACCGACGATGAAACCAACGGCGATATCAAATACGACGTCCAATATTGGAACGTCGATCATTGGGAGGATACGCCGATAATCGACCAGGATGATTCGCCGGTGGACATCAGTAGTCTCGATCCGGCTACACACGATTCGATCAGGATAGAGGGTAAGTTTACCCTGGGAACGGACACACCGTATATCGAGGATTGGACAGTAACGTGGAGTATAAGCACGGTAGATATTGTCTTGCTTGTCGGGAACGATTCCGGACCTGTTTATGACGACTGGGACCTGGGGTTAATTCAGGAAGGCGATATTGTAATTATGGATGACGCCGATAGGATATATATACGCAACGATGGATCATCGAATATAGATATTAGTTTGATGGTAACAACCCCTAATTGGTCCTTCGGACCACCGGTTGGAAACGACCAATGTGTGGTTATGGGATTATTCAATAGCACAACCGCACCTATCGCGGGTGATTTCAATACAGGTTCCGATTATATTAACTCATCCTATCGAAGCGCTGAAGTTGGAGGAAATTTCGCCGGTTTAAGCGACGGCGTCGATATAGCTATCGGCGCCGGGGAAGAACTCTATCTATTTTTTGAAGCTCCGATACCAAATAACCAGATTGCTGTTCAGGATATAACTATTACGGTGAAGGCAGATGTCCATTAAATATGATAACATAAACCTTAAAAAGGAAAACTCAAATCAACCCAATGAAGGGAGACCAAAATGAGGAAGACATTGTTAGTGTTAGGGATTGTAGCGCTGTTAATTAGTGCTTTCCCGATGTTCGCGGCGGATAGCGATAGCGAGGAAATGCACATTAAAGTGCAAATCGCCTTCGTCGGTATCTCGCTTTATGAAGACGACGGCTCGACCCCTTATACCGATTGGAATATCGGTATAACAAGCGAGTTGACGGCTCATACTATGACTCCGGCGGAACACATGGAAGCTGTGAATGAGGGTAATGCAACGGTCGATCTTTCGGTTTACAGCGATGATCTAGGGACGTATAGTTGTGGCTTTGGAACCGAAACCAATTGGAGCCCCGGCGCGGGAACCGGAGTTGACCAGTATACTCTCGAATGTGGCGAGGGAACAGACGTTGCGCCTGCGGTTACGTTTATAACTTGCCCGCTTGATGCTACTCCGGGGACCGACGTGGTTACCGGTCTTGCGTCAACCAGCACTGCTCATTTGTATCACATGTTCACCACCCCGACTTCAGTGAGCGACGGCTGTGAACATGACATTACGGTAACTGTCCTCGCAACACTGCCGTAAGTCAACACAATACTAAAACCAAACCTATCCTCGAACATACCGGGGATAGGTTTCATTGAGAATACCTTTTGAGGAGGTTTACGCATGAATAAAACATCGATCTTATTGGTCATCACGTTAGTCTTATCCGGAGTTTGTTTTGGGATTAAGGTAAGTCCCGGCGTCTTCACCGTAACGAACGTCCCTCTCGGACCGGATCAACTGATCGAGGTCGAATTGAAGGTGCATAATACTTCGGAGGATACGACCGATTACACTATTACGGTAACTCAACCCGCTCGTGATGCTGTTCTCGAGGGTTACTCGCCGATACCCAACGTCGATTTTTTCGTTATCGAAGGGGAAAAGGAATTCAAGGTTCCACCCAAGAGTGTGGAAAGCAGGAAGATGTATTGCAACGTCCCTGACAACGCCGTTTATCACAACCAAAGATGGGAGGTAAACGTAACCGTTTCGGGCGGTAGCGCGATGTTTCGGACGGCTGTCGCGACCAGGTATTTCATCGAAACGAAGGCGAAATATACCGACGTCTCCCCCGCCGGAGAAATTGCCATTGTTCCTTCAGTGATTATCGTTTCGCACGATGCACTCGAATCGACGTTCCACCTGATTAATACCACGGAGAAGGCCGTAGAATTCGTATTGACGCCCTTTGTTCCAGACGATAACCTCGAGAAGATAGTTATCCAGGCCTATGGCAATTCGCCGTTCTCGAAGGATTTGGTTTCCAAACTCGACGTCCAACCCGGCAAGATCGAACTGGAACCGGGGGCAACCGGAGAAATCGTTGTCAAATGCACTAAAGAACTCGACAGTTCTTGCGAGGCTTTGGTAAAGATATCGTCCGGGGAATACAAACGATTCGTCAGGGTTCTCTTCGAGGCTGGCGAATAAATGTAAATTTTCAAATTAAAGCCGTTTAGGTTATTTATAAACGAAAAAAAATGCCCGGAAAACGGCATCTTTGGGCTGAAAAAGGGCTCTTTTTGGCATACAAAAGTGTCTTCCGACCTAAAAAAGACGCCTTTCTTGTGAAAAAAGGCTCCCCAGGCTTAATGTTATTTATCAAGTATTTAATCTTAACTAACTGAATTATATATACTTATATACTTTTACACTGAATTACGGTTATCATTGATAATTTTAACATTTCATAGCTGATTATTACGCGAAACGTGGCTTTGTCGCATCAGCCATTTCGCTGTTCTGCCCCAATGGATGGATTCGTTGCCGTAACGAGACTGGATTTTGTCAACCGCTTCGCGGCCTTGCCGGTGGGTTTGTTCAGGGAACAGGCCTTCGATGTCTGGCATGCGCGATTCTGAATATATCAGGCCGGAGAAAGTTACGCCGAGTTGGCGGACGGGTTTGTAGCGTATAAATTTTGTTCGAGCAGGCTTGCGAGATACCTATATGCATACTTTTCGCTGGTGACTGTGCCCGCTGTGGCACGCCGGAGTATTGTGCGATAGTCGAAATAGCGCAATTTCAGCTGGACTGTTCGCGCGACGGCATTCATCATCCGCATTCGTCGAACTACGGTTTCGATTAGCCATGCGAGGATACCTTTCAGCTCCTCGATTTCAGAGACGTCGTCCGGGAAGGTGTATTCGTGCCCGACGGATTTTGGCCGAGGTAGCTTTTGCCATGGGATGACCGGTGAATCGTCTATGCCGCGGGCGAGACTTTGCAGTTCCAGCCCGCATTTTCCGAACAGGCGTTTCCCTCGTAACACAGCTGGAGCTATGCGACGAGGGGAAACATCCCCCAACCCATAATTCCAAACGACGAAATATACCGCGAAACTATTTTTTGCATAATTTTTTACCCTCCCTTCAGTCTTTACATTTCTGAAAGTTGGTTATCCCCTATTACAAGCGCATTTGTATAAATGAAAAGTCTATTAGATGAAATAAAAAGCGAACATAGCGAGGAAAACATTTGGCAGAACCTTTCAAAAAGGGAACGAAATGACGTAAACAGGCGACCGACCGGCACAAAAAGTGCGCTGTTTGCTCCAATTGGCGCGCTGTTTGAATTGACAAGTCAACTGTCTGCTATCATTTGTCCGCTGTTTATATTGACAGCCCGACTGTTTATTGCTAATTTCCGGCTGTTTATATTGACATGTCTCCTGTTTACTATCATTTGTTCGCTTTTTATCTTGACAAGCCCGCTGTTTGATATATTTTTACCCCTTTTTGGGGATTTTCACCCATTTCCAGCCTTATTTCAGGTAAACGACACGTTTCGTAACCGATTCATCCCCGATGTTCGCACGGACGAGATAGACGCCGGAACCGATATTATCGCCGGGCCACCATACGACCGTTCTGTCATTCCCGCCACCAGGCCTGTCATTCCCGTCACTAGGCCTGTCATTCCCGTGAAAACGGGAATCCAGGTTTTTCGCCCCATTAATGGATTCCCGATCGTAGTCGGGAATGACAGAAATAAGGCGCCCATTCACATCGAATATCTCGATTACCGCGCCCGCCGGTGCGGTGATGGACTATGCAGGATGTTATTTTAGGTATGTAATTAGCTTAACCATTTTCTTTCGTCCTACAACACAGCTCGCCAGGTATTTTCCAGACGGAATATCCGTATGAGGTTGCCATATCAAATCGCTTTCCCGAGAAGAAGCGGGAATTTCATGGATAAGATTTCCAATGATATTGAATATCTTAATTCTGGGATATTCCTCCAGTGTTCCGCCTTCGTAGCTGAATTTGAAAGAACAGCGAGAATTGAAGGGATTTGGGGAAGCTATAAAGAATATTTCAGAAGGTAAATCGGCGGTTTCCTTTTCAGGTGTCTCTCTATCTTTTTCTTCAACCATAATGAGTTCTCTATCATCCTCACGCTTATGGATTTTGATTGCGGCTATATATGCGTTATAACCTTCATCAGCTTGAAACATGGTTCCTAATATTACTATTATACTGTCCGATATTGCTATTGCATTATTAATATAGCCGCTGTTACTTCCCCCAAAATAGTATTCATCTTTAATATTACCATATGGATCAATCCTCACGATATAAGCGTCACTCTCATTTATTATATTATTTTTCACAATACCATAAATCAAAATATCTCCATTTGGAACCTTAACTACATTATGGAAACTGTAACTTAAATTTGCGCTTTGATATGTCTTTATCCATAAGGTATCACCCTCAACATTTGTTTTCAATAGATAACTAATATAAGTCTTAGTTTCTCTATTATACACTAATCCAGTAAACAAGAGATTATGGTCTCTCAATTCCGTTGGAAACATTAGTTGAGTGCCTCCGCCAGAAAAATAGCTATTAAATTTTAATACTTCTCCGTTTTCGTTGATAGTTATCATGATTGCATCACACGAATCACTACTATCATCACTGCGCATTCGACCCGGGCTTGATATCACATAGCAATTGTTTGATAGCTTCTCAATTTGCGGAAATAGTAGGCCATCGACAATTATTTCTGGCAAAACATCACTCTTTGTATACTCCTTTTCCCATATAACCTCTCCGAAATTGTCAATTTTTATCGCTTTTAGAGTCGATAAACTAATATTAAGGTCAGGATGCTTTGTTCCAAAGGCAATATAGCCATCCTCTGTTTTGAATATTCTAACTAATCTCTTAATATCATACTCCTTTTCCCAAATAACATTCCCGTTGTTATTCACCATCGTAATATAACCAAATTCTATATGACGCATCAAAGTATCTGTATAGACTGCTATTCCACAAAAAACATAACCATCTAAGCCCAAATCTAAGATGTCGATTGCCAAAACCGAAGGATAGCAATCGATGTCGCTATAACTATCCAGAATACTATATTTTCTACTCCAAACTAATTTCCCATTAGAATCTACTTTATTTATACTCGCTTTATTCATAACCACTCCACCAATTAATAACGATCTATCAGCGGTTTGAACAATGGATCCCCCGCTACTTAGGTCATTATTATCGAAAATAGTAATCCAATCATTACTAAAAATGCATGTTGTTATCAGTGATATCAGAACTACAATTTTTTTCATATCAATCAGCTCTCTTCCTTTAAGGTTTATCTTTTATCTCCCCCAAAAAACTCTCCCCGTCCTCCGTGGGTTCCGTGCCGAGGAATTCCGCTATCGTTTGGCCGAGGTCGGCGAAGGTCGAGCGGTCGGGAATGCGTCCGGGCTTAATAATTTTGCCCCACATCACCAGCGGAACTACCTCCCGCGAGTGGTCGGTGCTCGGTGTCGTCGGGTCGTTGCCATGGTCGGCGGTTATGAAGAGAAGATCGTCGTCCGCCATAGCCTCCATAAGGCGCGGCAAAGCTAAATCGAACTCTTTCAAACCCTCGGTCATGCCTCGGCAATCGTTGCGGTGTCCCCATAGCATATCAAAGTCCACGAGGTTTGTGAAGACTAATCCCCTGTCAAATTCCTTGACAACTCGAATCGTCTCCACGATACCCTCGCTGTTCGAATGGGTATAAACCGGCTCGGTGATTCCGACCCCCGCAAACAAGTCCATTATCTTGCCGATGCCAACCACTGGCAACCACGCGCGTTCGACCTTGGTGAGCAGAGTCGGCGCGAGGGGTTCGACGGAAAAATCCTTGCGTTTGGGCGTCCGCGAGAAATTCCCCGCCTTGCCGATGAAGGGTCGCGCGATAACCCTGCTGACAGAGTGTTTGCCGACGAGAATATTCCGCGCGAACCGGCACCAGTCGTAAAGCAGGCCCACCGGCACGATCTCCTCGTGGGCGGCTATCTGGAACACGGAATCTGCGCTGGTATAGACGATGGGTTTGCCCGTGCGGACATGCTCCTCCCCCAGCTCCGCGATAATCTCCGTGCCGCTTGCGACGCAGTTCCCAATCACGCCCCGCCCGATTTTGCGCGAGAACGCCTCGATTATTTCCGGCGGGAAGCCGTTCGGGTAGGTCGGGAAAGGCTCGCGGACGATGAGACCCGCCAGCTCCCAATGCCCGGAGGTGGAATCTTTCCCCGCCCCCATGGGTATCAGCCGCGTAACAGCGCCCAGCGGTGGGTTTTGCGGCGGCATTCCCTCGATATCCGCGAGGTTACCGAGCCCGAGAGCCTGCAGGTTGGGCAAATCCAGCCCACCCATCGCGCGCGCGGTATTGACCAGCGTCGCACTGCCTTCGTCGCCGTATTGGGCGGCATCGGGGGCTTCGTCCAGCCCGACCCCGTCGAGAATTATTATAATAGCCTTGCTCATAACAACGAACACCTCAAGTTAAAGATCAAACAAACGTCTGCAATGAATCTAAGTCTTGAAAGGCGGTTTGTAAAGGGGAAAACGAAATTAACTCTTGCGGAAATTAGAAACCGTTTTATATTGTATATCAATCTTACAAGAAAGGATTAGATTATGAAAAAAATAGTGATGTTGCTTGTTATTTTATCTATGGGATTTATTTCCTGCAGTGGAATTTTAAAATTCACACGAGAAGGTAGCAACCCGGCGGATATCGTTATACTCAACGCCAGAATCTGGACAAGCGATAGTCTTCAACCGAGAGCTCAAGCCGTCGCGATAACGGGCGAAATTATCAGCTATGTCGGATCGAATGAAGGGGCTATGGATTTCATTGGCGAAGATACGCAGGTGATTCAAGCCAGGAAACGACGCATCACCCCCGGATTCGTCGATAATCACTGCCATGTTCTCTGGATAGGCGGCTTGCTGGCCCTCATGCCGGTGGATTTATACGAATGCAATAGCCTGGAGGACGTTGCTGAAGTAGTTAGGAAAACTGCGGAAGACAAACCTGATTTGCCTTTTGTCGGAGGTATCGGATGGAAACCTGAATATCTGCCAAACAGAACACCGACAAAGGAAATGCTCGACGAAATCGTTTCGGACAGGCCGGTAATCCTGATGTCGTATAGTGGGCAAGGCGGATGGATGAACAGTCAAGCAATCGATATTTGTTCCAAAGCCGACCCGAATGCATTCTCGTATTTAGCGCCGGTCAAAGACGAAACTACCGGCGATTGGACTGGAGAATTCAAACATTTTCACGCTTTCAATTTTCTGAATTTCTTCACATGGGATGATCTTGGCGAGGATGGTCGCCGCATGTTCGAAGATAAAATAAAAGAAGCTTTGCATAGTGGAATAAGCACCGGAGTAACCGCATATCACGACGTGCAAATCTACGACGAGTTTATTCCCTTTCTTCTCGATATGAACAAAAAAGGCGAATTCAACGATGTTAGGGTTCGACTCGCCTATTACATTGGACACGAAGAATTACATAACGAAGAAAAATTGATATCGAACTTAAAATATTGGAAAGGTCTCGACGAGAAATATTCGGACGACCATTTCAATATTGGGAATTCGGCAAAAATGTATATAGACGGCACAGCCGACAACCTGACCTGCTTTATGTTAGAACCTTTCTCCTCCGATCCCGGCAACTATGGCGAACCTGTCTGGACTCAAGATGAATTCGATACACTTGTTAATATATTAGACATACTTAAAATACAAGCCTGCACGCACTCCGTTGGCGACGCAGGGATTCATCGTGTAATTAACTCCTACGAAAAGGCTATTAAGAAGAATAGCAGTATCGACGCGCGTCATAGGAGCGAGCATTGCGAACTGCCTATTCCGGAAGATATCGAAAGGATGGCGGAATTAGGAATTTATGCCTCGATGCAACCCTGTCATTTCTATGGTTGCGACGAACCGATTGCTCTGGCTCTCGGCGAAGATAGAGTTAAAGGAATTATGCCCTGGAACAGCTTATCTGAAGCCGGAGTATCCGTTTCTTTCGGAAGCGATTGGTGCACAAGCCCGTTCAACCCGTTTTATGGGCTATTAATCGCCAGCAAGAGAATGAATTACAAAAACGAAATGAACTGGAAAAAGGAAGAAAAAGTCCCTATAGGTGACGCTATTAATTTCTGGACGATCGGTTCTGCAAAAGCGCTATTCTGGGATGACAAAATCGGTTCCATCGAAGTAGGCAAATACGCCGACCTTGTTATATTCAATACCGATCCGATGGAAGTGGGCACACTTTGGTTCCTGTTGACTCACGAAATAGACCTGGGAACACTGGACGATTTTGTCGATATAACGATGGTCGGCGGTAAAATTGTATATAAGAAAGAAGGGGCGGAGTTATAAAAATAATAAACTGAAAGATCAAACAAACGTCTGCAATGAATCTAAGTCTTGAAAGGCGGTTTGTAAAG
>CAZSHG010000025.1:0-24853 GCA_964606695.1 uncultured bacterium
AAACAGCGCCGGCTACGGAGGATATTCGGAGATTTGGGTCGTGGAGGTGAAGTGAAACACCTCAAAATTAGCTCACTGAATTATGAGTTTTGGGGAAAATTGAAATTTTGGGAAGGAATCATTTCAATGACGTCGACAAAAAAAACTATTTTTAAAACCTTTCTTGTGATTTTGAGTGCTCTTTGTTTTTCGACCGCTCTCGCCCAGGGCATTCACATCACGCCGGTGGATACGATACGACCCCCGTTCCCCGATAGCTTGTGGGAATATACCTCAGTAAGCTGTATCTCGGATATTGGGGATATTAACCAGGACGGTTATGAAGATTTAGGCGTGTCATATAGATTTACTACCGGTGATATTGCTTATCCATATAGGGTCGTTTTATATATGGGTAATGCCACAGGTCGCTTCGAACCTTTGTGGATATATTGTTTTCCGGAAGGTTCGCTTTATTCGGAAAATTATGGGGAAATATCGACAATTGAAAACATTGGGGATATAAATGGAGACGGTTGGGAAGACATTGCTATCGGAATGCCAGGATATGGTTATGATCCCGTTTGGAATAAAGGGAGAGTCTGGGTATATTTTGGTAGTGCTACGATGGATACCATACCCGATTGGGCCTGGTCTGCAGGAGATTCACTATGGTATCATGGTTTCGGCTCAAGGATTACTAAAGCCGGAGATTGGAACGGTGATAGTTATAACGATTTCGCCATTTCCGCTCCTTGGAATGATTTAGGCGGAGAAGGACAGGTATATCTTATTTACGGCGGAAATCCGCCGGATACGACATCCTTTATAGAATGGAGTGGCACGGAAAGCGAAGAAGGTTTCGGAAGAAATATAAAGGCAACAGATCTCAATGGTGACGGTTCAGTCGAATTGATAATTTCTAATCAAATAGGCTATTTCAGCGATACAATAACTTTTAATATATTTGAATATACACCTTATGGGAATGATACAATATTCAGCGTTTCTATAGCGGGATTGGAGGATTGGTATGGTTTTCAGCAGTTTTTAAGCGTTATTCATTTTAACGATAGAGATATAATTTATTCTAGCATTTATGGGGAAAATAGATGGCACATGAGTGATAGTTTTATGCTTTATAAAGTTGAAAGTATTTGCGATTCCGTCTTTGAAAGTGAAATAGACTTAAGAGAGGTATTCTCAGCATATGATACGAGTATCGTTCCAATGGTTTGGAATATTAGAGGAATAAAGGATTTGACTGGTGACGGCATTGAAGAATTACTTTGCGAATATTGCTACTCGAAACAAAATGATTTAGGTAGTTACAGGCTTCGGACTTCCGGTAGGTTTTATATTCTCGAACAATCGGACAGCTTAGATGTAATTTACATTTCAGATTCTCTTTTCGGTTGTTCATCGTATCTATCCAGTTATAGTCAGACGGCTGTCCTGGATTTCAACGGCGACGGTAGAGATGAAATATTCCATTCCCTAATTTCGCCATATTGTGCTGGAAACGATTGGGAGATTGTTGTTTACACCACAGGCGACTGGGAAGGCATTGAAGAGCAAAGCGAAATTACGAGCCAAAATTACCTTGCCGGGTCTTATGGCAATACAATCCATTTCGATATAAATATATCGGCGCGTGCGGAGATTGATTTATTCGACATAACCGGAAGAAAGATTCGAGAGGAAGCTATAGATGTTCACAAAGGCCGCAATTCAGTTTCTTTCGGCGAGTTAAATTCCGGCATCTATCTCTATCGAATCAGATTTAGCGGCTCTGACGAAGTTTTGAGCGGCAAGTTAGTCAACATAAAATGAGGGAGAGAAACACAATGAACAACATCGTAAAAGCTTTATTTATTATTGGTTTGCTGCCAATAATGGTATTAGCAAACATACAACACGGAATAGGCTTCGGAAATTGGCAAAACGACCTTGAAATACAGCAAGATAGTATTTGGGTACATCTTACGTATAAAATAAGCGACAAGTATGTAGAGGAAGCGGGAGAACCGCATTTGCCAATAGAAGTGCTTCGTTTAATTATTCCGAGGGATGAAAAATCGATAGTATAACGATTAATTACGTGGATACCTCATATATAGGCGAGTATCTCCCGTTTCCTACCCAAGATTCTTGTTATGGCGATACTAGTTGCCAAAATTTTACGGAAACAGATTCAATTATCTACTCCGATTCTATTGCTTATCCGGATTCAATTGTAAAACTGATATCAACAAATTTCTATTGCGGAGCCAACAAAATAGTTACTCTGGAATTATACCCGATTTGTTTTGTTGGGGAAGACACTCTTGTCTATGGAAATGATACTATTGCTTTCACGCTTCATACAAGCTCTTCTAATGACACTGGAATAGTCCCGAGTATGATAACGATATTGGGCAAATCAGATTTAGAAAAAAATCTTCGGGAACAAAATAACTATGGAAGAGAAAGAAAAAAAATTTAGTAAAGTCTTCTGGCCCGAATTTTTTAGGGCTTTTGTTTTGGTTGCGGGATTTTCGCTATTTGCGTTTAGTTTTAGCGCGTTTGCGGATGAGGGCCTTTTTAAACTGATAAACACGAAAATTGCTCCGTTTTTTCAAATTATCATAGCGGAAATTGTCGGTTTTCTCGCTCCTGGGCCACGCTACTGGATATATCCCGTTTTGCGAGTTTTGGCGAAATCGGGGGTAGAGGCCGCCGTTATTATCGCGCTGATAGGAGGACATGTCCTCATCGAACCGGCTACATCGATTCTGGAGGCCGGGTATTTCGGATGGAGATTTCCACTGAAACGCTTTATCGCATCCTTCATCGTTATTTATATTCTTGGTGTTCTTACTCTCCTGTTGACAAATTACGGCCTTACGCTTCTATAATGAAAGTCAGACGCTCTATACTGGTGTTTCTCGTCTTGCTTATATCGACAGCAATTTTATACTCTATGAGTCCGGAAACTGTCTACGCAAAACTTGTCGAAGACTTGGACGAGATAATACTTATTCTGGTAATAACTGTAGTAGCGGTTGTAATATCTTCTCTTATCAGTTGCAGGCTTAAGCCGGAATTTGTGGAAAAACGCCTAAATAATAGCGGACTTAAGAACCTGTTTTACGCTACGATGTTAGGAATGATTATACCAGGGCCGATCATCTGCATGTATCCGATTTTTATAGCTTTAAAAAAGAAGGGCGTAGCTGTGCCTTTAATTGTCTCATTTATCACGGGTCAAACCATTATTGGGCCTGCTCGAATACTACTCGAAATTTCAATTCTCGGCTGGCATTTTTTCATTTACAGGGTCATTACTGCGATTTTTGTCGGAGTTTTGGCGGGTGTCCTTTTCGGTGCTTTGGATAGAATTCTACCAGAAAGGGAGAGAACTAATGGGAGTTAAAGACGATACTCTACAAGTATTGACGTATCTCATAGATAAACAACTGAAAATATGATGATAGAAGATATAATTGATAAGAATATGGCTTGTGGCTTATACACGCAGAAAGGACTTCATAAATAATTTATGTTCCCCTCGCTCCAACGCTCCGGAGTCTGTCGCAAAATCAAATATAATCATGGACTTAGTAATTTTATTCTCTCGCACCCACAGTTTCCGTGGGTGCTTTAAAATGACGCTCTGCGTCGCGTGAAATTCATAACTACCATCACCTCTCGTATAAAGTGTGGCCAAATCTCCCTCTTCCCCAGCCCCATTCTCATCCTCATAGGTCAATTTTCCCCCTCCAGAGCCCCAATCTTCGAGTTTACAGGCCAAATATTTGGGTTCGGTGGTCGATTTTTTTACTTTCCGAGGCGAATTTGGATTTAAGCTCGAATTTTCCATTTCGAAGGTCAAAAGGAGCACTAAATTTTCAGTTAGTAGCTCCAATTTTCGCCTTTGGTCTCGAAAGCCGGAGTTAGTTCTCTTTATAGGCGAATATCGACCATTTCATTTTCAGTTCGGTCTCGCTGACCGCGGGGATTTCCAAATGCCAGTGGTGGAGAAGGCTGGTCTGCTGGTAGATTCGTTCGAACCCCGATTCGGAATTGCTCACCGTTTCGATGGGGGACATCCAGAGGTCGCACTTATCGCATTTGCAAATGATTTTCCAGCCGTCGGCGAGTTCGTGTAGCTCGTAGCCGTCGATGAGGTCGAATTCGCGCGTTTCGCCGGGGCGGATGTTTTTCAGTTCGGCGTCGTCGAAATGGAAATGAACGCGCGGGTGGTCGCCGCTCATCAGGGAATAGTGGGTCTCGGTGCCGAAATGGATTTGCAACTCGTCGTCGTTGGGATTGATTATGCGATATTTTGCGGAGAAGCTATCGCCGCCTTTGTGCAGGACGATTTCCTTTTCGATGGTCAATGGCGTGCGGACGTCGCCGTGGAAGATTCCGCCCTCGCGCCGCATGACAACTTTCATGCCGTCCAGCGTCTTCTTCGGGCCATCGATTATGCGATAGGGGAGCCTGGTGAAATCGCCCAGTTCGGGGAAGGTGGCGTTGCGGAAATTCTCCGGTGTGGTGCCGGGGCCGAGTATCATATCGTTCAGCCAGCGGCGGTTATACCAGTCGTAATGCAGGAGTTTCGACAGGCCGCTTTCCTTTGACTGCACGATATCGTGGATGGAGGCGTGATCGTCGTCGCGCTCCTGCTCGTTGGCCTCCTGTACCAGATGATGGTAGCCTTCCGGGCGACGGCTGAGCGTATCTGTGATGTTGCGTTCCCATTGCAGGAGGTCGATTTCGGCGATCTTGCCGCCCTCGCCCGGTTTGATGAAAAGTTGCAAATCGCCGTCGCGCAGAATAACTTCGTCGTAGCCATCGACATCCATATCCAATCGTGTGGCTTCGGTTCGGTCGTGTTTGGTGATGAGCTTTTCGCATCGAAGGATGTTGTCGAAAATTCCTCGGCGAAGATGGGGGAGATAGAGTCCGCCGAAGACGCCGTGCCAGTATGCGCAATTGCATTGTGCGCGATAAAGCGCCCTCGCGCCTTCGCCTTCCGGCATCCCCGAATCGATGACCATGTTGCTCGCGTGTATCATGCGTTTGTGCATCCACGCCGATTCGGGATACTTACGCAGAAAGCCTCGCCAGAAGCCGCCTTTCAGGAAGGGTCGCCATTCTTCCATGACGTCTTCGTCCTCAAGCTTCTTGACCTTGCGATGAAAGGACGCCGCCAGATCGGCGGGAAGCGTCCATTCGCTCATCTCGAAATAGCTACTGGTTGGAAGATAGACATTGCCGATGGGCGGTTGCGTGTCGATCCAGTCGTCGAAGCGGGACATACGAATGACATCGCGGTTATCGCTAATCTCCTTCAGAAATTTTTTCATCCATCCTTCGTCCCAGACCCATTTTTTCGTGCCGGGCCACAGGCCGAATTTTTCGCCGTCGTCGCCGAAAACCAGCGCACGGTTGCCGGATTTGTCCGCGCGGTGAACGAGAAGGTCGATTGTTTCCTTAGGGTCGGCGAAGGGTATGGTGTATCGCAAATCCTGCGAGATGGGGAAGATCATGGTTTTATGCGCGCTGTCGTCGGTTATGTAATGGCCGTAGAGTTCGTCGCCCACGATGCCCACACTCTTGAAATGGTAATCGTCTGTAAGGGTGAACTCTACGCCCGCAGAGGAAAGCAGTTCCGGCAGATGCGGCTCCCAGATACGCTCGGTAAGCCATATTCCGCGTGGTCTGCGCCCGAAATGGTCTTCCAGATAATCCGCCATCATACGTATCTGCGCGATGGCGTCCTTGCGCGGAATGACGGTCAGGATAGGTTCGTAGAAGCCGCCGCCCAGAAGTTCCATCTGGTTGCGCTCGACCATTTGTTCGACCATGTCGAAAATATCGGGATTGTGTTCTTCCCAATATTCCCAGAGCGGCCCCGATGCGTGGAATCCGAAAGGGAAATCGGGATAATCGAGCATTGCGCGAAGGAAAGGTTCATATGCGACTTCGGTGGCCTCTCGAAAAACGCTCTCGAAATTGCCAACCGGCTGATGCAGATGAACCGCGAATAGGAAATTGATTTTTTTCAATTCTGGCTCCATTCTATTTTCTATATGGAATTGGATCTTTCATTCCAGCTTTGGCGAAGGCCTTTTTGCGCATAATACAGCTCTGGCATTCTCCGCAGGCGACATCCTCGTTTTCGTAACAGCTCCAGGTCATTCCAAATGGGACGACGAGTTCTATACCAAGTTTGATTACCTCGGCCTTACTCATATGGATAATCGGTGCGGCGATTTTGCAGTGGGATTCCGGACGTCTGCCGAGGTTTATCGCCACCTCCATCGCCACAATGAAGGCTTCCGTGGTATCTGGATAACCGGGGCCGTCTTCCTCCATCGCGCCGATATAAATAGCTTCCGCGTGGACAGTTTCCGCCCATGCCGCCGCGAGAGACAGAAAAATGCCGTTGCGGAAGGGGACATAGGTAGTCGGAATACCCTCCGGTTCGCCGTGCGGCACCGGGATGTGTTTGTCGGTCAGGCTGGAATGCCCCACCCATCGCAAATAACGAACGCTGGAAATTTCCTGCCGTTTCGCCTCGAAAACTTTTCCGATAGCCGCAAAACAGCTTCGTTCCTTGCTCTCGGTGCGTTGGCCGTAATCGAAATGGAGCATATAGAGTTCGTAGCCGTCCCGCTTGGCCACCGCCGCTGATACCGTCGAATCGATCCCCCCCGAATGCAGAACTACTGCGCGTTTGAGCTTCTTTGGCATTATTTTATTCCTATGATTTTGTGAATTTGTATCGAAAGCCGAATTGGCAGGCCGGTCTGAAGTATCCATTCCGACAGTTTGGAAGCCTGCATTCTATCCCAGACCGGCGAAAAAACAACCTGTCCGATTTTAAAAAGGTTGAACCTATCGATCTCTCCAAGTGCCCAGTCGAAATCCTGACGATTTGCTATAACGAACTTCACGCAATCTATTTTATCGATATATCTCAGATTGGATTCCAAAAAACACCCGGCGTGGCCGCTGGAAGGGGTTTTGATATCGACAGATTTGACGATTTCCTTCGGCACACTGTCCAATGGTATGCTACCGTTGGTCTCCAGGACTATCTTTCTATTCGATTCGATAAGCTTCTCTATCAGTTCCGCTGTCCGCGCGCAAAGCATAGGCTCTCCGCCGGTTATCAGAACCCATTCGCGGTCGGTGTCCATTATCCTATTATATAATTCATCTACGGTAATTCTCTCGCTTATATGCTCCTTATCGGTATCGCACCAGTCACAGTCTAGGTTACAGCCCGCGATTCTGACAAGCACACACGGTTGCCCGATTACCGGTATCTCCCCGATGAAAGTCTCGACCATTTCGTTCAGCGGTATCATCGATAGTCCACCCTAAGGTCTATATTCGACACTCGACGTGTCCGATTCAAAAATCTCCACGGACTGCAAATCCAGATGTTCAGGTAGTTGTGCGGAGATGTTATCGTAAAGTGTCTTCGCGATTCTCTCGGAAGTCGGGTTTTCGCCCTCGAAATCCGGGATATCGTTCAGGTAGCTATGATCGAGCTCACTCAGGGAATCGTTAAGTATCTTCTTCGCTTCGCGGAAATCGCACGCCATGCCAAGTTCGTCCAGTTCCGACGACGCTATGACAATCTGAACCTTCCAGTTGTGCCCGTGTAGATTCGAGCAGTCGCCGGGATAGTCGCAAATTTGGTGTGCCGCGGAGAAATTCCCTTTTACTTTGATCAGGAACATGGTTTTTAGAAATGGAATGTCAATGTCAACGACGGCGAAAATATATGCTGATGAGTTTGGCCTACCCTGTCCGGATAGAGGTTCAGGTTGAAAACCTCCATCGCCGTAGTTACAGCCGGTCCTATCAAACTCAACGCCCAGACATCGGTGCCGCGCGCCGCGCCGTTAAGACCGCCTTCGACTGCGCTGTAAACAAGGCTCCGCGCTATTTCCGGCCAGAATACATATCGAGGATAATAAGTCTCCATTCTGGCGTCCACGGATATTTCCATAAAAGGCGTTTCGCCTATGTTGAAACCGATACCGAGTTCATCCGCGGAATATAGATGGGGTTTGCCGATTCGAGCTTGCTCATCGGTCGTGTAATCTGCAAAGGTGCCTGTTGCAATCTGGTCCGGGTTGGAAGATAGCAGATACAGTCCCGAAGCACTCGCCTGCCGTATCGAAATGTGTTTCACCGGATGCGCTGAAAATCCGTTGAATACGCCGAAACCGTCGAAAGTCAGATCGTAATCGGGGCTTTCATAAGCCGAATGGAAATATTCCACCGCTACAGTCCCGTTTAGTTTAGGATTACCTTCGAAACGATACGCCCCAAGCCCGGCGCGGGCGAATATCGTAGGCGGCACGACGTCGTAAGAATCGGTCATGTCATAATCAGCGGGTTTGTCGTTAAGGTTAACGGGTATCCCATAACCGGCTCCGACGGAAACGTCCAGGCCGAGTTCCGTCGTTTTGGGGCCGAATTCCCACTGCCCGATATTGATGTCGTAATCCCCGAGAAGCACCGCGGTTAATATCATGGATACGAAGATGACAATTATATAAAACTTCATAATTACCTCCAAAGTAGTTCATTCCAAAATAATAGCTTAATCTAAAGAACGCAAGCGATTAAACGAATATTTGGATTAATCTTTTCGCGCGAACTCGACATTGACATCGATAAATCGAATGACTATATTTATAGAGTTATTGAAATACAGGAGCTTTTAATGCGTTATTTAAATTTAGTCTTTATCATATTCATTGTCGGCTCTTGCCAGGCTTTCATCGCGCCGGGATTTCCTCTCGGTGATGTCATTGAAATCCCCGATGTAGATTATTTCCGCCGGGGCGACGCCATAATCGGCACGACCCCGGGAATGGCGGGTGTCAGTTATTATTATCCTCTCACGGCGATATACATCGGCGGTCAATCCCCGGACGGTCTGGACAGGGAATGCCGCGTTTTCATCGATAATAATTCGGATATTTTCGATATCGAATCACGCAATTTAAGGCTCCTGAGGGCGGAAAACCGACTCGACCGCTGGTGGATAACCTACACGCAGTTTCATGCAGATATCCCTGTCGAGGGCGGACGTGTGGATTTTCGAGTCTTCGGAAGTGGCAGACTGGCTTTTTGCGGAGCGAAAGTTATTTCTACTTTCGACGGCGAAAGTCCCGCTATCCCACAATCCCAGGCCATAGATATCGCGAAAGAGAATTATCTGAAATACGGCACATTCGATAATACAGACATCGTCTATTGGCCGGATTACGACGAAGTTCTTACGATTGGCCGTCTCGCCTGGCGAATCGACCTTTCCGGAAATTCCGGCGAAAGATGGCGATGTTATATTTCCGCAATCGACGGAAAACCGCTCTACCATTATAGCCTAGTGAATTATTACGATGTCTGGGGAACGGGATATATCGATTATCTCCCAAGGTATTGGGACGACACATTCGAAGTCGCAGAATTTCAATATGGCGATATGAACCTGAACTACTTCCATACGGGACGAACCGACGCAGTCGGTCAATATATGTTATCGTCGATCTTGAGCTGGGATATGCCGTTGAAAGCATATCTCAGCGGCGAATGGGCTTCCGTGGAAGATAGAGAGGGGGATGACGGAGTATATCAGACATGGCTTATCCCGCCGGAAGAACATAGTTTCGAATTCACGACGGCATGGGCGGATTCGGATGAGATAAACCTTTACTATCACACTACTTACATCCACGAATATTACGAAGAACTCGACCCGCCAATGTCCGCGCTTGATTATCCCGTTCCCGCGCGCGCAGGTATTCCCGGGACGGCGGAAAATGCCTTCTGGGACGGTTACGGCACCAATTACGGTTCGGGGGGGATGTCAACGAGGAATTTTGCGCTCTTCTCGAATATCATCTACCACGAATACACTCACGGCATCACCGGGTGGATTTACGAGGGCACACATTTCCCCTATTCAGGCCAACCCGGCGCGATGAACGAGGCCTACAGCGATTATTTTGCATGCACGAATAACGACGATCCGCGAGTGGGCTACAAATGCCAGATTACAGGATCACAGATGTTCCGCACGATGGATAATAACTATCATTATCCCGAAAACTGGGCGGGAGAGGTGCATGCGGACGGAAGAATAATGGGCGGCGCTTTCTGGGATTTACGCGAGCGAATAGAAAAAGGCAGTGCGGACTCGCTGATTCATTTCACACGATACGCCACACCGAACACCTTCCATGGCTTCGTCCCGGAGTGTATCTTCACAGACGATAACGACGACGATTTGTCAAACGGCACCCCGCACTTTTTCGAGATATTGGTATCGTTTCATCTTCATGGCATAGGCCCGGGGATTTTCCCGAATTTCGTTTCGGGTTATGAGATGAATGATATCGGCGACGGCGACGGTTATCTTGAAAACGGCGAACAAATGGAGATCGTCCCGTATATTGCCGCCGACGACAGCTTCTCCTGGCCGAGTATCGAAGGCCTTCGCGCCACGTTACGTTTTACCCACGATGAGATTGCAATGATAATCGATTCGACCAGCACCTTCGACGCCGATATCGAACCGGGGGATACTGATATTGGAGACCCTTTCTTGATTGAAGCTCCTATAGATAATTTGCCCCACATGGCGGAAATTAGCATAACATATTACGCCGATAATTCGCCGCTAATAATCGCGGATACATTCGAGATATATGTCGGTCACCCGCAACTGCTTCTCGTCGATGACGATCCGGATAGCTTCAGCCAGGTTAATGAATACTATCGGTCGGTAATAGAAGAACTGGGCGTAACATACTTGTATCATAAAACACTCACTCGCGGTCGCCCCATGGAATTCGATGATTTTCCGGCCATGCTCTGGTTCACCGGCAACGATACGGACGGCGTGGCAATTGATGAAGAAGATACCGCGTCCATCAGCGAATTTTTATCCGCCGGTGGCCACGTTATTCTGACCGGCCAACAAATGACTCACCAGTTCCCGCCGAGCTTTTTATCGAATCATTTCGGCGCAATTCATTATCTGACAGGTGCCACAGTTCTGCTTTCAGGCCGGGACACCCCCTGGCTCTCGTTCGGAGATGACCAGCTAATTCTCATTGGCGCGCCGGGTGCCTGTAACCAGCGTCCGGGAAGAATAACCTCGCTGACCGAAATCGACGGCGAGACGATATTCGAATACAGTAGCGGTTCATCGGCCGCAGTAGCCTCGTTCAACGGCATGAACAAGACCGTCCTCTTCGGCTTCGGAATCGAAGGAATTGGCGGCACGGCATATATGCATTTACCGGAATTGCTCACTGAAATTTTCGAATGGTTCGGCCTGCAATTTACGTCGGTTGATGAAATACCGACAAAACTGCCGAATAAACTCGATATAGCGGTATATCCGAACCCGTTTAACGCTTCCTGTAGGATTGAAATGAGCGGTATCGTCGATAAAATCGAGATATTCGACGTCAATGGCCTTCTTGTTGAATCTCTCGATCCGAACAATGGTGGATTCGTCCTCTGGCATCCCGAAGGAAAATTCCCCAGCGGTGTTTATTATATTCGAGTTACAGGCGATAATGAAAGAAGGACAGTAAAGGCGGTGTTGTTAAGATAATGCCGGAAATTACCGACAGAGTCGATTTTGCTAAAAGAACCGCGATAGGGGCGGGGAAATTGTTGATGAAACATTTCGGCGGCAAGCAGGATTGGCGGTTGAAATCCCAAAGGGAGACCGTAACCGACGCCGATATTGAATCGGAAGAATATATAAACGGCAGAATCGAAACCGAATTTGGTGAAAATATTCTAAGCGAGGAGTTCCATCCTGACGAAGTTATATCCGGTGCACAATGGATAGTCGATCCGCTGGACGGCACCAATAATTTTTCCTGCGGATTTCCTTTTTTCTGCGTGATAATTGCCTTCGCAATCGACGGAGATACTAAGTTGGGAGTAATACACGAACCTATCCGCAAGGAGACTTTCTGGACGGATGGCGAAAGATCTTATGTAGGCGAAACAGAAATCCATGTCAGTGAAACAGACAAATTATCGGAATCTTTCGCCGCAACGGGATTTCCTTACGACAGGGGCGGTTCCTGCGAATCGAACCTGGATAATTTCGTTCGAGTAACAATGGCCGCCCGTGGCGTCAGACGCGCGGGAAGCGCAGGCCTCGACCTGGCTTACACCGCCGCTGGAACCTTCGATATTTATTGGGAACTCGGGCTTAAACCCTGGGACATGATAGCGGGAGAACTACTTGTCCGATGCGCGGGAGGTAAAACCGGGCTTTTTGACGGTGCGTGCTGGAACCTCAAGAGCGATAGAATCCTCGCGGCCAATCCGACGATTTTCAGTAAAGCCGCTAACCTCTTAGGGGATGCAGACTTATAGCTTAAAACAACGGTTCTACCTATTCCTTGCCGGGACAATCATCCCGGCTTTGATTTATTGCTTCGGATTCACCTGGCGAATGAAAAATATCAACTGGGAAACGGAAAAGGTCGGCCCGCCGCTGGTTTGGGCTTTCTGGCATTCACGGTTATTACCACTCGTTTATTATTATCGAAAGAGAGGAATTGTCGTCCTCGTTTCGAGAAGCTTCGACGGTGAGATAATCGCGCGTGTGATCGAAAGAATGGGATTTCGGACTATTCGGGGAAGCACCACCCGCGGCGCAATGCAGAGCCTTAGAGAAGTCGTTTCGGTGTTAAAGGGCGGTGCGTATGTCGCCTTAACGCCCGACGGCCCAAAAGGCCCTCCGGAGGTCGCCCAAATCGGCGCGGCGGCGTCAGCGAGGTTGGCGCATGTTCCGTTAATCGCCGTGGCTACAACTTCTAACAGAACATGGCAACTAAGTAGCTGGGATAAATTCCGTATCCCGAAACCTTTCGCGAAAATCGAGATAAGGCATTCCGAACCGATTTTACCCGGCAAAGAGAGCGCGGAGGAAATCCTGAGCGAACTCCAGCGCAGACTGGACGAGGTAACAAAGGCCGCCGATGAATCGATAAAAGGGGTTGGTTGACCTGCTTACGATATTTAACATATTCGCAACCGTCCTTCTGCTGACGACCTGGCCTATTCTCGTTCTGATAGCGATTATCGGCAAGCACGGTCTGAAATACCGACTCGGATTTCTCCCCAAATTCGACAGTCAGCCAGTCTGGATACACGCCGCAAGCGTCGGGGAGGCTGGAGTCGCAGTAGTTTTACGCGATATAGTCAAGGATATTTCCCCCGATACACCCGTTCTAATCACTTCCACCACGAAAATGGGTTTACGACGTCTCAATAACATTGTTACAGAACCGGACAGCGCCGCAATTCTCCCGCTCGATCATCCGCTTTTCGTAGCCAATGCTATGAACCGCGTAAATCCACGAATGCTGATATTAGTTGAAACGGAATTATGGCCAAATCTCTTACTCCAGGCCGGTAGGCGAGACATCCCGATAATCCTCACCAACGGCCGTATATCGAAAAACACTCTCCGATGGTCGAAACATATACCGGGCGCTTTCCACGATGTCACCTCGCGAATCGATCATTTCTTTATGAAATCAGATTACGACGCCGATAATTTATTGGCAACCGGCGTATCAGATGATAAAATAGAAATAGCGGGCAATCTGAAATTCGCGGGATTTCCAGGCAAGGCTGAACCCATCGAAATCGACCGTGAACCTACAATAGTCTTCGGCAGTATCCGCCCAAACGAATTTGATTCCATAATCGATGCCAGCCTTCTTGTTCTGCAATCCAGGCCGGATGCGCTACTTATTTTCGCCCCCCGACACTTGAATACTACCTCACAACTCACAACAAAGCTCGAAAGCGCCAAATTGTCTTATGAATTACGGAGCGTTACCGAAAGCCCTGCCGCAGGAACGAATATCTATATCATTGACACTATGGGCGAACTTCTGCGTCTCTACGCCTCCGCTGACATCGCTTTCATAGGAGGCACCCTCGCAGATTATGGCGGCCATAACCCGCTGGAACCGGCATGGTTCGGAGTCCCGGTAATTTTCGGAAAATACATTCACGCAAATCGCGAAGCCTACGATGCTTTGATTCAATCCGGTGGCGGCGTTACAGTTCACGATAAAATGCAATTGGCGGATCTAATTCTCGAATTAATCGAAGATTCCGAAAAGAGCGAAAAAATTGGCAACAAGGCTTTACGAGCTGTTCAATCAATGGCAAACGTTCGTGAAAAATACGCCGAAGCCATTCGGAGGTATCTGCTATGACGTGGCTTCTGGCTCCCATAGCATGGCTATTCGCGGCAATATCTTATTTTCGCTGGAAACTGTATCGATGGGGATTATTTTTGCATTCAAAATCTGCGCCCGGGCCTGTGATTTCGGTGGGCAATATTGCCCTGGGAGGCACCGGTAAAACACCATGCACAATCTGGCTTGCAAAAACATTGAAATCGCGCGGCTACGATCCGGTGATATTAACTCGTGGCTATAAAAGGTCGGTAAATGAAAGAATATTCGTCATGGGGGATGTCCCTGAAGCCCGACTGGCCGGCGATGAACCGGCGTTAATGACATCACGATTGCCCGATATTCCAATCGTTATACATAAAGATCGTGTCGAATCTGCAAAGGAAGTCGGAGCGGGGGAGAAGCAGGTTTTCATACTGGACGACGGGTTGCAGTATTTACAAATGAAACGCGATTATGATATAGTGCTCCTACCCGCGAAAGACCCACTGTCCGGGGGGAAATTCTTTCCACACGGTAAACTCCGCGATGGGACATGGCGACTGGATGAGGCAAATGCAATATTATTAGTCGGAGAAAAGGACGAATTGCCATTTCAGCTTAGATATCTCGAAGACAGGATATTTTATGCAAAGAAAAAACCTGTCGGCCTGAGGACACTTGACAGTAATATATCAATGGAGATTATACGCGGCAAAAAAGTCGTGGCCTTCTGTGGGATAGGTTCCCCTGATAGTTTTGTGAAAACATTAGATGAACTCGGCGCTGAGGTCGTCGCGCAAAAAATATTCCGCGATCACCACCGATTTACAATGGATGATATATCCGATATTGAATCCCTGGCAGAGGAACACGCCGTCGATATTTTGATAACAACTGAAAAAGACGCCGCCCGTCTGGCGGGAATAAAACCTCGGCTGACGACATACGTTCTGAATATTGATTTCGAACCCGAATGTCCGGATACAATCGTAGATAATATAATAAACACAATCGAGAGAGCGTGATAAAATGACACTGAAAGAATATTCAGAATTACCCAAACAGGAATTACTTGATAGAATCGAGAAGGCGAGAAAAGAAAAGAACGCCGTCCTGTTGGGGCACAATTACCAGCGCAACGAAATTCAGGTAATCTGTGATCATCTCGGCGATAGCCTGGGTCTTTCACGAATCGCCGCGAAAACAGACGCCGACGTTATAGTGTTTTGTGGCGTAATGTTCATGGCGGAGACCGCAAAGATACTATCGCCGCATAAAAAAGTATATATTCCGGAAAAAGGCGCGGGTTGCCCACTCGCCGCAGGTGCCAATATGGAAGACGTCATAGAGCTAAAAAAGAAACATCCGAATCATGTTGTTATCTCCTACGTCAACACCACCGCCGAAGTCAAGGCCGTTACCGATATATGTTGCACCAGCGGCAACGCTCTGGAGGTCGTGAAATCCGTCGGCGATAAACCGGTGATTTTTCTGCCGGATAAAAATTTGGGCACATGGATAAAAGAAACGCTGGGCAAAAAGGACATAATTATCTGGGAGGGCGGATGCTACGTCCACAGCATGATACGCCTGGAACATCTGGAAGGCGCACGCGCGAAATACCCCGAGGCAACGATAATGGTGCACCCGGAAGTGCCATATATAATAACCAAAGCCGCCGACGAAGTGGGTTCAACGGCCGCTATGTATAATTACGTCCGCGACCACGACGAACATGTCATACTCGGCACGGAAGTCGGCCTCATAGAGCGAATTCGCCGCGAGATGCCGGAAAAAAGAGTTGACTGGCTCAAACCTGACGCGGTATGCTATAACATGAAACAAACCACGCTACCCAAACTCGTCCGATGCCTCGAACGGGGCTACTACGAAGTCAACCTCGACGAGGATATCCGCGCCGCCGCCGAAGGCGCAATTAAACGAATGGTGGAAATCAGATGAGAGAGTAGAGGAGGGTATCAAACCTTCGAATGCTAATATAATACTATTCGCGATGGCCACACAATATCGACATAATTCCCCGATGACGCCCTGTAGAATCGCAATGCGAGCGGCTTGCGGAAGCATCGGCCCGGAGGATACTCTCACCGCACTGGTGGCGCACGCGCTGGATTCAAACCCGCAAATCGCGCGGGAATGGGCGGAGCTTATGCTTTCCCGCGTGAAATCGCAGACCGAAATGTTCTCCGACATTCCGGTGGAAATAAGCGTCTATCCATATACCGGCAAGGAACAGCCGGATTTAGCTATCACGCTGGGCAATCGCGCCCGAATCGTTTTCGAGCACAAATTGGATTCGTCGGAGGGGCCCGACCAGATACATCGCTATCTTGAACTCTGCAAAGATGAAGAGGGTCGCACCGGCATTCCGCATTACCTGGCCTTCGTCGCGCCGAAAGCGCACAATCTGGTGGGGGATTGTTACGAAGCCGGCCGTTTCGTCAAAATCAAAGATAGACATCCGCTATGGAGCGATTTGGGCGGAATAATCGAGGAGCGTGTCGAACAAACGCCAGGCATTCGAGAGCTATACGAGCTTTTCGATTACATGAACTTGCTTCCGTTCGAGATTGCCGATTCGCTCGAGCCACTACTTCGTGAAGCTGGAACATTAGAAGAGCTCGGCAAAGACGCGATCAAGGCGTGCCGCTGGTTTCACACTCTCGTTCGAGACGCGGGACAAAAAGCAATCGAGCGCGGGTGGATAGCCGGGGCGTCCTGGATTCGAGCCTGCTATTTCGAGCCGCCGGATAGAGTCCGCGAGCAACACCCGCAATTGCGATGGTTGATGTTCGAAGCCTGGCCCCGCCCTCGAACAATCCGCGGCGTGCGAATGCCCGTGCCCGCTATTTATGCGAATATCAGTTTCTACGTGACGAAGGAGAACGACGCAAGCCGGGAAGTCGAGGGGCTTGTTCGGCGGTTCCGAGGTCGTGAAATCGGCGGCTTTGCGCCTGAAGTAGCACATTCTCGGGAGCCGGGCGGAAAGAAAAGCTCTCGTGTCTTCTGGATGTTTTTCGACCTCAATAAAATCTGGAATAACGGCGACCTGGAAAATTTCATCGGGCAATTCGTGCCGGGAGTGATAAATCTTTTCGATCCGCCGGTAGAAGGAATTTGAAATGAGAATATTGTCATGGAACGTGAACGGCGTGCGCGCTGTGGTCAAAAAAGGATTTTTGGAATGGCTCGAGAAGGAAAAGCCCGATGTGCTCTGCCTTCAGGAAACCAAGCTTCAGGCCGACCAGATTCCCGACGAACTCCTGTCGCCTTTGGGATACAGGACATTCTGGTCCCACGCGGTCAAAAAGGGTTATTCCGGCGTGGCGACTTTCGTGCGCGATGGGGATGCTGATTTCCGCGATGGTTTCGGCGTCTCGAAATTCGATTCGGAGGGACGGACTATCGTGGCGGATTTTGGCGATTTCGTCCTGATTAACTGCTATTTCCCAAATGGCGGAAGGGGGCCGGAACGGGTTCAGTATAAGCTCGATTTCTATTCGGCTCTGCTGGATTTCGTGAATAATCTTCGCGACTCGGGGAAACATGTCGTTATCACGGGGGATTTCAACACGGCTCATAACGAAATCGATCTGGCAAATCCCGATTCCAACCGGAAAAAATCGGGGTTTATGGACATCGAACGGGAGTGGATAGACAAATACATCGAGGCTGGGCTGGTGGATACTTTCCGCGAACTGCATTCGGACGAGGTGGCCTACTCATGGTGGGATTACCGCACCCGCGCAAGGGAGCGCGATGCCGGATGGCGAATAGATTATTTCATGGTTGACGCGCCTTTTATGGAGCGGATTGAGTCGGCGTTCATCCTTCCCGAAGTGATGGGAAGCGACCACTGCCCGGTGGGAATTGAGATCGTGCCTTAGGCGATAGCCGCTGTTTATTCGGGCGACGGCGTCGCCGGCTACAAATCCTACATCGTTTTATAGAACTTCTACGCCACCGGCTACATTCTCGGTAACACCCGCTACACGCCCGGAAAGACTGGCTACACGATGGACATGTCCAGCTACACGCGGGAAAAGTCCTCCTACACGCAAAGTTAGACATGCTACAGCGGAGTCGTCAACTGCTACACGAAAAAAATCATCTCCTACACGCAAAGTTAGACATGCTACAGTAGGGTTGTCAACTGCTACACGACGGGAATCGTTTTTTAGACGCTCACCAACGCCTTCTACACACCAATTTCCACTTTTTTTGGGCACTTTCCCCCATTTTCCCGACAGCAAAACGCCCGACTATGCCTTCAGTTCATACCTTAGGACGCGATTGCATATTCGCCCACAGCCATTTTCGGGAATCGAATCGTGAAATCGTCTTTAATAATCGACCATCCGAAAACGAATTTCCCCTCGGGGCCAATTTGTGGGGTAGTTCGCTCCAATAATGAGTTACTTAGCGTCCGGGAAGTGCACCGGATAGCTTCCGCGGATGTCCGGTTTTACTGTGCGGAAGACGTCGTCGAGATCGCCGGAGGTTTTTACTTCGACACGAGCGAAGGCGCTCCAGTCGAAATCTATCGCATCGTTTTCGTTTTTCGAGCGGACGAGGAAGCCGTAGGGGGATTTCTCAGCAATCCAGAGGCCGGCATCTGGAGAATGGGCGGTTAGCGTGATAGCGGGGATTTCGCCGTTGAGTTGCTGTGCGAAGTCGTTGGAGAAGGGCACCCATCTTGAGCCGGAGAGGACTGCGCTTGACCCGAAATCGAATATCTTGATTTGGGAATAATCGGTTTTGAAATTCGCGCCTACAGCTTTCGCGAGGATTTCGGTGCGTTCGACAATTCTGCGGTCGCGGGTTTTGGCCTCGTTGTCCAGCTGTTTGATTGCCCCAAGAAGAAGTCCGTCCATTCGTGGCAAACTCACGAATACCCTGTTGCTATTGTCCATGTAATTCGTAACGCATTTCGGCATCGCGGTTATCTGCATCGTATGATGCCCCAAAACTGGATCCCAGACTGTGTCGGCTTCGATGGAATGCAATAATTCGAGATCGTCGTAGGTGTCGAAAGTTCCGAATGAAGCTATCTCGGCGTAATACTGGTTCGAATACATCCGCCACCAATTGTAGCTACTCGTGCCGATATAGCCCCAGTCCGGCGCATCCGGGCGCAGGGTCGGTTCTCCGGTTCCACCGGAATAATCCGTTTGCCAATCGTGAATACCAACGTCGAAATAGGTTGTGCCGATGAAGTAACCGGCGTAGTCATTACCCTGCGCCAGTATGCCGTATTCCGTGTTCGGCGCTGTTGCTTCGCGATAGCCCAGGTAGGCGTAATTGTCCGATGTCGTAACGCCGCCGCAGGTATCTCTCGCGAAAACGCCGTAAATCGAGCCTATCGAATAAATCCCGCGTTCGCCGCAATCGGAATCGTTGAAATCTCCGAAGAAACCGGAAACCCATTCGCCGTTGGCACCCATGCCGGCGTTGTTTCCGGCGACCGTGCCGCCCAGGAAAGCGTAGTTGTTAGCGTCCATTTGTCCCCAAACGCCGTTAGTGTTGCCGGTTGCATATACACCGTAGCGCTGACCGAGGGCACGGACGGCATCGTAGCCTACGCCCATGCCGCTAATTTCTATTCCGTGACCGGGGTTGCTAATCCATATTCCGGAGGTATAACTGGAATGGATTATGCTGAGCTTTCCCGAGGTCGTAACCGTAGTTCCGAGGCCGAGACGATTATTAAGATCGTCCCAGTATAATTCGGATGCGTTTCCTCCGAAGGAACCGCTATTGTTGTATTGCACAGCGCCGTCGGTGCCGCCGGGAGCACCGCCGCCGGAGACCGTTCCCCAATAGGAGTAAGTTCCATCGGACATCAAGACGTCGTCCGCGTCGCCATCGTCGCCGCCGATGAGTATGCGAATATCATTAGCTTTGATTTCCATCCTATCGTCGGAAGGTTCGCTGATGTGGACGTAATCGCCATCGCCGAAGTTCAGGATTCCATATTGACCGATACCCCCCGAACCCTCTATCCTGAGAGCGTTATCCTCGCCGTAGATGTGGAGCTTATGGGACGGCGAAGTCGTTCCTATGCCCACGTCATAGGTCGTGCTACTAGGGTAAAGGTATGAACCGGATAATGTCCAGTAGGATGAACCGCCAGCGTCGTCGTCTGCCCAATATAGCGTTGTCCCGTCGCTTTTAAGAACTTGACCGGAACTCCCGGTGTTCCCCGCTATATCGATTGACATCGATCCTCCTCGGAGGTAAAGCCTGTCGTCGAGGTTCAACTCGCCGATATAAACGTAAGACCCATCCCCGAAATAAAGCCGGTTATCGTAATATGCAGAAGAATATCCTATCCGGGCTGAACTTGCACTGCCGGTTGTCTGGACATGAAGGTCATTAAGCGGCGACGTCGTTCCGATACCGACGTCGGTGCCGTTATCGTAGAGGACGCCGGTGCCGAGTGTAGATGTTCCCGTCCATCTGGCGACATAATTCGATGTTCCGCTTCCGGAAACGCCGCCGGAAGCATCCTGCCATTCGACACCAGAAGTGCCCCTCGTCAAGACCTGCCCCGACGTACCCGATGTGTTATTGTAATCATATAGATAACCCCTAAGGCGAAGGTTACTTGCAACATCCAGTTTCTGGGTCGGTGAAGTCGTTCCGATACCAACGTCATAGGTTGTGCTATTCGGATATAGATAAGAGCCGGAAAGAGTCCAGTTGCTCGAACCCGATCCTCCTCCCGCAACGCTATCCGCGATTGCCGCACGGAATGAATACGGTGTCGAGTTCAGTTTGATCCTCGGCATTAGAACTTCACCGGCCACAACCACGTCGAGCCAATAATCCGTGGAAAAATCGAGATTGATCGGCGTAATCGAACCGAGTTCGACGTCGAACAAGCCCTTGATGATTTCGACCTGGTTCACGCCGTCGTGCGTTTCCGTCCATAATGCGGTGCCGCCGGTTGCGACATCGTATATGCGGAATGTCATGTCAAGATCGGCGTTGATGCCCACCCCCGAAGGATCCGTCAGTTTTCCCTGATAATTCATGGTCCGGGGAACGGCGAAAACAAGTGCAATACACGTCAATATCAATATCGAAACAAACGTTATTTTACTCATAATTACCTCCTTAAATGTTACTACTAAATATATTGCGATTCAGACGAAATGGCAAACGAAAATCTCGTCTTATCGAGATTTATGAATTTAGATTGCAATATCGCGTTTTCAAATTATATTACCAAGGTCGAATGGAGTATTATGAAAAGAAGTATATCGGTTTTAATAATTCTCTCGTTGTTAGCGATGTCATGTGATCGTTCCGCGAATTCCGATCCGCCGCACAATAACGGCGACGAAAGCGAAACTTACGAAATAATCGATATCATCGACGGCGACACTATCAAACTCGACGACGGCCAGACCGTTAGGCTCGTAGGGGTCGATACCCCCGAAATGAATTATGGCGGAACGCCCGAACCGTGCGCTGTCGAAGCCAAAGCGTTCACTCAAAACACCGCACTTTATCAGGATTGCTACCTCGTTTACAATACGTCGGTTGGCGATTCAATCGATCCTTACGGCAGGACGCTCGCTTTCGCGCACATCTTACCGGACAGTTTCTGTTTGAATATCGAGATAGTCCGAAACGGCTGGAGCGAGGACTGGGATTCGTATCCCGTTCGATCTGACTACGAGACTCAATTCGAGTCAGCCGAGGACGAAGCTATGGCGGCTAACCGGGGTATCTGGGATATATCGGCAAACTGCGACTGAGGTGATAAAATGAAAGATGCCAGAATCCATGAGATCGTCGAAGAGGTTAACTCAAAATTCGGAGCTCCGCAAAGCCCCGTTGTTACATCGGATTGGCGATTGATGGAGCAAACGCGGCTAACGCTACGCGATAATTTAGAAAAACCAAAATGCATAGCCCCATTAATCGACCATACCGCGCTAAAATCCGATTTAAGGGAAGAAGATATCGAACGGTTGTGCCGCGAAGCCGACGAATACAGATTCGCCAGCGTATGCGTGAATCCATGCTGGGTGCCGCTTGCTGTTGAATTACTCGCAGATTCCCTTCCCATTGTGTGCACCGTTATCGGATTTCCGCTTGGAGTGAATGTCCCGCAAATAAAGGCATACGAGGCAATTCGTGCGGTAGAGGACGGCGCCGAGGAACTCGATATGGTAATAAACGTCGGCGCGATTAAGTCGGGGAACTGGGAGTTCGTCCTGTCTGATATCGCCAGCGTGGTCGAATCGACTTCGCCGATTGCGGTCAAAGTCATCCTGGAAACCTGCCTTCTCACCGAGGAAGAAATTGTTGCGGCGAGTGCAACCTGTGCCTCCGCTGGCGCTACTTATGTTAAAACCAGCACGGGCTTTTCTTCCGGCGGTGCTACGGAAAAGGCTATCAGCCTTATGGCCATGGCCGTCGGCACCGAGTATGGCGTCAAAGCTTCCGGCGGGATAGGCGATTTTGCAAAAGCAATGTCCATGATAAAAGCAGGCGCGACTCGTATCGGAGCGAGCAGGTCGTTGGATATAATATCGGAATGAAGATCAAACTATACTACATAGGCAAGCTGGACAGTATTTTCGATGAGGCGGTTCACAATTACGCCGAAAGACTCTCGCATTATTGCGAATTCGAAACGATTCCAATCAAACAGGCGAAAAAACTCCCGCCCGAAAAAACAATCGAACAGGAAGGCGAAAGACTCCTGAGCGCTCTGGAGAACGAAGATTGTATAGTCGCGCTCAGCGAAGAGGGAAAACATCTCCGTTCCGTGGAATTCACAAACTGGCTCTCAGTGGCGCGTTCCTATGCCGCCTGCGTGGCATTCGTTATCGGAGGCGCTTTTGGGCTTTCCGATAAAATCAAAGACAAAGCCGACCTCGTTTTATCCCTTTCCCAGATGACATTCCAGCATGACCTCGCCCAGGTGGTTCTAATCGAACAAATCTACCGCGCAATGACCATCATGCGAGGCGAAAATTACCACAAATAGAATCTTCGGATTCATAAACGATGGGCGGAATCTCCCCGGCAAGTTCAACTATATAACTTCCATCCAGCGGAATTTTAATCGGAATAACTCAGAGGAATGATTTCGAAAGAATCTCAACATTTACAGTTGAAATTCGCGCAAATATAGTTATAATTTTACTACAATCTTATAAATGGAAATGCCAGAGCGCAACCGCCGGCGCATCCAGAAGGGGTAGATTATGAGACTTATCGCGGTTCTTTCGTTAATTCTTATTGTTTCCGTTCATGGTCAGGCCTATATAGAAGTTTACGGATACGGCGTCGAGGCGCGTGTGGATACTTCCATCGGATTTTTCGGCGTGGGAACATACCCGGCCGGAGTCGATTTAACATGGGATTTTTTTTCAATTGCTACAGGAGCTGGAAATTCCAATTTCATCCTCCGCGTGGATGATGATACTTACGGCCTTGCTTTTCCCGGTAACGAAGCCGCCTTTACCCCTCCGCTTGATTATACGATGGGAAACTTCCATAACGACGCTTTTCCGCGGCTCATATCCCCAGCCAATGTAATTCATAATAAATGGATAATCGACTTGATTCCGGATTCAACCGAAGATATATCAGTCGATCAGTTCTTAAAGCCCGTTCTGGAAGGCGATTCGCTTGGTTTGGTTCAGGTCAGATATCGCATCAGCAACGATGCTTCAGATTCCCACACAGTCGCGCTGGAACATAAGTGGGATATAATGGTAAACGGCGTTGACGATGCGCCTGTAGCATGCCCCGCCTCTCCATATTCAACGAGTAATATAACTTTCAACCTGACTACCATGCCGACATATATCCTAATACCCGACGACCCTCTATCGCCTTCAATTACTGGAGTTATGGTTCTCGATACATTCGATACAGCCTGCCCGGATTTCTTTGCCTATGGTCGAGAAGAAGATTTAATATACTCGAATTTCTCGATAGACGCCACATTTGCAACGGGAACATACAGCCTTTCCGCGGCTCTTCTGAGATGGCGTGAAATAACTCTTGCGCCGGGCGAAGATGTCGAGTTAATCACCTACTACGGCATCGGCATCGATTACGATGCCATCCCCGAAACGCCCCTACAACCAAAAGATATAAACATCTCCGCCCACCCCAACCCCTTCAATTCCGCAGTAACAATAAGCGTTGACTACGGAAGTGAATCGCGAAGCGTTGAACAAGTTGGCTACGGCCCTGCCGCCGCCGAAATAGAGATATATGATGTGAACGGACGAATGGTTCAGCCGCTCACTGAGCCTGTCGAAGTGCGCGGCGGTGCACATGATAATCCCCCTTCGACCCAGACGGGCTGTAAGCAAGGCTCAGGGGGCGTGATCGTCTGGCGTCCCGACCCATCCGTCACCTCCGGCGTTTACCTCGTCCGGATAGCGATTGGGAAGGAAACAGTTAAAAAACGAATTGTGTATTTGAAATAAAATTAAACTTCCGGCACAGGGAATCATAATAACCAATTTCCTGAATCCGGAAAAGGGAGGAATGAAAATGAGAAATGTTTGGTTAGTTTTATTGCTACTGCCTTTAGTAGCCTTTGGGTTTTGCATACTGGAGGC